>CAUJCR010000007.1 GCA_963169355.1 Bacteroidota bacterium | reverse complement strand
ATTACGAGCTAAAAGCCCTGCAAAATATGAAGCTTCGCAACTTTTTCTCAATCACCGTAGCAGTGGCTACGCTTCATTCGTAAAAGTTCATATTTTATTAGGCTTTTAACTCTCATTACTAATTTCTAATACATTATCTGGGATAAAAGAATAGCAAAATAGTTTGCGCAACATTTTTAAAAAGTATATTTTAGCTTATACAAGCAGTTAAGCACACCTAAGCCACGTATAACTATGAACTTAATTGAACAATACAATACACACAACCAATATGGTAAATACTTAGGCATGGAATTTAAAGTTATTGAACCAGGCTTAGTACATTATTTTTTAACGATAAATGCCAATCATTTAGCAACACCACAAGCGGCACACGGTGGGGTTATTGCTGGGTTAATGGATGGTTTGCTTGGTGTTACTGCCTTATCGGCTACTCAACAGCATCAGCAAATTGTTTCGACAGTTGAGTTTAAAATTAATTTTTTAAATGCCGCTTTCGAGGGAGATGAATTAAAAGGAATAGGTAAAGTGGAGCAACAAGGCAAACGTTTACTAGTAGTGAGTGGCGATATTATTTGCGAAAAAAGAAACTGCACCATCGCCAAAGCAATAGGTACTTTTAATGCTTACCCCGCAGAAAAAGCAGGTTATCATATCCCAAAAGTTTGATTTCAAAAAACGATAACCTATCTGAAATCTCGTCATAAAAAAATGAGCTAATCCGCCAAAAAGGCGCATTGCAATGCGGTTTCGCGACTTTATTTCATAAAAAATTAACTGGAACATTCCTTGAGGATAGCTTATTGTAATTGAAAGTTTTGTAAAAAAACAGTTTCAAACTTAAACCAAAAAAACAATATCAATATGAACTTAAATAACTTCACTATTAAATCGCAAGAGGCTATCCAACAAGCTATCACTCTTGCAACAGCAAATGGCAATCAAGCCATAGAAAACGGTCATATCCTCAAAGCTATTCTTGAGGTAGATGAAAACGTTACCCCTTTTGTACTAAAAAAACTAGGCGTTAATCAATCGGTATTTTCAAAAACTATTGATGCCATTTTAAATTCTTATCCCAAAGTAAGTGGCGGACAACCGTACTTGTCTAATGCGGCTAACCAAACCATTGCAAAGGCTACTAATTATTTAAAAGAATTTAAAGATGAGTATGTTTCTATCGAGCATCTTTTGTTAGGTATTTTAGCTAGTGGCGATCAAGTAGCGCAATTAATGAAAGATAACCATATCAAAGAAAAAGAATTAAAATTGGCTATTGCTGAATTGCGTAAAGGCTCTACCGTTACCAGTCAATCGGCTGAGGAAACCTATAACTCACTTAATAAATATGCCATTAACTTAAACACGCAAGCCCGAAACGGAAAACTCGACCCAGTTATTGGGCGTGACGATGAGATACGAAGAGTACTGCAAATTTTATCTCGCCGAACTAAAAACAATCCTATTTTAGTGGGTGAGCCAGGAGTTGGTAAAACCGCCATTGCCGAAGGTTTAGCACATCGTATCATTGCTGGTGATGTACCCGAAAATCTAAAATCAAAACAAGTGTACTCTTTAGATATGGGTGCGTTAATTGCTGGCGCTAAATACAAAGGCGAATTTGAGGAACGTTTAAAATCGGTTGTAAAAGAAGTAATCAATTCGGATGGAGAGATTATTTTATTTATTGATGAGATACATACCTTAGTAGGTGCTGGCGGTGGTGGCGAGGGCGCAATGGATGCGGCTAATATTTTAAAACCCGCTTTAGCTCGTGGCGAGTTAAGAGCCATTGGAGCCACCACACTTAATGAGTATCAAAAATATTTTGAGAAAGATAAAGCTCTTGAACGTCGTTTTCAAAAGGTAATGGTAGATGAACCAAGCGAAGAAGATGCAATTTCTATTTTGCGTGGTATAAAAGAAAAATATGAAACACACCACAAAGTGCGTATAAAAGACGAAGCCATTATTGCCTCTGTAGAGCTTTCCACTCGATACATTAGCGATCGTTTTTTACCCGATAAAGCCATTGACTTAATGGATGAAGCCGCCTCTAAATTAAGAATGCAAATTAACTCGATGCCTATTGAACTTGATGAAGTAGAACGTAAAATTATGCAACTTGAAATTGAGCGCGAGGCTATGAAACGTGAGGGCGAGGACTCAAAAGTTACTGAACTAAATAAAGAATTAGCAGAGCTTAATGATAAACGTTCGGCATTAAAAGCTAAATGGCAAAGTGAAAAAGAAGCAATTGAAGGTGTTCAAAAAATAAAATTACAAATTGAAGATTTAAAATTGCAAGCATCAAACTACGAAAAACAAGGCGATTTTGGAAAAGTAGCCGAGATACGTTATGGTAGAGTTCAAGAGGCAGAAGCAAAATTAAAAGAGTTAGAAGCTAAGCTTACCGAGGCGAAAGAAAGTGGCTCGCAATTAGTAAAAGAAGAAGTAGATAGCGAAGATATTGCCGATGTTATTAGTGCCTGGACTGGTATTCCAGTATCAAAAATGGTACAAAGTGAAAAAGAAAAATTGTTGTACTTAGAAGATGAATTACACAAACGTGTAGTAGGGCAACACGCAGCTATCGAGGCCATTTCTGATGCCGTAAGAAGAAGCCGTTCGGGATTACAAGATGCTAAAAAACCAATTGGTTCGTTTATATTTTTAGGAACTACTGGCGTTGGTAAAACCGAGTTAGCTAAAGCATTAGCCGATTATTTGTTTAACAACGAAAATGCAATGACTCGTATTGATATGAGTGAGTATCAAGAGCGTCATGCTGTAAGTCGCTTAATTGGTGCGCCTCCGGGTTATGTAGGTTTTGATGAGGGAGGACAATTAACCGAGGCTGTGCGTCGCCGACCATATAGTGTTATTTTATTAGATGAAATAGAAAAAGCACACCCCGATGTTTTTAATATTTTACTTCAGGTGTTAGATGATGGGCGATTAACCGATAACAAAGGTAGAACGGTGAATTTTAAAAACACCATTATTATTATGACAAGTAATATTGGCTCGCATCTTATACAAGAAAACTTTGATGACATGAATGAGGGCAATAAAGAACAAGTGTTATCTAAAACTAAAAACGAGGTATTTGAATTATTAAAGAAAACCATCCGCCCAGAGTTTTTAAACAGAATAGATGAAGTCATTATGTTTGAACCTCTATCGCGCGAAGATGTAACTAATATTGTTCGATTACAGTTTATGAGCATTGCCAAACGATTAGAAGAACAACATATTAAAATAAGCGCTACCGAGGAGGCGATTGATTGGTTGGCTCAATTGGGTTACGATCCACACTTTGGGGCTCGTCCTGTAAAACGTACCTTACAAAAACAAATTCTGAATGAGTTATCTAAACAAATATTGGCCGATAAGGTTAATAAGGATAAAGAAATTATTGTAGATATGTTTGAAAACCAAATTGTGTTTAGAAACTAAAGATTCTTTACTTTACTAAAATAGGCTGGCTTAAGTTAAGTCAGCCTATTTTTTTGTTAAAAAGCAACTTGCTACAAATTATAGCAAGTTACCGTTTGTATTTATAGTAATTTTGTAACAAGATTTTGTTAATAATTATAGCCATGAATACAGCACAACTTAATTCAACACAAGGAACAGCGCAGTTATCGCTATTTCCAGCAAGCAACACAAGTACTCAAGAAAGTAATCAGCTTAATACCGTGTATCAGTATTTTTTTGTGATTAATTTACCACCTACCCTTTCACAGTCAATTAAGCAACTAAAGCTAAGGTTACATAAATTAATAGGTTTAAGTGATTATAACGTGTTTGCTACGCCCAATATTACCTTAATGTCGTTTCATACCATGCGACCTGTGAATCAAAATTTCATTACAGCCGTTCAACAATTATTAGATAGAAATTCCAATTTTGAAATACAAATAGATGGCTTTGCGCATTTTGAACATGGTAACGTATCCAATACACTTTATGCTCATGTTCATAAAACAGATTCATTAAATCAGCTTTATCACGACTTGCATCAATTATTAGGATTAAAAGTGCGTACGTTTATTCCGCATCTTACCATTGCACGCACCATCCCTCGACAT
The DNA here is from genome assembly GCA_963169355.1 of Bacteroidota bacterium. Classification (GTDB taxonomy): domain Bacteria; phylum Bacteroidota; class Bacteroidia; order B-17B0; family Aurantibacillaceae; genus UBA4416. The sequence continues at coordinate 91,775 of CAUJCR010000007.1, read as the reverse complement.
AAATTTGATAAAATAGCCTCGCTTTTTAAAAACAGAAGCATAAAAGATCAGTTTAATTGTTATCAAATTAGTGTTTTACAACGAACCATTGAGTATGGCACAGCCAGTAAATTTAGCGTTCTAAAAGAATTTGATTTAAAGCACACACTAAAATTGGCAGCTTAGTAACTATTAAAACTTAACGTGATACACATCCATCTCGTTACGTGGAATATTATAAACTTCAAAGCCACCAGCTTGAGGAATTTCTTCTACTAAATCAAATGATCGACAAGATTTGCTTAACCCAGCAAAAATTAAAGTAAAACCTTTGCCATCATTTAATGTCCATTGGGGCGCAAATGAAATATTAAAAGCCGTTATTAATCGTACTTTTTTATTAGTGCCATGCTCTATTAAGAATGTGCTGGGCCAAATACGGTAGGCGCTATCTTCGGCGGCAGGACACATGCAATGCACAATAGTTTGTCGTTCTTCACTCTCTAAGGTTTTTACCTCTGTTTCTTCTATCACCTCTGTTTCCATAACTAAATTTTTATATAGTTTAAGATTTCATCAATAAGTTTTATAGAGTTTAACAACATTTCTTTCTCTTGCGCTGTGTAAATTTAATGAATAAATGTATGATTTCTCATTATAAAGCCCACGAACATTGTAGTATAAACCAAATTTCCTATTCTTAAATGAAATTTAAACCGAGAATTAAACTTGTAGGTTTTACCTAAATTAAATAATTTGTTCATCTCATGAATTATCACCAAGCATCTCTTTATCTATAATTACAAACTCTTCAAAATTAGCTTTAAATGTCTCGTCCTTTAAATAAAGCGGAGTAATTAATTTAATAACCTTATGAATTATATTAACAGAATTTATAAGAAAATCATCCATAGGGTTTTGTACTCCTTTATATGTAGTTTCAAGTATCATACGCGTAAATTCTCCTGTATGTTCAATCTTTGAATACAAATTATAAATTTTGTAAGCTTCTACTAGGATAGGATTACTTTTATTACTCTCAGATAATATTTCCAAAACAGAAAAAGATTTTTCGGTCTTGTATTCTAAATTTGAGTCTATGTCTTTATTGATTAGATGACTATAATGCTTATTTAAGATATTTATTTCAGAATTTCTTTCTTTAGTCGTTAATAAACCTAGACTCTGCATTCTCCTTAAATAAGCCAGATGATATTTTAAATGATCTTTTCTTAAAATCGTAATTCTTTCTCGAATGCTGTTAACGCATAGTTTATCCTTGTTAGAAGGGGAGAAAATCCAAAGGATGATTATACAATCGTATAAACAACTCCTTAATAACACATAGTTTGAATTTCTTAAATATGAAAGATTCTCTTGTTCAGATAAGATAAAAAGTTCTGCAGTAGCAGAAAATGTTTCTACAATTTTATCAAGTAAATAAAATACAAACCTTTCATCGCTATCATAATCATTATTATTAAAAGTCAGTTTACCTAATTCCAGTTGTCTCTCATATTCTTTAAAATATAAATATGCAAAATCTTTAATCCTATGACCTAATCCTTTCATTCAGAAAAGTACGTTTTATTATTACAAATTTCTTAAAAATTTTATTTAATGTTGATGATTTTTTCCTTTTAATACGGCTTTAGCTTGTAATGGTTGTTCAGGCCAAGCGTGTTTTGGATAACGGCGTTGTAATTCTTTTCGTACTTCAAAGTAAGTATGATTCCAAAAACTATTTAAGTCATTCGTTACTTGTACAGGTTTGTACCCTGGCGATAACAAATGTAAAAGCGTTTTTATTTTTCCATTATTAAGTAATGGTGTATTTAACCATCCAAACACTTCTTGTAATCGTACAGCAATTACTGGGCTATCACCATTAAAAAAATACTTAATCTTAATTTTAGAACCACTTGGCACTTCTATTCTTTCTGGAACCAACTGTTCGAGCTGTTGCTGTTGTTCCCAAGTTAAGGAATGTAAAAGACAAGCCGAAAGATTAATCTTTTTTAAATCTTCATTATATCTTATATCGTTTAAAAACGGAGCTAACCACTCGTATGCCTGTTTAATTAAAACATCTTTCTCAACATTTGGAAAAGTGTCATCTTTATTCCAAATTCTCAAACTATTAATTCGGTTTTGTAACTGATAAAATGATTCGTCAAAATGAAGCAACATATCTGCCTCTGTTTGAATGGCTTTAATAATTGCTTGAACCATGCGTGATTTATCAGGATGTTGTAATGGCTTTGATTGCAAAACGATGTTTCCAATTTTTAATTCATTGGCGCATATTAAGCCACCTTTATGCGTGTCCCAGTAAATTGTTTGCGTTTCTTTTACTAAATGAATTAAATCTTTGGGATTAAGAGGTGCTGCCAAAAATATTTTGCCTAAGCCATCTCGTAAATTCATATTTGCTACCGCCAACCACGATTCGTGTGCAAGGCTATCTTGATGACCAATGGCTGCTATCTTCCCATTAGAGAGTTGGAATTGCGCATTATTACCTGGTTTTGCCGATGCAATTCTTTCAGGAAAAGCATAAGCTAAAAGTAAACCTGTATCGTAAGCATCTACCACACTATTATCTTCTGGTATATTTAATAGTTTACGATAACTAGCAGCGTTTTTATCAATCCGTTTTAATTTATTACTGAATGTATTTTGAGTTCTAGCTCTTCTCAAGGTTTCAATTCTTATATTCAAATCGGCTCCGGTTTCCTTTGGTAAAAAATCTCGTTCTTCTAAAATGCCCGCAATATCACAAGCTAATTGTTTTAATAAAGTAGTATCAGCCATTAATAGCATGTGTGCTATTCGAGGATGACAAGCTAACTGATGAATTTGTTTTCCGTGTTCGGTTAATTTATAATTTTCTATAGCCGAAATTTGATGCAATATTTCATAAGCCTGTTGAACAGAAGCTTTAGGTGGTGGTGAAAGCCAACAAAATGAATAAATATCGTCTGTTCCCCATTTGCTTAACTCTAAAACCAAGCTACATAAATCAGCTTCCATTATTTCGGGTACACGCTGTTCGGCTAATCGTTCGTGTGTCGCTAAAGACCACATTCTATAGCAAACACCTGCTTCTAATCGTCCTGCACGTCCTGCACGTTGGTCGGCGGCATCTTTTGAAACCCTTATTGTTTCTAATTTTGATAAACCAGAAGCATTATCAAATCGTGAGCGACGAGTAAAACCAGTGTCTATTACCACTCTTACACCTTCAATAGTTAACGAGGTTTCGGCAATAGATGTAGCTAAAACCACTTTACGTTTTCCGAATTTATTTGGAACTAAGGCTGCATATTGTTCTTTATAAGGTAAAATGCCATACAAAGGATGAATACTTACATCAGAAATTTGTGTTTGTAAAATCAGTTCGCATTTTTTTATTTCTGCTTCACCTGGTAAAAAAACTAACACATCGCCTGCTTGTTCTTGAATAGCACGCAACACCATCTGAGCAGCTAATTCGGGTAATAAAAACTCATCAGCATCGTTGGTGTAAATAAGCTCAACCGGATATTGTTTACCTTTACTTTCAATAACAGGTGCCGATAGTTTTTGTTGTAGTTGTGGTACATTTAAGGTAGCCGACATAATAACAATTCGTAAGTCGGGACGCAACACCTGCTGTGCCTCTCTGCACAAGGCTAAAGATAAATCGGCTTGTAAATTTCTTTCATGAAACTCATCAAATAAGACTACGCCTACTTGCTCTAAAGCATTATCATGTTGTAACATGCGCGTTAAAATACCTTCGGTAACCACTTCAATTTTTGTATCTGCACTTACACAAGTATCTAATCTTACTCTATAACCAACTGTTTTACCAAGCTCCTCGCCTAATAAATCAGCCATACGTTTGGCAATGGTTTTAGCAGCTAAACGGCGAGGCTCAAGCATGATTATTTTTTTATTGTTTAAAAAAGCTTGATTTAATAGCGCTAAAGGTAGAACTGTACTTTTTCCAGCACCTGGAGGTGCAACAACAATGAGCGTTTGTTGAGTTTGGAGCGCCTCTAAAAACTCCGATATAATTTCGGTAACAGGTAGTTGTATATGTGAATAGTTAAACAAAACCGTAAAAATAAAAAAAGCCCCTCATTTCTGAGAGGCTTTGTACCCCAGACGGGACTTGAACCCGTACAGCGTTGCCGCCACAGGATTTTAAGTCCTGCGTGTCTACCAATTCCACCACCGGGGCGTAACAGTTAATCTGTTGAGCGAAAGACGGGTCTCGAACCCGCGACCTTAACCTTGGCAAGGTTACGCTCTACCAACTGAGCTACTTTCGCCTGTAATTATCTAAAAGAACAACCAATCTTTCAATCGGGAGTGCAAAGATATAGGTTTTTTTACTTTTGCAAAATTTTTTTGAAAAAATTTAGGCCTTAATTACGTAACTGGATGTATTAAAGTAAGCCCAGCCATTAAATTGCATAACCCATGCCCAAATATTCACCCTAAAAAGACTAATACCGCATTAGGTTTCTTTTAGATAATTAAATGAAGTTACTCAAAAAAACTTTAGATTCCGTTACTATTCCTTTCCAGTAATCATTTTCTTAATTTCATTTAACTTCATTAACGCTTCCACAGGCGTAAGTGTATTAATTTCTGTACTTAAAATCTCTTCGCGTATTTGTTGTAAAATCGGATCGTCTAACTGAAAAATGCTTAACTGAAAATCATCTTGCTTAGCAAATTTAGTGGGCTTAGTTTTAAGAACCAGTTGCTCAATTGCATCGCCTTCTGTATCTGCTAGCTCTAGTTCATGTTCTCGCTCTAGCTTCTTTAAAATATCATTTGCTCTATCAACCACTTGTTTGGGCATACCAGCCATTTTGGCTACATGTATCCCAAAGCTATGCTCACTTCCACCTTCCTGCAACTTACGTAAAAAAATAATTTTATTATTAATCTCTTTTACCGAAACATTAAAATTTTTAATTCGTGGAAAATAAGTGGTCATTTCATTTAACTCGTGATAATGTGTGGCAAATAGTGTTTTTGCTCTATTTTTAGGTTGCGCATGAATAAACTCAGCTATTGCCCAAGCTATAGAAATACCATCATAAGTAGATGTTCCACGTCCTATCTCATCAAGTAATATTAAACTCCTATCACTTAAGTTATTTAAAATACTGGCAGTTTCGTTCATCTCTACCATAAAAGTAGATTCGCCCGACGAGATATTATCACTAGCGCCTACCCGAGTAAAAATTTTATCTACAATTCCTATTTCGGCATTCTTGGCAGGAACATAACACCCAATTTGAGCCATTAAGGTAATTAATGCTACTTGGCGTAATAAAGCCGATTTACCACTCATATTAGGCCCTGTAATCATCATAATTTGTTGCGTATCATTATCTAGATATACGGTATTACTAACATACTCTTCGCCAATAGGTAATTGTTTTTCTATAACTGGATGACGCCCATCAATAATATGAATAACATGTTCATTACTTAATTGAGGGCGCACATATCGATTTTCGCGAGCCAACTTTGCAAAATTTAATAAACAATCTAAACGTGCAATTAATGAGGCATTTAATTGAATTGGTATAATAAAGTCTGTTAAATCACGTACTAATGCTTCAAATAGCGACTGCTCTAAAACCAAAATTTTATCTTCTGCTCCTAAAATCTTCTCTTCGTACACTTTAAGTTCAGGTGTAATATATCGTTCTGCATTAGTCAGTGTTTGTTTTCTTATCCAATCATTAGGTACTTTATCTTTATGAGCATTGGTTACTTCTAAATAATATCCAAACACATTGTTGTACGACACCTTTAGTGAAGTTATTCCTGTACGTTCAATTTCTCGTTGCTGAATTTGCAATAAATAATCTTTTCCGCTATAAGCAATGCTCCTTAGTTCATCTAACTCTGCATTAATGCCGCTATTAATAACATTACCTTTGGCAACTAAAACAGGAGCTTCCTCATTCAGTTCTTTTTGCAAACGATCACGCATTAATAAACAAGGGTTAATTTGTTCGGCAATTTTTTGCAGAGGATGACTAGCGCAAGAAGACAATTGTTGTTTAAAATTCTCGATATAGGATAATGAACGCTTTAATTGCACCAATTCTCTAGGATTTACCCTACCAGCAGCTACTTTAGAAATTAAACGTTCTAAATCTCCTATTTCATTAAATTGTTCGCTTAATTGGTGGTGCAAGTCGGTATGCTGACAAAAATATTCAACCGTATCTAATCGTTCATTTATCACTTCGAGTTGTTTGAGTGGAAGAGCTAACCATCGTTTTAAAAGGCGCGACCCCATTGGTGTAACAGTGGCATCTAAAACATCTATTAAACATTTACCATTTTCATGGCTCGTTCCAAAAATTTCCAAATTACGAATAGTGAACCTATCCAACCAAACGTATTGATCTTCCTCTACCCTGCTTACTGATGTAATATGTTGTAATTTATCATGTTTGGTTTCGCTTAAGTAATGTAAAATAGCACCACAACTCATAATGGCGAGTTGCAGATGTTCCACTCCAAAACCTTTTAAACTATTAGTACCAAATTGCTTTATAAGTGCCTCGTAACCAAAATCTTTAGTGAAAGCCCAATCGTCTATCCCAAAAATATAAAAACGTTCACCAATTAAATTGATTAATTGCTGGCGTTTATTTTTTTCAAATAAAATTTCATTGGGTTTAAAACTTTGAATTAATTTTTCAATATAAGTTAAAGTTCCCTCGGCTACCAAAAACTCGCCCGTAGAAACATCTAAAAATGAAATCCCTGCTTGTTCTTTATCAAGATGAATACTTGCTAAAAAATTATTTGACTTATGTTCTAAAATTTTATCATTAAAACTCACACCAGGAGTTACCAGTTCTGTAACACCACGCTTCACAATTCCCTTTACCAACTTAGGATCTTCGAGTTGGTCGCAAATCGCTACCCGATAACCCGCCCTCACTAATTTTGGCAAATAGGTATCAATACTATGGTGTGGAAATCCAGCTAACTCAATATGTGAAGCCGAACCATTTGCTCGCTTTGTAAGTGTAATGCCTAATACCTGCGAAGCTTTTATGGCATCTTCTCCAAATGTTTCGTAAAAATCCCCCACTCTAAACAATAATATGGCATCAGGGTATTTTCCTTTTACCTCATTATATTGCTTCATTAAAGGAGTTTCTTTCGTATCAGTTGTTTTAGCCATTCCTTAAAAGTACAGATTTAGTAAAATGAGCTAAGAATTAATTTTTAACAGAATGAGTAAAATTGTTAATATAAAAAAAGAGGCTGATCGCCTCTTTTTATCGTATTTAATTTATAGGAATTAACTATTAATCATTTACTTCAAGTACGTTATCGTCTGAAGCATTAGCAGCTCTTGAATTTGCTTTAGCCGCTCTTTGTTCCTTAGCTTTAGCTTTTACTTTTTCTAATTGTTCAGGAGTCAAAATAGCTTTCACACTCTTACGATACTCGGCTTGTGCCGCCTCTACTTCTTTGTGCATGATTTCTTTACTTTCAGCTTGCCCTTTATATTTTTGTCTGATGTCATGTACTTTAGAAATACGAGCTAAGGCTAATTCCTTAACTTTAGACTTTTGGTCTTCAGATAAAGAAGCAATTTCATTTAATCTATCAACGTTTTTTTGCGCTCTTTGTTCTGGAGTTAATTTTTCTTTAGCTGGTTGTTGAGTAGGCGTTGCTTGTGCTTTAGTTGCTACTTGAGCATTTACTACAGTTGTTACTGCAAATAAACATGCTGCTAATACAATTATTTTTTTCATGTGGTTATTTTTTTAAAGGTTAATATAAATATAAGGTCAATTATTGTACAATTATTTAAGTTGATTTGTTAAAATAATAAAAAACTAATTGATTTCTACCGTAAGCCCCTTTTCTAAAAGGACTTCACAAATTGGTTTCAGTTTCTTTAAATCGCCTTTTTTTACAGAGCATTTACCATTAAAATGCACTATATGCGCACATTGTTCAGCTTGAATCATATCATGATGACAATAGCGAACCAGACATTCAATTACCCATTCAAATGTATTCACATCATCATTAAATAAAACTAAATGACTTTCTTCATTTTCTTTAGTTAGAACTTCTTCTTCTAACAAGACATCAACATCCGTTGAAAAGTTTGCCTTCATATTTTATTACTTTTTTATTGATAATTATAAGTTATATCCACGTATAACCAAATAGTTATATAAAGATACAGCTTTTTTTATTTCGTCAAGTATTGAGAAGCTTCGGCACCATATAATTTTTTACCGTCTTTAAATACGGTTATAAAGGCATCGGTAATGCCTAGCGAAACTGCTTCTTCTTTTAATGTTTTAGCATACGAAGCATTTATAAAATTACCAATGGTGTATATATACAAGCCATTTATAACTGTATTTTTAACTGGCCAAGTTTTAATATTTAAAAATTTAGCGGCAACCTCATTAGGCACTTGATTTTTATAAGCGCCAATCTGAACTTTAAAAGAAATACCCGATTCATCAGCTTTTACGCCATTATCAGCAGTAGGTTTTGGTCCTTCTGTAACACCATTACTAAAGGCTTGGGTTGATGGATTTGATGACACAGTTGTTGTGTTGGATGTAGTTATATTAGATATGGGTTGTGTTGGAGTAACTGGATTTTCCCCAGGGAAAATAATCGGATTTTCTGGTTCTAACTTTAAATTATTATTTTCTGATTGTAGTTTTTGAGCCTCAGTAAATGGAACACGTTTTGCGTTGTAATACGCAGATACAAAGGCATCTTTCACGCCTAAATCAACTACCTTGCGTTTATCTTCAATAAGTTTATTCGTTTGATTGTAAATACCTGCTGTATAACGATACAAGCCATTTGGTAATTTCTCGGTATAAATTGGTTTTAAATTAAATAACTGAGCTCGTGTAACTTGTTTAGAATATACACCAATTTGAACAGTATAAAGCAGACCATTTATTTGCTCTAGTTGTCCATTTACCTCAACAGGTTGTACATCAGTTGGTGTAGAGGTAGTGATATTAGTTGTTGTATTTGAAACCGTATTTCTAGGAATATTAGCATCAGGCGTAATACCAGCGCTTGTGTTAGTAGCCATTTCGATCACTTGCCCTTGAGCTTGTGCTTGAGCTGTAGCTTCGCTCAATGTAATACGTTTGCCATTCAAGTATGCTACAACAAAGGCATCAGAGTATCCTAAATTTCTTAAATCATTTTTTACAGCATTAGCACTAGCATATTGCTCAAAATTTCCTGCCATATATCGTATATAGCCATTAGGTGTTGTTTGAGCAACAACTGGGTCTAATCCTTTAAATGTATTATTAGGTAATCTTGTTTTAAATGCACCTACTTGTACTTTAAACACTAAACCATCTGGCATCTTTTCGTCAATAGGAATGGGTTTGCTATCCGAATAAGCATCTGTTTTCTTTACTTCTAAGCCCTCTACCTTTATTACCTTGGTGGGAGCAGAAGAAGTCGTTGCATTATTTTCATTCCTATTAGTAGCATTTGTGTTAGTTGCTGATGTATTAGCATTCGTATTAGTTACTACTGTGTTTGTATTATTTTCATTTGCTACATTTCTATTCGTATCAGTAGCTCTTTCTGTATTATTATTAACTACAGAATTGCTATTTACATTTATTTGATTTAGCAAATTAATAGCCTCTTGACCAGATTGAACCGCTTGTACTAACAAAGATTTACGGCTAGTTACATCTGTTGTTTGATTAGCCTGATTAGCTAATTCTAAACTTTTATTATATGCCGATTGTGCTTTTGTTTTAAGGTTATTTTGATTTGCGGTAATGTTAGCTGGTAGCAAATTCAGGCGTTGATTATATTCCAATTTATTAGCTTCAACCAATTGTAATAATCCATCAATATGGGTTTGATTATTAGTTTGAATTTGTCCTTTCGTTTCATTTAATTTAGTTAACATTTCAGGGCTTTCGGTAGATACTGTTGCTTGTTTAGGAATATAACTAGGAAAGTGTTTTTTGTATAAAGCTAATGCACTTTGTTGTTTTGCGATGGCTTGTTGTTCTTTTTCTTCGGCATTACTATAACCTCCTAATTTTGCTGCATCACTTGGGTAAGCATCTGATTCTTCACGTAGTTTTTGAGCTTGTTTATTAAACAAATCTGCTTCTGTAAGCATCATGCTTACCGAGCTCAACTCTGCAATATCTTTTCCTTGTGCTAATTTTTCTAAGTCGTTTAAACTTTGTTTATTGGCTTCAAAAACCGCCTTATTTAATTGTTTTTGTTTGTTAGCGGCTTCTACTTTTTTAGATAAGGCATTCTTTTCTAACTCTTTGGCTTGAGCAATATCTTTATCTCTTTCGGTAGTAGATTTAGTTGCTGAGTTTCTTCTTAATACCGCTGCTTCATCGTTTAATTTCTCAGCATCAGACAATAAGTTTGAAATGGTATTTTGTGTTAATGGGCTTGTGCCTCCCATTTGCTTTAATTGATCAATAGCTCCTTCTAATTGTTTGTCTTTTGCTAAGGCTGTATTAATTTGATTAACGCCCTTATTTTTCTTTTCAACCGACTCATTGGAAGTATAAAGTGCAAAAGCTGTTAATGCTGCTTCATTAGAATTATTTAAAGATGCTTTAAGTTTATCTAGATCATTAGTTGAAGTATTATCTACAGTACTTAGTGTTGGAGTTTGTGTATTAGAAGGCGATGTGGTATTGGTAGCCGAAGTAGATTGAGTTGTATTTGATACTATGCTAGTGCTATTATTTACAGCCTGTGTATTATTATTTAATGACGTAGTAGGAGTTGTTGTTACTGATGGAGAATTAGTACTCGTTACACGACTAGTACTATTAGTGTTTTCATTAGCTTGTATGTTATTGGCAATGGCATTTGTTTCATTATTTTGAGGCGTTGTGGCATTGACTAAATTATTATTTTCAAGTGATGTCGTTGCCTGATTCATTAATTTAATAGCTTCAACTTCTTTTTGATTGGCTTTTAACAGTAAATTAGCTTTGGTACTTGCGTCTGAAGTGTTTGAAGCTTGAGTTATTAAAGCTTTAGCTTCATTATTTAATTGCTCGGCATTCGTTTTTAAATCTTGTGCATTTTTATTCTCAGGCTTAGTTAAATTTTGGTTTTTAAGCAATTTATTAGTTTGTGCATTAAACTCATTTTGATTAGCCTTACTTAAAGCCAAGAAAGATTCAGCCTGTTGTTGTGCTACTTTGATTAACTCGCTATTTACTTTTGAAACAATATCGTTAGTAGTTGGTGAGTTGGCATTTTCTTTGGGTTTAAAAGAAGGATTAGCTTTCATAAGCAACTCCATGGCTTTTTGTTGTTTTGCTAAAGCCTGATTTTCCTTTTCTTCGGCATTACTCAATCCACCTAATCTAGCTGCACCATTAGGATAAGCTTCGGCTTCGGTTCGTAAATTTTTAGCTTGCTTAAAATTTAAAGCGGCCTCATCAACTAACATATTAGCTTGAGATATTTCATTACTTTCCTTGCCAGCAGTGAGTTTTTGTAAAGCTGCTAAATTCTCAGCATTCAAATCAAAAGAAGATTGATTTTTATTTTTAACTACCGTTGCTGCTTCCAGTTTTTTATCAATGGCTTGTTTTTCATTTTCAAGAGCCTGTTTTATCAACGCATCTTTTTCAGCGCCTGTTTTAGTCGCTGATTCTTTACGCTGCTCAAAGGCCTTATTATTCAAGGCATCTGCTTCGGCTAATAAAGCATCTGAATTTTGTTGCTGACTATTCTTAATATCCTGTTCGGCTTTATTAAGCACATTATTAAAATTATTTTCTAATTGTTTGGCTGACTCAAATTTTTGTGTAGCTGTTTGTTTTAAGGAAACGGAACTTTGTTCTTTATAGTCATTAAACGTAAAAAGTTGCGAAGCTGTTGAAGAGTTAGATTGCAAACCTGTTCTTAAATTATTTAATTGGTTAAGTACAGCTTGATTATCATTTGAATTATTGGTAGTAATAGGTTTTAATGCAGTTTGATTATCGGAATTATCGTTATTAATAGCTGTATTATTTATTGCTGAATTAGTATCTGAATTGGTAGCAGTAACAGCTACGTTATTATTAGTTACTTCTTGGTTATTATTATCATTTCCAATTTGCTGAGTACTTTCAGAATTTTGGTTGTTGTTTTCTATATTGCTAGCGTTATTATTTTGTTGTTGTTTCGTATTGTTACTTGCAATATCTGATGTAGTTAATTTTTTTAAACTTGCATCGTTATTAGCTATTAGTTTATTATTATCTGTTTTTAATTTTTCTAATTGTTTAATTTCATCCGACAATTTTTTCTTTTCAGTTGAGTTTTTCGTTTTTGAAAGTTCATTTTTATCTAATGCAATTAAATCATTAATGTCTTTGTTATAATTTTTCAGTATTTCGTTTTGCTGTGTCAACTCTTCTTTACTAGATTGTTCAATCTTATTTGTATTTACTTTATCGGCATATTTAGTTACAATTCCATCATACGAAAGGCTAGTTGTATTTTGAGGTGAAGCATTATCAATAGTAGTTACTGAGTTAGTGTTTTGGTTATTAGTATTATCAGTTGTATTGATATTAGAACCCGATTGATTGTTTTTTTCAGAAGCATTTACTGCCACAGCATCTGTAGCATTGTCCTGCATATTTGAGGCTATTTGGATACTTTGTTTTATTCCATCAATATCACTTCGTAAAGCTTCAATTCTTTTATTTTGGTTGGTTAATTCATTATTTTTAGCATCTATCTCATTATTAACTTCGCGTATTTGCGCTGCAATATTTTCTTTTAAAGTTTTATCCGTTTCATTAATCCTATCCTTTTCTAATGTTTCTACCTCCGTTTTAAGTGTTGAAATTTCTTGAGAAATATTATTAATTTTTTTCTCAGTTGATGTAATCTCTTGTTGTTTCAAATCAACCTCAGCCTTTAAAGAAGCTAACAATTCATTTGATTGGTTTTGCTGCTTTGAAACCGCATCTAATTCATTTTGAATTTGCTCAAGTTTAGTAAGCGCTTCTTTATTATTCTTATTATTTATTACCTCTTGTAACTGGTTCACATATTGGTTTGTTAATTCTGCTTCCTTTTGCTTAGCATTAGCATCTACCTCTAATCGCTTAGCCAAGTTAGTGGCAATATTCGCAATGTTTGAAGCCTGCCTTGCCTCTTCCTTCAATTGATTAGCTTTAGCAAGCTCCTCATTTTTTTTAGCAATATCTGTAATGGCATTAGCTTGTTGTATAATTTGCTCGGCTTCTTTTTGTTTCTCATTCGCCTCTATTGTTTTTTGAGACACTAATGAATAAGCATTTTGTGCGTCTTGCCTTAATTCAGTTGATTCTTGTTCGGCTTCTTTTGCATCTTCCTTTGCAATATTTAATAATTCTTCGTTAGTTACATTTTTGTTTGTTGGTGTAGTTGATGATTTATTGGAGTTTGTTTCATTTGCACCTCCTTGTACTGTAGGGTTATTTGAATTTACAGCACTTAGGTTATTTTTATCGGTATTTTGATTATTTACTTGATTTTTAGATTGGTTCAACAAGTTTTGATTATATGGTTCGTTTTCATTAACTTCTAACTTTGCCTTTTTCTCAATTAAATCCATCATCACACTATAATTTTCATCAGGTATATCGCCATCAAAATAATTCGTAATTTTTAAGCGCTTTTTGTCGTACGAAATCATTTGGCGATATGGCTTTAACGTATAAGCCACTGGAATTTGCACACCATCAGATTGGGTAGGAATACCTGGTGTTTCCACTTTAAAGATAAATTTACCACCATTAGGTAATTCCATAAAATAATCGCCGTTATCAGCCGCTTGATAAGTTCCTACAATCTCACCATTCGACATGTCAGTAACGGTAATCTTTGATTTTAAACTTTGTGAAGCTTCCTCTTTTACCACTGTACCTTTAATAATGGCAAAGTTCATTGGACGACGTTCTGTATTTATTTTCAACACATCTAGCTTTCCATACGGACTATATCTTCCTGTACTAAAAAAAGCCGTTTTTTCTAATGAATCAGTTACAAATAATATATCATCATCCGGGGAATTAATTGGGAACTCTAGATTTTCGGGTTGGCTCCATGATTGCGTAGCCTCGTTATAAGTGGTTTTAAACACATCATAACCTCCCATACTATTATGCCCTTTTGATGAAAAGTAAAGTGTTTTTCCATTAGGATGTAGAAAAGGATAATCCTCATCAAACTCGGTATTTATGGACGTTGGTAATTTAGTGGCTTTACTCCAACTACCATTTGGTAATCTATTCACATAATAAATATCTCGTCCAGAACTACCACCATCGCCATAGCTAGAATAGTACAAACGATTGCCTGCACGTGGCAAATAAACGACAGATTTATCTTTCTTCTTTTTATCATAACTTGATTTATAATCGTCTGGTTTTACCAATAATTTCCCACCAATATCTTTAATATCATAAGCTTTGAAATAATCAATCTCATTCAGTTGTTTTTTATTAATAATCACTAAATCGGATAAATTAGACAATAAACGTTTCCCATTTTTACATGCCTGTATTTCTCTATCTACTTCTAATTTCTTTACTAATGATGAACCTGCGGTTTGTTTAAATTCAGTATATAATTTAATTGCCTCATCAAAACGATAATTCACATGATAGGTTTTTGCTAAATAAAATTTAGTTTCTTTTGGTGCTTCACTTGGATTTTTTAATGCTACCTGAAAATAAGTGAATGGTTTTTTCTTATCAGGTTCAGAATACAACATGCAGACACCTAACTTAAAATTATATTCTGGATCCTTTGGATAAAGTGAAACTAATTGCGAGTAATGCTTGTATGCCTGAGCATATTCCTGTTCTTCAAAAAATTGAAGAGCTTGTTTTTTGAGTTCATCTTCGTTTTTAACTTGAGCATAAAGATACGTGGAATTAAAAAACACAAATAACACCCATAAGCAAGCAAACATGCGTTTACCGCTAATCATAAAATATGTATTTCCGTTGTTACTCAGAGCTAATACCAAATTTACCTAAAATAGTTAGGATTTAGATGCTAAATAATGAGAAATTACATAATTTTTAAGTAGAATTTTCAAGAATTGTTCAATGTAATTTGTTAAGAAATCAAATTATCGGGCATTATAAAGCCAACCGCTTGGATCCATGGTTTTCTGCCCTTTCCAAATTTGCAAGTTCATACTCGTTTTTCCGTCTTCATCTATAATGGTTCCAATGGCTTGTTTAATTTTTACTTGTTGCCCTTGTTTTACAAATACATTTTCTAAATTACTATACACACTTAAATATTCGCCATGTCTCACAATTACTAGCTTGCCACCTGTTGGAGAAATAGCAATGCTTGTTACCTCACCATCAAATACAGCACGTGCTTCGGAACCCTTGCCTGTACAGATATCAACGCCATTATTATTCATCATAAAACCTTTAATGGCTGGATGTTCATATTCCCCATAAGGCTGACAAATTACACCTTTGGTTACTGGCCAAGGCAATTTGCCTCTATTGCTCGAGAAGTCGGCACCTAATGCTTCTGCAGCTTCGGTAAGTTCGGGAGCCGTTGGTTTGGTTTCAATGGTTTTAGTTTCCGTTTTATTAGGCTTTTTAGCCTTATTCTTTTCTTTGGCCAATTTTTCAGCTTTAGCAGCTTTCTCAGCAGCAATTCTAGCCGATTCTTCAGCCTTACGTTTAATCTCAGCTTCTATTAATTTTTTGATGGCTAATTGTAAATTTTCAGCATCACGCCTTTTTTTCTCAAGTTCAGCTTTTAATTCCTTTTCTTGTTGTTGTAGTTCGTTTAACACCGTTTCTTGTTGTTGTTTTTCGGTGTCTAAAATTAATTTCTCTTCTTTTTCGTTGCCTAGTAATACATTTTTCTCATGTCTTTGTTCTTCTAGTTGTTTTAATTTCTCATTTAATAAAGTTTGTGTACTTACTATTTCCATAGCCTGTTTCTTACGAAAAGCTGAATATTGTTGAAAATATTTAAGTCTTAAATAAGCTTGATTAAAATCTCCAGCAGAGAAGAGAAACATCAACTTGGTATATGAATCACGATTACGTTGTGCAAAATATATCATTTTAGCGTATTCGGTTTTTAGTTGATTCAAGTTGGCCTGTAAAGCATTTACCTCGGTTACAGTTCTTTTAATTTGGGAATTGATGTGTAATAATTCATTATTAATTGTAGTAATCAATTCCTCTCTTACTTTAATTTTAGTATTAATCACAACGATTGAATTAATTTGTGATTTCTTATTTGCCTTAGTTTGGCTCAACTGCGAATTAAGTTGCTTTATATCATCATTCAACTTATTTCGCTTTTTTTGAAGTTCTTTATGAGAAGTTGATTGATTTTGCCCCTTAGTTTGAGCTATTGAGAAAGAAAATATACCTAACCAAAAAAAACAAAAACACCCAAAAACTTTAATGTGTTTCTTTTTTAGTGGTAATAGGTTCATAGCTTTTTGGTATGTTTAAATTTGTTTTTTGAGGTTTATTTACCTCTATGCGAACATAATTAATTTTAAGGTTAATTTTCTTCTCTGCCTTTATCTCAATATTAACAAGGTGTGGTGCAAAAACAGAATCTGGAGCTATAAAATTTGAGTAATCCGCTCTAAAGCTTCTATTGGTTGCAATATCCTGAAACTCGTTATTTACTATCTTGTAATTTGTAGGATTTAAACGCATTATCTGCAACGAGCGTTTTAATGAATCTTGCTTATTACTTATCCGGCGTAGCTTTCGCTTTCTTTCGGTACTTAAAATATAATGACATAATTCTCTATCAATAATAGGTTTCATTTTAGTATCATCTTCATCAAAATCGGCACTATTTCCTATTAAAGCAGCTTGAATTAAATCAAAATCTAGTTCTGCATTTAATAACTGATTGATATAATTAAAATCACCCACAAAATATTTTTTCTTAATATACACCACCATTTTAACACTATCTTTAGTTATAAGAAGCTTAGCTACATCTACCATACCCACTGCTTGAATCGAAATCCAGATGATACTATCCTTCTTAGCCTTTACTCTGACATCTAAATTATGATCTTCGTTATCAATCAATACATCTACATCTGCCTTGGCACTCATCCAATCATATTTTAACTCATTATCCTTAATATGTCTTGATAATGATTTTGCAGTTTTAAAAATTAATCGGCATTTACCTAAGGTGTCTTCTGTATTGGCCATAACAGGCTGAGTTTGCTGAGTCTTTTGTTTAGATTTACAAGAAAATAAAGTCAATAAAACCAAAAAGAAACTAAAATATATAACCGTACTTAACTTATTCATTTAATGTTTTCGTATTAATTTTCTTAATTAATTCATCAGTAGAAATCCCGCTCTCTTTGGCTATTTTCCAATAATTTAATGCTTCATCTACTTTTCCTAACTTAAATAACACATCGCCATAATGTTCGGCAATGCTTCCCTTATTGCTTAGTTTAACAGCTCTTGATAGCCATTGCTCAGCCTCGTTATATTTTGCTTGCTGGAATAAAATCCAGCCATAGGTATCTATAAAATTTACATTATTGGGTTTAAGTTCGTTGCTTCTTCTCGAAAATTTTTCTGCTTTATCTAAATGCTCTTTTCGTAATGATAAATAATAGGCATAATTATTAAGTACCATAGCATTATCTGGATTTATCTTTAAAGCATCATCAAATGCTTTATCAGAATTTGCATAATCTTTATTAGCATTATAGCAATCGCCTAATGTTGTAAAAAAGCTAAGTAAAAGAGCGTTATTACCATACACAAACTCCACACCATTATTTAAAGACTCTATGGCCTTAGAATAATTCTTTAAAGCAAAATTTGCCAATCCATTAAAAAAATACGGTAAAGGTTGATTGGGAAATAATTCCATCGCTTCGGTAGCGTTTTCGTCTAATAATTTATGTTCACCTAACTCTGACTCCACAAGCATTAACTGACGCCAAATTTCAAAATTACTTTTATCAATTTTAATTGCTTTTTGATATTCAATGTGTGCCTCTTGTAATTGGTTATCTCTATAATAAAAATCGCCTTTTAATCCGTGAATCTCTGATGCGTCGGGCGATGTGTGTAATGCTATATCAAATAATTGAAATGCCTGAGCTTTCATCGTCGAATCATTTTCAGACAATTCATAATAAGATGCTAATATTTTCGCTTTGGTTTCTGTTTCTAAATCCTGACTAGAAAAAGCAATTTTAATTTCATTAAAAAAACTGACTTGGTCGTTTTTTAATTTATAATAATCTGCAAGTGCTAAATGAATCATAGGATTGTTGGGCTCCTTTTGCAAAGCAGTTTGATAAATTGAAAATGCTTTTTCTAACTGATTGGTATTTTGATAAAACTCAGCTAAAAAAGTATAATATCTTATCTCTTGTGGATAATTTTCTATTAATTTTTTCAGTTCAATTTCTGCTTCTTCGTTCTTATTAGTTTGTTGCAATAGTTTTATTTTATTTAATATAACCATTTCACTTTTACCAAACTTGTTTTCCATCTCATCAAATGTTTTAAATGCCTTTTCAATATTACCTAGATAAACGTATTGCTCTGCAAGTCCTTGATAAAACTCAATTCTATATGGAAAATTTTTAATTAAACGGTTATACACATCTGCTGCCTGAGCATATTGTCTTTTGTTATTCAAACAATCAATATATAAAATTTGATACCATTCATTTTGTGAATTAAGCGTTGCACATTCTTTGGCATACTTTAAAGCATCATCAAACATACCAATGTGGCGATATAAACTTCCTAGCTCATATTTAACAGCTGCTGAGTTAGGATCAAGAGCTAAACATTCTTTAAATAATCGTTCGGCTAACTCCAAATTTCCTTTCATTCGCTCTCTACATCCATCAATAAAATAGAAGGTAAATTTTAATTGATTGCTTTCAGAAATGTGTTTAGATTTTGAATTTGATTCTGAATGATCTGAGGTTGTTTGTTTCTTTAACTTACACGACACCAACACAACTAACAATGTTAGTTGCACTACCCAAACAATATATCTTTTTATCCTCAATTATAATTTTGGCAAGCTATTAATTTAATACGGTTGTATAATCACTCATACTCACATCTAAAGCTTTTCCCTTTATTTCAGCGCCTTCGCCAATCATACTATTGGTTAATACCACCGAACTTAATTTGGTATTAGGTTGCACAATAGTGTTTTTTATAACGGTATCTGTAATTTTACAACCGCTTCCAATAGAGGCATGAGGACCAACTATAGCATTTTTTATTTCAACATTATCTCCAATAAAGCAAGGTTCAATAATAACGCTATTTTCTGTTACAATATTTTTTCCTTTTAAAGAAGCTTTTCCTTTTTCAAACTCAAGTACACGTTGGTTGGTATAAACCGTGGCGTCTTTATTTCCACAATCTAACCATTCGGTTACTTTTCCAGGAGTAAAAGCTATTCCTTTTTGTTTCATGTTTTCTAAGGCATTAGTTAATTGGTATTCGCCTTTTTCTTTAATATCGTTATCTAATAAATATTGCAGTTCTTTTTTAAGATTATCACCATCTTTAAAATAATAAATACCAATAATTGCTAAATTACTGACAAAGGTTTCGGGTTTTTCTACAAAGTCAGTAATAACGCCTGCTTCGTTTACCTTTACAACTCCAAACTGACGAGGATCTTCGATGCCTTGCACCCAAATCACACCCTCTTGATTTGTGTCCATTACAAAATCAGCTTTAAATAATGTATCGGCAAATGCCACCACTGTTTTTCCTGTAATGCTATCTTTAGCGCACATAATAGCGTGAGCCGTACCTAAAGCTTTATCTTGATAGCAAATAGTACCCTTTGCTCCTTGCGACTGAGCAATTTTCACTAAATTATCTTCTACTTCCTTTCCAAAATCAGGACCAATAATAAACGCAATTTCATCTACTTTTTCGCCACACACTTTAGTAATGTCTTCTACTAAACGTTGTACAATAGGTTTTCCAGCCACGTTAATTAATGGTTTTGGAACTGTAAGCGTATGCGGGCGCATTCTTTTTCCTTTTCCCGCCATTGGTATAATAATTTTCATAGAGCTATCGTTAAAGATTAAAAATCACAAAAAAATATAGGGTTAAAATACAGACTTTTTGCTAAATACAAGGTGAAGCCGAGTGTTAAATTAACACAAAGTAATTAACAGTAAAAGATACTATAAACTAGCCGTTCTTCCACCATCTACTGGCAAATTAATACCATTAATGTATGAGGCTGCTGGCGAGGCAAGAAATGCCACTGCATTAGCCACTTCCGAAGCTTCGGCAAATCTTCCCATCGGAATTTCTGCTAACATCTCTTCAGATATTGTATGAACAGAATGCCCAGTTTTAATCGATTTATTTTCGATGATACTTTTTAAGCGAACCGTAGAAGTTGCACCAGGTAACACATTATTAACTGTAATATTAAACTTACCTAACTCATTAGCCAATGTTTTAGCCCAGTTACCCACGGCAGCACGAATGGTGTTAGATACCCCTAAATTTGGTAAAGGTGCTTTTACAGATGTAGAAATAATATTGATAATTCTACCGTATTTAGCATTTTTCATACTCTCTAAGCAGGCTTGAACTAAAATATGATTACATATTAAATGATTATTAAATGCCGATGTAAACTCTTCGATTTTTGCTAAATGCGCTGGCCCTGCAGCTGGTCCGCCTGTATTATTTACAAGTATATGAACAATAGGCTGACGTTGTAAATAAGCCTCCATGATTTGTTTTAATTCATTAGGCTTACTAAAATCTACACACAAATACGAATGTAACTGGCCTGCCGATGTATTCAACTCTTGCTTTACTGTTTTTAAACTCTCTTCGTTACGAGCTACTAAAGTTACATGTGCGCCCATATTTGCTAACTCAATAGCTACAGCCTTACCAATACCTTGAGTACTACCACATACAATGGCTTGCTTATTTTTTAAATCTAAATTCATAGTGTTTAATTAAAACACGAATATACAAATTTGATTTAACTCCATTTTTTTATCGGTGTGTTAATTATAAAATAAATCAAAGTTAGAGTTGGCAATTTTTATTGTTGCCGATTGTTCTTTTATGAAGGTTTTGTAAGGCTTTAAATCAAATAAAATTTTTATAATAGTCATAGCTTTACACATTGAGGGCTCCGCCCAACGTGGCATAAACACTAATTGTGATTGAGAATTAATAACATGGTCAGTCATTAACTCTAAGTTGCCATTACAGCCGCCATACACCACCGATAGCTCAAGGCAGTCGTCTATTATTTGAGCTTCTCTTACTTCACACACAAAACCCGAAAGCAGTTGCGGTAACTGTTTTACCATTTTTACTTCGTAACAATTATTATAATCCACTATTTTACCATTTACCTTTAATTCATTATTAATGCTCTGCCCCATTAATGCAAAGGGAAATAAAAAGAAGATGATGAGGGTTTTAAATATGGATTTCATTTTTCAATAAACTTGAGTGCCCAGTTTTCTTTTTTACGCATGGTTTCTGATTCTAACTTAGTTTTATCTTTATAACCACACAAATGCAATATACCATGTATCATCACACGGTATAATTCTTCTTGAAATGTTACTTTAAATTTTTTAGCGTTTTCTTCTACGCGTTCTATACTAATAAAAATATCGCTATTTATGGTTTTGGTTTCGGTATAATCAAAAGTAATTATATCGGTAAGTGTCTTATGATTTAAATGCTTGATATTAATTTCAAGTAATTCATCATCTGTACAAAAAATATAATTAACATGACCTAAAGTATGTTTTTCTTTTTCGGTAATGGTTTTTATCCATCGCTTAATTTTAGTTTTATTTTTCAACTTAAAATTAAGACTGAGGTTTGAGAACGTAATCATTAATTAACATGAAAGGTAAGCATTACCTCATTACCATTGTTTTTAAACTCAACTTTATCGGCTAGGTTTTTCATCAAAAAAACGCCCCTGCCATGTGGTTTATCTATATTAACTGGATCGGTTGGATCGGGCAAATTGTTATAATCAAAACCTTGTCCTTCATCAGCTACAATGAACTTAATGTTTTTTTCTTCCGACTCAAATCCAATTTTTATTTGTTTGTTCGGATTACTTTTATTGCCATGATATATGGCATTATTTACAGCTTCGGTAACGGCTATTAAAATATTGCCGTAACTATCTTCATTAATATTAAACACATCGCACACATCATCTACCAATCGCTCTACTAATCGAATGTTTTCAGATGATGATGGGATATTTATTTTCTCTCCTCTTCCCGGTATCATTTGTTCACGCTATTAAAATATTCGTTTACTTTTTGTTTGTAATAAGGTGTTAAACTTGGCGAAACCGTATTTAACAATTCTAATTCTTTTTCTTTTAGTCTTTTATACTCTAAAAATTGGCTAGGGTTACTAAAATCTTGATTTTTTGCTTCATTACTTTTTCTTTGCTCGTCTTGCTCTCGTTCCCGCTCTGCTTTTTCACTTTCTAAAAGTTTAGTTATTATATCTTGCTGACGTTTAAGGGTTTCCTGAGTAATTTTTCTATTTACTAAATCTCGCTCGGTTTCTTCCATCATATCGGCAATATTTCCACCCGGATTCGAGCCTCCTTCTTTTTTAATTTTATCTAGCATTTGTTGCATCTGACGGCGCAAAGCCTCTTGCTGAGCCGCCATTTTAGCTAATTGCTCGCTCATGCCTTGCCCTTGTTGCCCGGGCATAGTGCCTTGTTGTCCCTGTTGCCCTACTCCGCCTTGTCCGCCTGGTTTTTGTCCACCTGGTTTCTGACCTGGTTTTTGTCCGCCTGGCTTATTAGCTTGTTGTTCCAGTTGTTTTTTTAGTTCTTCTATTTGCTGGTTAAGGCGTTGCTGCATTTGTTTTAAACTTTGCATACTCGGCGTTCCATCTCCTGGTTTTTGTCCTGGGCTTGGTTTCTGCCCTTTACCCGGTTTTTTACAACTACCATTGCCTGGCTTACCTTGTTTTTGGTCTTTAGCTTGTTTTTGCATCTGCTCTAACGACTCGTTGAGTAATAAAGCCAAGTTATTAATAGAGGTCATGGAATACTGCATACGCATTTGTGCGTTTGACTGCATCCTTTCCGCTAACTCCTCTACGGCTTTTCCCATGTTCATATTAATAGCTGATATTTCGCGATTAACCGTTGCGCTAATCATAGGTTGGCGTTTACTTAAGGCTAATAAACTATCTTCAATAATCTTGGAGTCATCTTGCAATTTTTTTTGAGTTTGTGTTACTTTTAAATATTGCGGATTGTCGCTCCTTATTTTTGAAAGTTGTCCCATTAAGTTTTCTTGAGCAAAGGATAAGTTTAATAAATTCTCTAATATTTGACGCACCGCTTGCATATCTTCTTCCTGAGATTCTTGTTGCATCGCATCTAAGGCTTGTTGCATTTGTTGTTGCATTTGCTGCATCCCTTCTGTAGCTTTTTGTTGAGACTGCGATGCTTTCTTTTTATTATTTTGATTTAATTGATTAGCACTATTTTGCATCTCTTGCGACACTTCTTTTTGTTGTTGCTCTGTTTTGGGAATCTCATTAGGACTTTCGAGTGCTGCATTTTTTTCTTGCAATTCTTTTAAATCTTTTTTTAGGTTCTCAAATTGTTTACTGAGTTCGTTTTGTTTTTGTTCTAATTCTTTTGATGAATTTGATTTTTGTTCTTTATCATTCTTATCATCTGTCTTTGATGTATCATCATTCTTCCCATCTTTTTCATTCGATTTTTCATTATCCTTATTGTTCGGTTTCTCGCTATTTTTATTGCCTTCGGTTTCTTTTTTTAATGCTTCTTCTTTTGTTTTTATCTCTTGTAATTTATCAATGGCTTGTTCTAGTTTTTGTTCAACCTCCATTTGTTTAAAGGCTTCTAAAGTACGGTCGAGTTCCTTTTCCATATCTTTGTTGGTCAGTTTCAATTCTTCTAATTTTTGTTGCACCTGATTTTTATCTAATTTATCCATCAATCTATTTAACTCATCAAATAGTTTTTTCATTTCGGGCGACATTATGTTTTCAAACAACTCTTCAAGTTGCTTTTGTTTCTCAAGTAAAGATTCGCTTAGTTGTTGGTTTTCCTGTTGTTGTTGGTTGTTGAGTTGATTTTGTTGTTTGTTTTCATCTATTTTCGATTTCAACTCATTTTGTTTTTTAATAATGTCTTCTAATTTTTTCTTAGCCTCATAATCAATTTGTTTCTTGTCAACTAACTTCTTAGTTAAATCATTAATATCTTTTTGTAAATCTTTAGCCCTTTTTACATTTTGCTCAAGGTCTTTTTTTATTTCCGAATTTGTTTTATCCGTAGCAGCATTCAGTTCATCCATTGTTGGCGATTTGTATTGCATGGTTTGTGTTTTGGCTGATTTTGCTCCTATGATGCCATCATTATCCCAAACTTCAAAATAATATTCAATTTTATCGCCAGGTAATAATTGAAATTTAGATGCGTCTAAAAAATAAAAATAAGGTTGAGAGATTTGTTGTTTGTCAATTCCCATAGCTTGTTCGCCCGTTTTAATTATTGGCTTTCCTAAAGAATCTTGAGTATAAAGCGTGTACTTAAATTGCAATTTGGTAAAGCCATAATCATCTTTAACGGTTCCAGAGAAATAAATATTTTTTGGGTTTAAGGAATCTACTTTTTCACTTACATCAATTAAAGGCACTTGGTCTGGTATAACATTAATTGTATAATTAACCGAATCGGGATTCTGTTTTAAAAAATGATTCATGGTTTTAATACTATACGAGGTACTTTGCATCATTTGTTTAGAGAACAGAAATTCCTCATTTGATTTTTTACTAGCATCAAGTATGGTGTCAGCAAATCGTAAATAAATTTGATCGGTATTTTTAGTATGAAATAACCATTGCAACTTGGTGCCTTGTGGTAATTGCAAATCTCCAATATTAGAAACCGTTTCGTTAGCTTTATGCAAATAAGCAGGATAGATGAGTTGAATATCAAAGTGCATTAACATAGGCTTTGGTAATACCATTAATTCATAAGATTTAGAATTATAGCCTGCGGCCACAAAAACAAAATTTTGATTTTTTTGAACGTTTTTAAACGTATAAGCAAAATTTAATTTATCTGCTTTATCCATTTTATGCTCAATGCCATCCACTAACACATAAACTTCGTTTGGTATTTCATCGCCTTTTAATTTTAATTCCAATTTAAAATCTTGTTGTTGTATGGCTTCTAAGTTTTTATTAGCAATTTCAAATTGGAAAGGTGCTTGTTTTTCAAAATAAGTTTGATGAAATACCATGCGCTCAGTGCCATCGGTAATAATATTTGGCTTAAGCATAAAAATAAGTACAAACAAAATAATAGGTGGCAAGGCATATTTTAGATATTGCTTATTGTCTTTAAGATTAATAGCCGAAGTAAAGGGAATAGGTTTTAACTCTTCCATTTTTTGATTAATACTTGCCGTTAATAACTCAGCAGACAGAATAGAACCAGCATTTTTTTGTAATTGCAAGGTGTTAAGTAATTTATCGTTAATAGAGCTGAAATGTTTACCAATAATATGTGCCGCTTCCTCGTACGAAATAACTGAACCGAGCCTATTTAATTTTAATAAAGGGATGATAATGTATTTACCTAACACAAAAGCACTACAGGCTATAAATACATAAAACAATATAGTGCGCGTGGTGATACCAAACTCAGCAAAATACTCGGTGATAACAATAAATAAAAATACCGCCACTAATAAACCCGTAGCATACAACAAGCCTTTAATGAGTTGATTTTTATAATACTTTCGAATAAACTCATCGAGCTTTAAAATAAGTATGTTTTGTGATGTATTCACTAAATAAGTTAATTACCAAATTTAATGAAAACTTGGGAGGTATAAAACGAAATTTGTGTTAAAGAAATATGTTACCCAACATGACTATGCTGTTTTACTTTAAGAACTTCTAAAACTTCTTGATAAATGTGCGAAGCAGAGAAACCACATTCTTCATATAACTCGGGCTGTTCGCCATGTTCAATAAATTTATCTGGAATACCTAAGCGTTTTACTTGAGCGCTGTAATTATTCTCTGCCATAAACTCTAATACCGCACTTCCAACACCACCTACAATTGTTCCATCTTCTACGGTAATTACTTTCTTATAACGAGAAAATACTTCGTGTAACATAGCTTCATCTAATGGCTTAGCAAATCGTAAATCGTAATGCGCTACTGATACGCCTTCTTCTTCGAGCTTTGAAATAGCTTGAGTAACCAAGTTGCCAGGGTGTCCTAGTGAAAGAATAGACACGTCCTTACCATCTTTTAATTTTCTTCCTTTGCCAATTTCAATTTTCTTAAATGGTGTTTTCCATTCTACCATCACTCCATTTCCACGCGGATAACGAATACTAAAAGGTGCTTGAATTTCATCTAGCTGAGCTGTGTACATTAAATTACGAAGCTCTTCTTCATTCATTGGCGCACTCACAATCATATTAGGAATACAACGGAAGTAAGCAATATCAAAAGCGCCGTGATGCGTTGGCCCATCAGCACCTGCTAGTCCTCCTCTATCTAAACAAAACACTACTTTTAAATTTTGTAAAGCCACATCATGCACTACTTGATCGTAAGCACGTTGCATAAAAGAAGAATAAATATTGCAAAAAGGCACTAAACCTTGCGTAGCTAGTCCTGCACTAAATGTAACAGCATGTTGTTCGGCAATTCCCACATCAAAAGCTCTATCGGGCATTGCTTTCATCATTAAATTTAATGAACAACCTGTAGGCATAGCTGGCGTAATGCCCATTATTTTTGAATTTTTTTCTGCTAACTCAATAATGGTGTGTCCAAATACATCTTGGTACTTGGGTGGTTGAGGCTCTTTAGGTGTTACTTTAATAATTTCGCCTGTATCTTTATTAAACAATCCTGGCGCATGCCACACCGTTTCATTTCCTTCTTCAGAAAATTTATAGCCTTTTCCTTTTTTAGTAAGTACATGTAATAATTTAGGGCCTGGAATATCTTTTAAATCGGCCATCACTTTTGTTAAGCGCACCACATCATGTCCATCTACAGGGCCAAAATATCTAAACTTTAACGACTCAAATAAATTACTTTGATGTAATAAAGACGTCTTAACTGCATTTTCTACTTTACTGGCAATTTCTTGGGCATTAGGACCAAACTTGCTAATTTTTCCAAGCAGTTCCCACACCATATCTTTTGCTTTGTTGTAAGTATGTGAAGTGGTAATATCTGTTAAGTATTCTCTAAGCGCTCCAACATTTGGATCAATACTCATGCAATTATCATTTAGCACCACTAATAAATTAGCATTAGAAATACCAGCATGATTTAAAGCTTCAAAAGCCTGACCAGCGGTCATAGAACCATCTCCTATAACTGCAATATGTTGTTTATCTTTTATGCCTTTATACTGGCTAGCTACGGCCATTCCTAAAGCTCCACCTATCGAAGTAGATGAATGTCCCACGCCAAAAGTATCGTATTCACTCTCTGAACGCTTAGGAAAACCGCTGATGCCTTTATAAATTCGATTGGTGTGAAACACATCTCGACGACCAGTAATAATTTTATGACCATACGCTTGATGTCCCACATCCCATACCAATTGATCGTAAGGTGTATTAAACACGTAATGAAGCGCCGTAGTTAATTCTACAACACCTAATGAAGCACCAAAGTGCCCTCCTTTTACAGAAACAATATCAATAATAAATTGACGTAATTCAGAACAAAACTGTTCTAACTCATCTTCCTTAAGTTTCTTTAAATCGGCAGGAGAATTAACCTTAGCTAATAAGTCTCCTGGTATAACACCCGAACCTTTTACAATTTCCATTGCTTCAAAAATACGCTATTTTTTTAATATGTAAAAACATGACTTTTAGACATTTATTGTGTTAAACAGCGTTAATAAAATACTGCCCTTTATAAAATTAAGTATTATTGTACTTGAATAAAACCTATGATACAGGAACACACAACCTACACAGAACTCATAAACCTCACCAAAAAAGTAAGAACATTTGCCAGTAACTCCCCTGATTTATTTAATGAGAAACTGGAAAAGCTTTTACTGTCAAAATCTTCTGATGAGTTGTTAAAAAATGAACTTACTGTTTTTTGTTATCAAATACTCGAAAACGCCTCATTTGTAAAAGCATTTACAGAATATGGTATTCTCTCCGATAGAGGTTTTATATCTGAAATTATTTTAAGACTTAAACATAAAATTTTACCACCTAATTATGATGAAAAAGAGTTAAACCAATTTATACGGCTATTATTTCATAAACAAGACGATTATATATGGTTGCAAAAAATAAATGCCAGTAATTGGAAATTAATTGCTCAACTCATAGATAGCAAACAATTGATAACACATTCCAAACAACTCACGCATCAAATTTATCAAGCTATCGTTGTTTTAAGTTATCGTTTATCATCTATTGTTATAAACCCTTACATCACTTCAAAATTTAAGGATACGGGTTATACCGATGAAACCTTTTTTGAGTTTAATAACCAAATTTTAAGTTTTATAAAAAAACATTTTAACGATAACACCATTGAAATAGATGACAGCGAATTTGAAATTGTTTTAAAAAATTTAAACTCAGCCGAAGATTTATTTTTACAATTAGAATCGAAAAAAGATGAAATAGGCACGAGTTTACACTTAACTTTTTTATCCATACGAGCACGCCAACATATTGATAGAATTAGATTATTGCTTGATTTATTTATTACAAAAGGTGAGCAAGACAATGTTTTAAATGTTACTAAATTACTAACAGAGTTAGTAAAAGCAGAACATACTAAAAACAGCTTAAATGAATTTGTAAAAGCAAATACACATTTAATGGCTTATCGAATTATCTGTCACGCGTCCGAAAAAGGCGAACATTACATTGGTTTTTCTAAAGAAGAAAATAGAAAATTACTTAAATCAGCTATGGGTGGCGGATTAATTGTGGTGTTTTTAGTATTCATTAAACAATTTATACACACACTTCATTTATCCTTATTTTTTGAAGGCTTTTTATTTGGATTAAACTACGGCTTAGGCTTTGTATTAATGCACTTACTTCATTTCACATTAGCTACCAAACAACCTGCAATGACGGCCGCATTTATTGCCAGCGGTATTGATAAATCAAACAAAGAAAATATAAATCCTTGGTTGATGTTTAAGCAAGTAATCAATAGCCAATTTATTTCATTAATTGGGAATTTAATTATTGTATTACCTCTTTGTTATTTAACAACATGGGCATTGATGTATTTTTTCGATTTACATGTTCTGAATCCAGAAGAAGCTAAAAGTAGTTTGTATTCAAATCATCCTTTTTATAGCGGCTCATTAATTTATGCTGCTATTGCTGGTGTATTTTTATCTATCACAGGTATTATTATTGGTTATGTAGATAATAAGGTTGTGTATTCCGAAATTCCAGAACGTATTATCAAACACCCAAGTTTAATTGCCATTTACTCATTACCACTTAGGCAAAAAATAGCTGCTTTTATAGGAAAAAATTTAGGTGGTATTATTGGCAATTTATTACTTGGTTTTATGCTTGGAATGGCTGGAAACATTGGTCATTTTATCGGTATTCCGTTTGATATTAGACACGTTACTATCTCATCAGGTTATTTTGGATTATCATTAGGTAGTGGTTATCAATTTGGTTTAGATTTAATATTAACTGTATTTGTTGGTGTTTTATTAATTGGAACCGTTAATATCATTTCAAGTTTCCTTATTTCGTTTATCATTGCTTGTCGCTCGCGTAACTTATCATGGAAAGAGTCATTTAAACTCTTAACTAAGGTAACTACCTAAAATAAATCATCTTTTGTTGTGGCGCTGTCACTTCGCCAATTTGATAAAAAGCAGTTTGATGCTGATGCAATAACATTTCTAATTCTTGTTGATGCTTGGCATCAATGCTAATTAATAAGCCACCTGATGTTTGAGGATCACAAAATGCAACAAAATCTAAATGTTCCATACCGTCAATATAAGGTGCATGAGCATTATAATTTCTTGTTGTATTATCAGGCATCACAAACTGATGAATGTATTTTTGAGCTGCTTCCATAATTGGTACTTTACTTTTAAAAATAGTAGCCGATAAATTAGTGCCTTGTAACATTTCTAATAAATGACCCGCTAAACCAAAACCTGTTACATCCGTCATGGCATGTACATAGGGTTGAGTACCTAACTCATAGCCCACTTTATTTAATTGAGTGGTATGCTTTATAAATATTTCATATTCGTTATCTAATAGCAAGCCTCTTTTAAGTGCTGTGCTCAATACACCCAAACCTAAGGGTTTAGTAAGATAAAGTAAATCGTTTTGTTTAACTGTATTGTTTTTCTTGATATGATTTTTTTTTACTACACCTGTAACAGCTAAGCCAAATAAAGGTTCTTGAGTATCTACACTATGTCCGCCCGCTAAAGGAATGCCCGCTAATGTGCATATTTCTTGTGCGCCTTTTATTACTTGTTGTGCTAACTCAACAGGAATTTTTTCAATTGGCCAACCCAATATTGCTACTGCCATTACTGGTTTGCCTCCCATGGCATACACATCGCTAATGGCATTAGTTGCCGATATTTTTCCAAAATCAAAAGCATCATCAACTATTGGTGTAAAAAAATCGGTAGTGCTTATAATGCACTGTTCGTTATCTAATTCAAAAATTGCCGCATCATCATTTGCTTGATTACCAACCAATAGTTTTTCAAAAATTTGGTTTTGCTTACAATCTTTTAAAATTTCGTTTAATACAGCAGGTGCAATTTTACATCCACAACCTGATGCTTTACTATATTGAGTTAATTTAACCGACATGATGACTAAGTGTTTGAAAAATTTGCTTTACCTTTTGTGCGTTCGTTACAGCGTTTGTATCATCGCAATGTAAAGCAATCATCTTTTGTTGTTTTTTATGATAATTAAATTCGTAAGTTTTGTCGTAATAAGTTAATGCCATTTTTGCAACATCGTGCAAACAATCATTATCTATCCATTCTAAACACTTTTTGGTATTAAGTGTTCCAAGTTGCTGACTTATCTTTAAAACTGATTTTTTTAAAACCTCAGGCTCTACATTTCCATATTCCTCTACCAATTTATGAACTCGGGCTTCAAATGGTACTTCTATTTTTATAATTGGTGCTGCTTTCATGTTTTGCCATAAACCAAATGGTATTTTATTAAAACCAATAGTTTGAGATTCATCTTCAATAAGTGTAGGCTCGGTTTGTTTTAACCAATACATTTGCCAAAACACATGGTGTTCAAATACTTGTTGCGGATTTTGTGCTTTTTGATTGATAGTACCAAATGCAGAGCCTTTATGATGAGCGTGACATTCTAAATCTACTGTTTGGATGTGTTGCTGCGCTAATTGTTTAAGTATATCTGTTTTCCCGCAACCTGTTTTTCCGCCCAACAACACCAAAGGAAACGACTGATTAAAATAATTTAAAACATAATTCCTAAAAGCTTTGTAGCCGCCATTTAAAACAACAGCTTGTAAACCCACACTATTTAAAAGCCAAGCAAAACTATTACTTCTCATGCCACCTCTAAAACAATATACAAATACCTGCTTGTTTTTTGATAATTGATTAACCTGTTCAATAAATTTTTCGATTTTAGGCGACACAATTTCTTTTCCTCTTGATATCGCTACCTCTTTTCCTTTTTGTTTAAATATGGTACCCACTTCGGCTCTTTCTAAGTCATCAAACAAAGGAATATTTATCGCATGAGGAATATGCCCTTTAAAAAATTCAATAGGTGCACGAACATCAATAATTAATTGATGCCGACTTGCTTGTATAAAATCCGCAACTGAAAGAGAAGGAGCCGTCATGAGCCTCTAAAGTAAAACAAAAAATTTAACTAAAAAATGAAGTCTATCAGGAAACGTGAAATTTGGATTATTTTTGTAAAGACAACTTATTCATACTTTATTGTTAAAATCTTATTCGATTTTTATCAAAAATAAGATGGAAATCATGCCTTTTTATGATTTTTTTTATATAATATTGTAATAATGAAATTAACTAAACTTATCACTTTATTTTTATTGTTATTTGCCATTGGCTACACAACCCCAATGTTAGCACAGGTGAGAGGTGGTCGAAAGAAAGAACATCGTAACCAAAGAGCTGGTGGGAAGAAGTTATTTGGAGGGAAATCAAGAGGAAATGCCAATGCTTTTGCAAAGGGTAGTCATCGAAGAGGCTTTATAGCTAGAGTTTTTAAAGGCAACAAAAGCAATGGCTCGTGGACTTATCGCCCTACTAGACCTGGCAGAGTTCAAAAGAAAGAACAACCGCACTTATTTAAGCGTAATCGTACGAAAGGTAAACGCTTAACAGACGGCATATTAGCTCAACAAAACAGACAACGTAGTTTGCATAGAGTAAGAGGTAATAAGACATTTTCAAAAAAGAGACATTAATCAATTAATAAAAGATAACTCACAAAAATCCCACCTAATACAGTGGGATTTTTTATTTTTACACTTTATTTTAATCTTATCGCAATTTTATATTTATGAACGTTTTAATATTAGGCTCGGGAGGTAGAGAACATGCCTTTGCATGGAAAATAGCACAAAGCAAACAACTCGAAAACTTATACATAGCACCAGGCAATGCTGGCACAGCTCAATGTGGTACCAATCTTCCTGTATCTGTTACCGATTTTGATGCTATTAAAAATATTGTTTGGGAAAAAAATATTGACATGGTAGTAGTTGGTCCCGAAGATCCATTAGTAAAAGGCATACACGATTATTTTTTGAAAGACGATGTATTAAAAGATGTAGCTGTAATAGGACCTAAAAAAGACGGTGCACAATTAGAAGGCAGTAAAGATTTTAGTAAACAATTTATGATGAAGCATGGTGTGCCTACCGCTCGTTATAAAAGTTTCACAAAACAAAATATTGATGAAGGGGCTAGTTTCTTAGAAAGTTTAAAACCACCTTATGTATTAAAAGCAGATGGCTTAGCCGCAGGAAAAGGCGTATTGATTATTAATGATATTGAAGAAGCCAAACAAGAATTAAAAAATATGATTTTAAATTCGAAATTTGGTAACGCTGGAAATACCGTGGTTATTGAAGAGTTTTTAGATGGAATTGAATTATCTGTTTTTGTTTTAACTGACGGAAAATCGTACAAACTTTTACCAGCTGCAAAAGATTACAAACGTATTGGTGTAGGCGATACTGGATTGAACACCGGAGGCATGGGAGCAGTTAGTCCAGTTCCATTTGCTAACGATGCTTTCTTAAAAAAAGTAGAAGAACAAATTGTGAAACCAACCATAAATGGATTAGTAAAAGAGGGAATTGATTATAGAGGGTTTATTTTTATAGGATTAATGAACTGTGATGGCGAACCTAAAGTGATTGAATATAATTGCCGAATGGGCGATCCAGAAACGGAAGTTGTTATCCCGCGCATTGAATCGGATTTATTAGATTTATTACAAGGCGTAGCTACACAAACTTTGCACAACAAACAATATAAAACTGTAAACGATACAGCCACAACGGTTGTTCTGGTTTCGGGGGGTTACCCAGAAGATTATGAAAAAGGAAAAGTCATTTCGGGTTTATCCAACACGCCTTTGCACCAACACATTTTTCACTCAGGAACCACTTTAAAAAATGATGATGTAGTAACCAATGGCGGACGTGTATTTGCCTTAACTTCATTTGGTAAAAACATAGAAGAAGCCACCTCCAGAAGTTTTGAATTAGCTAAGCAAATTCAATACGACGGTAAATATTATAGAAATGATATTGGAAAAGATTTAATAAACTGGATTAAAAACAATCAATAAAACATTGTAACATGAACGACTCTATACGCCAACTCGAACCTAAAGCACTTTGGAATCATTTCTCAGATTTGAATGCTGTGCCGCGCCCTTCAAAAAAAGAAGAACGTGTTATTGCATTTATGAAAGCTTATGGCGAAAAATTAGGTTTACCAACCATAGTAGATGAAGCTGGAAATGTAATTATTAAAAAACCAGCCACTAAAGGCATGGAAGATAAAATAACGGTTGTGCTTCAAAGTCATTTAGATATGGTACATCAAAAAAATGCAGCCACTCCGTTTGATTTTGATACACAAGGCATAGAAATGTTGGTTGATGGTGATTGGGTAAAAGCCAATGGTACAACTTTAGGTGCTGATAACGGTATTGGAGTAGCTAGTATTATGGCTATTTTAGAATCTAAAGATATTCCACATCCTGCTATTGAAGCCTTATTTACAATAGATGAAGAAACTGGCATGACTGGTGCTTTAGCATTAAAAGGTGGTGTATTAAGTGGTAGTATTTTATTAAACCTAGATACAGAAGCGGATCATGAATTAACTATTGGATGCGCTGGCGGCGTAGATGTTACCGCAGTAGGCACTTACCAAAGTAACAAACCAACACACGCGCAAGCTGTTAAAATTACCGTAAAAGGATTAACTGGTGGTCATTCGGGTATGGACATACATCGTGGAAGAGCGAATGCCAACAAATTAATGAACCGCTTACTTTTTCAACTACAATCGTATATTGAAATAGCAAGTATTGATGGCGGTAGTTTACGAAATGCTATTCCTCGCGAATCGGTAGCGGTGGTGTGTGTTACAGATAAAGCAAAATTAGAAAAAGAAGTAAAGGCACTTGAACAGGTGCTAAAAGCTGAATATCAAACTACCGATCCGAATCTTATGGTAAGTTTAGAAAACTGTGAATTACCAACAATAGTACTTGAAACTCAATTTCAAAAACAATTATTATACAGCCTTTATGCTTGCCCAGTAGGCATTTACCGCATGAGCCCCGATATTGAAGGTTTAGTACAAACTTCTAATAACTTAGCGCGAGTAATTGTAAAAGACGGTAACTATCAATTTCAATGCTTAACACGCAGCTCGGTTGATACTGAGAAAAAAGATTTACAATTAGCCATAACCTCTGCTTTTGAATTATTAGGTGCAAAGGTTACAGCAAGTGGTGCATACCCAGGTTGGACACCTAAACCATCATCAACCATTGTAAACTTAATGAGTGAGTTATATAAAGAATTATTTAAAGCCGAAGCAAGTGTAAGCGCTTGTCATGCGGGGCTAGAATGTGGTATATTAGGAACTAATTATCCTCAAATGCAGATGATTTCGTTTGGACCAAACATTACAGGCGCTCACTCACCAGACGAGCGTGTGCAAATAAGTTCAGTACAAAAATTTTGGGGATTTTTATTAGAAACTTTAAAAAGAATACCTAAGCAATAAATCAGCCTACTGCCCTGGCGCATTAAATTCATTACGTTCTACGTACTCTATTATTTTACTGGCAATATCTATTCCAGTAGCAGCCTCTATGCCTTCTAAACCTGGAGAAGCATTTACTTCCATTACTAATGGGCCTCTGCTACTTTGTAATAAATCTACACCCGCAATAGCTAAGCCCAATTTTTTACAAGCCTTTAAAGCTGTAGAGCGCTCCTCGGGTGTTAACTGAATAAGTGTAGCTGTGCCACCACGATGCAAATTGCTTCTAAACTCTCCTTCTTTAGCTTGGCGTTTCATAGCTCCTACCACCTGCCCATCCACCACAAACACCCTCACATCTGCCCCATTGGCTTCTTTTATAAATTCCTGTACCAACATATTAGCTTCTAATTTTAAGAATGCCTCCACCACTGATTTGGCAGCCTTATGATTTTCGGCTAAAATAACGCCAATACCTTGTGTGCCTTCTAATAATTTAATAACGCATGGTGCCCCTCCAATACTATCAATAAGACTACTGATATCCTTATCTTTTGGTGAGTGTGCAAATGCCGTTTTTGGAATTCCAATTCCTGCACGCGATAAAATTTGTAAACTTCTTAATTTATCTCGCGAACGCACTAAAGCCTGCGACTCAACAGCCGTAAAAATTTTCATCATTTCGAACTGACGAACAACGGCTGTACCATAAAAGGTGGCGCTTGCACCAATACGAGGAATAACTGCATTCACATCTGTTACCTCTTTTCCATTATAATAAATATGTGGTCGACCTTGCTCAATGAGTAACACACATTTCATGTGGTCTAAAACTAACACTTCGTGTCCGCGTTGCTCGGCCGCTTCTACCAAGCGTTTAGTAGAATACAATTTTTTATTACGAGATAATATAACAATTTTCATGAAAGAAACTATTTAAAATTAGTTACGTTAATAAGTAGGTTATGTAATCATTTAACTTTATACCATTGGTATATTTTTGTTTTACATCTACAATAAATTTTCCTCTCAACAATTTTCGACCTATTAACACAGGATAGCGCATCTCTTGCCGATTGGTTAATGATACCGTAGTGCGGATTTTTTTTCTACCTAAAACAATTAATGTTTTAATCACAAAGCGTTCTTCTATTTCGCCAAATGAATTTTTAATTTTCTTTTTATCAAATTCCGTTGTATAAAATTGTTTATCATTAAATAACGTAAACGATAACAGCAATTGATTATCTTTTTGTATCAACTCTATATGTTTACAACTTAAGGTGCATGAATAAGCACCTGTATCAATTTTCGCATCAATTTTAAATGAATCTAGTAATGGAAAATCAATCCACTCTCTTCGCCCTATCATTTTTATTTTCGACACTCGGGGTAACATGTAATTTATAACACTAATGTACAGCTAATATTACGAGAAATGAAATACTGAGCGCTAAATATTTTCAATTATTGCTATATTTTTTTTATTAGAATTAAGCAATACCAAACATGACAAATGACGGCTGAGTAGGGCACTAAAAAACATAAGATATTATCTATCCGTTTGATTTTTTTGTAATGGATATGTATATTTGAGGATATAAAATAAGCGCAACGGAATAGCGAATATACAACAGATGTGTGTTGTTTAAGCGAATAAAAGTGCGCATATAATTGCTACGGACAACTATAATTCGACAAACAAAACGTTGACTTGAAAATTTTAACTATAAATATCTTCCTCTTGTTGACCTGTGTGACTCTTTTCCAATCATGCATATTGTATAATTCAACAAAACATGCAGACACTAATACCTGCGAAATACACAACGAAAGAATGAATAAGGCTTTTGTTAGAGTTACTTACGGAAATTATTGTACATCAAGAGTTAGACCTCAGTATAAAAATGCTAAAAATATAAAATGTATGGGTTGTGTGGTAAGACCACCAAGAAAGTATTTTGCAATAAAATATTATTGTAAACAATGCAATAAACTAAGGCGCAAAGATAAACAATATTGGAAAGACCGTTATGCTGAATAAAACTGAGTGGCGGTAAAAGCTTATAACATATAGGGATTAAACGAAACTTTGTTTCGATTTAATCCTGTTTTGAATGAAGCCTTTAGCTCTTTTTATTTTTTATTTGTACTTTTATTTCATAAATAACAAACAGCTTGTGTTAAGGATAGTGAGTTTTTTTTCATGGGCTGGTGTTACAGTACATTTTAATAAAAACCGATAATGAATGTAATTTTCGGAATATTAAGTTTGACATTAAGTGTTGTAAGTGCTTTTTATTTACAACTGCCGACATTTTTTTTGGTACTTGGATATAGTTGGTCGCATAACTACCCAGTAAAACGTTGGATTTCCCGAATTTTAGCATTAGCAACATTTTTATTTTTCATCAATACAGCCCCCACACTTTTAACTTTATTTTCAGTTGGTGTTCCTTTCGCTTTCTTTTGGTTTTTTTCGCTATTTAATGCAAACCCAAACGTATTTATTGCACTTGACGATAAACAAATCATAAAACAAAAAGACCGTATTTATTCTGAGAACACCGAAGTGGTTGGTTACACAGATGACAATGGATATTCTATTTGTTATCCTATTGACGAAATAATTATGCCACGTCATATTTTGAACGACACTTTTAACGGCAACCCATTACTTGTTACTTATTGTGCTGGTTGCCGTAGCATAATGCTTTTCAACCCTATTATTAATGGACAACGTTTGATTTTTGATGTTGTTGGGGTTCATAGACGAAATATGATTATTCGTGACTTACAGACAGGAACAATTTGGCAACAAGGTACAGGCATAGCTGTGTTTGGGAAACTGAAAGGAATGCAACTTGAATTTTATTGCTACCAACAAACAACATTGATAGATTGGATAAAACAAAATCCAAACACCTATATAGCAAAAGAAAGTGACAATATTCGCAAAAGCTTTTTTCCTAAAAAACTATTATTAAAAGCTCTGAAAAAAGTAACAGGCAAGTATGTGGCTCCAGGGAAAACAAACTTGACAGGTTTACCGCTTAGAGAAAAAATTTGGGGCTTACAACTCAACGGGCAAAGCAAAGCATACCCTATTTCGGAATTAAAAAAAATAACTGAAATTACTGACAACTTGGGCGGTGCTAACATTGTTATCAAATACAATCCCAACACTAATCAAATTGAAGGGAGAAACAAAACAACTAACGAACAACTAAAATTTCAAAATCATTGGTGGTTTGGTTGGAAAGAATTTCATCCAGACACCGCAGTATGGAAAGAAGAAAAATCGCTATTATTATAAAATTCAAATAAATAGATAGATTTGTAAAATGTAATTCACAAACGCCACAAAAAAATAAAACAAATGTGAAAATAAAAATTGCGGAGAGAAATGGATAATAAAAATATCGCACCTCTGGTGCTATTATGATGATATTGAAATTATTTTGTTCTATTATGATGTTGCTCCTACGGAGCAAGTGCAAATTGTAAACCCCAGAGGGGTAAAATCATAATAAAAAAACAAAATACACAAAAAAAAATCCTGTAGGGATGATATAAAATCAAAATTATAATTAAACAATGGCAAACACATATACCCAAATATATCTACACATCGTATTTTCTGTAAAAAGGCGAGAAAATTTAATTCAAAAAAGATGGATGGACGAATTACACAAATACATCTGTGGGATTGTAAATGGAAAAGAACAAAAAGTTTATGCCATCGGAGGAGTGTCAGACCATATACATATTCTTGTTAGCATAAAACCAAACATTTCCGTTTCAGATTTAGTCAGAGACATTAAGGCTAATTCATCAAAATGGATAAATGAGAAAGGATATGTAATTGGTAAATTTCAATGGCAAGAAGGATTTGGTGCATTTTCTTACGCTCAATCACAATTAGATACTGTAATTGCTTATATAAATAATCAAGAACAACACCATCAAAAGAAAACATTTAAAGATGAATATTTGAACCTTCTGCAAAAATTTAATATTGAATACGATGAAAAATATCAATTTGAATGGATTGAATAATATCGCACCCACGGTGCTATTATGATATTGATATTATAATATTCTATTATGATGTTGCTCCTATGGAGCAAGTGCATATAAAAATGCCCCGTAGGGGCAAAATAATAATAAAAATTCACATACAACCAAAACCCCGTAGGGGCGATATCATAATAAACCCGTAGGAGCAAAATAAAATATCACATACAACCCAAGCCCCGTAGGGGCAATATCATAATAAACCCGTAGAGGAAAAATAATAATAATAGAAAATCACATACAACCAAAACCCCGTAGGGGCGATATCATAATAAACCCGTAGGGGCAAAATAAAATATCACATACAACCCAAGCCCCGTAGGGGCGATATCATAATAAAACAAACACATATACCCAAATATATCTACACATCGTATTTTCCAAAAAAGGGCGAGAGAGAATAAAATAATTTATTCTAAAAAATACACATCATCGTATGGCGAGTTTAAAGGAGAACCAAGATTTACAGGCTTTGACCATGTTTCTGTTTTTTCATTCCACACACTTTTAAATATATCATAACCTCCCATTGTATTATGTCCTTTTGATGAAAAATAAATTACTTTTCCATCTTTTGATAAGGCAGGATATTCTTCATCATATTCGGTATTAATATCTGTTAAGTTTTGAGCTTGAGGTGCCCATTTACCATTACTTAGTTTTTTTAATAAAAATATATCTTTCCCTTTTGAACCATCATTTCCATAACTACTAAACAAAATAGTATTCTTATCCGACGAAAGGTATAACAACGACTTGAAGCCTTTACTTTTATCAAGCTCACTTAATAAATCGTCAGTAGTCAATAATATTTTTCCTCCAGATTCTAATTGAGTTAAAGAATTTTGAATCACTCCCAAATCAATATGTTTTCGGTTATAAATCTCTAATATTACAGGGTTATCTATTAATTTCATTCCATTTTGGCAATACACTAATTCTTGTTCTAGTTTCCAAGCCTTAATATCTTCGGGCTTACAAACCGCCATATATTTCTTGTAATAATTGATGGCCGTATTAAATCGATAACTCACTTGGTTTGCTTTAGCTAGATAATAATAAATTTCGATAGGAACATTTTTATCATTTTCGCATAAGGTTAAGTAATTAATACAATCTAATTTATCTTTTTTTGTATAAAACAAGCTAACACCATATCGAAAAGCATCCATGGAGCTTAAATCAATGTACATATCAAGGGTTTTATAAATCAATCCTGCTTCTTGATAAGTGGCTTGTTCAAATAGTTTAAGTGCCAAAGCTAAATCTTCTTGATCTTTAAGCATTTCTTCGGGCGTACGTTTTACTTTTAATATTTTTGTAGGCTGTGGTTTATGCGACTCATTACTAGCATTCAGCTTTGCTATATTATCTTCAAAGTTCACTTTTGCAGCCTCTTGTTCAGTAAAATAATTAGTTACAAGTAATGCCTTTGTATTTTGGGAAGGTTGTAGCTTAATAATTTGCTTCAATTCAAATTCTTTTTTCTTTTCTGGGATATCGAAAGTTGTTGTATAACTTGGAACACCCTCTACCTCAACATTCATCTCGTACTTAATACCTGAAGGTAAAACCATTAAGTATAATCCAGTCTTTCTATTTGTTTTATAAACTCCACTAATCTCTCCAGTATTTGAGTTATACACTGTTATATAAACATCTTTCTTTGTAGTATCGCTTGAGTTAAACCATCCTTTTATAATTGTATTATCTAGTTCTGTTTTCGGGTATTTAATTTGTAGATACTCATACGTGTTATTTTTACGGTTAGTGCAGTAAGAAGCTGTTTGCTTTCCTTCATCTGGAATATACATGATATCATCATAAGTAGAATTAATAGGATAACCCAAGTTTATTGGCTTAGACCAAGCAGACAGCGAATCTTTTCTTGTGCATTTAAAAATATCATAACCACCCATACTATTATGACCCTTTGAAGAGAAATAAAGTGTTAATCCATCTTTACTCAAGTATGGATAATTTTCATCAAATGGACTATTTATTTCAGGACCAATACCGATATACTGAGGGGCACTCATGGTTCCGTTTGGTAATTTAGTATGTTTATACAAATCGGTATGTTTTTGTTCCTTCTCCCCATAACTCACTTGATATATTTCATCGGGGTGAGATGCACATAATAATAATGGTAGTTGTTTTTTCTTATCAATGGCGCTTAAATAAAAATCGGGTTTAATTTTTATGACTTCATTCACTAAATCAGGATTATAATTAGAAAGCATATTCTCAAATTGTATAGTTGTTCGAGATAACACCTCAATATGAACTTGGTCTGTTAAAAACATAATCCCACTCATACAATTTTTAATGAGTTGTGGACCGTTATTGCCTTCAAAATCATACGGCTTAACCCTAGCCTTATATTGCTCAAAAGCCTTGATAGCATCTTGAAATAAATAAGAAAGATGAAATGCTTGCCCTAGATAAAAGTAAACATCAGGAGGAATTTCTTTGATACCAGTAGCAATTTGTAGAGCATTAATTGCTTTAGCCTTGTTTCCATTGCTTTTAAATAAACTCACTCCATAGTAATAATTTAAAAATGGATCTAAAGGATCGTTTTTTAATAAGGGCTCATATAAAGTAACTGCCTGTTGAAAATTACCCGAATTGTATGCAGCTAAGGCTTCCTCTGGTTTCTTTCGCTCCTCAGCTTGTTGCTTTTTAACTAGTTCATCAATATTAGCATACAGATTTCCATGCTTATCTACTTGCTTTATGAGATTATTAACATCAGTTACTTCCTGTAATTGAGTGGTATCTATTGTAGTACGTAAATAAAAAACTTTTTCGTTTTCATCGGCAAAATAATTATTAATTATAAGCACTGGTTTTTGCTTTTCATTTAATTTAATGGATATGTTTTGCTGACAGATTTCATAATCAATTTTCAATGGAACTTCCACAATTTCTTGTAAGGTTCCATATCCAGCCACTTCAACCTTAAACATATATTTAATATCAGGCGCCAATATCATTAAGTAATTTCCAGTAAATTGACTAGTGTTATATACCCCTATTAATTCATTATTAGTGGAGTTATAAACACTAATCTTAGCTTTCTTTTCATTAGCATTTCCTAATACCTGAAAGTGCCCACGAATAACAACCAAAGAAGGCGATGAACTACCTGGTATTGCTTTAAACACATCAAACTTATCGTCATCACTTAATCGGTTTGAAATAAAATAGATGAATTTTTTCTGCGTTTTAGATAAAGGATTTTCTTTTATTGTTTCTAAGGTATTCATAGAGGTGTCTTTTTGCTGAGCAACTAAAGACGTGCCTAATACATAAAAAACAAAAAA
Organism: Bacteroidota bacterium; assembly: GCA_963169355.1. Classification (GTDB taxonomy): domain Bacteria; phylum Bacteroidota; class Bacteroidia; order B-17B0; family Aurantibacillaceae; genus UBA4416. The sequence goes on along the minus strand of CAUJCR010000007.1, from coordinate 48,936 downwards.
TATTATTTTAATTATGTAATGCCTCATAAAAAAATGTAAAGCACAAGATAATTAATAATGAATAAAACGAAAATTAAATGCTAAAAAAACAATTAACAATTTCAGAAAATTAAACTTTAGAGAAACTTCTATCCGTTTAATGAGTTAGTTAGGTCTTCCCATTTTTTCATCTCTAACTCTAAATTATTTTTGAGTTGATTATATTGATTAAAAAAATCAGGGTTCTTAGTTAATTCATTGTATGTATCTGGATTAGCCAGTTGCAAATCAATTTGCTTAATTTCAGATTCTAATTGAGTAACTTTTTCTTCAACCTTTTTTAACTGCGATTGTATTTGCGATTGTTGCTTCTTTTTTTCGGCAGCCTCAATTTCAGAGGTGCTTGGCTGTTTTTTTTCAGTAGCAGGAGAAGATTTTACACCCGATTTATCTAAATCAAGTTCGTTGAGTCGCTCTACCTTTCTAATCTCCATAAATTCCTTGATGTCGCAAAGATGCTCTTTTACATGTCCATCTCTAAACTCAAACAAACGGTTACACATACCCGCCATAAAATCTCTATCATGGCTTACCATTACCACAGTACCTTCATAATCTAATAAGGCATTTTTTAATACTTCTTTCGATTTAATATCTAAGTGATTGGTTGGCTCATCTAGTAACAATAAATTATATGGTTCTAATAATAACTTACACAAGGCTAAGCGTCCTCTTTCTCCTCCACTTAATACTTTCACTTTTTTATCAATATCATCGCCACCAAATAAAAACGACCCTAATAAGGTACGAACCTGCTTTCTAACCTCACCTACTGCTAGCTCATCAATAGTTTCAAAAACTGTTTTATTTAAGTTTAATTTTTCTTCTTGGTCTTGTTCAAAATAACCCATTAACACACTATGCCCTAATTGCACCGTTCCATCAAAGGGAATTTTACCAGCAATCATCTTCATCATGGTTGATTTACCTTCGCCATTTCTACCAACCAAGCCTATCTTTTCGCCTTTAGTAATAATAAAATTAGCGTCCGAAAATATTTGTTTTTGGTCGTATTTTTTTCCAGCATGTTCTGCTGTGATTACAATCTTACCACTATGGGCAGGAGCCGGAAAACGAAAACGCACCGCAGCCGTATCAACATCATCTACCTCTACCCTTTCCATTTTATCTAACTTTTTAATTAACGATTGTGCAAAGGCGGCTTTGCTAGCCTTGGCTCTGTTTTTATCAATTAAAGTTTCATACTGATTAATGATGCGCTGCTGATTTTTTGCCGCATTCTCTTGTTGCTCTCTTCTTTCCTCACGCAAAACAAGGTAATGAGAATAATTTGTTTTGTAATCGTATATTTTTTGATTTACAATCTCAATGGTTCGTTTGGTTACAGTATCTAAAAAAGTTTTATCGTGACTTATTAAAACAACTGCACCACTAAAAGTTTCCATAAACTCTTCTAACCATTGAATTGCCTCAATATCTAAGTGATTGGTTGGTTCATCTAATAATAATACATCTGGCTTTTGAAGTAGTAGTTTAGCTAATTCTATTCGCATTCTCCAGCCTCCACTAAACTCCGAAGTTTGTCTAGTAAACTCTTTACGTTCAAAGCCTAAACCACGCAATACTTTTTCTATCTCCTCACTTGTATTACCCGCCCCAACTACATCTAATCTTGCATTAATCTCTGTTAAATCTTCTATGAGCTGCATATATGAGTCGCTCTCATAATCGGTGCGAGTTTCTAATTGATGGTTGATATCATCAAGTCTTTTTTGCATGGCTTGAATCTCAGCAAAGGCAGTTTCGGTTTCTTCAAAAACGGTTCTACCATGCTGATGCATCATGTCTTGAGGTAAATAACCAATCTTACAATCTTTTGGGATAGAAATTTCTCCTTTAGTTGGTGATTGCAAACCAGCCAATAGTTTTAGCATCGTACTTTTACCTGCGCCATTTTTTCCAGCTAATCCAATTCTATCTTTTGGATTAATTAAAAAAGAAACATTATCAAATAAATTGTATCCTCCAAAAGAAACCGTAACACCATTAACAGAAACCATTATTATATTTTTTTAAAGTTTGCGAAGATACAAAAATTCTTTAAGGAATTTGCTAGATGAAGCATATACAAGGACACTGAACGTTAAAAACATTAGAATAAGTTACAAAAAACATTAAATTCACAGCTTTTTTAACCCAGATTGTGCATTAGAAATTAGTAGTGAGAGTTAAAAGCCTAATAAAATATGAACTTTTACGAATGAAGCGTAGCCACTGCTACGGTGAAAGAGAAAAAGTTGCGAAGCTTCATATTTTACAGGGATTTTAGCTCGTAATAGAATTGCTAATGCATAATCTGGGTTTAACCCTATTTTTACTTAATATGCAAAATAGCAACTCTATTAATAATGGTATTCCAGTTTCACCATCATTAAGCCCAACTTTAGAAGCTGAAAATTTTATTGAGTGGGCAAAAAATTATGGAACTAGCAAAAATTAAACGCAAAAAATAACATCCTAAAATCTAACTAAATTTTAATGTGTTTTGTTTACCAATATTATTAAAGTTCTTTGCTAACCAGTCATCACAGGCTTTATAACCTAAATCTTTAAGATACATCATAAAATCCCAACTCGTATTAAACTTAGAGGATAACGTAAAATCATTAAATGTTTCATCGGCACAGATGTTATGAAGATAAACAGGTTTTAATTCTCCATCAAGAGTAATTCCTTTTTCAACTAATCGTTGCTTAAATTGTATTAGTTCTAACTCTAGCATTAATGATGTATTAAAACTTAACTCATCAACCCTATTTTTTATGCCCTCCACATTAGTTGGAATCGAACGGATATTCTTTGAATTAATTTGAACCAAAAGTATATCATCTGTATCTTGTGTATAATCAATCAAGGGCTGAATTAAGGGATTGCCACTATAACCACCGTCCCAATAAAATTCTCCATCTATCTCAACAGCATCATGTAAGTATGGCAAACAAGTAGAAGCTAAAATTGATTTTGCTGTTATTTCTTGGTGTCCAAACACTTTTGGTTCGCAAGTCTTAACATTTGTAGCACACACAAATAATTTTTGTGGGGCAAATTGTTTTAACTCATCAAAATTTACAACCTCCGCTAAGATTTTTTCAAGAGGATTAAACTGTAATGGATTTAGTTGTTTAGGTGTAAAATTTTCGGTGCTTAAACTAAATAACTTATAAGTTGGTGAATAGTCCATATTACCAGGACTAAGGAGTTTATCAAACCAGCTAGGTTGCAAAGGAGATAATTTTCCCGCTTCCGACATTTTATACCAAAATTTAACCAAACTATGTTTCGCTAAATTTCTTCCGCCCTTATTTAATCCATAAATAGTACACACACCATTCATTGCTCCAACTCCAGTTCCACAAACACCATCTATCTCTATGCGTTCATCATCTAACAATCTATCAATAACCCCCCACGTATAGGCTCCGTGAGAGCCTCCACCTTGTAAAGCAAGGTCAATTTTCTTTACTTTAGACATAATTTTTAATATTACACAAGTTCCTTTTCAAACTTACGAATTTATTGTACGATGTTTTATAAAGTAAGTTGTAAAAAACCCAAAAAAATCGACTATATTGATTTTTATCAGTGTAAATAAAGGGTTAATAATCCACCTCTAGATCAAATCGCTTCTTAAGATCGCCTAACAGAGGATTTTTTTCAAGTAACAATTTGAATTTATCATTAGGTTTATATGCCTTTATTTCAGATACACTCTGAGACACATATATTTCTAATTGTGTTTGCTTATTTGACAATAATTTTCTTAGCTCATCTAATAAATCTTGTTTTACATTCAACAACATTTCTTTCTGCACTTCATTAGTCAATTCAATCTGAATTGTAGATTGATTAAACGTAATTTTATTAGAAGTTAATGTGGTGTACAGTTGTCTATTTCCTTGCGAAGCCTTATTCTCGGCTATTGTTTTAATAGCATTGGTTATTCGCTCATCTGATAACGGTATATCTTCTGTTGAAACTGCTTCTCGTATTACTTCCACATCACTTACAACTGGCTGTGGTTGTACTTGATCTTTCAGCATAAATTGAGATTTAATTTTTAAATCATTAAATCCCACAACAGGTTTAGCACTTGTTTGAACTAAAGGCTGGGCTGTAAACTTTTGTACCGTTGATGTTTGAGGAATTGTTTTAACAACTTGTTGAGAAGGAAGCTCAAAAGTAGTGGCACTCAACTCATTTTTTTTTTCCGCTTCTTGTGAAGCGGCATTTAGATAAGCAATTTGCATCAGCGACATTTCAACTTGTAATCGTTGATTTTTAGCTGATTTATAATTAACATCACATTTATTTATAATAGACAATGCTTTTAATAAAAAAATGATGGGCGTTAAATTTGCCTGCTCAGCATATCTTTTTCTTAGTGCATCACTTGCCTCAATTAAGCTAAGAGTTATCGGATCTTTACAAACTAATAAGTTTCTTAAATGTTCGCCAAAACCAATTATAAAATTATGTCCATCAAACCCTTTTTTAAGTATCTCATCAAACGTCACCATTATTTCTGGCAAACGGTTGTTAAGAGCAGCATCTGTAATTTTAAAGTAGTAGTCGTAATCAAGAACATGTAGATTTTCAACTACCGATTTGTAGGTTAATTGATTACCCGTAAAAGTAACCATTTGGTCGAAGATAGAACAAGCATCTCTTAATCCACCATCTGCTTTTTGTGAAATAATTTGAAGTGCTTCTATTTCATAAGAAACGCCTTCCGTTTTAGCTATATACTCTAATTGTCCTGTAATATCTTCGGTTTTAATTCTATTAAAATTAAAAACCTGACAGCGAGATAAAATTGTTGGAATAATCTTATGCTTTTCGGTTGTAGCTAAAATAAATTTAGCGTGTTTTGGCGGTTCTTCTAATGTTTTTAGAAAAGCGTTAAATGCTGCACTTGATAACATGTGCACCTCATCTATCACATACACTTTATAATCCCCCAGTTGTGGCGCAAAACGAACTTGATCTACTAAATTTCTAATATCCTCAACTGAGTTGTTTGAGGCCGCATCTAACTCATAAACATTTAAAGAAGCACCTGAATTAAACGATAAACACGATTCACAAGTATCGCAAGCCTCAGCATCAGGAGTAAGATTAGTGCAATTTATAGTTTTAGCAAAAATACGCGCACAAGTAGTTTTACCCACCCCTCTAGGCCCACAAAACAAATAGGCTTGCGCAATTTTTCCATTTTTAATAGCTTGTTTTAATGTATTTGTAATATGACTCTGACCAACAACCGTATTAAAATGTTGTGGGCGATACTTACGAGCCGATACAATAAAACCATCCATAGCTAATGGTAAAGGTAAGCTTAAAAATCTCTACAAAAAAGGTTAAATTATTAACTAAATGTGAATAAGTAATTACCTTTGAGTAAGTCGTCTATTAGTACTTGAAAGGCAAAGCAAATATATTTTTTCTGTTTTTCTTCCATTTCACAGTTCTTGTAATTGGGCAAAACGCTATTAAAGGTATTGTAGTAGAACCCGATAGTATCACTCCTATGCCTTTTGTATATGTTATAAACTCTCAATCTGGTCACGGACAAATGAGTGATGGAAACGGCAGATTTACCGTTATAGCTAAAGATAATGACACTATCATTTTCTCGTTTGTAGGGTATGTAAGGCTAAAGATTCCTGCTTCAAACATTCATAAAAATGGATTAAAAGAATCTAGAATTGTTATGCAAGCCTTAGCCTATAAACTCAATCAAGTGGTTGTAAGTAGTTTTAAGTTAAAGCCCTATGAAAGAGATTATATGAAAAGGGTGATTGATGATTCGAAAACAAAACCTATTAATGCTATGGAAAGCCCAATATCGGCGCTATATATGCAGTTTAGTAAAAAAGGAAAAGAACAACGTAAACTAGCAGCCATATTTGAAGAGATATTTATAAAAGAAGCTGTAGAAAAAAAGTTTAATGCCGAGGTACTTCGTAAACTCACTGGCGATGACACGATTGACTTTGATAGATTTAAGAAATATTGTTTTTACCTCAGCAACGAATTCATTATGTCTCACGAGGGTTATGAACTTTACTACCGCGTAATGGATTGCTATTACCGTTGGAAAGAAGAGAATCGTTAAGCCAACTGTTCAATTGCCTTTGGCAAATATTCTAACTCTAGTTGTCTAATTTTTAAAGCTAGCGATTGTGGAGTATCTTTTTTATTAATATCACATTTAGCTTGTAAAATTATATTCCCTTTATCATATTCTTCATTCACGTAGTGGATAGTAATTCCACTTTCTGTTTCCCCTGCCTGAATAACTGCTTCATGAACATGCATACCATACATGCCTTTTCCGCCAAATTTTGGCAATAATGAAGGATGAAGGTTAATAATTTGATTTGGAAACGCTTTTACAAATGGCTCTGGAATTTTAAGAAGAAATCCAGCTAATACAATTAAATTAATTTTCTCAGCCTTTAAAAATTCAATAAACTGATGAGTATATTCATTAAAGGCATGTTTACTGATAATTTGAACTGTTTTTTTAAATTTATCGGCTCTTGCAACAACTCCTGCCGATTCATTATTTGTAACTACCATCTTTACCTTTATAAGTTTATGGTTATTAAAATAACTCATAAGATTCTCGGCATTAGTTCCTTCACCCGACGCAAATATGGCAATATTCGTCATAAAATAAATTTGGGCGAAATTACAAATTAATTCAAATAAAAAAGCCGCCTTTTAAGGGCGGCTTAATTTTTATTGTGGTGTTTCCTTATGTGTAACAGTTACATGCCCTACAAATGGATGTTTATTTCCTTGTAAGTCTGTAATAAATAATTTATATACATAAACACCTTGAGGTACAATTTTAGAATTTCCTTTCACACTTCCATCCCATCCTTTTCTAAATTCTGTACTCGAGAAAATATTCTCACCCCAACGATCATAAATATCCATTCTATATTCGTCTTCATTAATTCCTACACCTTTTGGTTGGAATATATCATTCAGTCCATCACCATCAGGTGTAAAGGCATTTGGAATATAAACTGCAAAGTCTGGTACAATCTCAACACTTGCATAAGCGGTATCTTTACAGCCAAAAGCAGATGTAGCAATTAAATACACATTATAGTTACCAGCATTGTCATAAAAATGACCAGGGTTAGTTAATGTAGATGTATTATTAGCTGGACTTGCAGATGGATCTCCAAAGTTCCAATAATAAATACTCGCCCCCATAGATGTATTTACAAAATTCACAGATGGTGTTAATACACTAGTTGATTGTGGGTCTGGATAGAAAGAAGCAATTGGCTGTTTATGTAAAACAATATAATTTGTTTTTACCAATGAATTACTACAACCCGTAACATTATCCGTTATAGTAACGCTCACATCTATCGAGTCTGAATCTGGGAATGTGTAAGTAATTGGATTTCCTGTTCCCATCGAATTTTTATTATCATTCAACCAAGAATAAGTATAATTACCAGCAGATCCTGGGGTAGCCGTAAAATCAATAGTTGCAGGAGCACAAGCAACTGTTGTACTTGCCACAAAATCAACTGTAGGTTTTGGATTGGTAATTAATGTAAATACAGCTGCAGCCGTTGGAATTGTACATCCATCATCCACTACCAATGTATAAGTAGTAGTAGTTTGAACCGAAGGTGCACTACCTGTTGCTGTTAAAGTTGGCGTATTACTTGTATTTGGCGTCCAATTATAGGTGTATGGACCGCCGTTTCCTGGGCTAGTAATTGTAGGTGTGAAGAACACTGATTCTCCATCACATCTTGTAGCCGATGTAGCTGAAATAGCTAAAGATGGTGTAACGCTCACATTAATTACTTTAGGAGATGGAGAACAACCTTTACTATCTGCAACCGTTACTGTATATTGAGAGTTTACAGTTGGATTTACAGTATGAGGACCGCCTCCAACAAACGGATTTGGCGACCAAGTATAGCTATAAGCAGGTGTTCCACTTTGTCCTGATGCGCTTAATTGTGTAGTTTGACCATAACAAATTGTAACGTTTGGCGAAACCACTAAAGTTAATAATCCAGGCTGTGTTACATTAACTGGTTGAGAAGTTGTACAACCATAACTATCTGTTAATGTAGCAGTATAAACTCCTGACGCAATCCCAGCTACACTTTGTGTTAAGGCTGATGAAGTTAATGTTTGAGAGATAGGGCTCGACCATGCAACGGTATAAGGTGCAGTACCAGCACTATAATTAATGATAATTTCACCATCAGATAAACCAAAACAACTAGGTTGAGTTACACTAAAACTTGTAATAGTTGGAACTGGTGGCGCAATAATATTGACAGTTTGAGATAAAAGACAACCATTTGCATCTGTAATATTAGCAGTCCATGTACCTGGAGCCATATTAATTGCAGTTAAACCAGTTTGAATTGGTGCTGTATTCCAACTTACAGAGTAACTAGGAATTCCTCCTCCAATATTCACACTCGCAGAACCATTCGCTTGACCACAAGTTGCAGGTAAAGCAGTGTAAGTAGAAGTTAAGGCAGAAGGTTGAGTTAAATTAAAATTAGCAGTAACACTACAGTTATTCATATCTGTAACCGTGAAGCTATAAGCGCCAGCACCTAAACCATTCGGAGAAGATGTGTTTCCTGGTTGTGTAGGATTCCAAACATGGGTATAACCTGGTGTACCTCCCTGAATAGTTGTTGAAATCTGACCATTATTTCCACCGAAACACGAAATATTTGTAAAACTAGACGCTGCAATAACTAAAGCTTGTGGTTGTGTTATAACCACAGATGATGTAGTTGTACATCCATTAGCATCTGTAACATTTACAGAATAGGTATCCGCTACAACATTTATTAATATTGAATTAGTCTGAGCACTCGGAGTCCATGCGTAAGTATATGGTGTAGTGCCTCCATTTACTAAAACAGTTGCTCCACCATCACTTAAACCAAAGCAAGAGATATTAGTAGAACTACCAATTGCACTTACAAATAGTGCTGGTTCAGTTATATCTACTGAGGCTGTCCCCACACAACCTGCCATATCAGTAACTGTTATATTATGTAACCCAGCTCCAAAATTTGTAACTAATGTACCTGTATTAGCTGAAGCTTGAGCTCCAGTCCAGTTTATTGAATAAGCAGGAACACCTCCTGTAATACTGGCTGTAGCTCCACCATTAAATAATCCATAACAAGTTACATTTGTAAAACTGTTGATAGTAACTACAGGGCCAGATATATCATTTACAAGTGCACTTGCATCTTCTGTACATCCATTAGCATCTGTTACAGTAAATGTATAAGCACCAGCTAAAATATTATTATTACACAATGTAGTAACACCATTGCTCCATAAATAACTTAAAGTTCCAGTACCGCCACCTACTACTGCACAAGCCGAACCATTAGACTGACCACAATTTGAATTAGTATTTGATACAACTGCCGTTAAAGCTGCTGGTTGATTCAATGTAAAGGTTAATGAAGAAGAACAAGTTGAGTTATATGAAATAGTTACAGTTTGATTACCTGCTCCTAAAGTATTTACAGATGGACCACTTTGCAATCCAGGTTGCCACAATACAGTTGGAATACCAACACCACCCGACCAAACAATATTAGCAGTACCATCTGTAGAACCATTACATAAAGGATCTGTTGTTGTTAATGTTGTTGCAAATGGAGCAGGTTCAATAATTGTTGTATTTGCTGTAGCCACACAGTTATGATCATCAGTAACAGTTACTGTATAATTACCTGCAGGTAAATTATTTGCATTATTACTATTACCACTTGCCGCTGCTGCACCCGACCATGAATAAGTATATGGAGTTGTACCGCCTGTGGTTGAAGCTGTTGCAAAACCATTGTTACCACCGTTACAAGTGATAGTGCCTGTTGTTGGAATACTTACTGTTAATGCAGCAGGTTCAGTAATAACAACTTGTGCGTTAGCAGTACACGAGTTCTGATCAGTTGCAATTAGAGTATATGTTCCTGCACATAAATTATAAGCTGTTTGAGAGAATATTGGACTTGGTCCTCCAATCCATTGATAATCTACTACTCCAATATTATTAGTTGTTGAACCAATTGCAGTTGCATCACACACACCAAAACAACTTACATTTGTAGAGGTTATACTCGCCGCCATAGCAGGTGGATTATTCAGGGTCATTGATGCGGAAGCAACGCAACCATTTGCATCAGTTACAGTTAAACCATAATTTCCAGCTCCTAATGGATTAGAGGCAGCATTTGAACCACCACCGCCTGTCCAAGCATAAGTATAACTAGGAGTTCCACCAAGTGCAGCAGCAATACCACCACCATTAATTGCACCAAAACATTTTGGATCACTTGGTAATACCGTTACGGTTAATACAGACGGTTGGGTAATATTTACACTTGTAGAGGCGACACAACCAGCTTGGTCAGTAGCTGAAACAGTATATAATTGTGCACATAAATTAGTAGCAATAGAACTTACATTTCCGTTGCTCCATGAATAAATATAAGGACCTACACCACCAGTAACTGATGTTGTAGCTGCACCATCACAAGCTCCATTACAAGATACATTTGTTTGTGTTAAAATACTTATTGTTGGTCCTGCAACATTTGGTACAGTAACCGCTAAAGTTTTTATACAATTATTCGCATCTTTCACTTCTATAGTATAAGTGTTTCCTGATAAATTTTGTTGATTATCCGTTGTTGAACCTGCACTCCAAGAATATGAATACGCTGGTACTCCTCCCATTGCCGTAACAGTTGCCGAACCATTAGATTGATTACAATTAGCAGGTGTAACAGAAGCTGTAAGGGTAATATCTGTTGGCTCGGTAACAGAAATTGTTTGAGTAATAGAACAATTATTCGCATCTGTGATAACACAGCTATAAGTACCAATAGCTACATTTGGTACTGTATTTAATGTGCTAGCTAATGTAGGCCATAAATAAGTATAAGGGCCTGTTCCACCTGTTCCAGCAGCATTTAAAGTACCAGTAGCTGTTCCAAAACACTTCACATTATTTGAATTCATAATGGCAGTAAGAACAGTAGGTTGTGTGATAACAGCCGTTGTAAATGATTTACAACCATAAAAATCCGTAATTTCACAAGTATGTGTTCCAGGAGCTAAATTAGTAGCGGTTGCCGATGTTTGCCCACTTGGAGACCAAGAGAAGGTAAATGGTGCCGCACCTCCTACTGGCGCTGCTGTTAATGTACCATCATTATATCCGTTACAAGTAACATCTGTTTTATTAATTATAGATGATGTTCCTCCAGGTGTAACACTAACTACCGCTACAGCAGATAAGGTACAACTGTTGGCATCTGTAGTAATTACAGTATATGTACCACCTGGCACATTACTTAAAGTTGCTCCTGCACCACCCGCAGACCATGTGTAAGTATAAATTGGTGTTCCACCATTTACAGTTGTTGTAATAACACCATTAGCAGCCGTACAATTTGCATTTTGTGTAGAAACTGTTATGGTTAAAGGAGATGGTTCTGTTACAGAAACTGTTTGTGTAGCTGTACAATTATTAGCATCTGCTATTGTAATCATATAATTTCCTTGCCCTACTGCAGTATATGAAGGTACTGTTTGCTGAGACCCACCATTTAAACTATAGGTATAAGCGCCTGTACCTCCAGCTCCAACGATGTTAATAGTACCAGTTGGTGCACCAAAACATTTTGCTGGTATAGATGTTACAGTTAAAGTTACAGCCGATGGTTGAGAGATATTTACAGTAGTAGTTGTTGTACAACCTACACCATCAGCAGTTATTACTGTATAATTTCCAGAACTTAACCCTGTAAATGTACCTAAAGTTGATGTTTGAAATGGTGCAGTTAATGTGTATGAATAAGGTCCTCCGCTTCCTGCAGAACCAGAAATTGAGAATCCTCCATTATTTCCACCAAAACAAGTAGTATTAGTTGAGCTATTAATACTTGCTGTTGGTGAACCATTGTTTAACACATTATAAGTAGTTGTTAAAGTACATGAATTAGCATCCATAATAGTTAAAGTATGGATTGATGCTGTTAATCCTGTTGTAGAGTTTGTAACTGAGAAGGAACCACCATCAAATGAGTATTGATATGGAGAAGTACCTCCAGTAACTGACACTACAGTTGCTGTACCGTTTGCTGAACCACAAGAAGCATTAGATGTAGTTACGCTAGCAGAAGTCGGTCCAGCAGTTGTTCCTACATTAAATGTCGTTGTAAAGAAACAACCATTAACATCGGTAACCGAAACAGTGTGTGTTCCGGCAGATAATCCATTCGTAAGAGTTGTAGTAGAAACACCATTTACACTATAAGTGTAAGGTGCAGTTCCGCCAGTTACTCCTGTAATAGTATATGAAGCATTTGACAGTCCACAACCCGCCAATGATGAAGTTCCATTTATTGCGGTAGGTCCTGGTATATTAGTAATATTAACTGTATTTGTTAAAACACAGCCTTTAAAATCAGTAACTGTAACAGAATAAACTCCAGCCGATACAGCACTTAACACACTTCCCGTAGAGCCTGTATCCCAAGTATATGAATAAGCAGGTGTTCCACCTGAAGCGGTAACAGAAGCTGAACCATTTGCATTACCACAAGTTGCAGCAGTTAAGGTTGATGTTAATGTTAATGAAGTTGGTTGTGTTACAGTAACACTTTGTGTAATTGTACAACCATTAGCATCTGTTAAGGTAACTGAGTAAGTTCCTGCAGGTGCATTTGTAACAATTGAACTTGTACTCGCACCTAACGCTGGCCACAAATAAGAATAAGGCGGTGTGCCATTTGAACCTGAGGCAGTAACAGTTCCTGTTGATGAACCAAAACAATTAGCAGGTGTTGAAGATGTGGTTAAAGTAAGAGCAGATGGTTCAGTTAATGTAACTGAAGTAGTAGCTGTACATCCAAAATTATCCGCAACTACAATGTTATACGAGCCAGCAGGTAATCCAGTAAAGTTTCCTGTTGTATTTGTTTGTACTGGCGGAGATAAAGTGTATGAGAATGGTGCACTGCCACCTGATGGAGAAACCGACACACTACCTGTTGAACCGCCATTACATAAAATATTTAACGAACTAGTAACTGCCACTGTAGGTCCACTATTATTTAATTCAGTAAAAGTTACTTGAAGTGTACATGTATTAACATCTCTAATAACTACTGTATGAGTTCCAGCGGCAATACCTGAAATATTATTTGGTGCACCAAAGGCACCTCCATTAAATGAATAAACATATGGTGCCGTTCCTCCAGTAACTGTTGTTACCGTTGCTGAACCATTAGCTGAACCACAACTTGCGTTAGTAGTTACAACATTTGCACTAGTAGGACCATTAGCTGTATTAATACTAAATGTGGTTGTATAAGTACATCCATTAGCATCACTTACCAATATATTATGTGTACCTGCACCTAAGCCAGTTGTTACCGATGTTGTTGCCACACCATCAACACTATATGAATACGCAGGTGTTCCACCTGTTACTCCTGTAACAGTGTATGTTCCATTATTCAAATTACAGCCTGCTAATGAAGTATTTCCAGATACGGCTGTAGGACCAGGAATATTTGTAATATTAACCGTTCTTGTAGCTACACATCCATTAAAATCTGTAACAGTTACAGTATGAGTTCCGTTTCCAAGGCCTGAAGTAGATGCGGTAGTACCACCATTACTCCAATTATATGTATAAGGTGTTGTACCGCCAGTTGCAGTAACCGTAGCTGTACCGTTTGCATTTCCACAAGTAGCTGGGGTAATTGTTGAAGTTAAACTTAAAAGCGTAGGTTGGTTTACAACAACTGATTGAATAAAAGTACAATTATTAGCATCAGTAATGGTTACCGAATATGTTCCTGCAGACACTCCACTTACCGAAGATAACGTACTATTACCTAAAGCTGGCCACAAATAAGTATAAGGTGCTACACCTCCACTACCAGTGGCAGATACATTACCTGTAGCACCACCAAAGCAATTTACAGGAATAGAATTTGTAGTACCAGTTAATGCTGTTGGTTGACTTAATGTAGCAGAAACGGTTGCAGTACACCCAGAATTATCTCTCACTGTAATATTATATGCACCAGCTGCTAAGCCTGTAAAATTACCTGTAGTATTTGTTTGTGTTGGAGCAGTTAAGGTATAAGTAAATGGCGCTGTACCACCTGAAGGTGAAACTGACAAACTACCTGTACTTGCACCATTACACAATACATTTAGTGAACTTGTAATAGAAGCCGTAGGAGGAGCATTATTAGCAACATTATACGTAACTGCTAAAGTACATGAATTAGCATCTCTTATAACTACCGTATGAGTTCCAGCAGATAAACCAGTTGTAGTTGTTGCAGTTGAAAATGCGCCACCATCAAACGAGAAACTAAAAGTAGGTGTACCACCAATCACACCACTTACTGTTGAAGTACCATTGGCTGTACCACAACTTGCATTTGTAGTATTTACCGTAAAACTAGATGGTCCATTTGAAGACGGAATGATAAAAGTAGTACTATAAGTACATCCATTGGCATCTCTAACTAAAACAGTGTGCGTTCCAGCTGCTAAACCTGTTGTTAAACTTGTAGTTGAAACTCCATTAACGCTATATGTATATGCAGCAGTTCCGCCAGTTACACCAGTAATATTATATGTACCATTATTAGTATTACAACTAGCTTGAGTAGTAGTACCAGCTATTGCAGTAGGGCCTGGTATATTAGTAATTGAAACAGTTTTAGTAAATGTACATCCATTTACATCTTTAACCGAGATCGAATACGTTCCTGGTGCAAGTCCTGTGGTTGGCGAAGAAGCTGTAAACGCACCACCATTTACAGCATAAGTATATGGTCCTGTACCGCCAGTAGGAGTTCCAAAGGCAATTGAACCATTGTTATTTCCACAGGTGGCATTGGTAAATGTTGTAGTAATATTTGTTGGTCCAGGCTGATTGGTTAATGTGGTGGATACCGTAAAAATACAACCAAAGTTATTTGTTAAAGTAATAATAGGTGAGCCAGCTCCTAAACCAGTAACTGTTTGCCCCGAAACAGCACCAATACTACTTGTAAAATTAGTAACCGTCTGTCCACCACTTGATGTATTGTTTATGACAATAATACCATTATTATTACCACAAGTAGGATTTGTAAAACTTAATGTAGCTGAAGGATTTGGTCTTACAGTAACACTTACAACGGCTGTAGCTGGAGGACACGAACCAGTTCCAGGAACAGTGTAAGTATAATTATAAGTGCCAGGTGTATGTGTTGCTGGATTAAAAGTACCTAGATGCCCACCAGTTAATGCTGGTGCAGGGCCAGACCATGTTCCAGTTGTAGAAACACCAGAGCCTAATGCTGTAAATAAATTAGTAGTAGCAGCTGAGTTACATAAAGCTACTGTATTACTTACACCTGCATAAGGGCCAGGCGTTACAGTAACACATCGCACTGTATTATAACTACATCCAAAATTATCAGTTGCTGTAAGCGTATAACAATGTACGCCTGTAGTAGATGGTTGAATAGTTGCGTTATTACCAGATGTGCCAGTAATGCCAGTACCAGACCATGTTTGAGATGTAATAACAGGGGTAAATGACGAAGCAGGAGGTGGAGGAGTTGTAAAGTTCACATCCCAGTTAAAAATATAACCGTTATCTGCTCCCAAATTATCTGTAACTTTAATAGTCCAAGAACCATTCATAGGGCAACCAACTAAACTACTAAAATTACCTGTTGGCAAATAAGTACCTGCTTGAATGGATGTGTAAGCAGGGGAACCTTGACCAGCAACTGTTGGTCCATTAACAAGAAGCACACTACCTGACATTGAAAAACAATAATTAGCTCCTACTCCTGGTCCAACAGCTGGATCATCTAATGGGGCACCTAAATAATTATAAGCACCGCCTGGGTAATCTTTTAGGTTACAAGTTTGACCATTTGGACAGATAATTTGTATTGATAAATCACCTTGGTAGGAATGTTCTAAATTTAAACAGATACTTTGTATATCAGAGGCAGAAGTAATAGTTTGACCAGAACCATAACAATCTACTACGATTGATGTACTATATGACACCCCTGATCCATCTGGTAAAAATGTGGTTCCAGAGACTGGAGGTGTACAGTTTTTAACAAAAGGAACGGGAGTTACAGAACCTATTAATGTAGCAGTCTGTCCTAAACAAATAGATGTTGTATTAGTAGTTGTAGCAGTAAATGAAGGTGTTGTGGAAACTTGTACAATTTGGTTAAACTTATTATTATTGACACAGCCACCTTTATTAATGTTTAAATTAACAGCGTAAACACCAGCAGCGCTATAAGATGTAGAAGCTGTTGTACCATTTCCAGTAGTTGAATTTCCAAAGTCCCAAGTATAAGTTGCACCAGCGCTACTTCCTGAAGAAAAAGTACCATTACCTGTAAAACTTACAGTTTGTCCCTGACATACCCTTATAATACCACCAACTGGCGCAGGTGATGAACTTATAAAATTTGAATTAATGGTTTCACAAGGTGTAAAACATGAAATAGTTGCCGCCCATCCTGAATAATTAACACTTCCATCAGATTTAAATACAAATGTAATACAACCAGATGTATTAGTTGGTGAAGCTTGCACTGTTCCAGGACCTGTAGTACCGGCATACACCCCTAAAGAAGGAGCAGAAGTGTTTGGTCCATCATAAATTGCCAACCAATCAAATGTGATAGACTCAGTTTGAAAAGCTGTAAATATAAACTGCAACTTCTGTCCTGGTGTTGGGCAAAAAGTTTTAGTATAAGTCTCACTAGCCGAATAATTTCCACCATTACCACCAGAATCATAAAATGTGCCACTACAAGTTGTAACATTTGTATTATTCATATTGTAGGTTTGCGAATACCCTACCGTAGAGAGAGCAAAACCTATAAGTAATAAGTATTTCTTAATTATGTCTTTCATACTTTATAATTTAATTATCTTAGATAAATCTTAATTAATTTTTTGAGGTTCAATAACAATCAAATAATTTGTGTTATCTACTCTATAAGCTACAACTGTTCTTGACGAAAAAATAAAATCATACTTTAAAGGATTAAATGTTTCTGGGTTAAAAACAGCCTCTCTTGTCATTGATGGGTTGTATTTATTTAATAAACCAACCGACGACAAAGTTGAATATTTCTCGTTTTCAGATATTGGTTCTTCAATTATTTTGACTCTATTTTGCAAAATATCATTTAAAAAACTCAACCGTATCGCATCATTTGCAACCATTTCTTGAGTTTTATCCCCATACACTTCAATAATTTTGGGGCTTATTTCTTGTGATTGTGCAACATGATATGATGCAACTAAAACAAATGCTAGGCAAAATTTCTTTAATAATTTCATATCTATAGATTATATGATAAATATACATTATTAAGGAAATAAATTAAACTCCTATAATAAATGGTTTTAGGGTTTAACTCAGTGAGAAAGGTAATTCGCCAACTAAATCTTTTAGATTTCAATAGCTATAATGCAAACATCATCAACTTGGTCTGCATCTTGTTTCCAATTTAGAAATGCCTTATCAAGAGCATTTTTCTGTTCAAGTAGGGGCTGTGTAGAGGAATTAAGAAGCACCTCTTTAAATTGCTTGTACATAAATTTTTTACCTTTTGGACCACCAAATTGATCAGCATAACCATCTGTAAAAATAAAAAGACGGTCGCCTTTGTCAAATGTAAAATAATGGGTTGTGAAATCTTTTTTATTAAAAAATTTCCCTACAGGTTGTTTATTAGCAATAATTTCTTCGATATTTTGAGCACCTTTTCTTATTATCCATAAGGGATTATTAGCCCCACTCCATTGAACATTTACTTTATTGGGTAGCTTAGCTATATGTTCTAATTTTAGTAATGAGATATCCATTCCATCTTTTAGTTCTTTCTCACTTTTCTCAAAAGTTTCTTCAACTAATTCTGATAATTTATCAAGTATTTTTCCCGTATTATGAATATTAAATTCCTTTACACAACGATTTAATCCATTATTACCAACCACACTTACCATGGCACCAGGAACACCGTGCCCCGTACAATCTACTGCAGCAATATAAAGTTCTTTGTTTTGAGTTGTTGTATCTATTTGTTCGTGCAGCCAATAAAAATCGCCACTTACAATATCTTTAGGTTTAAATAAAACAAAACAATTAAAGGGTAAGTTTTTAATCATCGTATCCGATGGTAACAAGGCTGTTTGAATATACTTGGCGTAATTAATCGAATCTACAATTTCTTTGTTTTTATGTTCAACTAATTCTTTTTGCTTAGATATTATTTCATTTGCTTTTTGTTTATGCTTGTAACCTCTAAACACCAAAAGCACTAAGCCCGAAAGTATTATTAATCCTATCACTGCTAAGGTTATTAATTTTTGCTGGCTTCTAATTTCGGCTTCGGCCATGGCTTGTTTATTTTCAGCGTCTTTGCGTTGCAACTCTTGTTTTTTTGAGAAATCATACTCCAACTCCTTCTTCACTAATTCATTTTTATTTTCAGCACTTTCAATATTATCTTTAAGCGTTAAATAAAGCCCTTGATAAGTATATGCTTTTTTAAAATCTTCTTTTTTAAAATACAAATTACTCAAGTGCTTACATACTTCACCTTTAATACTTTCTAATTCGCTATTCTCCGAAATACGTAAAGAACTCAATAAATACTTCTCGGCATCATTTAACTTACCTAATTGTAAATAAGTATTTCCTAACTCTAAATAATTATAAGCATGACCAATGTTCTCACTCATACCATTTAAGTAACTTAAAGATTTATTAAAACATGCGATTGCTGAATCTTTATTTTCTGTGAGTTGTTGGTTAATCCCCAAATTATGATAGGCCATTGCCATTCCAATTGTATCATTAACTTCTTGACGAAGTGCCAATGACCTAGAAAGATAGGTTTGAGCAGAAGAGTATTGTTTTAATTTTTGATAACAAGTAGCAATGTTGTTATAATTAATAGCAAGATTTGATTTCTTATCCCGTTCAATATTTATTTTAACTGCTTTAAAATAGTAAGATAAAGCTGTGCGGTATTCTTTAATTTCAGCATAAATTAATCCAATATTATTTTGAATACCTGCTACTTTTACAGGCATCTTTAATTCTTCAAACAAGGCTAGTGCTTTTAAATAATTATCAAGTGCATCACGTAAGCTAGCTTGATCTCTATCAATTATTCCTTTATAGTTATATGATTCGGCTACTCCAATCTTATAATTACTTTTTAAAGATAATTGTAAAAGTTTTTCAGCTTCAATTTTTGCTTTTTCATAATCACCATTATCAATAATATTACTGACATAATCGGTGTGTTTTTTTAAGGAATCAATAGAAACCTGACCGCAAATTGATGCAGAAAGAAAAATAAATACAACAGCTATAAAACGAGTTATTTTCAAGGAAACTAAAAATAAGCTAAATAAAATTAATGAACAAATTATTTACTCATTCTTATCGAATAACTATACGACCAAGTATTTTATTAACTCGCTTCTTTTTATTTTCGAGTATCATTAAAGATTCATAAGCGTTTTTATTTTCAAATGGGTCGGCTACTTTAAGTAATTCCCTTGCCTCTACAAGTAATTTACCCAATCGTTTATCTTTTAAAGAAAATAATTGATGTTCAATTCCCTTTTTTAAATGATGAATTTCTTGCGCAACCGTTACACCTAATTTCTCCCATTTATCGCTTACCACTTCATTTACCGAAGCAATATCTATTGCTACCTTAGCTACTGCCGGGTTTGAATGATGAATAAATGTTTGTAATGTTGGGATTACCCACTTTTCTAACTGATGATGAAACTCATCTAACACCATTTGATAAATGGGATTTATGAAACTTAACTCATCTCGCCACAATTCAAATACCACGTATTCGCACACTGTCAATTGAAACGATTGTTGAATGTTATCTGTATCTTCGGCTTCAACTTCTACCAATACATTTCCGTATTGCATCATCATTCGTAACAACTCTCGCTCTTCATTATCTAAAATTATATCTTGCGGTTTTTCTTCAGCAATTAATAAAGCATTTTCCGATTCAATATTTTCAGGTTGCTGTTCCCCAGTATCTTTTGGTAATTGTTTATTGGCTTTTTTACGAATTAATTTATTAACCTCCGTTTGTAAAATCTGTTCGGATATATCCATAATCTTTGAACACTCTTTTACATATACTGAACGATTAATAGCATCAGGAATTACTGAGATACTTTCAACAATATCTTTAATTAACTCGGCACGTTTTATTGGGTCATTTTCTACCTCCTTGTACAACAAGTTTGTTTTAAAAGAAATAAAATCTTTACTGTTGCTTTTTATAAAATTTATAAACTCTTCGGAAGTTACTTTTTTACTATACGAATCTGGATCGTCACCATCTGGGAATAGCAAAACTCTCACATTCATCCCTTCCTCTAAAATTAAATCTATTCCTCTAAAACTGGCTTTAATCCCAGCAAAATCGCCATCATACAAAATAGTAATGTTTTTTGTAAAGCGATGAATTAATTTAATTTGCTCTACTGTGAGTGAAGTACCCGACGATGCCACCACATTTTCAACTCCTGCTTGATGCATAGAAATCACATCCGTGTAGCCTTCTACTAAATAACAATTATCATCTTGTATGATTTGCTTTTTAGCTTGAAACAATCCGTACAAAGTTTTACTTTTATCGTAAATCTCAGTTTGAGGCGAATTAATATACTTTGCTAATTTTTTATCATTAGTTAAAATCCTCCCTCCAAATCCAATAACTTTACCTGAAATGTTATGTATTGGAAACATTACACGACTTGTATATCTATCAAAAATATCTTGAATAGTTATTGGATTTCCCTCTACATAATTATTAGATAAGATAGACATACCCGTTTTAACTAAATACTCTGGCTTAAATCCATTTTTTACCGCCGTTTCAGAAAACAGTTTACGCTCATCGCTACTATAACCTAATTGAAATTTATCGATAATTTGCTGAGAAAATCCTCGCTCCTTAAAATATCCTAAACCGATAGAACGCCCCAAATCATCATTTAATAATAAATCGGTGTAATATTTTTGAGCATATTGCATTACAATATACAAGCTTTCACGCTCATTTTGCTGAGCTTTTTCTTCTACTGATATTTCTTTTTCAATAACTTCAATACCATATTTATTAGCCAAATATTTTAAAGCCTCGGGATACGAAAGACTTTCGTGATCCATTATAAAATTAACAGAAGTACCCGACTTACCACATCCAAAACATTTGTAAATACCTTTAGCTGGAGAAACGGTAAAAGAAGGCGTTTTTTCGCCATGAAAAGGACATAAACCCAATAAATTAGCACCTCTTTTCCTAAGTGTTATAAAATCTCCAATGACATCCTCCACCCTGGAAACTTCAATAATCTTATCTATGGTATCTTTTGGAATCAAAATTTAAGTAAAAAAGTGGGTAGTAAATGTAAGTAAAAATTCAATATGTATGGGATATTGTAAGTTTCGGCGAATTTACCCATTTAGGAATATAATTTAACGAATAATATTCGTCCATTTTAAGGATTTTTTTAGTAATTTTGCCCGAAACTTAGTTCCATAATCAGATAATTAAAATAATACCTGAAAATGGAACTTTTTAATTTTTATTATTTTATGAAAAAAATCTACTTTAATTTTAAAACCATTGTAGTTAGCTTATTATTATTGAGTTCAACTATTCAAGCACAAATTAATGTTATACTAGGTCCTGGTACTACTGCTCATAGCACTACTTCACCTGGTCCAATTAATGAGTTTTATAGAAGTTTACATGCACAAACTGTTTATACAGCTGCCGAATTAAATGCAGCCGGCGTATTTGGTGGCACCATAACTAAATTAGGATGGTACGTTGTATCTGGCGTAACTAATCCATTACCAAACTATAGCATTAAACTGAAACATACAACCGCTACTAACGCTACAACATATGATGCTACTGGCTTAACTCAACATTACATTAACCCAAGTTACAGTCCTGTAGCTGGTGGTTTTGATATGTTAACTCTTTCTACCCCTTTTATGTGGAATGGTGTAGATAATATCTTGTTAGATGTATGTTTTGATCAAGTTTCAGCATATACTTCTACTGGTGTTGTAAGAACATATAGTACAGCTGTTACAAATGGTTATATTTATGTGCAAGCTGATGGAGCACCACAATGTGGTGTAGCGTGTTTATCTAATTTACAAACTAAACCTCAAATTCAATTTGAGTTTTTACCTCCTTCACCATTTGACTTAGGGATTAGCGCATTTGTAACGCCATTAACAAGCAAAAAATGTTTTGGAAATGATACAATCATTACTCGTTTAAAAAACTTTGGTTCAGCTACTGCTGATTTTTCAACTCAACCAACAACTATTACAGTTAATACAACAGGCCCAAATCCTAGCACATACACATTAGCGCTAACAAGTGGTACTTTAGCAAGTACAGCTACTCAAGATTTTACTTTAGCTACCAACTTTAACTTATCTACTTTAGGCACTTATAAATTAAAAGCTTATACAACAGCTGCTGGAGATGGTACAGCCTTGAACGATACAACGAACTTAACAATAAATCGTTCTCCTATATTTACAACTAGCATTTTACCAAATGACACAGTTTGCTTGGGTGTTCCAGTTCAATTAAATGCTAATTATAGTTCTGTTAAACAAATTGGAGCAGGTACTATACAAAACACCTCTACTTCTTACCCTACTCCTTATGGTAATTTTTATGAAGGTGCAAGGCATCAGTTCTTATATCTTGCATCTGAATTAACAGCTGCTGGAGTAGTTGCTGGAAATATCACCTCTATTTCTTTTAACGCAACCAACCTAAATAGTTCAGGGCCATACTTAAACTACAAGCTAGCAATTGCTACTACTACTCTAACAAATATTACAGCTTTTCAAACAACAGGTTTTACAACATATTTCAACTCTCCTAGCTATTCGGTTGTATCAGGTACAAACACACACACCTTATCAACTCCATTTGTATGGGATGGTGTTTCTAATATCATTATTGAAACATGTTTTGATAATACTTCATCAGGTTATACTGATAATATTTCTGTAGCTCAATCTACTACACCTTTCACGTCTTCTGTTTGGAGAAATGAAGATAGTAACCCTGCAATTTGTACTTCTTTGGTTACATCTGGTAGTATGGCGCAACGTCCAAATACTGGCTTTGGTCAAGTATCAAATATTACTTATTCATGGTCGCCAGCAAGCGAATTATCAGCTAGCAACATTGCAAACCCAATTGCTAATGTAAGTGGAACTAAAACATATACTGTAACTGGAGATTTATCTGGTTGTATTACTTATGATACAGTAAGAATTGTTATCAAAACAACCCCTACTCCAAATCTTGGAAATGACACTACTTTCTGTTCTTTACCAGTTATTATCAATGCCAATACAGTGGCAAATACTTATCAATGGAGTACTGGTTCAGTTGGCTCAAGTATTAATGTTACAAATCCTGGACAATATTGGGTAAAAGCTACCAACTCTAACGGTTGTAGTTTATCAGATACCATTACAATTGGATTAGGAGCCTTCCCAATCGTTACTTTAGGTTCTGACACCACTTTCTGTCAAGGTGGTTCTATTACTTTATATGCTGGTTATGGCGCAGGTAATACGTATCAGTGGAGTACTGGTGCTACAACTCCTACTTTAAATGTTAACACAGTTGGTACATACTCTGTTGTGGTTACTAATACTACAGGTTGTGTAAGCTCAGATACCATTAATATTGGAGTTAGCCCATTACCAAATGTATCTTTAAACTTCTTAAATCCATACACCTACTGCGTAAGCGACGACTTTAATCGTTCACTTACCGAAGGAACACCATCCGGTGGAACATATATTGGTGCAGGAGTTACTGGTTCAAATTTTAATCCTAAACAAGCAGGACAAGGTACTCATATTATTATGTATAGTTATACCTCTCCTGGAGGATGTTCAAATATTGCAAGAGATACTATATATGTTAACGCTTGTGTAGGTGTTGAGGAATTAACCGACAATATGAGTGTAAATGTATATCCAAATCCTTCAACAGGTAAATTTACATTTGAGTTAAATACAAATATAGATGTAACAGGTAAGTTAAGCGTATTAACGGTGGATGGACGCCTAGTGTACACAACAAATATTGAAGGTACAGGTTTAATCTCAACCGAAGTGAATATCTCGAATTTAGCTTCAGGTATTTATTACTTGAAGTTTGAAAGTAAAGATGCTTTTAAAACTTATAAGCTTTTAAAACAATAAAATATCTCTCCTTATCAGATAAACGCCTCAAAAATTTTGAGGCGTTTTTTTTGCTATTTATGTAAAAATAATTTTCTTTGTGAAGCATTATGCAAAACACCACTTACATAAAATTAAAATGTAAACGTAAGGCTCGCCCGAGCCATGCATAATATCGTGTGCTACTATCATAGGATGATACCCACACAATCAATCAAAACTTATTTACCATTAAAAATTTAAAGCTCAAATAAGGGCTATATAAAAACAATAACAATCTTATAAATAAACATGTATATTTTAAAATTTGGAGGCACAAGCGTAGGTTCGGCAGAGCGAATGAAAGCGCTAGTTAATTTAATCTCATCTCCCGAAGAAAAAATTGTTGTACTATCGGCGATGAGTGGTACTACAAACGCATTGGTAGAAATTTGCAATAACTTATATAATAAAGAAAGTCATAAAGCCAATGAGCTCATCAACCAACTAGAAAAAAAATATTTACACGAAATTGAACTTTTGTACAACAAATCCGAGTTTAAAACCAAGAGTAAAGATTTAATTACAAACCATTTTAATTATTTACGTGGTTTCACATTAGATATGTTTACTCAAAATGAAGAAAAAGCCATTCTAGCTCAAGGAGAACTATTAAGTACAGCTATGTTTCATTTTCACTTGCAAGAAATAGGAATTGCTTCTGTTTTATTGCCAGCTCTTAATTTTATGAGGATTGATGAAAATGATGAACCGCAACTAGATTATATTGAAAAACATTTAAAAGAAGAATTACAAAAACACCCCAACCAAAAACTATTTATTACACAGGGTTACATTTGTAGAAATGCCTTTGGAGAAATAGATAATCTAAAACGCGGCGGCAGTGATTACACCGCTTCTATATTAGGTGCTGCTATTAGAGCAAAAGAAGTTCAAATATGGACAGATATTGATGGTATGCACAACAACGACCCTCGTGTAGTATCAAAAACCCATCCAATACACGAGTTAAGTTTTGATGAAGCTGCAGAGTTAGCTTATTTTGGAGCCAAAATATTACATCCTACCTGTATTTTGCCAGCGCAAAAACGAAACATTCCTGTGTTTTTAAAAAACACTATGCAACCTCAAGCGCTAGGTACAAAGATTTCTAATATAACCACCGAAGAAGGTATTAGAGCCATAGCAGCTAAAGATGGCATATGTGCTATTAATATAAAAAGTGCACGCATGCTTTTGGCACACGGTTTTTTGAGAGCTGTTTTTGAAATTTTTGAACGTTATAAAACTTCTATTGATATGATTACTACATCTGAAATTGCGGTATCCTTAACGATAGATAACATAACACATCTAAACGATATTGTAGAAGAACTTAAAGTTTTTTCAAATGTAGAAGTAGAACTAAATCAAAGTATTATAAGCATAGTTGGTAACTTGCCAAAACACAAATCGGGTTATGGATTTAAGATATTAGAATCGCTAAAAGATATCCCATTACGCATGGTATCTTACGGAGGTAGCTCTAATAATGTGAGTGTGTTAGTTAGTAGCGAGTATAAGAAAGAAGCGCTAACAGCATTAAATAAAGGATTATTTGGTTATTAAAATTACAACTATGTTTTCAGAAAACACAATCAAACAGTTGGCAAACTATAAAACACCGTTTTATTATTACGATTTAAAGGTGCTTCATAACACCTTAGATGAAGTAGTTAAGCAAAGCCAAAAATACAATTACCATGTTCATTATGCATTTAAAGCTAATAGCAATAAAAAAATAATTGAACTCATCTGTAACAAAGGACTTGGAGCCGATTGTGTGAGTGGTAATGAAGTGAAACACGCCATTGAAAATGGATTTGCATCACAAAAAATTGTTTTTGCAGGTGTAGGAAAAAACGATGATGAAATTAACTACGCCTTATCGCAAAACATATTTTGTTTTAATTGCGAAAGTATTCACGAATTACAAATTATAAATGAATTAGCAGGCAAACAAAATAAAGTTGCCTCTATTGCACTACGTATCAATCCTAATGTAGATGCACACACACATCAATATATCACAACTGGACTTGAAGAAAATAAATTTGGCATTAATCCTTATGAATTTGATACAGTTATTAATTTGATAAAACAGTTATCTCATATTCAACTAATAGGTTTACATTTTCATATTGGCTCTCAAATTACAGACCTTGTTCCATTTAAAAACTTGTGTCTTAAAGTAAAACAAATTAATCACTATTTTTTAAATAAAGGATTTGATTTAGCGGTTATCAATGTGGGAGGAGGTGTTGGCATCAATTATAAAGAACCCGATAAAGACTCTATCATTGATTTTGCTGCTTATTTTAAAGTATTTAATGATTTTATCGAATTAAGACCTCAGCAAGAATTACATTTTGAATTAGGTCGCTCAATTGTGGCTCAATGTGGCTCACTCATCAGTAAGGTACTATATATAAAAAATGGAATTAATACTAATTTTGCTATTCTAGATGCGGGCATGACAGAATTAATTCGTCCTGCTTTATACCAAGCTTTTCATAAAATTGAAAACTTAACAGCACAAATTCATCATTTACCAATTAACCAAAAATATGATGTAGTAGGACCAATTTGTGAAAGTAGCGATTGCTTTGGGAAAGCAGTAGAGTTACCTGAAACAAAACGTGGTGATATTATAGCAATTAGAAGTGCTGGAGCTTATGGCGAAGTAATGAGTAGTCGTTATAACTTAAGAGATGAAACAAGAAGTTATTATAGCGAATAACACACCGCTATGTTTTTTGCTTCTTCTTTTTAGCCGCAGGAAACAAGATGTTATTTAATATTAAACGATAACCTGGTGAATTTGGATGAAGACTTAAATCAGTAGGAGGATCTTCTACCTTGTGCATATAATCTTCTGGATCATGCCCACCATAAAAAGTCCATGTGCCTTTTCCATAATCACCGTGTATATAACGCGCTTCGTTAAATGCTTTAGACTCACCCATAACCAATACATTCTTCTTTATAAATTGTTTTGAATAGGCAGTTGTTTGACCATAAAAACCTTGTATAGTTTGTGTATGATTTTGACACAACATAGTTGGTACTGGATCCCACTTAGCCGAAAATTCGAATAATGTAAATAAATCATTCTCTTTATTCACTCCATATTGCATTCGAGTACTCGTTGCATCAATATTAGAAAATTCGTATTCATAGGGATTAGTACTTAATTGATAGTTCTCAAAGGCATAACCTTTTCCAAAATCTATTTTTTTATTCATTGCTGGGTCGGCAGGATCATGGTCAAACATCGACTCGCAAATATCCACGCCTTCGGAAGCTAAGGCTATATCATAACTATCAGTAGCACTACACATCGCAAACAAGAAACCACCACTAAACACAAAATCATTTATCTTTTTAGCAACTGCCAATTTTAATTGAGATACTTTTGAGAAACCTAATTTTTTAGCCATCTCTTCGTTTGATTTTACCTCAGCCTGATACCAAGCTGCATTACGATACGCCGCATAAAACCGCCCATACTGTCCTGTAAAATCTTCGTGGTGTAGATGTAACCAATCATATTCCTTTAACTTATCCATCATTAATTCTTCATCATACACCACATCATACGATATCTCAGCATATTTTAAAACCAATGTAACGGCATCATCCCATGGTTGTTTTGTTTTTGGAGAATACACGGCTATTTTTGGCGCTTTCTCCAATTTAATAGCATCTTGATTTACGGCAGGATTTGCAATATCTGCTAAAATACCATTAGCCTGAGCGTCAGAAATCATTTCAAAACTCACGCCCCTAATTTTACATTCTGTGGAAACTTGAGGCGAATTAGGAATTAAAAAACTACCCCCTCTATAGTTTACTAACCATTGTATTTCCAATTCTCCTTTTAAACTCCAATACGCAATACCATACGCTTTTAAATGATCCTTTTGAGTTTCATCCATCGGAATTAATAAGTAAGCTCCGTAAACCTTTACAGAAACTACAAAGAAAAATAGTATAGAAAAAAAGTGTTTCATGGATGTTCTAAGATACTAAAATACCTCAATAAATTGTCGTTAATTGCTGTTAAAATTAACCATGATAAACCCTTGAAAAAACAATTAGTCCATCCTTAATCTGCAATACTTCGCCTACATTCAAATCTTCTTCATTATTCACATGGCGAATATATTCCATAAATACTTGTTCTTCATCTGCTGTTAGTTTAATCACCTCATATTTTAATGAAGGCAGTCTATCAAAAGCATCTTGCCACCATTCTCTAAGGGCTGCTTTTCCTCTTATCAAACCCTGTGTTTCAGGCTTTCTAATTTTTAACTTAGGGCTATAATGTTGAGCATTATCATTGTAGAGTGATAATAATTTCTCTATGTTATGTTCATTAAACGCCTCAAACCATTTTAGGGCAATCTGTTTGTTTTGTTGTGAAGTAGTCATAATTATTCTGCCTCAAATGTAATTATTTAATGAAAGCTATTTATATTTATAAGCGATATGGGATACAAAAGTTTAAGAGCTTGTTTGGATGATTTGGAGAAACACCAACATCTAATTCGTATTAAGGAAGAAGTAGATCCAAATTTAGAAATGGCCGCCATCCATTTAAGAGTACATGAAATGGCTGGACCAGCCTTGTTATTTGAAAATGTAAAAGGCTCCAACTTTCAATGTGCCTCTAATATTTATGGAACTCTCGAACGTAGTAAATTTATTTTTAGAGACACGCTCTCTAAAATACAAACCTTGATTGATATTAAAAACTATCCGATAAAGGCTCTTAAAAATCCATTTCAATATTTAGATGTTTCTTTAACTGCTCTATCTGCGCTACCATTAAAAAATCCACTCTCAAAACCTGTTTTGTTTAAAGAAACAAGTATTGATAAATTACCTTTAATAAAACATTGGCCAATGGACGGTGGCGCATTTGTTACCTTACCTCAAGTATATAGTGAAGATGTAGATAAACCTGGTATTATGAATGCCAACTTAGGAATGTATCGCATACAGTTAAATGGAAATGATTATATCTTAAATAAAGAAATAGGGCTACATTATCAATTACATCGAGGCATTGGAGTGCATCAATCAAAAGCAAATAAAAAAGGGCAACCATTAAAAGTATCTATATTTATTGGTGGACCACCAAGCCATGCCGTTGCAGCAGTTATGCCACTACCCGAAGGATTAAGCGAAATGACATTTGCAGGTGCATTAGCAAACAGAAGGTTTAGATACACGTATAAAAATGGTTTTTGTATTAGTACTGATGCCGATTTTGTGATTACTGGAGAAGTTTTTCCGAACGAAAATAAGCCCGAAGGTCCTTTTGGAGATCATCTTGGTTATTATAGTTTAACACACGATTTTCCTGTTATGAAAGTTTATAAGGTGTATCATCGTGAAGATGCAATATGGCCTTTTACGGTTGTAGGAAGACCGCCACAAGAAGATACAAGTTTTGGTCAGATTATACATGAACTAACTGGAAATGCCATTAAACACGAATTACCGGGTGTAAAAGAAGTTCATGCCGTAGATGCTGCTGGTGTACATCCTTTACTGTTAGCAATAGGTAGCGAACGTTACACGCCATATAATCAAACCAAACAACCCTCCGAAATATTAACCATTGCCAATCATATTCTCGGAAAAGGACAATTAAGCCTTGCTAAATTTTTATTTATTACAGCCGAAGAAGAACAAAAAATAAGCACGCATGATATTGAGAAATTTTATCAATATATGCTAGAACGAATTAACCTTAAACGGGATTTACATTTTTATACCCACACCAGTATTGATACCTTAGATTATAGTGGAACAGGTTTAAACAGCGGTAGTAAATTAGTAGTGGCGGCTTATGGCTCAAAGTGTCGAGATTTAATGGCTCAAATTCCGTCTAGTTTGAATGACTTAAAAACATTTTATAACCCACAGATGGTTTTCCCAGGTGTACTAATTTTACAAGGAAAATCATTTACTTCATATCAAAGTGCACAAAAAGAATTTGAAATGCTTAACGAAGAAGTGAAAGCAAAACAAATAGACCTGAATGGATTTCCTCTTATTGTTGTAGCAGATGATGCTAACTTTGTAGCGACCAATCTTAAAAATTGGTTATGGGTTACTTTCACACGTTCTAATCCAAGCCATGATGTGTATGGCATAAATTCATTTACTGAATATAAACACTTTGGGTGCGATAATTTAATTATTGATGCTCGAATAAAACCTCATCATGCACCCGTTTTAGAAAAAGATACCTCTATTGAAAAAAAGGTGGATAAACTTTTTGAAAAAGGTGGAAGTTTATACAGATTGAAATAATAAAGAAAGTCTTAAATTTTTACACCAATAACTAGCATGTCATCTACTTGCTCTAAATTTCCACGCCACTCCTCGATAGTTTGATTTAGGATGGTTTTTTGTTTTTCTATTGGTTGATTACTTACTTCTAATAATAATTGACGGAAATTACCTGCCATAAATTTTCTTCCTTTTGGTCCACCAAATTGATCAGCATAACCATCAGAGAAAATATACACTAAATCATCTTTTTGTAATTGTATCGTATGATTAGTGAAATTTTGTTTTTCACCTACATACATTCCTACTGGAAATTTATCAGCTTTATATTGAATTAACTCACCATTTCTAATAATATACAGCGGATTAAATGCGCCTGCATATTGCATTTCTAATGTCTTATAGTTAATTGCACAGAAAGACATATCCATACCATCTTTAGTTTTTGAATGATCGCTACTTGTATTATTTGTATGCAATGTGTTAGCAACACCATCATTCATACTATCCATTATCAATGCAGGATTTACTTGATGAGTGTTTTTAAGAATATCCTTTAATAAATTATATCCCACAATACTCATAAATGCGCCTGGTACTCCGTGCCCAGTACAATCAACAGCCGCAAAACAACTCCAATCTTCTTTTTTATCCACCCAATAAAAATCACCACTTACAATATCTTTAGGTTTATATAATACAAATGATTGTGGTAAAACTTGTTTTACGAATGAATTAGGTGGTAAAATAGCTTCTTGTATTCGTTTAGCATAATGAATACTATCGGTAACTTGTTTAAAAAGAATTTCTAATTCTTTGGTTTTTACTTCAATTTCTTCTTTTTGCCTTACTACTTCTTCTGTACGTTCAATAACCTTTTGTTCG
The DNA here is from genome assembly GCA_963169355.1 of Bacteroidota bacterium. Lineage (GTDB taxonomy): Bacteria > Bacteroidota > Bacteroidia > B-17B0 > Aurantibacillaceae > UBA4416. Next base: position 17,246 of record CAUJCR010000007.1, on the reverse strand, counting down.
AGAACTCGCTCGTTTTCAGAAAGACTATCACGCATCTTTAAGAGTGCATGCCCAAGGCTATCGTCTTTACTTAATGGACGGTAATAAGCCTCAAAGTTTCCTGTTCCTGTTTGTTTGGCAAATTCAGTTGTGCTCTCCATTGATTCTACCAAGCTATTCAATGCAGTGCCCATTTCACCAATTTCGTCCGTACGATAACTGATTCTTTCTTTTGGTAAAATCCCCAAACCCATAGATAATAACATCTTCTTAAGTTGTTGTATGGGTTTTGTAATTGACCGAGTAGTAAATACAGCAATTAAAATTCCGCCAACAAATAATCCAATACCTAATAGTTTCACTAACTTATCTAAAAAGTTAAAAGATTGAAACATTTGAGTAGTTGTTTCCTCGGCCGCGGTCTGTTTTTGTGAAATCAACTCATTTAACTGAGTATAAAGCATCTTAATTTTTTCTTGACTATCTTCAAAAGGACCAGTTACAGTAAACTTAATGGTTGGATCTTGATAACTCTCCCAAGAATTGAGTGGAGACATTATTTCCTCTTGATACAAGTAAAATAATTCATCGCTAAATTTTACAATTGATTTATACTTTAATTTTTCTTCTTCAGGCCAATCTTTAGCTAATTCATTAACTTTATTCTTCAGCTGAGGATACTCTTTATTTATTAAAACCCTTAACTCTGTTTTAGAAATGTCATCATTAGTAGATTGAAAAAGGTACCATTTTGTAATTAATGTTTGAGATTTTTGAAGTAAATAATTAAATTCTTTTAATGATGACACAGATGGTGTTACTTGTCCAACAACCGAATCGGTTTGGCTTTTACTTTTTGTAACAATAATAATAGTTGCAATAAAAGCAATAAGTGTTAAGAACAACAAAGCACCGAAACCAGTTCCTATTTTTCTACCAATAGTAAATCGAAATGCCATAGTGAAGTGTTACTTACTTATTTTTGTTTTTGATTTTCCTCTTTCTTTTGCTTAAATTCATTGGCCTTTGCCTCATCTAACAAGGCGTTATAAATACCCTCTAAGCCTTCTAAGGCTTTACTTTCATTAGGATTCAATTCATACACTTTTATCATAAAAGGTAATGATTGCTTAAATAATTTCTTAGCATTTTCTTGTATAACATCTAATTGAGATAAATCAATGTCATAATCCATCATGCGCATTAATGTGGCACCTTGATTATAATATAACACTCCTAAATTCATATTTGCGCTAATATTTTTAGGATCAAGCTCTAATACTTTTAATAAGGCAGCTTTAGCCACATCACCGTATCGTTGATTAAAATTATTTTTGATATATAATTCAGCGAATAAACTACCTTTTGCTGTGTAATAACCAATATCTTTTTCTTTAAAATCAAACTCAGGACTATATATGCCATAATATTTTTTATACTTAAAATAATTGGTATCAGCTTTTACATCATTTAAAGAATCTTTTAATAAAATAGTTGCAAGTTTGTAGTAAGAAGAAGAAGCACTCTTAATAAATGCCATATTATTTTCATAATACTCTTTCTTTGTATCCAATTTTATAGATTTTTGAACAGACACCATAGCTGTATCTAACATATATGTTTTAGCTTGTGTAGGTAAGTTTATTTGTTTATATGTTTGAATATATGCGTAGCTACGAATATGCCATGCAGCAGGGTCATCTTTTGTTTCGGCATGCACAACCACTTTATCAATAATATAAATTGCTTGCTCGTACTTCTTTTCTTGACATAACTTCTGAGCCTCCATTAACAAATCGTTCTGCGCATAGAAATTATGAGCAATACATATCAGCAAGAAACCGATACAGTTTCTGATGTAATGATATGAATTTGAACTTGTTATCACGTTATACAAATTTAATTATTAATTTAATCAACCACAATAGCTAAACCATTTAACCCTTCACCCGTAATCAATCCCGCTTTTTTAGCGTTATTTTGGCTATATTCAAATCGTTGTTTATTTTCTTCTACTACAAAGTTTATAACCGCACCTGCCTTAGCAAGCCCTGGCTTTTCTGTTACTATTAATGAACCTTTACCTTTTAATTTATTAATTGCATCTTTTAAAATATCTGATTCTGAACCCAAAATGAATAAAATTTGTGGGGGATCGGTTGCAAAACTACTCGAGTTCTTTATCTCAATTTTTTGTGCTCCCACTTGCTTTGTTGAAGCCATTTTATTAAGTTCTACATTTAATGATGAGTTGCTACCTACAACTTGTATTACAAAATTGCCAGTTCGCATTTTTTCTGGCCATTTAAAATATTTAGTGAAATTATATAAGAATACAGCCTTAACTTTAGCATTTGTATCATAGTTGCTTTGCTGTTGAAAGCTCAAACTTGAAAATGCTAAAACTATTAATAAGCTATATTGAACTATTTTTCTCAATTATCACACTCCTATTATCAAATAGTTTGCCGTAATAGGGTAACCGACAAATTTAAGATTAACAAAGAACTAAACAAAGGATTTTTTAACATTTAATAATCTATTAAAATCAATAATTTTACCTTAACAAATTCGGGTGATTTATAACGAAAAATACAATCAATCAACTGACAATGAACTAATTACACTTTACAAAAGTAGTAACGAAAGTTTGTTTTTAGGTATTTTATATAAACGATATGCGCATTTGGTTCTTGGTTTGTGCTTTAAATACCTAAAAAATGAAGACGAAGCTAAGGATGCTGTTATGCAAATTTTCGAGAAATTACTCTTTGATTTAAAAAGATTCGAGATTCAATACTTTAAGAGTTGGCTTTATACCTATTCTAAGAATCATTGTTTATTATTATTAAGAAACAAGCAAAGTAAATTAAGAAAAGATATTGACTTGCAAAATAATGCCTCGTTTTTTATGGAAACTGAGGTTATAGCGCATCATAATGAGGCAAACCAAAAAGAAAATACTTATTTATTACTCGAAAATGCCATTAATGAATTAAACGAAGGACAGAAAAAGTGCATCCATTTACTTTATTTTAAAGAAAAAACATATCAAGAGATTGCTGATTTAACAGGTTATAGCATAAATGAAGTAAAAAGTTATATTCAGAATGGGAAACGTAATTTAAAGATTAAACTAGAAAACAAAGGTGAATAAACCAACAAAACATAATTATTTAGATAAGGATAAATTCTTTCATCTACTTGAGAATTACTCAGATGAAGTAAAGAATAATGATGCCATTGATGAGTTTGAGAAAGAAGCCTTAGAAGGATTTCATTTAAATACAACTTTAAATAAGGCTAAAGAGCTCAGTAATGAAATTGACTTAGCCATCCACTCAAAAATTAATAATCATAAAAAACAGCGGAGCAATAAATTCATTTGGATTGGTGCGGCTGCTACACTAGCATTACTTATTACATTTAGCTATATTCTTTTAATTAATAACAAGGCTCAACAAAACATTGCCATTAATACTCCGCCAACTGAAGTTAAAACAAACGAGAATCACGTCATTGAAGCTTCGTCTCCATCAGTATCAACCAAACAAATTGAGATTTCAACCGCTGAAGCAACTAATGGAACGAACACAAATAAAACTAGTCAACCAACTAAAATTATAGCAGACCAAAAACCATTAGAAAAAGGAGATGCTGATATAACACCACTTCAAGACAAATCACATTCATCAAAATCAATTAATAGTGCCACCGATAAAGACGAAACCTCTGTTCCAGATGAGGTATTTGCTATTGAAGCTGATCCACAAAGCATTGCTAGTAATACAGATTACGAGAAATTATCAGAAGAAACAATTAGAACTGAAGATGCTACTAAAAATATTGGAGCTAAAAGTAAAAAAGAAGCACCATCTTTAACACTAAGTGTCCCCTCTGTGTCGGAGGCACACTACCAAGGGGGCGAAAAAGCGATTGTTCAATTTATACTTAACTATTTTAAAAATCATTTTCCTCTCATCACACCACAACAAGATTTTATTGTAGAAGCCAAGGTACTTACAAATGGAACTCTAAATGTAAAATCCATTAAGCCTATAACAAAAGAAGACAACTGTAAATGTATTAACGAACTAACAGAAGCACTCAATACCATGACGGGTTGGAATCCTGCCACAAAAAACGGAACCCCTCAGAGTTCCGTTATTAAAATAGTATTAAAGTTTTAATATTAACTACCGCAATTAATTTTAGAATCTGAAGTAATAACTACTTTTCTTATTCTCTTTATTGTAATATTTCCAGATATAATTCCTCCCGAATTACCTCCAGAACCATTTACATCCCCTACAATAAAACTATCTGCTTTAATAATAATAATTTCTCCTCTAACCACACCTCCATTTTTAACTTTAAGGGTACTGGCATTATTAATAATAATTTGACCTTTAACAACTCCTCCATTTCTTACTACAAGCGCACCTTCTTTATCTACCACAATTCCTCCATTAGATTCGCCTGTGCCTTGAATAATTAAACATCCGCTATTAATTTTTATTTCACCATTTACCTTTCCTCCGTTTTTAATTTTCACAGTCTCACCTACATTCACTGTAACTGGCGTATCTATAGTTGTAGTAATTTCTCTTTCTGTAGGTGTGTAAGGCATCAAATTAGATGCTACAGGATTTTTATCTGAATAATCTATATCGTAGGTGCAAGGATCGCCCACTTTCAGCCCAGTACTTGGGAAATTTGTATCATTAAATGGATAAATAATTGAAGTCTCATCCTCTTTAATTGTCCCACTAATATTATCAGTATTTATAGATTCTACTTTACCTAAAGCCATAATTTTAATTTTAAAGTTAATATATACAATAATAAATATTTTTTTTGAATAAAAAAATTGTACATTTATGGTATATGAATTCATTTAGAATCACACTTGTACTTTTATTCGGATTTAATTTTCTGTATTCCCAAGACTTCTCCAATTTTGAAGATTCTTTGAAAATTCTACCAACAGATTCCTTGAAGATAAATTTTGTTATAAAACGAATTATTGAGCCTTTAGAGAAAGAGAACAATTACGAAAAAGCCAAAAGCGAATTACAAAAAGCTAAGAAATTTATTAATAACAATAAAATTAATGAATTAAAAATTGATTCAAAACAAATTGAGTTACTAATTGCTCAAGAATCATACGAAGAAGCAAATAAAATTATAGAAGCTCTTGAACAAAAAACTAAAAACACATCCTATTTTTATTATCAAGGCTTGGCACTTAGGTTTAAAGCTCTAATCCAACTATATTCTGGCAATCTAGAAGAAAGTTCAAAATTGTATTTTAAGGCTTTAGAGAAGTTTAAACTCACAAAATCTCCCTTTGCATTAGATTTAGGTTATAGTGATATAGCTGTACTTAGCTATTATAGTGGAAATTATAAACAAGCTATTGAATACTGGGAAAAATGTATCGAAATTGAAAATAAACAAGGATTTAAAGTCAGGATGCTAAATAATTTATCAAATATTGGAGTAGCATTTCTAGAAATAGGGGAGATAAAGAAAGCCGAGGATAAATTACTTTATGCACTAAATATTGCTAACGAATTAAATGATGAATCATTGAGAGCAGGAATCTACACTAACCTAACTAAACTAGAATATAATAAAAATAATTTTAAAAAAGCCATTGAATATAACAATTTAGCAGCTCAGTATTATGAATCTATAAAACAATATTCCTCTTTGGCTAACATATACTCCAATGGCGCTGAATTAGCAAGAACTGGTAAAGAATATGAAACGGCCTTAGAATACATAAACAAAGCATTTGAGGTTATGAAACTGACCGAAAATAGAACAAATTTATATTCATTATACATGAATAAAGCTGCTATTCAGTTTGATTTAAAAGAATACAAAGATGCTTACCAGAATTTATTAATGTATATTGGAGAGAAAGATAGTATTGTAAATGCCGAAAATCAAAAAAACATTACTGAATTAGAAAAAAAGTTTCAGTTAAAAGAACAGAAAAAAGAAAATGCTTTATTAAATGAGCAAGTAAAAACACAAGAGATATCCAATAGTAGAATGAAAATTACTATTGGTTTAATTAGTGTGATTGTCCTCATTCTTGCAGTTACTGCTATTTGGATGGTTAAACAAAATAGAGCAAAAAATTTAATTAATGCCCAATTATCCGAGAAAAATAATATTATTAATCTTCAAAAAACAATAGTTGAGGATCAACATCGGGACATTACGGATAGTATAAAATATGCCAAACGTATTCAAGAAGCCATCTTACCTCCATATAATTTATGGCAAAAAATTCTTCCAAGTTCGTTTATCTTTCATCTTCCAAAAGATGTATTAAGTGGTGATTTTTACTGGATTGAAGAAACAAAAGATTATATATATGTAGCGGCAGCCGATTGTACCGGGCATGGGGTGCCAGGTGCATTAATCTCTATTGTAAATTTTAATTTATTAAACAAAGCCGTATTAGAAAAAAACCTTGTAACACCTGCCGAAATTTTAGATGCGGTGAATGGTTGGTTAACTGAAAGTTTACATCAAACATATGGCGAAAGTACAGTTAGAGATGGTATGGATATTACACTTATAGCTATTCATAAACACAGTAATGAGGTATTATTTGCGGGAGCTAATAATTCCATTTATGTTGTTTCTAATAACGAATTAGAAGTGATTAAAGGCGATAAATTTCCTGTAGGTGCATTTATTGAGGATAAAATCCAACATTTTAGCCTTAAGAAATTTTCAGTAAACAAAGGTGATTGTATTTATTTATTCTCAGATGGATACGCTGATCAATTTGGTGGGCCAGATGGTAAAAAATATAAATATCAATCGTTTCAAAAGAAATTAAATTCAATATCCAGTTTAGATGTTTCTAATCAACTAATAAGTATGAAACAGGATTTCGTGCAATGGCAAGGCGCACACGAACAAGTAGATGATGTGTTACTAATAGGAATTAAAATCAGCTAGACATTACGCTGTGGCGGTTGCCAAGCGCTCTCTTGATTTGCAAATTGATATTTAAAATATCCTATTAAAAGCGCAAAATTCATTAACACAAAATGACCTAAAGCATTTATAATTGGAATTTTAAGTTTAATCTTTTCGAGTATAATGGTAAGTAATGGGAGCAATATCAATAAAGCGTAGGTGTATGTTATCCAATTAAAAAAATCAATTTTAAACGATAAAACAAGTGCGCTCACAAATGAAATAATAAGCATAAAAGGTGTTACCCAACGTAATACTTTGTGTGAAAAAAAAGCAAACCCAAAACCTTTATGTATTGGGAATAATAAATGCTTGTAGTAGTTTAAATTTCTAAAATTACCCAACGAAATACGAATTTTTCTTTTAAACTCAATCATTGGAGCATCGTTTACATCTTCATAACAAAGTGCTTGTGGTTCAAACATTACCTTAGCACCCTTTGAAATAACATCTAATGTTATAAAAAAATCATCCATTAAAAAACCATCGGGCACTTTCACAAACCAATCGCGCTTTATGGCATAACAGCCTCCCTCTACACCTACACAAAAATGATACGCTAAACTTTCATAGTGTTTAAGTGAGTTTTCATAATTCATGTATAAAATTTCTTGTCCTGAAATGCCTTGATTTTTAGGAGAAAATTTATGAATGTTGCCACACACTAATTTAGCATCGTTGATTATTAAATCATACACCAATGCCTTGATAGTAGAGGGTTCAAAAAACACATTGGCATCAGTAAATACGATATGCTCCGTTTTTACTAAATCAAATAACTCATTAATAATTTTTAGTTTACCATTTCTATTATGTTTTTTTATCAGCGTAATATTTGAATGTAATGCAATATATGATTCAATAATTTCATGGGTTTTATCGGTAGAGTTATCTGAACCAATAATTATTTTGAGTTTATCTTTTGGGTAATCTGAATTAAAGATGGATTGAAGTTTTTTCTCAATTACCTTTTCTTCATTAAATACCGAAAACACAACGGTTACCTCTGGCCATTCTTTTATTAGATTATAATCTTGTAGTATTGGTTTTACAGAAGATGCTTTCCATTTTATAATGATTGGATAAATTACATAACTATAAATAGGTATAAAAACACTTACTACAAAGACTATCCATACAGCGTAAATCATTGGTTAGTTAACGGAATAATCTTTCACAATATTGTATAATGTATCACGCTCTACAGGTGTGCGTCGTACTTGAGTAATTAAATCAACCAACTGTTGAGTAGTAAGTTTAGGGCTTTGCTCCTCAGCACCAGCCATGCTGTATATTTTGGTAGTATCATCAATAGTTCCATCTATATCATCTACTCCAAAGTTTAAGGATAATTGAGCTGTGTTTCGTCCTATCATAGCCCAATAAGCTTTGATGTGATCAAAATTATCTAAATATATTCGAGAGACGGCATAATTACGTAAATCCTCAATAACGCTTACTTCGGGTACATGCGACATCTCATTATTACCATTTCTGAATTTTAAAGGAATAAAAGCATTAAAACCTTTAGTTTTATCTTGTAATTGTCTTAATCGCTCTAAATGATCAATGCGATGTTCAAAGGTTTCGATATGAGCATATAACATGGTTGCATTGGATTGCATGCCCATGTTGTGCCAAATCTCATGAATTTTTAACCATTCTTCGGCAGTACATTTTCCACCAGCTATTTGGTCTCGAATAGTTTTGTCAAATATCTCAGCGCCTCCACCAGGCATAGAATCTAAACCTGCATCTTTTAAAATTTGCATCCCTTCTTCGTAAGTTACCTTTGCTTTTTTGAAAATATAATGGCACTCCACAGGTGTTAAAGCTTTTATGTGCAATTCTGGGCGATGAGTTTTAATTGTTTTAAAAAGGGTAGTATAAAAATTTAAGTCTTGTTTAGGAATTACACCACCGGTTATATGTACCTCTGTTACATGTTGTCCATCGTACTTTTTAATAATATCCATCATTTGTTCAATACTTAATTCCCAGCCCTCTTCTCTTTGCTTAATTAAGCGCGAGTAAGCACAAAAAGAGCAAGTATATACACAAATATTAGTAGGCTCTACATGAAAATTACGATTAAAAAACACATAGTTTTTATTCTTTTTTTCACGAACGTAATTAGCCAACACACCCAAATAAGAAAGCTCTCCTTTTTCAAACAGATAAATTCCTTCATCAAAGGTTATTCTTTCTCCTTGAAAAACCTTTTTGGCAATTTCCTTAAGCTCCGTTGTTAATTGCCCTGAATTAAATAAAATATCTTGAATATTATTAACACTCATATAAAGAGGTAAAGGTAATGTTTAAAAACAAAAAATCCCGCTTATGCGGGATTTTTTTAAGTTCTGAAGAACTTTCAGATTATTTTGTAACTGTAAATTTACTAAACATCTTAGTGTTATCAGCCTTTATAGAATACATATATACACCTGCATTTAAGTTAGATGTATTCATTTTAATAGCATGATTTCCTGTTTCTAAAGTGTTTAAGTCCATTTTATTTACACTCTTACCAGTTACATCAAAAATTTCAATTTCAACTTTCGAAGCTTTGTTTAAACCAAAGTTCACTGTCATTTCATCGCTTGCTGGATTAGGGAAAGCAGCAAATAAAGTTAAATTACCTTTAGAAATGCTATTATTTAATCCAGTAGTAATATCTACTACAGGGAAAATTAATAAATCTAAATTATCTCCCTGAAAGTCTGTTACAATTGAATTCCAACGATTTCCCCCTAATGCAGGTGCTGCAGATGCAGGCATAATGGTGTGATATTCCCAAGCTAAACTATCAGTAGAAGAACAACCAGCAACAGTAGATAAAATCGCTAAAGTATCCATGCTAGTACCTCCCATTGCAGGTGCTTCAACTACTGCAAAAAAGTTACCAGATACTGGAATTGCAGAAGAAAACGTAAATACATCTGCACCTGTAAATGAACTTAAAGATTTTGAAGCTGTTGTTCCCATTTGTGCATCTGGAGCCTTAGTAGTTGCGTTTTCAGAATAAACTTTTGCATTTACCATTCCTGAACCATTTACTAAACCAGAATACACAATAATATCAGTTAAATTAGCAGATCCAGATACATTATATTTCTGTGCAAATAAACTTGTTACATCAGTAATGGTTGGAGTTCCCAATGCCCCAGCATATGCAGGTCCTAAATTATATGTAGCTTTATTAGTTCCAAAAGTATAGCCCTCTGATACAACAGTAAAATTTGCATTGGCTTGAGTACCCCATGCGCTATAGTAAACAATATTAGCTGAATTGGTAGCGCATCCTCCAGTATTAAAAGTAGAAGGCATTAAGGTTGTAACTGCCGCCGCCTTTGATAAATCAGCACTTAACCAATTTACACTTTTTACTGGATTAGGTGTTAGATTAATTTGAGGTTTGCTTAATTGCTGAGCAAAAGCACCTAAGAACATAGTAGATAAAACTACCGTTGAGTAAATTTTTTTCATGATTATTTTTTTTAAAAGATTAAATTGATACTCAAATATATATTTTAAATTGATTTAATTTATTTTTATACTTTTTATACAAAATCATTATATTATTATTTTTATCAAAATGAAAATATAATCGCTTAATTATCAAAAAGTTACATTTAATTTAAAGTTTATTCCTCTATTTATATTAAAAATCATTTTATCAGTTTTTTAACATTAGCCAGCATACAGAATTGATTTACATCATTTCAAAAAACCAAGACGATTATAATTATATTATCTATATTTGCCTCGCAATTTGGTTTTTAGATACATGTTATTGTATCATGAAATTAAAAGGGAATCACGTGAAAATCGTGAACAGTGCCCGCTGCTGTAAGTCTTATTAAAAACATCTCTAAATTCTGCCACTGTTTAAAAACGGGAAGGCTTAGAGAGAAAGACAAGTCAGAAGACCTACCAAACTGCGTGTTGTTGAGCTTTCGGGAAAAAAAGCGATCAAAACAGGTTAGTCCCTACACCTATCTGTTTTCGTTTATTTTTCTGAGCAAATAAAAATGTAAATGTTAAGTAACTACTTAAATATTAAACTAGCTTGTAATTGTAAAAACACTGTCTTTACACTACTTAGTTTTATATTTAGTATAACTTTATTAGCACAAAAAAAAGATACGCTCAGCTACCAATTACAAGAGGTAACTATTTCATCAGACAAACAAACACTTTTTGAACCATTTAAAAAGAAACAAGCTATAGATAGTCTTGTTTTAAAAAACTATGCTACAAGCACATTATCCGATTTACTAGCCAACCAATCCACAATTCATATTAAAGCATACGGAAATGCTAACATTGCAACTACAAGTATAAGAGGAGGCAATGCGAATCAAACAGCACTATTGTGGAATGGATTAAACATTCAAAATGCTATGCTAGGGCAACCTGATTTAAGCATCATTCCATCATCTTTATTCAATCAAGTATCATTAGAATATGGAGGTGGTAGTACCATGTGGGGAAGTGGCGCCATAGGCGGAAGCATTTTACTTTCGAATACTTTAAAATTTAATGAAGGCTTTAAAACTAATTTACGAATGAGTGTGGGAAGTTTTGAAACTAAACGCATTAATAGTTCCGTTTTATTAAGTTATAAAAAAATCATCTCTAATACAAATGTATTTTATAACACTTCTGAAAATAATTATAAATATATTGATACAACCAGTAAAGAGAATAAAAATAAACAAACAAAACACGCTTCTTATTCTCATAAAGGATTAATGCAAGAATTATCATTTTTAATTAACTCTCATCAAACAATTCATGTAAGATTATGGTATAATTATTTGAATCGAAACATTCCTGATTATTTAGGTACAAATCAAACCAAAAATCAAGTTGATGAGAATTTAAAATCTAATCTAGAATGGAACTATCACAAACGGCGCTTACAATCTATAATACGATTAGGTTTTTTTAATGACTGGCTTAATTATAAAGATTCTTTGGCTCAAAATTTATCAAGCAAAAGCACCATTAAAACACTCATTGCCGAAAATGATAATATTTATAAATTAAATATCCATCGCTTTAACATAGGCATAAACTACACAGGTTACAAAACAGATTTACAATTTAATAACCTTGATACAAATTATTCAAACAACCACACGTTGCATAAACTAGCTTTATTTGCAGCTTATCAATTAAATTTATTTGATTCTAAACTTCAATATCACCTTTCTGTAAGAAAAGAATTTAGTAATCAATTAGCTATCCCTTTTACAGGAAGTAGCGGATTGAAGTATCAGTTAATTAAACCACTTTCATTAAAAATAAATGCCAATAAATCTTTCAGACAACCTACGCTTAATGATTTATACTGGCAACCCGGTGGCAATCCCAATTTAAAATCGGAAGATAGTTACGAACTAGAAGGAGGTATTGAATTTAACCATAGCATTAAAAAACTAACCCTAAAATTTGAAGCCACTTATTTTAATAGACATGTTAAAAATCAAATTATTTGGTTACCATCTTCAGGAGGTTATTGGACACCTAGGAATATAGCAGAGGTGTATGGAAGAGGTACTGAAACTAGTACTGAACTTGCCTATCATCACAAAGATATTTATATTAAATTATACCTCAACACCTCTTATGTTTTATCTACCAATCAAGTAAAGATGAACGAAAATGATAATTCGGTAGGCAGGCAATTAATTTACACCCCAAGGTATAGTGGACTTGGTGGCATCAGCTTTTATTACAAAAACTTTGGATTACTCTTTAATAATCATTACACGGGTTATCAATTTACTTCTACTGATAACACCACATGGATTAACCCTTACTTAATTGGAAACCTAAAACTATCCTATCGTTATGCATTTAGCACAGTTGAAACCGAACTATTTGCTCACGTTAATAATTTATATAATAAAAATTATGTAGTTGTAGCTAATATGCCTATGCCGTTAAGAAACTATGAGGCAGGCTTAAGAATCAGCTATTCAAAACGTAAAAAAACAAAACAACCTACAAGTATTAATGAATTAATTCAATCAACAAATAAATTAATAAACAAGTCATGAAAAAAACAATTACCAAAGCAATTTTAGCATTCAGTACTTTAGTAACAGTACACTTAAATGCACAAACTATTGTAACATTTGACAATTTTACATTAGCACCAGACACATTTTATCAAGATGTAAACGGTACCGATTTTTCAGTAAATGAAGTAACCTTTCGATACGAATGGGCAAGTTGGGGTTCGTGGGGAGGTGGTACAGCCTACACTAATAAAAAAGATACCATTTTTACAGCAAGTAGTACGCCACCTTATTATGCAAACTTATATAGTAGTATTGTAGGTTCAGCATTTAGCGGAACAAATTACGCTGCCGTTCAAAATGGTGCCATTATTACTTTTTCAAATAATACAACAACTCTACAAGGTTTTTATGTTTCTAACAGCACATACGCTTGGAAATCGATGAAGAATGGCGATCAATTTGCTCGTAAATTTGGGGACACTACTGGTACAGGTTCTGGAAACAGCATTCCACAAGGCGAATACCCAGATTGGTGTAAAATTATTGTAAGAGGTTTTCAAAATGGCGCTATGCTTAATGATAGTGTTGAATTTTATTTAGCCGATTATCGCCCTGCAGGAACTGCTAGTGATTATGTGATTAAAAATTGGCAATATGTCAATTGTACTTCATTAGGTCAGGTGGACAGCGTGCGCATTGATATGAAATCGAGTGACAATAGTGCGTGGGGAATGAATACGCCTGGGTATTTTACTATTGATAATTTCACTACTGGTAGCACTGTAGGCGTTCAAGAAATAAATAAATTAGCTAGCTTACATTTGTACCCAAATCCAACAACAAACAACATTCAATTAAATTTTGACACCAACAATTCAGAAAATGTATCTATCACCATAACTGATATTGCTGGTAAAACGCTTTTCAATTCTGCATATCAAACTAGTGTAGGAAACAACACCATCTCCATTAATACCGAATCATATCAATCAGGTGTTTATTTTATGACTATTCATAACAACTCTACATCTAAACAAGTTAAATTTATAAAGCAATAAATTAATAAATTTACAGTATGAAAGCATTATACTTTATCATCATAGCTTTAGCTCTTGTATCTTGTATTAAGGATAAACCACAAGAACCACAAAAAACAGTAGCTAATATAGCTTATGATGATAAAGTATTAGTTATAAATGAAGGAAATTTTGGATGGGGTGTTGGATATATTTCACTATATGACCCAACAAGTGGCGCAGTAATTGAAAAATATGATCAGCAACAAAATTCGGGAAACACATTAGGTAATGTGTGTCAAAGCATTACAAAACACAATAGCAATTATTACATTGTAGTAAATAATTCAAATAAAATTGTTGTTGTTAATTCTTCTGATTTTGTACAAAAAAATACCATTACAGGATTTAATTCGCCACGTTATTTATTACCCATTACATATAACAAGGCTTATGTAAGCGATTTATATGCCAATTCCATTCAAATTGTAGATTTGAATACTAATAGTATTTCTGGTAGTATTCCCTGTATAGCTGGCACCGAAGAAATGGCTTTAATTTACAATAAAGCATTTGTAACTTGTACTAATAGCAATTATTGTTATGTTATAAATACTATAACTGATGTTATTACAGATAGCGTTTATGTTGGAAAATCTGCTTCGAGCATAATAATTGATAAATACTCTAAAATTTGGGTTTTATCATCAGGTAATACTACAAGTGCTCAATTAGCCAAACTAAGCCGAATTAACCCAATAACATTACAAGTAGAGCAAGCCTATACTTTTAATAGCAACGAAAGTCCATTTAGATTATGTACTAACAAAACTAAAGACACCTTATATTTTTTAAATAAAGGTGTTTTTCAAATGCCAATTACATCAAGTAATTTACCTAATAATGCAATAATATCTCAAGGTTCAAAAAACTACTACGCTTTATCTGTAAACCCAAAAGATTATTCGATATATGTAGCAGATGCCATAGATTATGTACAGCGTTCTAAAGTTGAAATTTATAAACCAAATGGAAGCTATATAACAAATTTCACAGCTGGTATCATTACAAACGGTTTTATGTTTGAGTAATCCCGTCAATTTTTTATACCTTTAGCACATGCAATTTTTGGGTGCTACTCAAGTATTTTCAGGAAAAGAATTTTTACCATCAAATACAATTCTAGTATTAGATGATGTGCGAAAACTTATTGATATTATAAGCCTTAACGAGATTGATGAACTAAAAGTAGAAAAACACGAAGGCATTATTACTCCAGGTTTTATAAATGCACATTGCCATTTAGAACTAAGTCATTTAAAAGATACAATTAAAAAACATACTGGTATTGTAGATTTTGGACTAGGTGTTATGCAACATAGAAACACCCTCCCTGAAACACTACAAATAGAAGCCATGGTAGAAGCTGATAAAGAAATGGTAAAACAAGGTATTGTAGCTGTGGGTGATATTAGTAACACCAATTTATCTATTTCAACCAAAAAAGCATCTAATATATATTACCATACCTTTGTAGAGCTCATAGCACTCAATCCAGAGAGAGCCTCTATAGTTTTTGATAACGGTCAACAATTATTACTCGATTTTAAAAACGTCTCATTACATGGTTCATTAGCGCCACACGCACCTTATAGCGCTTCAAAAGAATTAATCCAACTCATTAGCCATTATTGCTTTCAAAATAATTCTCCAACCAGTATTCACAACCAAGAAAGCAAAGCTGAAAACGATTTTTTTCAATTTAAAATTGGCGACTATCTGCGCCTATATGAACAGATTGGACTAACGATTAATTACTTTACTCCAACTCAAAAAAGTAGTTTACTAAGTATCATTGATGCCTTTCATCCATCTGTAAATACATTATTAGTACATAACACATTTAGTAGTAACGAGGATTTGAAAATTAGTCGGCAATTACACCAGCAACTTTTTTGGTGCTTGTGCCCTAATGCTAATTTGTATATTGAAAACACATTGCCTGATATAACTGAACTCATAAAACAGAATTGTAATTTAGTAATAGGTACGGATAGTTTGGCTAGTAACTCAGGGCTTTCTATGATTGATGAAATCAATACTATCTGTAAAAATTTCCCGAAAATACCCTTAGATATTTTACTACAAGCTGCTACCTTTAATGGCGCTTATTTTCTAGGTATATCCCATCAATATGGTGAACTAAACCCAAACACCAATTGCGGTATCAATTTAATTGAAGGAAAAAAAGGAGAATTTAGGGTAAAAAAACTAGCTTAAACTTACGCTAGAGGTTAAAGTAAATAACGAGAAATTATCATTTATCTTTTTAAAATCCACTTTTAATTTATTTCCACTCTTCATACCTATGGTAATAAAGCCAAGTCCAGCACCACCTTTTTCACTCATGGTGTTATTTTCTAAATGCTCAAGATAGTAGGCTTTTAAAGCTTTTTCGTCATCAAATGAATTGATGGTTTCTATTTGCTTTTCGAGTGTTGGTATTGAATTATTTGAAACTAAATTAGAAGAGATAACTTGTAAGTGTGATCCGTTTTTTACTAAAATAAAAAAGTTATGTTGTTCACCTTTATTGTTTTTATGACCGTGAATCAGCATATTTTGAAGTGTTTCAACGCTGATAAAGAAAATCTTTTTAATTGGACCTTTTGGAATATCTAGTGAAGTAATCTTCTCTTCTACGGCGCCTTCAAGCCCTGTAATAACTTCTTGCGAAAGTTCACCATAGTGCGATACCAAAACAGTCTCACCTTGTTGATGTTCTTTCAACATTTGTTCGTACTGTTGGTGTACAAATTCTTTTTCGTTATCTGTATAATTACTCAAAGGTCTTTTTTATTTAAATAATCCATTAATCTCTGCGTCAATCATTCTGATAACCTTTCCCAAATCTTCTTTACTTTCAGAAAAATGATTTTCATCAATATCTACTACTAATAATTTCCCACCCTCATACGTCGAAACCCAAGCTTCATAGCGTTCATTCAATCTTTTCAAATAATCTAAACGTATAGAGTTTTCATATTCTCTACCACGTTTTTGGATTTGTTTTACTAATGTAGGAACCGAAGCTCTTAAATAAATAATCAAATCCGGTGCTTTTACTAAACTATCCATTAGTTTAAATAAACTAAAATAATTGTCGTAATCGCGCGTTGTCATTAAACCCATAGCGTGCAAATTTGGTGCA
>CAUJCR010000006.1 GCA_963169355.1 Bacteroidota bacterium | reverse complement strand
ATGTATATTGCCAAATACGGCGATTCTTTTATGGAAGAAATATTTAGGCATTTACAATATAATTTGTCTGATTTTTCTTACACGTTGTTGTTAGCGTTATAGATTGTTCTTGTTGTTTCAAGACAAAAGAAATGAAGATCTTTTTTTACTCTTCATAACTTTTCTTTGCTTCTCCAAAGAAAAGTAGCAAAAGAAAAGAGCCCACAAAAGCCAACAGAAAGTTTCATTTGTCGCACTAGCCTGCGCTTGCAAGCCATGAAACTTTCAGTTCGCACCTTTCGTGGACGTCCTCACACTCAAAAGCCTGTGGGTAAGATTGACTTTTAAACCTTTATCACTTCAAGCTTTTCCGGTTACTGCCATGACATCTTAAAATGTTGCGTAAAAATTGAGTGGTATCAAAAGCGATGGCAACAAAAACAAAAAAACCGCAGCTATTCACTACGGTTTTTTTATTGGGGTAAATTATAAACAGTGTTTACTCTCTTACCATTTTTTTACTATCCACTACTTGGCCATCGGCTACTAAAGTGTAATGATACATACCGCTTGATAAATCGGCAGCAAATACATTTACCTTGCCTTTGCCTCTTGTTTTAATATCTACAGTTTGTATAATTTGCCCTGCGCTATTATAAAATAATAATTGCGCTTTGCCTACACTACTTGGTACATTGTAAGTAATGGTTGTTTGCTCAGCAAACGGATTTGGTACATTTTGATTTAATACAATAGCATCTTTATCGCTCAACTCTACATCCATTTGGTTTAATACTGATGAGCCAGTATTATTTGCTGTTTTTGCACTGTTATTAGAACAACAAGTGGCAATGGCAGCTTCTAAAGCTGCTAAGCGAGCATCTTGTATGCTATCCTTTGAATTTAACTTAGTTGTTAAACTATCAATTTTAGCTTGTTGCTCTTGATTGGCTTTTATTAATAAACCAATAAATGCATTATAATTTACTGTTTTATATGATTTAGCTGCATAAACAACAGTACCAACCGAATCTACCATCGCTGGTTTGTAATTATTTGAAACTAACTCGGGTAAAACTGTTTCTATTTGCTGTGCGATTACGCCATATTGCTTTTGGCTAGAAAACCTCATACCATTCGCATTCGTTGTGTCATAATAAAATGATTTGGCTTCAATTTGATTCAAAATTTCAGTTGCATTTGAAATGTCATTGATGTTTGTTTTTAAAGTAGCGTCTGATGGATAAGGAACTCCAGAAACTGTTAATAAGCCATTTATATTCACTTTGCCTTCAAAATATCCAGCATAGTCTGTAGTACTAATTGAGGGATTATATCCATACACGCCAATAGCATGATTATTAGGAAATAATGTAGGTAAGTTAAACTGCGCTCCATTTATATCACCCATTACTCCAATACGTGTTTGGCTATTTTCAGCACTAAACCATCCTCCCATCGTTAGTCCAGATGAAGAACCAGTATTTGAAACCGCTCTTCCTCTCATTGCAAAATTTTGAGGTGCTTTTGAGGCTTCAGCATAAACACCTACATTTCGTTGATTGGATGTAACTGAATCTTTTGCGTTTGCTGTGCTATAAACTCCATAGTTATAAGTTGCATTACGTGCGGTTGCTGCTACTCCAATATTATTTTTATTTAATGATTTTACATCTGAGGTAACTCCTATAGCAATACCCGAATAAGTGCTACTACTCCCTAAATTTGATTGTGCAACGTTTATGGCAGTTACTGCATTTGGATTATTTAACGTAAACGGAGACAAAATATCAAGGTTTGCAGTTGGCGCACAAGTAGTTCCAATACCAACATAATTAGTTCCCCATGGGTTTGTACCTGCTGGTGCAATAAAACGGTAATTAAAATTATTGGTTGGTATTTCCCAATTTGACGTCATTGGTTTTTTAATGCTATCACCGCAAGCATTACCTATATCAGCACCGCTGCCTGCTCCGTTTCTTATTAGCACTACATTTCCTAAGCTATCTACCGAAAGTACTTTATCTACATCTATGCCTACTAGCTTTGCTACACTATCGCTAACTATATTACTATTACTGGTTAAATCTCTAAAACGTAAGCCCGATGCTCCTGTACTACCAAGGTATGAACCCGTTACGCTAGTATCAGCATTAGCATTATAACCATTCATAATCGAATTAATTTCGATGGTGTTTCCTGGATTAATTGTACCTACTGGTGTTAAACTCTCAAAATCGCCAAAGCCTGTGCGAGGATCGTTTACGCCTAAGCTTGTATTATGAAACGGCACGTAGCGTACAAACTCTAAACCATTTTGTGTACTCATAGCTCCTGGTCCTGGAAATGGCTGTCCTGCTGCTGGAGAGGTAAATATAATTCGTAATTTATCAGGTGCTATATTAAACCCTGGTAATACATTGGTATAGTTATCTCCAAATGATATAACCGCATCTTGCCTATCGCCAAGTACACCATTCTCATTTTTTAAACCTATGTACATGTTATCGGTACCTTGTGATATAAATGTTCCTACATCCATCCATGAGCGCCATCCATCGGTAGTTGTTGGGTTTAATATTGAACCCGTGTTATAACCTAAATGTAATAAGGCTAATGGACGAGTTACTGGTGTTGCAGGGTTATGACTAATGGCTACACGGGTTACATCTTGATTGGCAATACCTCCTGGATTCCATACACCAAACGGTGCATTACCACTATTATTAAGATTGGTTGGTGCTCCTATACTTGTTATACGAACTCGCTCGCCTGTATTTTGAGCATTGGTTGAGCTTGAGTGCACGGAACTTGGTGCCTCATGATTTGTACTTAATAAAATACTGCGATTTTCTTGATTATAAATATAGGCATGGCCACTTCGGTCAGGATTATTAAAATAACCGCCTGTTCCTACTTTTAAACCATCAAATGCTCCTATACCACTGTAATTTTCGTTTGAAAATTGAAAATAATTTTCAAACCAATCTTCGGTATGACTATGTATTCGTGATTTTGGAGAACTGGCTACCGAGGTACTAAATAATGGGCCTATGCCAATATGCCCTACTGGAAAACCTGTACTATTTAATGAAGGGTATGATTGCATACGCATATATTCATAACCATTAAGTCCCTTACCATTTCTTGGGTTGGTGCCAATACCATTTCCAGAAGGCGTTGACTCGGTAAATATAAACCGTAATTTATCTGGCCCTCCACCTGCAGCATCATCATACCAATTAATTATTGCATCGCTCTGATTTGTAAATTGTTCTGTTTTTAATCCTACATACATGCCATCACTATTTTCTTCTACTAGCATTCCTGTTTTCATCCAACGGCGCCAACCTGTTGTAAACACAGGTACATTGGAGCTATGTAAATGCAACATACTCATTGGACTGTTGGTACTAAAGTATCCGTTAGGATCTATCCCAAAATAACCACTCACATTTTGGTTAACTCCAAATATTGGTGTGATTAAATTGCCGTTTAAACGTGTGCGATTGATACCATTCGTTACCGTATATATGGGGCTGTTCCACATTGTGCCGAAGATATTTGCACCAGTAGGATTAGTTCCAATTGGAAAATTGCCACCACGATACCAAGCAGCCTTTGCTTGTGCATTTACATTATTAGAAGGTGGATTCCCAGTTTGGTTTGATTGAGCATTTGCGTTTAAAGCACATGCAAATGCGATAATTGTTGATATTTTATTTTTCATAAATCAATTAGTTTTATCTTACTAATTGAACAAAACCTTTAAATGACTTTTCTTCTGTATGCAATACGTAGTAATAGATTCCATCTGCGCAATTTTCGCCACTTGTAGTTCTGCCGTCCCAATAATAGTCTGTCTTTTCAGTTTCAAAAATCATATTTCCCCACCTATTAAATATTGTTGTTTTTAAAATAGGAAAACAAATATCAAACTTTAATACATCATTAATAAAATCATTATTTGGAGTAAAAATATTTGGAAAATTTTGTTGACAAGGATTTTCTGTTAGCGATACTCCATCAACATAATAATAAGAAACTATACTCCAATATGGATTCCATGGATCATAATGATTATTCAATGTATCCTGAGTACTGTTTTCAAAATAACCTATAGTTAAATATTCTTCATCTCCATTTGCAACAATATCGCCTTCAATTTTTATCCAATTTAAAGTATCCTTTAAAAACCCAGCATTATATTTAATTTGAGGATTTGCATATATTGGAGCAAAATTATTAGCAATATAATTTTGACTACTTAAAAGTGCACCAATATGAATTAAACTGTGTGTATTCTCATTACTTGCATTTACGTAAAAACTAAGATGATATGACTTGCCTGATATCAATGTTTGCTGTAATTTAGATTGCAAATACTCTCTATATATATAGATACCATTTGGAGCGATAGTAGAATCATTTGTAGAATCTACAACACAAGCTAAGAATCCACCATAACCAAATCCGTTATATACAGATTGATAACCTAGTAAGTTTTTAGGAATGCCAGCCAATGTAGTCCCCATATTATTACAAACATTAAAATAGTCAGATGTCCCTAGTTTAGTAGGTGCTGTCCATCCTAAACAGTGTTCAATTTGTAAATCTCCTTGTGTTGAAAGGTTGGTAGGACAAGTATCATAAATCTCGAAATCCCCATTATACACTAAGTTGGTTTGTGCATTTACCTTACAGAAAAGCATTACAAGTATATATAAAAAAATATATAAAGGTTTATTCAATTAATAAAGTTTGTTTGTTAAATAATAGTTCTCGACTTCGCTCGAACTGAGATTGTTTTGGAACAAGAAAGCTACACTTAGCTTACAAAACCTTATACCATTATTTTGCATTGGCATAAAAGTATAAATTGTATGTTACTTTATAGGAGGCTCTCTACCTCCTTTCTTATATAATGGCTTAATGCCCTGTAACCCGCATGGATGTATATATATATATATATATATGTGGGTATGTGGTATTAAGTTTCATCATAGCTAATTTATTACTATTTTTTTAATTTACAAATTTTTAAGAATTTTTCTTCATAATTTTTCTTTGCATCAAACTATTCTGGTTACTGCCATGAATTTTTGTTTTTGTTGTTTCAAGACAAAAGAAATGAAGATGTTTTTTTATTCTTCATAACTTTTCTTTGCTTCTCCAAAGAAAAGTAACAAAAGAAAAGAGCCCACAAAAGCCAACAGAAAGTTTCATTTGTCGCACTAGCCTGCGCTTGCAAGCCATGAAACTTTCAGTTCGCACCTTTCGTGGACGTCCTCGCACCCAAAAGCCTGTGGGTAGGATTGTTGTATATTTTTTTTATCAAGTTATTCCGGTTACTACTGTGGCATTTTAAAATGTTGCGTAAAAATCGAGTGGTATCAAAAGCGATGGCAAGTGTGTAGATTCTTTGGGCTGTTCGCGAAGCGCTTCGAACAATCGGATTGATGATATGCAGATTTTAGTGAAATTTTATAAACCCAAATTATGTATTAGAAATCGTTATGAGCATCGAAGGTTCAATAAAACAGACACTTTTACGATTGAAGCATAGTACGCACTATGTTGAAAGAGAAAAAGTGACAAAGTGTTCTGTTTTGAAGAAATTTCGAGGCGGAATAGATTATCTAGTACATATTTTGGGTGGTACGCCTTAATTTTTTTGTAAATTTTGTATCAAGACAAAAGAAATGAAGATGTTTTTTTATTCTTCATAACTTTTCTTTGCTTCTCCAAAGAAAAGTAACAAAAGAAAAGAGCCCACAAAAGCCAACAGAAAGTTTCATCTGTCGCACTAGCCTGCGCTTGCAAGCCATGAAACTTTCAGTTCGCACCTTTCGTGGACGTCCTCGCACTCAAAAGCCTGTGGGTAGGATTGTTGTATATTTTTTTTATCAAGTTATTCCGGTTACTGCTATGGCATTTTAAAATGTTGCGTAAAAATCGAGTGGTATCAAAAGCGATGGCAAGTGTGTAGATTCTTTGGGCTGTTCGCGAAGCGCTTTCAAAGAATCAGCTTGATACCACGATGATTTTAGCAAGATTTTAAAGAGCCTTGAACTTTTGTTTTTGTTGTTTCAAGACAAAAGAAAGTAGGAACAATCCTACTAGTTTCTCATCATTATACCTAATTATTTAGTAAAATTTATCGGTTTTGAACGGGTATTTTTCGTACATTCGTTCGCTTAAAATTATTATAAAATTATGTTTGCTTTACTCAAAAAATTTTTTGGAACCAAATCAGAAAAAGATATTAAAGCTATTCAGCCATTGGTTGACAAAACTTTAGAAATATATCCTAGTCTAGCTTCTTTGTCAAACGACGAAATACGTGCAAAAGTTACTGTGCTTAAACAACAAATTCAAGACGCTATCAAAAACGAGCAATCACAAATTCAAGAGATGAAAGCTCGTGTAGAAAATGAAATTGATATGAGTCTTGAAACCAAAGAGGATTTATACAAAGAAGTTGACAAGTTAGAAAAAGAAATTACAACAAAAATAGAAGAAGTATTAAATGAGATACTTCCAGAAGCTTATGCTATCTTAAAAGATACCGCACGTCGTTTTTCGGAGAATGAGGAAGTAGTAGTTACCGCCAATGAATTTGATATTAAATTATCAAAAACTCAAAAAAACATTGAAATAAGAGGCAGCCAAGCGGCGTGGAAAAACAAATGGATGGCCGCAGGCAACGAAGTACTTTGGAATATGGTGCATTATGATGTTCAGTTGATTGGTGGAACAGTGTTACATCAAGGGAAAATATCTGAAATGGCCACTGGTGAAGGTAAAACCTTAGTATCTACATTACCTGTGTTTTTAAATGCATTATCTGGCAGAGGTGTGCATGTGGTAACAGTAAATAACTATCTAGCAAAACGTGATAGCGAGTGGAATGCCCCTTTATTCCAATTTCATGGCTTAAGTGTAGATTGTATTGACAAGCACGAACCAAATACCGAAAATCGCCGCCAAGCTTATTTAGCAGATATTACGTATGGAACCAATAATGAATTTGGTTTTGATTATTTACGTGATAATATGGCGCGCGACACTTCTGATTTAGTGCAACGTAAACATAATTTTGCCATTGTTGATGAGGTGGATTCGGTTTTAATTGATGATGCACGTACACCGTTAATTATTTCAGGGCCAACACCTACCGGTGATAAACATGAGTTTGTAGAGTTTAAACCACGTGTAGAACGTTTATTAGCAGTTCAAAAAACATACGTTCAACAATGCTTAACAGATGCTAAACGACTAATTGCAGAAGGAAAAGAAAAAGATGCCGGTATTCCATTATTACGTGCTTATAGAGGATTACCTAAAAACGGCGCCTTAATTAAATATTTAAGTGAACCAGGTATAAAAGTGTTATTACAAAAAACAGAAAATTATTACATGCAAGACCAACAAAAGGAAATGCATAAAATAGATGAAGAGTTATTTTTTGTAATTGATGAAAAACATAACTCGGTTGAGTTAAAAGATAAAGGAATTGATTTAATTACTGGTGTATCTGATGATGCTAATTTCTTTGTGATTCCGAATGTGGGAGCTGAAATTGCTGAAATGGAAAAGAAAGTAACCGATGCAAAAGAAAAAGCGCAGTTAAAAGAAGCATTGATGCGTGACTTTAGTGTAAAAAGTGAACGTATCCATACCGTAAATCAACTTTTAAAAGCTTACACTTTATTTGAACTCGACCAAGAATACGTTATTCAAGAAGGACAAATTAAAATTGTGGATGAACAAACAGGTCGTATTATGGAAGGTCGTCGTTATAGCGATGGCTTACACCAAGCATTAGAGGCAAAAGAAAATGTAAAAATTGAAGCCGCTACACAAACCTATGCAACTATTACGTTACAAAACTATTTCCGTATGTATAACAAGTTAGCTGGTATGACAGGTACTGCGGAAACAGAAGCACAAGAGTTTTGGGATATTTATAAATTAGATGTAGTGGTTATTCCTACTAATAAGCCTATTGCTCGTAAAGATGAACAAGACCTAGTATATAAAACAACTCGCGAAAAATATAATGCCGTAATTGAAGAAACCGCTAAACTCATTAATGCTGGACGACCTGTATTAATAGGAACAACTACGGTAGATATTTCTGAATTATTAAGTCGTATGCTTAAAATGCGTGGCATTAAACATAATGTGTTAAACGCTAAGTTACATGCCAAAGAAGCAGAAATTGTTGCCGAAGCGGGTCAGGCGGGAACAGTAACTATTGCTACCAACATGGCGGGTCGTGGTACCGATATTAAATTAGGTGCTGGTGTAAAAGAAGCGGGTGGTTTAGCAATTATTGGTACCGAACGTCATGAATCTCGTCGGGTGGATAGACAGTTGCGTGGTCGTGCTGGTCGTCAGGGAGATCCAGGAAGTTCTCAGTTTTTTGTTTCGTTAGAAGATAATTTAATGCGCTTGTTTGGTAGCGAACGTATTGCAGGATTAATGGATAGAATGGGATTACAAGAAGGCGAAGTCATTCAGCATTCTATGATTTCAAAATCTATTGAACGTGCTCAAAAGAAAGTAGAAGAAAATCACTTTGGAACTCGTAAACGCTTAATAGAGTACGATGATGTGATGAACGCACAACGTGATGTCATTTATAAACGTCGTCGTAATGCCTTGTATGGAGATAGAATTAGCATTGATATTGCGAATATGATTTACGAGGTTGCCGAAAGTATTGTGATGGATTATCAACCAAGCAAAGATTTTTCTGGATTTACCTTTGAGTGCATGAAATATTTTGGTTTTGAACCAAGCATTACCGAACAGCAATTCAAATCGGAAAGAGAAGAAGCCCTTACTCAATTATTATTTGAAGAAGCCGAAAAACATTACCGCGAAAAATCGGCACAAATTGCCGAAACTGCTTTCCCAGTAGTGCGCGATGTTTACACGAATCCAAACAATAATTTTGAAAATATTGTAACACCATTTACCGATGGAATACGTGCCATACAAGTGATGGCAAATCTTAAAAAATCGTTTGATACTAAAGGAAGAGAGTTAGTGTCGGTATTTGAAAAAACGGTGGTGTTAGCCATGATTGATGATGCTTGGAAAGAACATTTGCGTGAGATGGATGATTTAAAACAATCGGTACAAAATGCTTCATTAGAACAAAAAGACCCATTAGTAATTTACAAATTAGAGTCGTTTAATTTGTTCCGCGACATGGTGGCGCAAACAAGTAAAGACATTATTTCGTTTTTAATGAAAGGCGGACTTCCAATTGAAGAAAATAACCAAAGAGCGCCTTTACAACAAGCACGTTTTACACAAGAACAAGTTCAACAAAAACCAAAAGAAAAATTGGTGGAGAGCAGAAGTGAAGACGAAGCACGCGAACAACAAGCACAACAAAAACCAAAACAACAACCAGTGCGTGTGGACAATAAAATTGGAAGAAATGATCCTTGTTTTTGTGGAAGCGGTAAAAAATATAAGAACTGCCACGGATAATGTGTTAACTTATATTATGAGGCATCTTCTTTTTAATGAAAAACAAAAAAAATAAATCATTGCTTCTCCATAATGTAATCAATTGGCTGTAAGGAGGCTTCCTCCAACTCAATTTTATCCGCATTTTACCCTCCCCGCACAAATTTGCTAATTCAAATTCCCTTCCGTAAATTGCGGATAAAATCTTAAGAAGTTATGGGCAAGCGTAAGAAGACCGTACACAAATAAAATAACGTATGACAAAAGAATTTTTCTACTTAGATGGTAAAGACCAAAAAGGACCTTTTACAATTGACCAATTAAAACAAGTTGGGCTTAAACCCGACACTTTAGTTTGGACAGAGGAATTTGAGAGCTGGAAACCTGCAAAAGATGTTTCAGAACTTGCTGACCTAATTAAAAAGACACCACCACCACCGCCAATCATCGACAGCTATCAATCAGTTACAGTTGCTACAAATGAAAACCCAACTAAAACCAAAACTTTAGTTGAAGACAGCAACGTAAAATTATGGGCTACGGTAAAAATCATCTCATTAATACTTCTATTGTTTATTGTGGTTGCATTTGTCGGCTATTCATTCGTTGATACCAAAAGGGCTAATCTCAAAAAAGAAATTGCGGAAAAAATTGCGTATGTATTCGGAACAAAATCCGAGGTGTTAGATGGAGAAAAGACTGGAGTTCAAGGCGAGGAAGAAACGACCAATTATGGGAAAGAAAAGACGAAGAAAAAAGAAAAGCTGACTTGGATAAAATTAGGGAAAGACTCCGTTCAAATGGACTTAAATAATTTCTCGACCCAAACCTGGGCGGAGCGTGACGGCTTGTACACAATTTTTAAATGCACAAAGGGAGGCTTTACAATAAAAAAATTAACAAAACTGAATGATGAAAGTTTTGACCTCGAAACATATTATTCAGGCGATATGGGTTATCGAAAACCCGAATTTAGTCGCGGTATAACAGGGTGGTCGTATAATGAATATGGAGAAAATAATACTTACGGTAACATTCGCAATTATCGCAAATCCGTTCAATCGTGCTATAATGAAGCCTTTGATTTTTTTACTAAAGATGACAAAACAGGTGCGTACACAGCAGGAAAGCTCATTGACATTACGACCTTCCCTGATATTAGAAATGAATATTTTTATATGGATAATACCGCACCAAAATTATATTCTTCATCGGGACATTTTTCAGCCGACTGGTGGTCTTCTGATGACCACACAGCAAATGTATTTTGTGAAGATGCCCGTGTTTACTATTCATCTAAAGGCAAACATTATGAATTGACTTTAAACGAAGACAAATTCAAAAAAGATTTATTATTAACTATCGGTATAAGCTGCGGTATCCTTCTTTTATTAGTCATTGTTATTGGCGTTTCAAAACCTAAATTTTTTCCGCAACCTTTTATTGTTCGGCAAAAGATGGAAAAATATTTCGTACGAAGACCAAGTTCTTTTCTTTGAGCATTCTTTTTTCACTTCTCATAAATTTACAGAAATGATAAATGAAAATGTTTCAAAAGGAATACTGAAAATTACCGACAAAGGAAATACCATAAATTTATCGTATTCAAACAAAGAACTTTTTTATAAAATTGAAAAAATCGACTTAGACAACTTAACTCTTGTATCATTAAAAGACGGAAGTAGCATTTCATTTTTAAGAATTGGAGCCAAACAAAAAGAGGTTGCCAAGCAGACTGAAACACCAAATCAAGAAGAACCAAAAAATGAAGAAACCAATCAATAATGTATTTCTAACATACGCTTCCGATATTCTTGCCGAAACACAGAGTGGTTTGACTTCTACCGAAATTGGTAAATATTTTTCTGCAAAAAGTTTAGACCATAATGTAGAAATTCCGCATTACAAACCGCCATTCATTGACGTGGCGAATAAGCGGACAGCGTTTCTCGAAAACTTACAAAAATTCAACTCAGACCAGCAGTTTGAGATTATAAAAGAATTATCTGACCGACTATCCCATTTAGAGACAGTCAAAGATTTAAAAACTAAACTTTACTCGATGTACCCCGACTACATTCCGAGCGGAGAAGAGATTTTAAAATCAGAACTTGTAATTGAAACTAAGCACTGGCTTGAACCTTTTAAAAAATCATATGAGCTTTATAATTCTTCCTTAGACAAATTTGACAAGAAAATTTATCAAAGAAATCTTATTGATGATTTACGACTTTCACTTGAACTGCTTTTAAAGGAATTGCTAAAAAATGAAAAGCCACTTGAAAAACAAATAGCAGACGTAGGAGCGTACCAAAAAGCAAAAGGCATAAGTACAGAGACGACCAATATGTTTAATACACTTCTTGACTATTACTCAAAGTATCAGAACAAATATGTGAAACACGATGACAACGTAAATGAAAAAGAAATTGAATTTATAGTGGACTTGACTTCGACATTTATGAAATTTATAACTAAACATTGACCGACAGAACAACGGCAGACAGAACGCCAGCCCATAACATATAGGGATTAAACGAAGCTCTGCTTCGATATAATCCTGTGCCTGTCTGCCTTTGGCAGGTTGAATAAAGCAACTGGCTTATAGTTTGTATTATAAATAACAAACAGTTTGTGTTAATGATGATGGGTTTTTTCACAAGCTGTCGTTAGCGGGCATACCAGAATGACCCCGGAAAATAAATTTGGAGTATATACTTTTAATATATACCTTTATAAAAAGTATTCTGACATGAAAACATTATCATTAAAACTTGACGACGACATCTACAACGAGGCAGAGATAATTACCTCAAAAATGAAACTCGCAAGAAATCGTTATATAAATGAAGCGGTTAAGATTTACAACCTTTTCAATAAAAGACGCCTTTTAAAAAAGCAACTTGAGAAAGAATCAAAACTGACTCGAAAAGACTCAATGGACATATTGCACGAATTTGAAAAGTTGATAGATGAAGCTTAAGCAATACGATATTTGGCTTGCAGACCTTAACCCAAGAATAGGGACTGAGCCGGGGAAAACCAGGCCTGTTGTAATTGTTCAAACAGATTTATTAAATGAATTTCATCCATCAACTCTTGTATGTCCAATAACATCAAAAGTTAATAAAGACATTCAGTTATTACGTGTGCATTTGAAAAATAACCAACTTGACAAGCCATCCGATATTTTGGTTGACCAAATTCGCGCAATAGACAATAACCGCCTTAAAAAAAGACTCGGTGCTTTGACAAAAGAGCAAAAAGAAATTCTTAAAAATAATATTAGAGTAGTTCTAGACATTTAAAAGCAAGTCCCGCCAACATATAGGGATTAAACGGAACTCTGCTTCCATTTAATCCTGTGCCTATCTGCCTTTGGCAGGTTGAATAAAGCAACTGGTTTATAATTTATATTTTATTTGTATATTTATTTCATAAATAACAAACAGCTTGTGTTAATGATGATGGGTTTTGTTAATGCAAATGCGATAATTGATAAATTTAAAAAGTTCACAATCGAAAACGATTTTGCAAAATGAAAGATAAATTACAAATCATTCCAATAGATTTACTTGAAATTTATCTTACACAAGTTTCCAAAACTTTACAGTATCGTTTTGACACTTTAGAAGACGCCGACATCTCAACTGATACATTTAGTTTCTACACTTCGGTATCGTCCGTTTTTAGTAGTAAAATAGAAGGTGAAGATATTGAGTTGGATAGCTACATCAAACATAAAAGATTTGGCATAGAGTTTTTGCCTGATTATACAAAAAAGATTGACGATTTATACAACGCTTATACTTTTGCAGAAAATAATGAACTCAATCAAAAGAACATTGCAGAAGCACATAAGTTACTGAGTAAACACATTGTAGCAACAAATTGGCAAGGGAAGCACCGTATTCACAATATGTATGTTTCCACACCCGACGGACGTATTGAATACGTTGCAACTTTACCTTCTGAATTGGAAAATGAAATGAAAAAGCTTTACAATGATATAGCTATTTTGATAAAAGCAAAGTTGAGTATTGAAGAGGTCTTCTTTTTTGCTGCGTTCATTCATTTAATTTTTGTAAAGATACACCCTTGGAATGATGGTAACGGCAGAACTGCTAGGTTGCTTGAGAAATGGTTTTTAGCCCAGAAACTAGGGCATAATGCGTGGTTTATTCAAAGTGAAAAAATGTATTATAACCAACATAACATATACTATAAAAACATTCGTTTGTTGGGCTTGGAGTACACAGAATTAGATTATTCACAAGCTTTATCATTTTTATTAATGTTGCCAACTTCATTATAATTTGGTAAATGTGAAAATGAAAGTGTAAGCTTCCCGAAATTCAATCATTTATTAAAATTCTTTTTAACCCAGATTGTGCATTAGAAATTAGTAGTGAGAGTTAAAAGCCCAATAAAATATGAACTTTTACGAATGAAGCGTAGCCACTGCTACGGTGATTGAGAAAAAGTTGCAAAGCTTTATATTTTGCAGGGATTTTAGATCGTAATAGAATTGCTAATGCATAATTTGGGTTTAAGAAAGTTCCACACATTGGCTTTTATATAAATTAAAAAAGTCCCAAAATTTCGGGACTTTTTTAATTTTAGTAAGCGCGTAAAATTATTTCTTAATTAATACTTCATCAATCATTCCATAATCTTTGGCTTCTTGAGCGGTCATCCAGTAATCACGGTCGCTATCTGCCCACACTTTCTCATAAGTTTGTCCGCTATGAGTTGCAATAATATCATAAAGTTCTTTTTTCAACTTTTGAATTTCGCGAGCCGTAATTTCAATATCAGAAGCCTGCCCCTCGGCGCCGCCTAATGGTTGATGAATCATAATACGAGCGTGTTTTAAAGCTGTACGTTTTCCTTTTGCACCAGCGCATTGTAAAACAGCACCCATACTAGCCGCCATTCCGGTACAAATAGTGGCTACATCAGGTTTAATGATTTGCATAGTATCATAAATTCCTAATCCAGCATACACCGAACCACCTGGGGAGTTCACATAAATTTGAATGTCTTTTTTAGCATCAACCGATTCAAGAAATAATAATTGTGCTTGAACGATATTCGCAACTTGGTCATTAATTCCAGTTCCAAGAAAAATAATTCTATCCATCATTAATCTAGAAAACACGTCGAGTACCGAAACATTCAGTTGTCTTTCTTCAATAATATTAGGAGTTAAATTTCTAATTCCAGGAGTAATAGCCGACACATATTTGTCATACGTAAGACTACTAATACCTACATGTTTTGTAGCGTATTTTTTAAATTCATTTTGATCAAACATAAGTATAAGGGTTAAAGTGATAAAACAAATTTAACCCTTGCTTTTTGTAATACAAATTTAATTAGGCTTTTTTTTAACGAATATCACATTTTTTGGTAAATCGTCATTTGCAAAAAATCGCTTTCTTTGTATCTCTTTAACTTTTGAGAACACTTATATATATATATGTATTATTCATTTGCGCAAGTTGTGCTCAAATTACTCCTTTAACTGGTGGCAAAAAAGATGATTCGCCACCGATGCCTGTTTCGTTTAAGCCAGAAAACGCCACATTAAATTTTATTGCTAAAACCATCGAAATTCAATTTAACGAATACATAGCCTTAAAAGATTTGAATAATCAACTTATTGTTACGCCCCAATTAAAAGAAATGCCAAACATAGAGGTTGCTGGCAAGAAACTAAAAATTACCATCAATGAGGCTTTATTACCTAATACCACTTATAAATTTGCATTTGGAAACGCCATTGTGGATTTAAACGAATCTAATGTATTACAAAACTTTGAGTATATATTTAGTACAGGCACTTCAATTGATAGCTTGAGTTTAACCGGACAAGTTATAAATGCGTTTGATAACATGCCACGAAAAAATGTATTAGTAGGCTTATTTGATGAACACTCACCAGATAGCGTCATATATAAAGAAAAACCTTTATATATTCATAAAACAGATGATTATGGGAAATATAAATTTACCTATTTACCCCAAAAACATTTTAAAACCATTGCTATCAATGATAAGAATAAGAACTTAATGTATGATGGCTCCGAAGAGGAAATAGCTTTTTTGGATAATGATGTCGTGTCTGGTGATACCATTCCACAAAAACTAATCATGTTTAAAGAGTTGCCCTATAAAAAATTTATAAAAAGAAGTTATTTGTCGGAACCTGGTAAATTAATAATTGCATACAATACTAGGCGTGAGGATTTTGTAAGCCTAAAAACAAATAACTTAATAAAATACGCTATTAATGATACAAAAGATACCATTGAAGTTTATTTTAGAGATAATTTAGATACTTTAAAAACCTACATTCATTATAAAGAACAAAAGACAGATACTATTATTACAAAAATAGCTACTCCTAAAACCGACAGAGGAAATGCGAGAGCGCAAACACCTAAATATAACGTGCAATCAAATATCAATAAAATTTTACCGTTTTATACTTACCCTAAGTTCAAACTAAATTTTCCAGTTCATCGTTCCTTAATGGATACTAGTTTAATAAAACTACAAGAGAAACAAGATTCGGGTTATGCTATTATACCATATATATTAGTGAGCGATACAGGATATGTCACTAAATTTGATTTACAAGCCCAGCTAAAACCCGAAACGGAATACACCTTATCCATTTTACCAAAAGCATTATCGCAAGATGAGAAACGTGTGAATGATTCTACTATTTTAAAATTTACAACAACGGTTATTGATGATTATGCACAATTAAATTTAAAATTATTTTTTCCAAAGAAAGAACAATACATTATACAGTTGTTAGATGATAAAGGCAATGTATATGAAGAGCAATATGTAGAAATGCCTATGAGTTCTACATCAGAGAAGGCACTAGCATATAAAAACATTCAACCCGGTGTATATACTATAAAAGTGATTGAAGATAAAAACAAGAACAAACGTTTTGATGTAGGAAATTATTTGAACAAAACACAACCCGAAACCATCTATATACTCAACACGAGTATTAAATTAATGGCTGGTTGGGAAATAGAACATGAATGGAAAGTGCAATAAAAAATATTTTTTAAAAATATTTTTGCATCATTATTCGAATTCATTTTAAAAAATTTCATCGTATCATTAAAATTTATTCCAATACTATTTTATTTTCAATCCTCCGAATGTATAGTAAAATCAATACACATAGAAGTATTAAATTTTTAATACACTAAAATGTTTTTCAAAGTCAATTAGTGTTTTGTTTTTAAATTTTTGCTATTAACAATTTCAACAATTTTATGTTGATAAAATAAACGCTTGAAAATTAGTTAGCGTTAATAAATTTATTTACTTCGTAGTAACAAAATCTTAAAAACAAAAAACCATGGCAACAACAAAAAAAGCAGCTCCTAAGAAAGCAGCAAAAAAAGCAGTAAAAAAAGCAGCTCCTAAAAAAGCAGCTAAGAAAGCAGTAAAAAAAGCAGCTAAAAAAGCAGCTCCTAAAAAAGCAGCTAAGAAAGCAGCTAAAAAAGCAGCTAAGAAGAAGTAATAAAAAGCCCTCGCCTCAGGCGGGGGTTTTTTGTTAGTATAGATGCCACTCGAACAAAGTGGCATTTTTATTTTTATAAAAGGATAGCTTACATTATATTTGTTTAATATTAAAAATTAAAAATAAGATGAAGAAGTTAATTACATTATTATCTGCAATTGCAATAACAACTACCATGGTATCATGTGGTGGTAAAGAAGAAAAAACTGATGCAACAGCTCCAGAAGGAATGGTTGCCCTAGATCTTGGAAAATTTGGAAAACAATTTTCAATATTTGTACCTGATACTACAGCAGCTAAATTGGAAATAACAGAACAAAGCTGGGGTGCACTTGAAATTAAAGTTGGAAAAAATTTCCATATTTCTATCACTGAAGACCCAGGGGATATTGAATTACAAAAAAGCGATATTAAATCAAATGACGTAAATGTTTTTAAATCATTTGTTATTGAAGAACCACTTACCTTGATGTGGGAAAGTGCCATCACTAAACCAGAGTTTCATTTTTATACTATCCAAAAAGTAGGAAATAACACTTATGTATTTCAAGACGTGGTTTCAGAAGATGGAGAACCGAAAAGTAAAGAGGCTATTCAAAAAATGTTAGATTCTGCAAAATCTATTATGGCTAAAGAAGCAAATTCTTAAACTATAACTAATTTATGAATATAATATAAAAAGGTTGGCTTGATTGCCAACCTTTTTTGTATTATTAAACCGTAAATAGACAGTAGATTTTTTTCATGGAAGGGGTTGGTCGGAAACCCTTGACACAATTGACTTTTTCAAGAAAAATTTCTACTGCTATGCAGTAGAAAACATTACATTGAACAAGCGTTGAAAAGCAAAGCCTAGTAATGGAATTGCTTTATTTAGCTTTTTCCACTGTCTATTTACGGTTAAAATATGTTATAGCGTAAGCACTTTCTTAGGAGGTGATTTAATTTGGTTAGTTTCCATCACAATCTTTAATTTCTCTATCACACAAGCAACTACAGTTGATAACTGAGAAGATTCGCTATATACTTTTACAGAGATGGTTACACCACCATCTGCAATTTTTAATATAGAAATTTCGGGAGCAGGATTCCTTTTAACTTCATTAATAGTTGAAATCTCGGTAAGGAATAATTGTTTTATTGTATCAAAATCATGTTCTGCCGAGACGGTAATTTGAGTTTCGCCTCTTAATATGCCATGCCTAGAATTATTAATAATTGTTCCATTTGATACAGCACCATTAGGTAAGATAATGGTTTTTAAATCACCTGTTAGTAAAATAGTATTAAAAATTTGTATTTCTTTTACTGTTCCTGCTTGTCCGAGTGCTTCAATAGTATCGCCAACTTTGTATGGTTTAAAAATTAAAATAAGAACTCCACCTGCAAAGTTTGATAAAGAACCCTGCAAAGCCAACCCCACTGCTAATCCCGCAGCACCCAAAATAGTTACAAAAGATGAAGTGCCTATCCCTACAATACCTGCTACTGTAACGATTAGGATGACCTTTAGGCCTATTGAAATTAAACTTTTTAAGAATGTGCGGAGAGAGACCTCTAACTCTCTTCTTTCCATTGATTTGGTGGCTATTCTCGATAATCTATTTATGAACCACAAACCAACTAACAATAATAATATCGCAGCTACTAATTTAGGAGTAAAATCAACCAGCATATTTATTAGATGATTTATCCTTGATTCAATATCAAAAACTTCTTTTTTCATGATTTAATTCTTTTTTATATTTTTAAAATGTATTATTTATGATAAGACTTTTAATCGCTACAAATTTATTTTTTATTTTTTCAGCATCACCCATTTTTTCACAAAAAACAAAATGGGATTCTTTATATTATACAAAGTATAATGATAGATTAATTATATCTTCATTTATTTCGTACCGATATTATCAAATTGATTTTAGTCAAACCTTAACGAAAGATTCATTAAAAAAATCGAATATTTCTCAAACTGCTGAAGCCAATTTGATTTATGGATTTGAATTAAACTACGATAAGTTTAATGTGTCATTTGGAACAAAGCTCCCTTCAAATACAACCTTACAGAAAGGGAATACCTCCTATCAAAATTACATGCTTAACTTTGGTGGTAATAGATGGATTTTAGAGAATAGTTATAGAAAATATAAAGGTTTTTATAATGCTAACACCAGTAGTTATGACACTAGCTTTCACACAACTGGCATCTACACACAATCACCAGGTTTAGCTTCAGAAGCGTATAAAACTAAATTTTTATTTTTCACCAACTCAAAACGTTTTTCGTTTAAATCGGGTTATTCTTGTAATTATCATCAACTTAGATCTTCATTTAGTTTTGTATTGTCGGCAAATGTTTATTATAATCGTTTAAATTCGGATAGTTCTTTTTTTCCAATTCAGGTAAGGGATTATTATGACACGCATCGAACCATGAATGGTTTAGATGTGTTTGCATTTTCAGTATATGGTGGAGGTAGTTTAAATTTAGTTCTATGGAAACATTTTTTTATGAACTTCACGTTAATTCTTGGTCCAGAGGAACAATGGAGAACCTATAAACACTTAGATACATATCCTACACAAACTGTTTTTTATACTTCTATATCTGGTGATGCAAGAGGAAGTATAGGCTTAAACTATAATTCCTTCTTCGTTCTTCTGAGTGGAACGTCTGATTTTAGTTGGTATAATTATAGTAATATTGCTATTCTGTCAAAATATGGTGCAGTAAACTTTTCTGTCGGACATAGATTTAGATCTAAAACACCAAAACTTTATAAGAAATTCCAAAACACTAAAATTTACAATCTATTTTAAATAATAGATTTAGAACTTAAGATGCTTAACCGATATTCCTGAATTTTGCAATTCTTTTAAAGAATTAATACCAATTCTAAGATGTTCATCTACAAATTGATTAGTTACTTTTTTATCACTTTCTTCTGTTTTCACACCATCAGGTATCATTGGTTGGTCGCTTACTAATAATAAAGCGCCTGTAGGAATTTCGTTATGAAAACCAACTGTAAAGATAGTGGCTGTTTCCATATCAATAGCCATAGCTCTTAATACACGTAGATACTCCTTAAATTTTTCATCGTATTCCCACACCCTTCGGTTGGTTGTATAAACGGTACCTGTCCAATAATCTCTGCCACTTAACCGTATGGTATATGATATGGCTTTTTGTAAATTAAATGCTGGTAACGCAGGTACTTCACTCGGAAAATAATCATTCGAAGCTCCTTCTCCTCTTATTGCAGCAATTGGTAAAATTAAATCGCCAATTTCATTTTTTCTCTTTAAACCACCACACTTTCCTAAAAATAATACCGCCTTAGGATGGATAGCCGTTAATAAATCCATAACTGTAGCAGCCATTGCACTACCCATACCAAAATTTATTATTGTAATTCCATTATGTGTAGCAGTTTGCATAGGTTTATCCTGTCCTTCTACAGGCACCTGGTTCCATTCGGCAAAAAGTTTCACATATCCAGAAAAATTAGTTAATAGTATGTATTGTCCAAAGGTGTTTAGAGGTTTTCCAGTGTAACGCGGCAACCAATTATTTACAATCTCTTCTTTTGTTTTCATCCATTCTTCTTTTAAATTAAGTAAATTTACAAATTATTTAACTAAAAAATTTCATGTTACTGCCTGAACTCAATTTCCCTAAAATAAACACTAGGTTTCAGAATAATGACAAAGAAATTTTACAAATATTTGACATCGTTCGAAAAAAATTTGTGGTATTAACTCCAGAAGAATGGGTACGACAACATGTTATTCATTTTCTGATTAATTTTAAGCGAGTGCCAATTAGTTGCATGGCTATTGAAAAACAACTCATCTTAAATAATACCAAGCGCCGAACCGATATACTTATATATAATACATCATTACACCCAGTTCTTATAGTGGAGTGTAAATCTTCTGACGTTAATATTAATCAAGAAACCATTAATCAAGCATTACGATATAATTTGGAGCTAAAAGTTCCATACGTATTTTTAAGTAATGGCTTGAAACATATATGTTTACAACTAAACACAATGGAACCGATAATCCTAGAAGATGTTCCTGATTATCATTTACTTAACCACACTTCAAACTTGTAGAAAAACTGTATTATCTTGATTATCAAGAATTTAACATTTTCAGGAAGTGTTAATTTATTTAAAATGTTAATAACTATATCTGTCAATATCAGATATAACAGTTGCTTTTTTCAAAAAAAAGAACATCTTTGCAAAACTTTAAAAAAAGCCGGTCAAAGTGAAAGCTTTAAATGCCTCAAAATATTATTATCTAACTCTATTTTTTATAGTGTTAAGTGGGCTATCGCTTTATGCTAATGAGGCAAATTTTGTACCAAAGTATTTCGCTCCTGCTAACTTTTTAAATCCAGATGAAAAACCTATAAAGGATGACGGCAAGAAAAAAGTTGTGAAAAAAGAAAAAGACGATACAACTAAAACATTAATTGATCCATTAGCCTTAGTGTCTATCGATGAAGAAGTAGAAACAGATTCATTACTAGCATTTCCATCTAACGACTTATATACATCATGGGATACCACAGTTATTCACCCATATTCTTTTGCCGAAAGTTTTAAACAAGATTCTGCAATAATTAAGCTAACTGAACCAACTGATTGTGGCTTTGTAATGCCTTTTAATGGTCGTGTTACTTCTGAATTTGGCTGGAGAAAACGCCGTCCACACTATGGCACTGATATAGATTTAGAAACTGGCGATACTGTTGTTGCTGCCTTTGATGGCATGGTGCGTATTGCTAAACTAAATAGAAGTTATGGTAATGTGGTTATTATTCGTCATGCCAATGGATTAGAAACAGTATATGCGCATTTATCAAAAATTTTAGTAGAAGCAGGGCAAACTATTGAAGCAGGACAAAAACTAGGACTAGGTGGAAATACGGGGCATTCTTATGGTTCGCATCTTCATTTTGAAATGCGTTATTTAGGTCAAGCTATAGATTCTGAAGACTTTATTGATTATGCAAACGGAACACTTAAACAAAATGAATTTGTAATTACAAAGGCTGATGTTGAGAATAAATATGATTTACGAGCTTTACACAATCGCCAACGTAAAGATTTGAACTTAGCCCGTGGCACTGCTGGAAAATTGAAGGTTACTAAATATGGGAAGATATACACAGTAAAGAACGGCGACACATTAGGGCATATTGCTGTAAAATGTCATACTACTATTACATCCATTTGTAAAAAGAATGGAATCAAAAGAACTAAAGTTCTACGACCAGGAATGAAATTAAAAATTTAAAAGCTCCAAATTTTGGAGCTTTTTTTATGTCTTTTATTAAACAACTCTTTGTTTAAAACACTTTCATGTATCGAAAAAATAGTACAGTTGTTGATTTTATCTTTAGATACACTTTAAAATGGCAGCTAGTAAAAATAAATTTAAGAATCAACCAGTAGAAGAACCTATCATTGAAGAGATTTCGAATCAACAACATGATATTGAAGAGACTGTTCCTGTTTCAAAAAATAAATCTAAAACAAAGTCAGCATCTGCATCAAAAAAAATTGAGAACAAAAATTCACAAAAAACAAATCTTCTGACTCGTTGGAACAATGCTGTAGAATTATATAAAAATGAAAGAAGTCAAAAACTAATTGGACTTGTTATTTGCCTCTTAGCAGTTTACTTATTTATAGCTCTCACTTCGTATATTTTCACTTGGGAAGCAGACCAAGATAAAGTGCTAGGCCCATTAAGCGAGTTGTTTCATATAGATACTAAAGTTCATAATTGGTTGGGAAAATTTGGTGCATTAATCGCTCATTTATTTATGTACAAATGGTTTGGGGTTTCATCATATATCTTAGTTCCTGTTTTAGTTATATACGGATTACAAAAGATACTGAATAAACCCATTACAAAACCCACAGCATTTACTGCTAAATGGCTGTTTTTTTTAGTATGGACAAGTTTATCATTGGCTTATTTTTTCAATGACAAATTATTTTATTTAGGTGGTGGATATGGTTACATATTAAATATTCAACTTTCTAATTACATTGGAAATATTGGCACCTTAGCAGTGTTAGTGTTTAGCTTGTTAGCATTTTTGGTATTAAGTATTAACTTAAATTTTAATATTCAAAAACCAACTATTCAAAATTTAAGCTCCGATAATCCAGTTATTGAAAATGAAATTGAGAATGAACAACCCGAATTCTCGCACCAAGGCAATACCGTTTATGAAAAAGACTTAGCTCTTAGTAAAGAAGAAGAGGAAGCCTTGTTGAATTTTGAAGTGAAGTCTCAAGAAGAATTAGTTTCTGAAGATGATGTAAAAACAGAAGAACCTCAAGCAGTTGAATTAGAAATTACACCAATACATCAGGAATCCTCTAAAACAGATGCAAATAGCTTAGAATTAAATATTACCAATGCAGAAGAATTAGTTCAAGAGCCAGAATTTGCGAAAGAAGAACTAAAAGATAATTCAATTACATTAGATGATGAAGTAAAGGCGGCTCAATTAGTTGAAGAGTTCGGACAATATGATCCAACCTTGGATTTGGGTCATTATCAATTTCCAAGTCCCGAGTTATTAATTGATTACGGAACAGGAAATGCTAAAGTGAGTGCCGATGAGCTTAACGCCAATAAAGATAGAATTGTAACTACACTAAAAAATTACGGTATCGAAATAGAAAAAATTTCGGCAACAGTTGGCCCTACGGTAACCTTGTATGAAATTGTACCTGCAGCTGGGGTAAGAATTTCTAAAATTAAAAACCTAGAAGATGATATTGCCCTAAGCTTAGCAGCACTCGGAATTCGTATTATAGCGCCCATTCCTGGAAGAGGAACTATTGGTATTGAAGTGCCTAATCAAACTCCAGAAATGGTACCAATGCGAAATATTATTGCCTCTGATAAGTTCCAAAACAGTTCGCATGATTTACCTATTGCGCTCGGCAAAACAATTAATAACGAAATCTTTATCGCCGATTTAGCAAAAATGCCGCATTTACTAATGGCCGGTGCAACAGGGCAAGGTAAGTCGGTAGGATTAAATGCCATATTAGTTTCGTTGTTGTATAAAAAACATCCTGCTCAAATAAAATTTGTATTAGTTGATCCAAAGAAGGTAGAACTCACCCTTTTTAATAAAATTGAAAGGCATTTTTTAGCAAAATTACCAAATGCCGAAGATGCAATTATTACCGATAACACCAAGGTAATTCACACACTTAACTCATTGTGTATTGAAATGGACAACCGATATGCTTTATTGCAAGATGCACAAGTTAGAAATATAAAAGAGTACAATGCCAAGTTTATAAATAGAAAATTAAACCCGAACGAAGGACATAAATATTTACCTTATATTGTTTTGGTAGTAGATGAGTTTGCCGATTTAATTATGACGGCTGGTAAGGAAGTAGAAACGCCGATTGCTCGTTTAGCACAATTAGCTCGTGCTATTGGTATTCATTTAATTATTGCTACACAGCGTCCTAGTGTTAATATTATTACAGGAACCATTAAAGCTAATTTCCCAGCACGTATTGCATTTAGAGTAACTAGTAAAATAGATTCGAGAACGATTTTAGATGCAGGTGGTGCCGAACAATTAATAGGTAGAGGCGATATGTTGTTAAGCACAGGAAATGATTTAATTCGTATTCAATGTGCTTTTGTTGATACGCCTGAGGCAGAAAAAATAACTGAGTTTATTGGTTCTCAAAGAGCTTATCCTAGTGCCTTTTTATTACCAGAGTATGTTGGCGAAGATGGTAGCGATGGTAAAGAAGAAATTGATTTGAGCGAGCGCGATAAAATGTTTGAAGAAGCAGCAAAATTAGTAGTGCAATTTCAACAAGGTTCTGCTTCATTTTTACAACGTAAATTAAAACTAGGCTATAATCGTGCGGGGCGTATTGTTGATCAGCTTGAAGCGGCTGGTATTATTGGGCCTTTCGAAGGTTCAAAAGCAAGAGAGGTACGTTGTAAAACCATGGAAGATTTGCAACAAATTTTAGATAGCCTCAAGTAGAAATTCACCAAAAAGACTATTGTTTATTTCCAAATTTTTTAACTAAAAAATCAGGAAAATGCCTTGTGTTTTATTAACATTCTGTTAGTAAAAGCTATGCCCGAAATAGCAATAAATTCAGTATATTTAAAGGATATTTAATATAAATTGATTCGAGACTTATTTTATGGAAGAAACAGCAGCAACAGATAAGAAAAATTATGGCGCCGACAATATTCAGGTGCTTGAAGGATTAGAAGCCGTTAGGAAACGCCCTGCCATGTATATTGGCGATATAAGTACTAAAGGATTACATCATTTAGTATATGAGGTAGTTGATAATTCTATTGATGAGGCTTTGGCTGGTCATTGTAAAAATATTACAGTTACAATTTTAGAGAATAATGCTATTCGTGTAAAAGATGATGGTCGTGGTATTCCTACAGGTATTCATCCTAAAATGGGAGTGAGTGCGCTTGAGGTGGTAATGACTGTGTTACATGCAGGTGGTAAGTTTGATAAAGACACTTATAAAGTGTCGGGGGGATTACATGGTGTAGGGGTAAGTTGTGTAAACGCTTTATCTACACACATGAAAACAGAGGTGCATCGTGATGGTCAAATAACCGTACAGGAGTTTAGTTGTGGTAAACCGTTATATGCTGCTAAAGTAATTGGAGAAACAACGTATCGTGGAACTATTCAAACGTTTCAGCCCGACTTGTCTATTTTTACAGTTGGTGAGTATAATTATGCAACTTTAGCTAATCGTATGCGTGAACTAGCTTTCTTAAACAAAGGCATCAATATTACACTAGAAGATGATCGTAATAAAGATGAAAATGGCAAATCGCATAGCGAAACTTTTTATAGCGAAGGTGGTTTAAAAGAATTTGTTCAATATATAGACGGTGGTAAAGAAAAATTAATGGATAGCGTCATTTATATTGAAGGAGAAAAATCTGGAATTCCTGTTGAGGTGGCTATGCTTTATAATAATTCTTATAGCGAAAGTATTCAAAGTTATGTTAATAATATTAATACACACGAGGGAGGAACCCATTTAGCAGGTTTTCGTAGAGGCTTAACTCGTACTTTAAAAAGTTATGCCGAAAAAAATGGTTTGTTAGCTAAAGTAAAATTTGAAATTAGTGGTGATGATTTTAGAGAGGGTTTAACAGCTATTGTGTCGGTAAAGGTTGCGGAGCCTCAATTTGAAGGACAAACAAAAACTAAACTAGGAAACAATGAAGTAACTGGGGCTGTTGATCAAGCTATTAGCGAAGCTTTAGGAAATTACTTAGAAGAAAACCCTAAGCAAGCTAAATTAATTGTAGATAAAGTTGTGTTAGCTGCCACGGCACGTCATGCGGCTCGT
Source organism: Bacteroidota bacterium (assembly GCA_963169355.1). Taxonomy (GTDB): domain Bacteria; phylum Bacteroidota; class Bacteroidia; order B-17B0; family Aurantibacillaceae; genus UBA4416. Next base: position 194,032 of record CAUJCR010000006.1, on the reverse strand, counting down.
AAAGCACGTGAAATGGTGCAACGTAAATCGGTTATGACTGGTTCTGGTTTACCGGGTAAGTTAGCCGATTGTGCTAATAATGATGCATCGGCATGTGAGTTATTCTTAGTAGAGGGTGATTCGGCGGGTGGTACCGCAAAACAAGGACGTAATCGTGATTTTCAAGCCATATTACCATTGCGTGGTAAAATCTTAAATGTAGAAAAAGCATTAGAGTATAAAATTTACGAAAACGAAGAAATAAAAAATATTTTTACAGCACTTGGTGTATTTAGAGGAACAAAAGAAGATGAGCGTGCTTTAAATATGGATAAATTACGTTACCATAAAGTAATTATCATGTGTGATGCCGACGTGGATGGTTCGCATATTACCACTTTAATTTTAACGTTCTTCTACCGCCACATGAAAGAGTTAATTGAAAAAGGACATATTTATATTGCAGCCCCTCCACTTTATTTAGTAAAAAAAGGAAAAGATCAAGTTTATTGCTGGAACGAAACTGAACGAAACGAACAAATTAAAATTTTGGGTGGAGATAAACCAGAGTCGGTAAATGTGCAACGATACAAAGGTTTAGGAGAGATGAATGCTGAACAATTATGGGAAACTACTTTAGATCCAGAAAGACGTACTATTCGTCAAGTTTCAATAGATAGTGCTGCTGAGGCCGATCGTGTATTCTCTATGTTAATGGGCGATGAAGTGCCTCCTCGTAGAGAGTTCATCGAGCAAAATGCAAAGTATGCAAAAATTGATGCGTAATATAAAAGAGAGAGGCTTTCTAAAATTAGAAAGCCTCTCCTTTTTTTCTTGTTATAATATCAGTAATAAATTACGCCTTTTGATACATGACTTCTTTTACTGCTTTTATAGTTCTAGCCACATTTGGTAATGAAGCCTCAATTAAAGTAGGTGCATAAGGTAAAGGCACATCAGCAGATGTAATACGAGTTATAGGTGCATCTAAATAGTCAAATGCTTCTTTTTGTACTTTAAAAGTTATTTCAGATGAAATACTTGCTAATGGCCAAGCTTCTTCCACAATTACTAAACGATTTGTTTTTTTCACAGAGTTGATGACTGTTTCATAATCTATTGGTCTTACGGTACGTAGGTCAACTACTTCTACGCTTATGCCTTCTTTTTCAAGTTCAGTTGCAGCAGCCATCGCTACTTTCATAATTTTACCAAACGAAACAATGGTTACATCGGTTCCCGTTTTTTTAATGTCAGCTACACCTATCGGAATTAAATATTCTTCATCTGGAATTTCGCATTTGTCGCCATACATTTGTTCACTTTCCATAAAGACAACAGGATCGTTATCTCTAATAGCTGATTTTAAAAGACCTTTTGCGTCATATCCGTTACTTGGTACAATTACTTTTAAACCTGGGCAGTTTGCATACCAATTTTCAAAAGCTTGAGAGTGTTGCGAACTAAGCATGCCAGCACTAGCCGTAGGGCCACGAAAAACTATTGGGCAATTATATTGACCACCACTCATGCTTAACATTTTAGCTGCTGAGTTGATGACTTGATCAATGGCTACTAATGAAAAATTAAAGGTCATAAATTCTACAATGGGTCTTAACCCATTTGCCGAAGCACCAACTCCAATACCAGCAAATCCTAACTCTGCAATTGGTGTATCAATCACACGCTTAGCGCCAAACTCAGCCAACATACCTTTACTTACTTTGTAGGCACCGTTATACTCTGCTACCTCCTCGCCCATTAAAAAAACGGTTTCGTCTCTACGCATTTCTTCACTCATGGCTTCTCTAAGCGCTTCTCTAAATTCAATAGTTCTCATTGTTTAAAATTTATGAATATTACAAATCCAAAGGTACATAAAATGAATTGAAATAAAAATTTGAAAATTCAAAAAATATGACTAATTTTGTCATGACAAATAATGTAAATATGTTGGGATATAAATTAAAAGAATTAAGAACAAATAAAAAACTAAAAACAATGGATGTGGCTCAAAATCTTAGGATTGACCAATCACTCATTAGCAAATTTGAAAGCGGATTAAGAATCCCAACTAAAGAACAATTAGAAAGTTTAATTGAGCTTTATGAGGCAAACTCTGTTGAGTTACTAAATTTATGGTTTGCCTCTAAAGTAATGAGTACCATTAAAGAATACCCACATTATGAAGATGTGCTAGCATTAGTAAATGAGGAACTAAGTGGGTATCAGAAATTAATTAATAAATCAAAACAACAGGTTTTATCAAAACCTCTTATGAAAATATTAAATGAAATAGATGTAATTAAAAAAAAGATAGATGCTTTAAAGCCTCTAAGTAAAACCCAATTGCTTAAACTTAATGAGTATTTTTTTACCGATTACACTTATGAAAGTAATAAAATAGAAGGGAATACACTTAGTCTACAAGAAACAGCTTTGGTTATTAAAGAGGGCGTTACCATTGGTGGAAAAAGTGTAAGAGAACATTTAGAGGCTATTAATCATAAAGAAGCCATAGATTTTGTAAATGATATTGCAAAAAAATCTATTCATATTACCGAGCGAACGATAAAAGAGTTGCACTATCTTGTTTTAAAAGGGATTATTACAAATGATGCAGGTAAGTATCGCCACGCCGATGTAAGAATTACAGGCAGTAAGCATGAGCCTCCTGTGTTTTTTGATGTGCCTCAAAAGATGGAAGAGTTAATTGCATATTATAATAGGTATCAAAAAAACTTACACCCCGTGATTTTGGCGGCAGATATGCACCAAATTTTAGTGGGCATACATCCTTTTATTGATGGTAATGGTCGCACCTCACGTTTACTAATGAATTTAATTTTATTACAAAACGGCTATTACATTGCTAACATAAAAGGCAATCTTACAAGCAAATTAAAATACTATCAATCGTTGGAGCGTGCCCACGTTCATGGGCAATTATCAGATTTTAGATTGCTTGTTGCAAAGGCTGTAAAGCACTCATTGATAGAATTTTATGATTTGGTAAAATCCTGATAAAAATTAGGCGCATACTTCTTGGTTTGCGCCTATATTTTTTTAAATTTGCTCACCTAAATTAAAAATAAATTCTATTCAATGAATTTAAGTGTTTACACTTCTAAATTTTAAGAATAGATTAAAATCAAATAAATAAAATAATATGAAAATTTTAGTTCCAATTAGTAATGTACCCGATACCACTAGTAAAATTGCTTTTACTAATGGCGATACACAATTTAACGCTGCAGGTGTTCAATTTATTATTAACCCATACGATGAATGGTTTGCCTTGGTGCGAGCTTTAGAGTTAAAAGAAGCTGGTAAAGCTGAAAAAGTAACTTTATTACATGTAGGATTACCTGATAGCGATGCTACCATTCGTAAAGGATTTGCTTTAGGCGCTGATGACGGTGTGAGAATTGATGCTGATAGTCAAGATGCTTATTTTGTGGCTGAACAGATTGCTAAATACGCTAAAGATAATGGCTACGATTTAATTTTAACAGGTAAAGAAACCATTAACTATAACGGCTCATCTGTGGGTGCTATGATTGCAGGCTTTATGGACTTGCCATTTATATCATTAGCTACTAAGTTAGAGATTGAAGGTAATAAAGCTACCTTAGAGCATGATGTTGATGGCGGTATTCAAGTTGTAGAGTGTGAGTTGCCTTTAGTAGCATCTTGTGCAAAAGGCATGGCAGAACAACGTATTCCAAATATGAAAGGCATTATGGCAGCTCGTACTAAACCTTTAGCGGTTGTGCCAGCTACTGCTACCGATGCATTAACCAGTATTAAATCATTTGCCTTATCGGCTGGCAGAACCACTTGCAAAATGATTGACGAAAATAACATGGATGAATTGGTAACCTTATTACATACCGAAGCAAAAGTGATATAATTCGCTGTTAGTAAAGAACAACTTTAAAAATAATAATCATGATACTAGTATATACAGAAATAAATAAAGGAAAAGTAAAAAAAGCTTCGCTAGAAGCTGTAAACTATGCAAGTAAAATTGCTGAACTCACTAACGCTTCGGTTACTGCTGTTGCCATTAATGCCGACGCATCTCACTTAGAAGAAATTGGGAAAGCTGGTGCAAAGAAAATTTTATCGGTAAAAAACGAGGCTTTAAACTCAAATGATAATATGCTGATAAGCGCAGTAGTTGAGCAAGCTGCTAAAGCAGAAAATGCTAAAATTATTGTTTTCTCATTTGATATTACTGGAAAAGCAGCAGCTCCTAGATTAGCTGCCCGCTTAAAAGCTGGATTAGTAGCTGGCGCTGTAGATTATCCTACTTTAAATGGCTCTTCGCTAGAGGTAAAGAAAAATGTTTTCTCTGGTAAGGCTACAGCTATTTATTCTATTAATAGTGATGTAAAAATCATTTCTTTATTACCGAATTCATTCCCAGTTCAATTAGGCAACAACTCGGCTACGGTTAGCGATTTTGCGGTAACATTACCAACCTCTAAAATAGTGGTAAAAGAAAAAAAATCTACCGATGTAGGTGGTATGATTCCATTACCAGAAGCTGAACTAGTGGTATCGGCTGGACGTGGCTTAAAAGGTCCTGAAAATTGGGGAATGGTAGAAGAGTTAGCCAAAGAACTTCAGGCTACAACAGCTTGTTCTCGCCCAGTAGCCGATATGCACTGGAGACCTCATCATGAACATGTAGGGCAAACAGGTATTGCTATTCGTCCTAATTTATACATTGCTATCGGAATTTCTGGCGCTATACAACACCTTGCTGGTGTAAATAGTAGTAAAACTATTGTAGTAATTAATAACGACAAAGAAGCACCATTTTTTAAATCGGCTGATTATGGCGTAGTGGGTGATGCCTTTACAATTGTTCCTAAATTAATTGAAGCTGTAAAAAAATTCAAAGCAAACCAAAACTAAGCTAACTATTTTTTTGTATATTAGATGTTCGAATTTAAAAAATGGGAATGAAGAAAGTAAGGTTAGAAATTGTTGGATTGTCATACAGCCAAACTCAAAGCGGAGCTTATGCGCTTGTTTTGGGAGAAAGCGAAGGAACCAGACGATTACCAATCATCATTGGGGGGTTTGAAGCTCAGGCTATTGCCATTGAGCTTGAAAAGATGAAGCCTAACAGACCTTTAACACATGATTTATTTAAGAATTTCTCAGAAAGTTTTGGTATTACAGTAAGCGAAATCTTAATTTACAATTTAGTTGAAGGTATATTTTACGCAAAACTAGTGTGTAAAAATGCTGAAAACGAAGTTGAAATTGATGCTCGCACCAGCGATGCTATTGCCCTTGCCGTTAGATTTAATTGTCCTATTTACACCTATGAGTTTATTTTAAAATCAGCAGGTATTGTGTTAGATGAGGAAGGAAACTTACCAAGTTCGGCAAGTGAGCCAGTTGTTAAAGACACAGCAATTTCAACCTCTGAAAGTTCGGATAATGATTATAAGAATAAATCAACCGAAGAGTTGAAGAATCTCTTGGAAATTGCTTTAGATGAAGAACAATACGAATTGGCTTCTAAAATTCGTGATGAGATTAATTTAAGAAAAGCTTCCTAAATTTATTGTATTATTATTTTAAAAAAGAGTTGTGAAAATTCACAACTCTTTTTTGTTTGTTGTATTTGAACTTTAATGAATGAAACGTGGCTACTGTACAGTTGCAAAATTCATGTTTTGCAAGGATTTTAATTCAAATTAGAATTGATATCGCATAATCTGGGTTAAACATCGTCTTCATCGCCAGTGTCTTTTCCTCTAATGTTTCTCCACAATGAGAGTAATTGTTTTCTGAAAATAAATGCCATTAAAACGTACGGAACAGCCATGAGATACAAAATACCTTGATTTAACCCGCCTGCCACTGAATTTTTTTGTCCAATACTACTTTCAACCGTTGCCTTACACATAGCACATTGTGCTTCTAAACATATTGGTAATAATATGAGTACAATAAGAAAGAGAAATTTAATATAAGTGGTTTTCATATCTCACAAAGGTAAATGAAATTATAATTAAAAAAAACAGAGATCAAATGTTTGCATGAGCTTTCATTCTCACTCTGTTTTGTACCCGAAAGGGGACTCGAACCCCTAAGCCTTGCGGCATACGCACCTCAAGCGTACTTGTATACCAATTCCAACATCCGGGCATACTTTCTTGCAACAGCAAGAACAAACACTTGAGTAATTAACTTACAACAAAAATGCTGATAATTTTTCAATTAGCATTCATTATTTCAGCAAAATATTATAAGCCAACATTAAGCCCAATCTGTATAATTGGGTTTTGGTAAGGCGATAAAGGCGTTTGATTTATGTTATAAAAAATTGCAGCAACAAAACTGCCTCTGTCCGAAAATTGCTGTCTAAATCCTCCGCCTACCAATATATTATCTACATAAACTCTAGCTTCTGGTAATACCGAACGGTAATCGGGCACACTTAATCTGTCCCATGCTACTTGCGCAAATAGATATTCAAGAATTAAATACCTAGCAAATGCACCTCCGCCATATACCGTACTAACATATTTTTGATTATAAGCCTTATAACTATAATAGTTATAAGTACCTGTTACGCCAAGCGAGAATTTTTTGGTAATTCTACAACCCAGTAATGGTGATACGTTTACATAAGTAGTATTACCAAACCATGCCCCAAAGTTACCGCCTAAATACAATCTTTCTTTGAACGATGGAAACTCAGCATTTACGTTTCTTTGTTCGGGTAAATTATTATTGTGTGAAGGTGATAATGGTGCAGCTGCAGGCGTTTCTTGTGCATTCATTATTACAACAAACAACGTAAATATGGTAAACAAGCCTCTTTTCTTCATTCTTTTATTTCTTCATAGTCCACGTATTCAGCATCCCTTGGATTATACGTAGTTTTTTGAGAATTGGAATAATTTATAACCGTTTTTCCTTTTTTATGATATTGGTTTGTATTAGGGTTGTGATAGGTCTTTTTTTGTGAACTAGACTTAAATAGATTGTAAATTTTCCAAACCAACCAAATTACAATTATAGTCCATATTATATCTCTCATTAGTGTCTAAATGAATTACAAAGATACATGATTTATACCTTACTCATTATAATTAACAATAATTGAGGAAAACAAAAAACCCTTTCAAATTTGAAAGGGTTTTTAAATACTTATTATCTATTACTCAGCAGTTTCACTATCAGGTAACTCCTCAGAGTTCTCTTCACCTGATACTTGAGGTTTGTAAACTGATTTATTAGTTTTTGGCGCATTAGGGTCTACGTAATCCCAACTTACAATACGGAATACCGTACGACGATTCTTTTGGTGTAATGCTTCTTTTTCTTCTTTTGTTTTAGCTTTTGCAATTTGAGCATCAGTAATTAATAATTTTTTCTCGCCCCATCCTTTAAATTTCAAACGCTCAATAGGCACTTTTTTCTCATTTACTAAGTAATCCACACAAGACTTAGCACGAGCCTCTGATAAGATTTGGTTTTTTGCATCTGAACCACGGCTATCTGTATGCGATTGTAATTCTACAATAATGGTTGGGTTATCCATTAAAGTTTGATATAAGAAATTTAAAGAGTCTTTAGAGTTTAATGGTTTACGAGTATCGTTTGATTTATCAGTTCCAGTTGGGTCAACTAATAAATCAGCTTTACCTAAGGCATATAATACCGCAGGGAAACGAATTTCTGCTTTTACAGGTGTAAGAACGAAATCTTTCACAAAGTCTTTTGATTCGTTTTCATCTACTGTAGTTAATTTACCCATGTCCTTGTTAGCTAAGAAACCTAAAACAAATGTTTTAGAAACTGTATTTTTATCTGTTCCTACAGTTACTTCATAAGTAGTATTTTCTTTTAGTTTAAAGTTATATTTACCATCATCTCCCGTTTTAAATTCAAACATATCACCATTTGAACCTTTTAAGTGAATATATGCGTTTTTCACAGGCTCATTAAACTCGGCACTCACTACAGTACCATTTAAGTTAAAGAAAAGTGGAGGTAGAATAAATGAATAAATATCATCACTTCCTTTACCACCCTCACGATTAGAAGTAAAATATCCTTTAACTTTTTTGCCTTCGTAAACAATACCAAAATCATCTCCTGCTGAGTTCATTGGGAATTTTAAATTCTCAGGTGCTTTGCTAAATTTACCACTCGCATCTTTTTCCACTTTAAAAATATCCAAACCTCCCATTCCTAAATGATAGTTAGAAGAGAAGTATAAAGTTTTATCGTCCTCATGAATATACGGATACATCTCGTCTCCTTGAGTATTAACAGTAGGACCTAAATTTACAGGTTGTCCCCAAGATTTAGATTTTTTGTCATAAGTACTCATCCATATATCAGCTCCACCATATCCACCAGGCATTTTAGAAGTAAAGTATAATACATCTCCTTTAACATTAATTGATGGGTGAGCGAAAGCTACTGTATCTATATTAAAATTCAATAATTCAGGTTCTGCCCAAGATGGCCCTTGTTTTTTACAAACATAAATTTGGCATTTTAACTGTTTTCCTTTAGCCTCAGGACAACGTGTCATAAACATAACATCTCCCTTTCTAGATACAGAAACAGAAGCTTCATTCATTTTAGAAACAATTGTAGTCGCTAATTGAGCTGGTGTGCTCCATTTTCCGTTTTTATCTAATTTTGCTTCATATAAATCAGAGTGATTTTGACCATTAGTAACATCAATTGAACCTGTAGCTCCTTGACGGGTAGAGGTGAAAATTAAAGTAGTATATTTTTTATCTGCATACGCAGGGCTAAAATCAGACTCTTTAGAGTTTAATAAAACCATGTTTTCTACCTTTAAACGAGTTTCAGGCGTGTTTTTAGCGTCTTTCCATTGTTGAGCCAACTCACATGATTTCACACCATTTTCTCCACGAACATCTGATGGTGCCAACTTCTTATAGTTATTATACTCAATAATAGCCTCAGGATATTTTTGTTGAGCTTTTAAAACATCTGCTAAGTTTAAATACACAATTGGATCAGCATATTTCGCTTTAATAGCTTTTTGGTAATAAGTCTCAGCCCCTTTTAAATCATTAATTTTATGGTATGAATCACCAGTTCTGTATAAAATTTTAGATTTAGCATCTGCTTTTTTTACTTTTGTATAAGCTTGCTTATACAACTCAATAGCATTAAAGTATTGGTTATGAGCATACGCATTATCTGCATCTTTTAAATAATTTTTTTGTGCAGAAGCAGAAACAACAAAAGCTAAAATAGCTGTAGTGGATAGAAATAATCTTCTTAAGTTTTTCATAGTTAAAATTTAAACTTTGTAAGGTGCTAAGATATATATTTTTTTAAAACTGCAAAAATTTTGAACATTTTTTTCACTATGATAAATTTCAGCTAAATCATATTCTTAAAGTTTAAGGAAATATTTCATACCTCAAAGTACTTAAAGAACCTGATAATCAAACGATTGGAAGATATCGTTTATCGCAAGTTCAACATTTCACGATATTTTGGCAAAGGCCATGTAGCGTCATCTACTATAATTTCAAGTTTATCTACATTATAGCGAATAGTTTCAAAAAATGGCTTTACTTTTTCGCAATACGCATGAGCCTGCTTCTTAGCATTATCTAATTTATTTGCTTTTTTTCTTTCCTCAGTCATGTCAATAGCGGCATTTCGAATAATGGCTACACGCTCGCTAATTTCTTTAATCAAATTGATTTGAGTTTCAGCAGCTGTTTTAAACTCGGTAGCAGATAAAATAGTTTTTAGTCCTGTTACATTTTCAATTAAAGCTTTCTGATAATTCAACGCTGTAGGTATAATGTGGTTATTAACTAAGTCGGCAAAAATACGGCTCTCAATTTGTATCTTTTTAGTGTAGGTTTCTAATGCTATTTCATAACGCGCATCCAACTCTCTATGGTTTAAAATTGCCATGTTTTCAAACAATTTTTGCGACTTTTTAGAAACCATTGCGTCTAGTGCCGATGGTGTAGTAGGAAAATTATTTAATCCTCTTTTCTTTGCCTCAGCCTTCCATTCGTCGCCATAACCATTACCTTCAAAACGAATTTTTTTACTTTCAATAATGTATTTCTTCAAGATTTGGAAAATAGCCTCGTCTTTATCAATATTTTTCTCAATTAATGCATCAACGTCTTTTTTAAAAGCCACTAATTGCTCGGCCATAATAGAATTTAAAACCGTCATTGGCCAACCGCAATTTGCCGAAGATCCTACCGCTCTAAACTCAAATTTATTTCCAGTAAAGGCAAATGGCGAGGTTCTATTTCTATCGGTATTATCTAATAAAATATCCGGAATTTTTCCAATGTTTAATTTAAGTGCTGTTTTTTCCTCTGGACTCATCTTACCGCTGTGTACCGATTTTTCTAAATCATCTAACACCTTAGATAGTTGTTCACCTAAAAATACCGACATAATAGCTGGTGGTGCTTCATTTGCTCCCAAACGGTGATCGTTATTAGCCGATGCAATAGATGCTCTTAATAAATCACCATGTTCATACACAGCTTTTACTGTATTAATAAAAAACGCTAAGAACTGTAAGTTAGTTTTAGGTGTTTTACCTGGCGATAATAAATTTTTTCCTGTGTTGGTTGCTAAGCTCCAATTATTATGTTTTCCGCTACCATTTACACGGGCATAAGGTTTTTCATGAAATAGCACTCTAAAATTATGACGCATAGCTACTTTTTCCATCACGTCCATTAATAATAAATTATGATCAACTGCTAAATTCATCTCTTCAAACATTGGCGCGCATTCAAACTGGGCAGGAGCCACCTCGTTATGACGAGTACGCACAGGAATTCCTAATAAATGTGATTCGTATTCAAAGTCTTTCATAAATGCCGCCACACGCTCAGGAATTGAACCCCAGTAATGATCTTCTAATTGTTGCCCTTTGGCAGGAATATGGCCAAATAAGGTACGCCCTGTTTGTTGTAAATCGTAACGAATATTATGTAAAGCTGTGTCAATTAAAAAATACTCTTGTTCCCAGCCTAATGTAGCAATCACTTTGGTTACGTTTTTATCAAAATAACTTTGGCAAACATCGGTAGCCGCTTTATCTAAAGCACTTAGTGATCTTAATAAAGGCGTTTTAAAATCAAGCGACTCGCCAGTATAGGAAATAAAAATAGTAGGAATACATAAGGTTTCTCCCCAAATAAATGCTGGAGAAGTAGGGTCCCAAGCAGTGTATCCGCGTGCTTCAAATGTATTACGAATACCACCATTTGGGAAAGAAGACGCATCGGGTTCTTGTTGCACTAAGGCATTTCCACTAAAGCGCTCAATAGCTCTTCCACCTTCAATAGGTTCAAAAAAACCATCGTGTTTTTCGGCAGTTGCGCCAGATAATGGTTGAAACCAATGTGTAAAGTGAGTAACACCATGACTTTGCGCCCAAGCTTTCATGCAAGCTGCCACTTGATCAGCAATTTTTCTATCTACAGTAACGCCTTGGTTCATAGATTGCTGAATGCTATTAAACGCTTCTTCGGATAAAAATTCGCGCATAGCATCTATGCCAAATACTTTTGAACCATAGTATTGCGATACTTGTTGGTTTTTTGGTTTTGAAAACTCAACTGGAGTGCGTTTTACAACGTCTTGCATTGCTAAAATTCGTCTTGTGCTCATATTTTTTTATATCTTAAAATTTAAAAAATAATTTTTTTGGCAAATATATATAAAAAAATAGGGGGTACAAATAAAAAAAGTATATTTTTTTTAATAAACTATAAAAAAATGGGGGGGGTACCACATAAAAAAGTACTTTTATTAAAAAATACTATCAAGGCGCTAAAGATATCCCCCTACTTCATAAAAAGATGATAAATGGCAATTTTCAATGTCTGTATCCTTAAATTGTTGTATATTAAGGGCGGGAATGCTAGGTACTATTAAATATTGGCTCATACTTTTTATTGCAGGACACTCCATTGGCACCTATGCTCATAATATTTATTTGTTACAAAAACAAAAACCAATTCAGGAAATAAAACTTTCGCATTTTTGCGATTCTACCGAAACTAAAACGATAAAAGATATACAGTTGTTGGATTTTGAGAAGTTTACTGTATCTGCTGTAAATCTTACTTACACTAAATTACCCCACTGGTTTGCATTTTCATATTATAACGAAAACACACAAGAAAATTATTATCTACATTTTGAAAATCCATTAATTGATTCTATTGAAGTATATTTTGTACAAGACAATCATGTGATTGAAAAATATGTTTTTGGTGATCATTTTACATTTAATACTCGAAACTACAACCTGCCCGATTTTTTAGTTAAGCTGCCTCCTAACGCTAATAAAGTAGTAGATGTGTATTTAAAAATAAAATGCGAAATTAGTTTATTAGCTCCTGTTAAGCTATATAGCGAGTCGGCATTAATTAAAACATTTACTGAGTTGTCGTGGGGAACTGGCCTGTATTATGGTGCTTTGCTTTTTATCTTTTTATTTAATTTCTTTTTATATACGCGTTTAAAAGATAAATCTTACCTGTTTTATATCTCCTTTCTTTTCTGCTACGGCATGAGTTTATTTAATTTTGATGGTTACATGTTTAAGTACATGTTACCTAATTCGCCTCAGCTTAATAATCTTGCTTTATACTTTTGGATTTATGCTTCTACTATTTTCGGAACCTGGTTTGCCGTTTCATTCTTAGAATTAAAACGCACTTGGTTGTTTGGTTACAAATTAATATTAGGGTTTAATATTCCTGTATATGTATTTATAGTTCTATTATTCATTTATCCAGATATTATATTTCATGACATTGCTTGCTCAATTTTTGCAGCATTAGTTTCTCTCATCGGTATTTTAGTGGGTGTAACTTCTTGGATAAGAGGAAATAAATCAGCTAAGTTTTATTCCATTGCCTATACCTTTGTGCTTGCAAGTGTAATCATTTATGTTTTAAAAGATTTGGGCATGTTACCATCTAATTCTTTTACTGAATATGTTATGCACTTTGGATCAGGAATTGAAATGATTTTATTATCGCTAGGTTTAGCTGATAAGTACAACCGTTTTAAAGCAACCAGCGAATTAGCCCAACAAAAAATTATTGAAAACCTAGAAGAGATTCAAAAATTACAGAACATCACTAATCAAGAACTAGAAGAAAAAGTAAGAGTTAGAACGCAACAAATTAATGAGCAAAAATTAACCCTCGAAGAAAAACAAAAAGAGATTTTAGATTCTATTACTTATGCTAAGCGTTTACAAGAAGCTATATTGCCTCCTAAAAAATTTATAGATAAACATTTGCCTCAAAATTTTATAATATACAAACCTAAAGACATTGTAGCAGGTGATTTTTATTGGTCTTATTCGTTTACTCTAGACAATACTACACACTACTATATAGCAGCTGCGGATAGTACAGGGCATGGTGTGCCAGGCGCCCTTGTATCTATTGTGTGTTCTAATGCTTTATTTCGTTCAGTAAAGGAATTTGAATTACAAATGCCAGGAGAAATCTTAAACAAAACAAGAGAACTAGTAATAGAAACGTTTGAAAAAAGTGATGCGGATGTGAAAGATGGTATGGATATTTCGCTTATACATATTAAAAAAACAACTCATCCACAATCTGGCGAAATAAGTACTGAGATTAACTGGAGTGGTGCAAACAATCCATTATGGTATATTTATAATAATGAGTTAATAAAGATAAAACCAGATAAGCAACCTATTGGGAAAATTGACAATCCTAAGCCTTTTACAACACACAGAGTAAAATACGAAATTGGTACTTGTTTTTACCTCTTTACCGATGGTTTTGCCGATCAATTCGGAGGACCAGATGGAAAGAAATATAAATACAAACAATTAGAACAAATCTTATTAAACTCACATACTGAGTCCATTGCAATCCAAAAAACCATCATCGAACAATCATTTGATAATTGGAAAGGTAAACTAGAGCAAGTAGATGATGTATGTGTTATTGGATTTAAACTTTAAGCAAAAAATTTCTCCTATCTTTATGCAATGTTTAATCGCATTCCAAATTTTGTTTTAGCCATACTTAGTGCTGTACTATTAAGCGCAAGTTGGTTTTCTCCTTTTACATTCCTCATTTTCATTGCGTGGATACCGTTACTAATCATTGAAGATAGAATATCTGAAAATAAACTTAAACTCATCGGTTTAAGTTATTTTACGTTTTTCTTATGGAATCTTTTGGTTACATGGTGGATTTATTTTGCATCTTTTGGTGGTGCCGCATTAGCTATTGTTTGTAATGCTATTTTAATGTGTGTTGTTTTTATGATTTGGCATCGTCTAAAACAACGGCTTAATAAACCTTGGGGAATTTGGTTACTAATTCCAATATGGTTAGGCTTTGAATACGGACACACCCTATGGGATTTAACATGGACTTGGCTTACACTTGGTAATGTTTTTGCCTTTACACATAACTGGGTACAATGGTATGAGTTTACAGGCACATCAGGAGGAAGCCTTTGGATATTAATTATCAATATTCTTTTGTTTCAAGTATTAAAAACCTCAACTCTATCATTAAAAAAAGTTTTATTTCCATTAACTACTATTATTATTCCAATTATAATCTCTTATAGTTTACTATATATAAGAGGTCAAGAAAAAAACAATGCTTCAACCTATAATACACTTATTGTTCAGCCCAATGTTGATCCGTATAATGAAAAATTTTATTACTCTCCAGAAATCCAACTCCAAAACTTACTGATTCAAATAAAAGATAAACTTGATAGCACAACTGATTTTTTAGTTTTACCAGAAACATTCTTAACCGAAGATTATACTGAGGGCTATGAAAACGAAACATTTTCAATTCCATTTTTAAGAGACAGTATTTTGAAATTTTACCCCAACTTAACGATAGTAACTGGTGCCAGTACATTTAAAGTATTTAAGCCAGGAGAGCCTTTAAGTTCTACAGCGCGAAGAAATGGCAACTCTGACACTTATTTTGATTATTATAATACAGGATTACAATTATCTTTAAATACTCCATACAGTTATTATCATAAATCTAAGTTAGTACCAGGCGTAGAAAGAATGCCGTTTCCTGCTCTATTTAAACCTCTTGAAAGTCTTGCTATTGATATGGGTGGAACCATGGGTAGTTTAGGCACACAAGATGATCGAGGTGTGTTTTTTAGTCATAACAAACAAGTTGGAATTGCGCCTGTTATTTGTTATGAGAGTGTTTATTCTGATTACGTAGCTGATTATATTAGACGTGGAGCAAATATCATTTTTATTATTACTAATGATGGTTGGTGGGAAAACACACCAGGTCATCGTCAGCATTTAGCTTACGCTAAACTACGAGCTATTGAAACTCGAAATGAAATTGTAAGATGTGCTAATACTGGAATATCTTGTTTTATTACACCTCTTGGAGAAGTTGAACAAGCCACGCCCTATTGGGAAAAAGCAACCATTTCTAAAAAAGTAGGCGTACAAAACAATCACACATTTTTTGTGAAATTTGGTGATATAATTTCTTATACCAGTTCTATAATTGCCATTCTACTCTTTCTGTTAAGTCAGATACTACGATTTAAAAAGAAAGTTGCTTAGTGAATGCCCGTACTTAAACTTTCACGTTTCATTGGCTTAATAGAAAGTACTGGTATGTTACTCGATTCGGCAATGTTTTGTGCTGCTGCACCCACAAATAATTCTCCTAAGCTTAATGAAGGTTTATTCATTTGAATAATCATATCACATTCGTTATTATTAGCATACGAAATAATAGCTTCTACTGCATTCTTAGATGGAATTAATTTATTGGTACACTCTACGCCTCTATCTTTTATAAATTTTTTAATTTGATTGATATAAGGTAAAATTTCATTTTCAAATTTCTCATCACTCGGGCTAAAAATTGAAATAATTCTTACGGTTGCACCATAATATTTTGCTACCTGAACAGCCGTTCCTACTTTTTCTCTACTCTCGGCACTTAAATCAATAGGCATTAAAATATTTTTACAACTGTTTCTATTATCAACTCCTCTTATCGTAATTACAGGGCATGGCGCATTCTTTAAAAATTTCCCAACATTAGTTACACCAATAAAACTTCTAAACCGTGTTTGCGTATCTAATCCTATAACGATTAAGGATGATTTTAGTTCCTCTGCTTTGTCATCTATTAAGTCAAAAATATTGCCTTTAAGTAAAATGTATTCGGTTTGTTGCCCAGATTGTTGTTGTGTTTTTTCGGCTAATGCTTTTATTTCAGTTGCATGTTCTGTACCTCCACTAGGCGAAGCATACATTAATATAATTTTAGATTTGGTGTATTTAGCCAAATTATAAGACTGCTCTATTGCTATTAATGATTGCTTGGAAAAATCAATCGGGATTAAGATTGAACCATTTTCATGAATCGCCATATTGTCTGTTTTTTGACAAATATAGCAAAAAAATCGATAAATTTAGATTCAAAATAGACGAGTTATGATATAAATCAATGTTAAAATCTTTGAGACTAGCCAAAAATTTCAACAATATAACCAGGTACAATACCTATTGCCAGTGTAATTAATGTTGTAATAATCATTAACAACACATGTGAAAATTCGATCTTAATTGGTTCATGAGATTCATCATGTTTAAAATACATAGCAATAATGATTTTAAAATAATAATACACGCCGACTAACGAAGCTAAAATTGCAATAACCATTAACCATTTATAAGTGGTGCCTACTAAAACTGAGAACACATAATACTTAGCAAAGAAGCCAGCAGTTACAGGAATACCAGCTAACGAAAATAACGCAATTACCATACACAATGCCATTAATGGATGCTTTTTACCTAAGCCATTAAATGCACTAATTTCTTCGCTATTTTTATTTTTTGCCACATTATAAAGCACTGTAAAAGCCGTAATAGAACTAATAGAATACGCTAAAGTATAATATAAAACGGAGTTAATGCTTCCCCAAGGACGGCTATTGGCTAAAATGGCCATTAACATAAAAGCAGCATGGCTAATACTTGAATATGCTAACAAGCGTTTTACATTAGTTTGTGTAGCCGCAGTAACATTAGAAATAACTAATGAAAGCGCAATAATGCAAGCTAAAACCATTCCCCACACATCATTTACCTTACCAAACACTACTAAGAATAAATGCATAAAGGCTGCAAAAGCTGCTGTTTTTACAATTGTAATCATTAAAGTAGTAATTACGGTTGGCGAGCCCTCGTACACATCGGGTGCCCAAAAGTGGAAAGGGGCTGCACTAACTTTAAAACTCATAGCCGCTAATATAACAACTACACCTGCGTAAAAAAATGCGGGCATATTACCATTAGACTGAGTGATGTATGAACGAATCTCCATCAAATCAAAACTACCAGTAGCACCATAAATTAACGCAATTCCAAATAATAAAAACCCACTTGCAAACGAACCCATAATTAAATACTTAAAGCCAGCCTCGTTGGATACCACCAATCTTTTTTGACTTGCTGCTAACACATACATAGGAATTGATAAAATCTCAACACCTAAAAACAAAGTTGTCATATTACTAAATGATGTAAGCATTAATGCGCCCACTAAAGAAAATAACACTAAGGCAAAATGATCTGTAATATGATCGTGTTCAAAATAATCGTTAGCTAATATGAACCAAAAGAATGCTGTAATTAAAATCACACCACTAAACACCAATGCTACATTATCAAACATAATCATGTTTGAAAAAGCAGGAATGTTTAAGGTATTATTCCACTCCGTGAAATTAGCGGCATAAGCACCTAAAATACCCACTAATACCAAAGGATATAATACTTTTTTAAATTTAAAAATTTCGGCTAACATGGCTAAAATTCCGAGTGCAGCTATAATAAAAAGACCTTTCATATTACTTTAACTATTTGAAAATTTTATTCTTCTACGTTTTATAATTAATTATCTATTACTTTAAATTCATTATGATGAGTTTAGCACCTTCTTCAGCTAAATCGCTAATTGGTTTTGGATAAACACCTAAAACAATAACCGTAGCACAAATAATATACAACGCCCATTTATCTGATGAAGCAAGTGATCCAAAAGCTACTGCCGAATCATGGCGCTCGCCCAACATAATGGCTTGGTAACTACGCAACATATACACTGCTCCTAAAATAATGGTTAACCCCGCAAAGGCTCCTGCAATAGCATGGTATTGAAAAACTGAATTTATTAATAAAAACTCACCAATAAAACCATTAGTTAAAGGAAGAGCAACTGCTCCCATCATAATAATAAGAAATAGCACCGCAAAATTGCCATTCATATTTCTGATGCCACCTAATTTATTTAACTCACGAGTTCCAGTGTGACGCATTAAAATATCTGCTATTAAAAACAATCCTACCACATTAACACCATGCGCTAACATTTGCACCAAGCTACCCTGAATACCTTGCTGATTGGCTGTAAAAATACCAGCCGAAATTAAACCAACGTGTGCAATAGAAGAATAAGCAATTAATCGTTTATAATCTTTTTGAACAATTGCTATACATGATGCGTATATAATACCAATAATAGATAAGGCAATTACTAAATAACCCCATCTTTCAAGTGCAAGTGGTGTAATAGGCAATAACCATTTTATAGCACCAAATGTTCCCATTTTAAGCATAATACCCGAAAGCAACATGGTGCCTTGTGTAGGCGCATTAACATAAGTATCTGGCTGCCATGTGTGTAATGGAAAAACAGGCATCTTAACCGCAAAGGCTAAGAAAATAGCCCAAAACACAAAAGACTGCTGATTAAGTGATA
Organism: Bacteroidota bacterium; assembly: GCA_963169355.1. Lineage (GTDB taxonomy): Bacteria > Bacteroidota > Bacteroidia > B-17B0 > Aurantibacillaceae > UBA4416. The sequence goes on along the minus strand of CAUJCR010000006.1, from coordinate 175,187 downwards.
ACGATTTTCCAGCAACATATAAATCATTCACCGCCCACGATTTAATGCCTGTATCAATGCCTGTATGATTATATAAATAAACTAATCCTATTAACATAAATAATGAACCAAATAAGGTATAAACAAAAAACTTGAAGGTTATTCTGCCTCTGTTTTCGCCACCCCACAACAAACAAATAAAATAAATAGGAATTAACGCTAACTCCCAGAATATGTAAAATAAAAATCCGTCATTAGTAGTAAACACACCCACTAATGCCATTTGCATAAATAAAATAAGACTATAAAATGAATGTGGATTTTCATACTCTGTATTAAATGATGATAAAATAATTAATGGTGTTAAAAATGCCGTTAACAACACCATTAACAATGATAAAGCATTAATACTTACCGAAAAATGAATGCCCATTGATTCAATCCATGAGTAATTTAAAGTAAGGGCTGCATTATCTGGATTGTGCTTGAATTGAAAAAACACAACAGCTGCAATTACAAGCTCAATTATAGACAACCCTAAAGCAGCAGTTCGCGATGCTTTTCCTTTAGTAAACAGTACCAATAAACTTGCTATAAGTGGTACAAAAATTAATAATCCAACTAACATATATTTTTAATTTTCAAATTTTAATTAAACACAAAAAATAAAATTGATATAATACCAATTACCATGGCAAAAATGTAGAACCCAATATGACCAGTTTGTAATTTACGAACCAATCCGCTACCACCATTCACCGCATCGCCTACTCCATTCACTACAGCATCAATAAATTTAGTATCAATAAATTTAAAAGCAGCCGACATTGCATCTAACGGTTTGCGTACTAAGGCATCGTAAATTTCATCAACATAAAATTTATGATAAATGATGCGTTGTAATGTAGGCATTTTCTCACCTTCAGGTAAAGGAACAATATGTTTTTGACGATAGATAACATAAGCTACATAAATGGTTGCTAAAGCCGAGGCTACTGCTATTCCCATCAACATCCACTCTGTATCATGTGGCATCGTGCTTGGGTTTTTATGTAAAATTAAAACATCTAAGTGATGGTGCATCCAATTAGTCATACCCCAAAATTCTGGTAAACCTAAAACACCACCTACTAAAGATAACACCGCTAATACTATCAATGGAATAGTCATTGAACTTGGTGATTCGTGTAAATGATGTTCTTGTTCGTGAGTGCCTCTAAAACTACCAAAGAAAGTAAGGAACAATAAACGGAACATATAAAATGCTGTTAGCATAGAGGCTACCTGCCCCACAAACCACAACACAGGGCTATGCTCATACGTGTGCGCTAAAATTTCATCTTTAGAGAAGAATCCCGATAAACCAGGAAAACCACTTATAGCTAAAGTTGCAATAGCCATAGTGGCGTAGGTAATTTTTAAGTGTTTTGATAAGCCACCCATTTTACGCATGTCTTGTTCGCCACCCATAGCATGAATAACAGAACCTGCTCCTAAGAATAATAAAGCCTTAAAGAAAGCATGTGTGGTTACATGAAATACCGAAGAACTATAAGCGCCGACACCTAATCCTAAAAACATTAAACCTAATTGAGAAACCGTTGAATAAGCCAACACCTTTTTAATATCATTTTGAAATAAGCCGATAACTGCGGCAAACAAGGCTGTAATAACACCAATAACTGCAACAAACTCCGAGGCAATTTCGGACATAGAGTAAAAAATATTAGAACGCACAATCATATAAATACCTGCCGTTACCATAGTAGCAGCGTGAATTAATGCCGAAACAGGTGTTGGTCCTGCCATAGCATCAGGTAACCAAGTATATAAAGGCAATTGAGCTGATTTACCCATAGCCCCAATAAACAACAACAGTGCAATAGCCGTAACAGTTGTTCCATTAGCGCCTGATGCTATTGGGAATACCTGGTTATAACTAATACTACCAAATGTGATGAAAATTAAAATAATGCCTAACAGAAAACCTAAATCACCAATACGATTCATAATAAATGCTTTTTTAGCAGCATTATTATATTCGGTGTTTTTAAACCAAAAACCAATTAATAAATACGAACATAATCCTACGCCTTCCCAACCTACAAACATAATTAAGTAATTATTACCTAATACTAATAATAACATAAAGAACACGAAAAGATTTAAGTAAGTAAAGAAGCGAGCAAACCCTTCATCATCGTGCATGTATCCAGTAGAATATAAATGAATAAGAGAGCCAATACCTGTAATAATTAATAAAAACCAAGACGATAATGGATCAACTACAAATTCAAATGGAATTTTTAAAGTATCGGAATTAAACCAAGAAAAAATAGTAACAACATGAGATTTAACCTCAGCATGTTCTAACTCAAAAAATATGAGCAAAGATACCACAAACGAAGCCGCTACGGCTAACGTAGCAATAAGCCCTGCCAGAGATTTACTAATTTTTTTACCAAAAAAACCGTTAATCAAAAATCCTATCAATGGAAATAACGGTACAAGTGCGACTAATTGAATCATATTCTGTTTTTATTTGCAGTTTTTTTACTTAACTTATTTATAGTTGAGTAATTAATTTAATTTTTTAATCTGTTTAATAAATCTATATCTACTGTTTTTAAATGACGATATACCATTGATAAAATAGCCAAACCAACAGCTACCTCGGCAGCAGCAACCGCCATAATAAAGAAAACAAATACTTGTCCGCTAGCATCGTTATGTAAAGTTGAGAAAGATACAAGCAATAAGTTTACCGCGTTTAACATCAACTCTATGCACATAAAAATAATAATAGCATTTCTACGTGCCATAACACCAACCACTCCTATAATAAATAAGATGGCACTTAACATGATGTAATAATTAATTGGAATTCCGTTTAACATATAATGATTTTTTAAAGTTTATGAATTTCTTGAAACATTAATATTGGTATCTTTTTTACCTATCATAATAGCACCTACTAAGGCTGCCAATAATAACACCGAGGTTATTTCGAATGGGAATAAATACTCTGTAAATAACACATGACCTAAGTTTTTAATTAAGCCTATTTGCGAAGCTCCCGACTGAGTTAATTGTAATTGCTCGGCACCTTTTAAAGCACCTACAAAAACGAATAATAATACACCTCCAATAACTCCTGCAATTAATCGTGTCATAATGTGTTTGCGCGGTTCTGTATCCGGATTCAAATTCATTAACATGATAATAAATAAGAATAACACCATAATAGCACCAGCATACACAACGATATGTACCACCGCTAAAAATTGTGCATTAAGTAGTAAATAATGTCCGGCAATACAAAAGAAAGTTAATACTAAATATAATACAGAGTTAACAGGATTGCGCGTAAACACTACCATCAGTGCAAACATAATTGCCATCAGCGATAGTATTCCAAAAAGCCATTGAGTAATTGTAAGTCCTAGCATATTTAATCTATTCTATTAATATTAATGTTTTACTTGTTTCTTAGGGTCAAATAAGGTGTTATGTCTTAAGCCTGGTATCTTTTTAAAATCTAACACCGCCTGAGTTTGACGTTTAGTGATATCAATGCGTTTATCTATTTTCTCAACTAATTTTTCTTTACCATAAATAAAATCTTCGCGTTCAAATTCTGCATCTACTAAACGATCGGTTAAGAAGATAGCTTCTTTAGGGCAAGCGTCTTCACATAATCCACAAAAAATACAACGCAACATATTTATCTCAAATGATGAGGCATATTTTTCTTCGCGATATAAATGCTCTTCGCCTTTTTTACGCTCAGCTGCTACAATAGTAATTGCTTCGGCTGGGCAGGCTACTGCACACATCCCGCAAGCCACACAACGTTCTGCTCCGTTTTCGTCACGCTTTAACACGTGGCGACCACGATACGTAGCCGACATAGGTCTTGTTTTTTTAGGATAATCTATTGTTGGAGATTTTTTAAATAAATGACTTAGTGTAATCGCCATCCCTTTTGCTACTGCTGGTAAATACATTCTTTCAGCAAAGCTTAACTCTTTATGCGATACGACTACTTTTCTATTTGTTAATTGCATATCTTAAATATTTTTAGTTTTTAGCAATGGTCATTTGTAATAAATTAAAACTGAATGTTTCCTCTAAAATACTCTATAACTATAGTTATTGCTAAGTTTAATAATGATAGAGGCAACAAGCCTTTCCAACCTAAATTCATTAATTGATCGTAGCGGAAGCGTGGTAACGTCCAACGCACCCACATAAATAAACAAATGAATAAAACAATTTTAGTGAAGTAGGCTCCAAAACCAATTAATGAAATTAACCAAGAACCTTGTTCTAATCCTAATGCAGAGTACAACTCATTTGCAAAAGGAAAATTATAGCCACCAAAATAAAAACCCGCCATAATTGCTGATGAGATAAACATATTAATGTACTCAGCAAATAAAAATAAACCTAATTTCATAGCAGAGTACTCGGTATGAAACCCACCTACTAATTCAGTTTCACACTCGGCCATATCAAATGGTGCGCGATTTGTTTCGGCAAGTGCACACACAAAAAATATGATAAAACCTAAAGGTTGCCACACAATATTAGCAACACCTTGGTCTTGAGACTCGAGAATATCTTTTACACTTAAAGAACCGCCTGCCGAAATAATTAAAGCAATAAGTGAAATACCCATTGCTATTTCGTAACTAATCATTTGCGACGAAGCACGAACAGCTCCTAGTAAACTATATTTATTATTAGATGCCCAACCACCTATCATAATGCCGTAAACACCTACCGAAGCCACACCTAAAATATAAATAGCACCAATGTTAATATCCGTAATTTGTAAATCGTAAGTTACACCATTTATCATTAATGGTTTGCCCCAAGGAATAACAGCACCCGTCATTAAAGCTGTAACCATGAACATACTAGGACCTAAAATGAATAAAGCACGATTTGAAACATTTGGAATAATTTCTTCTTTAAAAAACATTTTACCACCATCGGCTAACGGTTGTAAAATGCCACCCCATCCTGCACGATTAGGTCCTTTTCGGTCTTGAAGAAACGCTGCAAATTTACGTTCCCATAATGTAGAATAAGCAGCCACACCTAATGAGATGCCGAATACTGCCACACACATAATTCCTTTATATATTAATAATGCTATCATAAATTTTATGGTCTTTTATCTATTTGAATAAATCCTAAAGCTTTTTGTTGTTTTAAAACCTGAAGTTTTAATTCATTAAGATTATTGTAATGATTTTGTGATATTACTGAATGTCTGTTCACATTCGTAGGGCCTTCAATTTTCCAATCTGATGTTTTTTTCTTTTCAAATCGGCACTCATTACAAATAAAATCTTCTACTTCGCCCCATTGGTCTTTGCGACCTGTTACTCTTAATATTTCATCTCCTTTGTACCATAAGCGAACACGCCCTGTACATTTCTTACACTCACGACTAGCTTCAACTGGCTTTGTAAACCACACACGCGTTTTAAAGCGGAATGTTTTATCGGTTAATGCGCCAACAGGACACACATCAATTACGTTACCCGAGAAATCATTCTCAATTACATTTTCAATATAGGTTGAAATTTCAGCAGCATCACCACGATGTATGACGCCATGTACACGTTTATCCGTTAATTGATCGGCAACCTTTACACAACGATAACATAAGATACAACGTGTCATGTGTAATTTAATGTATTTACCAATATCTATTTTATCAAATTCTCTTCTTGGAAACTCGTAACGTGTTGTGGCTAATCCATGCTCATATCCTAAGTCTTGTAAATGACACTCACCAGCTTGGTCGCACACTGGACAATCTAGCGGATGATTAATTAATAAAAACTCTACCACACCTTTACGAGCTTCGAGTACATCATTATTAGTTACGTTTTCTACAACCATTCCATCCATTACCTCGGTACGGCAACTAGCTACTGGCTTTGGCATAGGATTAGGATTAGCTGCACTACCTTGCGTAACCTTTACAATACAAGTACGGCAATAGCCACCACTTGTTTTTAATGAAGAATAGTAGCACATGGTTGGCGGAGCCACTTCTGGGCCAATCATTCGCGCTGCCTGTAAAATTGTAGTACCCTTAGGCACATCAATTGTTATTCCATCTATTGTTACTTTCATTTTTTAATTATTTCAAAATGTTTTTATCAATTCTTCCACTTCATTTTTTAACTCATCAAGATGTTTTACAACTACACCCCAAATCAACTCTTCGTTTACATTGTCGTAAGTATGAATAACTCTGTTACGCATTCCTACTATTCTTTGAGCATTCGCTATTTCAATTTTATCGTCAATCTTCCTTACTCTGCTTATTGCTTCGGCAATAATTTCAATACAACGCTCAACTGCTCTGTATGTCTTTTTATCTGCAGTAAAATCTGCAAATCTTTTAATATCTTTTGTAAATGTCTTCGCATCTTCTATTGAAATCAGAATATCTTGTAAATATTTCTCTATCTCTTTATGCTGCGACATATACAATTTGTTTAGTTTCGTCTAATTCTCTTTGTAAAATTCTATTTCTTATTGGTTTATCAAGTAAAACGTCAACTTTTGTATTTAAAATCATTTCCATTGATTCTGCAAAATCAAAATATAAATCTACATAATCTTCAACTGGCACATCATTATTAAACTTTATAATAAAATCAACATCACTTTTATCATTCATTTCATTTCTAGCTGCCGACCCAAATACATATAACTCCTTTACCTTATGCTCTTTGCAAATGGCTTTGATACGATTTATATTATTTGTTATCACTGGCGCTAACATTGTTTACTTAAACTCTAATTTTATTTAATCTGTCGTAATGAGAAATATCTACAAATTTTTTATTGCGTGCTATTTCTAAAAATTCATGTTTAAAATGACGAATGGCGGCTGCTACAGGCCATGCTGCTGCTTCTCCTAATGGGCAAATAGTTTTTCCTTCTATTTTACTTTGTATATCCCACAACAATTCCACATCACTTTCTTTAGCCGTACCATCTAAAAATTTCTTTAATACTTTTTCTATCCAACCTGTTCCTTCACGACAAGGCGAACACTGTCCACAACTTTCATGATGATAAAAACGAGAAAAGGTAAATAAATTTTTTACAATGCTTGTATCTTCATCCATAACAATAAAACCACCCGACCCAAGCATAGTTCCAGTTTGAAACCCACCATCCGATAAACTTTCGTAAGTCATTAAACGTGGTTCGCCCTTGGCGGTTTTTAAAATTAACTCCGTTGGTAAAATTGGCACTGATGAACCACCCGCTACTACGGCTTTTAATTTCTTTCCGTTTCTAATTCCTCCACAATATTCATCTGAAAAAATAAATTCTTCAACTGGTACGCCTAGTTCAATTTCATACACACCTGGTTTATTAATATGACCTGATGCCGAAATTAATTTTGTTCCAGTTGATTTTCCAATACCAATTTTAGCATATTCTTCGCCACCCATATTTACTATTGGACAAACGGCGGCAATAGTTTCAACATTATTTACTACTGTTGGGCAGCCCCACAAACCTGCTACAGCAGGAAATGGCGGTTTAATACGTGGGTTTCCACGCTTACCTTCTAATGATTCTAATAAGGCAGTTTCTTCGCCACAAATATAAGCTCCACCACCTACTTGAACCGATAAATCTAAAGAGTAATCGGTTCCTAAAATATTTTTTCCCAACCATCCTGCGGCATAAGCCTCACGAATAGCTTGTTCTAAAATACGCGACACATAAAAATATTCTCCTCGTATGTAAATATATGATTGACGAGCACCTAATGCATACGAAGAAGTAATCATTCCTTCAATTAAAGCATGAGGAATTTTCTCCATCAAGTAACGGTCTTTGAACGTTCCAGGCTCCGATTCATCTGCATTACAAACTAAATAACGAGGAATACCTTCTGGTTTTGCTAAAAAGCTCCACTTCATTCCTGTAGGGAAACCTGCTCCACCACGACCACGTAAACCAGATTTTTTTACCTCCTCGGTTACTTGATCGGGAGTCATTGTTTTTAATGCTTTCTCAACAGAAGCATAACCTCCGTGTGCACGATATACTTCTAACGTGTGAATGTTAGGTACTTTATCGTTATGTATTAATAATTTTCTTCCCATTTTTAATCTTTTTACAATCTCTAAAGAGATAACATCTTATAAAGTATTTTTATAATCTAAGTCGGTGTAACTTCTTAATCTGCCTTCAGCTTTGTAGTTATCAATAATAGCATCTACTTTTTCATAGGTTAAATTTTCATGAAAACTTGCACCACATTGTAACATAGGTGCGGTACCACAAGAACCTAAACACTCAGCTACCTTTAAAGTAAACATGCCATCTTTAGTGGTTTCGCCAACTTTAATGTTTAATTTTTTCTCAATGTATTTTACTATGTCTTCTGCTCCATTTAACCAACATGAACTTGTTTGGCAAACTTCTAACACACATTTACCTACTGGTTTTAAATTAAACATGGTATAAAAAGAAGCTACTTCAAAAACCTCTATTGGTTTAATATTTAATACAGAAGCTACATAATCCATTACCTCTGGACTTAACCAGCCGCCAAATTCTGCTTGTGCTACGTGTAGTACAGGCAATAAAGCTGATTTTTGTTTACCTTGCGGATAACGACTGATGATTAGCTCAACCGTTTTCATTGCTTCTTCACTAAACTTTATATCGGCTCGTTTAGCTTGATCAAATTTTTGTGCTCCGTGAACTTGTGCTCCCATTTAATTAATAATTTATAATTTATAATTTAAAAAGGTTTACCCTCTTATATTATTATCTTCTTTTAATTTTTTACTTTCATCTTGTTAACTTAAACTAAGCATCTAACTCTCCTGCAATTACATTCATACTACTCATAGTTATAATTGCATCTGATAACATAATTCCTTTTACCATTTCGGCATAGGCTTGATAGTATATAAAACAAGGACGACGGAAATGTAAACGATATGGCGTTCTTCCTCCATCACTTATTAAATAAAAACCTAACTCTCCGTTTCCTGCCTCAATACAATGATATATTTCGCCTTTTGGAATATCTGTTTCGCCCATCACAATTTTAAAGTGATAGATTAAGGCTTCCATATTATTATAAACTTGTTCTTTAGGTGGTAAAAAGAATTCTGGCAAATCAGCGTGCATAGCGCCCTCAGGCATTTTGTTGATGGCCTGTTTAATAATTTCTAAACTTTGCCACATTTCATGTTGGCGCACCATAAAACGATCGAACGTATCACCTTGTGTACCCACTGGAACCGTAAATGTAAAGTCTTCGTAAGAACAGTAAGGATTCATCACACGCACATCATAATCAATTCCCGTAGCACGTAAGTTTGGCCCTGTAAATCCATACGACAAAGCTTTTTCGGCACTAATAGGCCCGCAACCAATGGTTCTATCCATAAAAATACGGTTACGTTCAAGTAAGTTTGTAAACTCCTGTAAAGCCGCTGGAAACTCTTTAATAAATGCATGTATCTTATCCCAAGTTTCTTTTTTCCACTCTTGGTCAAATCCTCCAATACGACCAATATTAGTAGTTAATCGTGCTCCACAAATGTCTTCAAATATTTCATAAATTTTTTCACGCCATTGAAAAATGTATAAGAACCCTGTCATAGCACCAGTATCTACACCTATTACAGAGTTACAAATAATGTGATCGGCAATACGCGAAAGTTCCATAATGATAACGCGATGATACTCGGCACGTTTTGGAATTTTAGCTCCTAATAATTTCTCAACAGCCATGTGCCAACCTAAGTTATTAATAGGCGCTGAACAATAATTTAAACGATCGGTTAAAGGTGTAATTTGTGCATAAGGTCTGCGTTCAGCAATTTTTTCGAAAGCACGATGAATATATCCAATAGTAGAAGTAGCTTCGTGAATTACCTCACCATCCATTTTTAATACGTTTTGAAAAATACCGTGAGTGGCTGGATGTGTGGGTCCTAAATTAAGTGTAGAAAATATCTTTTCATCAAGAATATCGTTACTTTCTGTGTGTTTATTATCTTTCTTACTCATGCTTTAATTTAAGATTTAATGCGTCTAAAATTTCAATCAGTTGTTTTGTTATTATCTACCAAACATGGTATCGTCCTTATCTTCGCGTGTTTGATCTTCCATTGGATATTCTTTTCTTAATGGGAAGATGTTCATTTCATCAACATTTAAAATGCGTTTTAAATTTGGATGTCCTAAGAATTTTACACCAAAAAAATCATAGGTTTCTCTTTCCATCCAATTAGCCGTTAACCATAAATTTGTAACAGTTGGTATTTCTGGCTTATTAATATCCATAAAAGTTTTTACACGAATACGATAATTTTTTGGCATGTTATGCAAATGATAAATAACGCCTAATTGTTTCTCGTCTGGTGTTTGCATACCCGTTAAATCTGTTAGAAAATGAAAATTTAATGCTTCATCTTCTTTTAAGAATTTTAGTACGTCATGAATTTTATCTTTGCTAATTACAAATACTGGAAAATCATACAACATCTCTGCGGTGAGTACAGCCCCAGGAAATTGTGCATTTAGCTTTTCATTTACTATGTTTAATAATTCCATTTTAATGTGATTGATTTACCTAACTTATTCTATTCCGTAACTAGCTAATAATTTTTTATACTCTGGTGAGTTTCTACGACGCAATGATTCGTTTTTAGCTAACTCTTGTATTTTTAAAACGCCCTCTAATATTTGTTCAGGACGTGGAGGACAGCCTGGCACGTAAACATCAACAGGAATGATGCGATCAATACCTTGTAAAACAGAATACGAATCGAAAATACCACCACTTGTTGCACAAGCTCCAACAGCAAGTACCCAACGTGGCTCCGCCATTTGTTCATACACTTGGCGTAAGGTAGGTCCCATTTTTTTAGCAATAGTTCCCATCACCATTAACATATCTGCTTGACGAGGCGAGAAACTTAAACGCTCTGCACCAAAACGTCCTAAGTCGTAATGAGAAGCCATTGTAGCCATAAACTCAATTCCACAGCAAGATGTAGCAAAAGGCAAAGGCCATAATGAATTGGCACGTGCTAAGCCAATTACTTCTTCCATTTTAGTAGCAAAAAAACCAGGTCCTTCAATACCTTGCGGACTCTTAGCCATTTCTACTTTTGTACGTTTTGTAATTTGTTTTGACATTATTTTAAAATTTTTAATATTAACACCTTAAAGTCTTATAAAGACATAGGTTTTCTTAGTCTTCCCATTTAAGGGCTTTTTTAGATATCATGTAGTAAAATCCTACTAACAATAAGGCAATAAACGAAAACACTTCAATAACACCTAGCATACCTAACTCCTTAAAATTTACAGCCCAAGGGTACATAAAAATAACCTCGATATCGAATAACACAAATAAAATAGCCACTAAAAAATATTTTACAGCAAAGGGAATACGGGCATTTCCTTGTGATTCGATACCACATTCAAATGAATCTAATTTAATCTTTGTTTTTCGCTTAGGACCTAAATTATGTGATGCAATCATTGTTACAACAACAAAACCTAATGCAATAAGAAACATAATGACTATTGGTAAATAGTCAATTGGAGAGGATGGAGTGTTCATGATAATTCATTAAATATCTGATGTAATTTTAGCCATTTTTACTTAAATCATCAAGCATTCAGTCTATTTTTTACTATTTAAATTAAGTCTAAATAACAAGAAATGATTGAATAAAAAAAGCGGCTCAAATGAACCGCTTTTTTAGTTATTTTTTCCCTTTTTGTAAGGCTTGTTGTTGCTTGGCCATTTCCTCTAATTTTTGTTGGAATGCCGATTTTTTCTCAGGTTTTTTCATGTTAGCTAAAAGCTGTTCGCGTATTTTGTTATCATCAATTACTTTACGCATTATCCACGTTTGAGCAAAAGTAATAATGTTAGCTAAAAAGTAATACCAACTTAAACCAGCCGCATAGCTATTCATTACAGCCAAAAAGATAACAGGCATTAAATACATCATATACTTCATACCTGGCATTTGTTGTGTTTGCTGAGGTTGTAACATCTCTTGGCTCATCCATGTGTAAATAATGGTAGAGATAAACATTAACAAAGCAAATAAACTGATGTGATCTCCATATCCCCAAATATTAAAACCGAAATCGTAGATAGAATCGTAAGTAGATAAGTCATCTGCCCATAAAAATGGTTTTTGTCTTAACTCAATAGCAGCTGGAAAAAATCCGAATAAAGCAATTAAAATAGGAAACTGCAACAACATTGGTAAACATCCTGAAAGTGGATTTGCTCCTGCTCTACGATACAACGACATTTGCTCTTGTTGCTTTGCCATTGGATTATCGTTTTTCTCATATTTTTTATTAATTTCTTCTATTTCAGGTTTTAAAACACGCATCTTAGCACTACTCATATAAGTTTTGTAGGCCACTGGAAATAAAAGTGTTTTAATAATTAATGTAATTATTAAAATAACAATTCCGCTATTTAATCCAGAGAATAAATCGAATAAAGGAATAATCATCCATTTATTTATGTAACTAAAGATACTCCAACCTAATGGTATAATTTTTTCTATATCTAAGTCATAATTCTTTAATACCGAATATTGTGTAGGGCCAAAGTAATAAGCCATTCCAAATTTTTCGGAAGATGAATGATTAAATGGAATACTTAATTGAGCCTGTATTGATTTTACATACTTAATTGATTTATCATTTTGACTTGTTACTATTACGCTTCCCTCCTTTTGAAATTCAGAATCGGCAATTAATGTAGAGTTAAAAAATTGTTGTTTAAAACAAAGCCATTTTATGTTGTCTTCATTTAAGTTTTTTTCTTCAAATGTATGAGGGTTTATATAATCTACACCTTCCTTTGTTTGATTATAGTAAACTGTTGCCGCCTCTCTTTCCTTAGTAATATGCTTTTCTTGAGACGGCAACGCTTGAACCCAATTTAAAGTAATTCGATTATTTTTTGGCGTAATGATACTTTGCATTCCAACAAAGTTGATATCAAAATCGAGCATATAATCATTACCTTTTAAAGTATAAACATACTCGATATAGCTAGATGGATTTGATGTTAGAAGCTTTAAACTAATTGTTTTACTATTTGCACCCGTTACTGTTTCGGTTAAAGATGAGGGTTTAAAATAAAAACTATCTGTATTAAAACGTAAGGTATTATACGCATCAAATTCAATATTCTGATAAGAGGAATCGCTATCAAACAATACTAAATTTTCATTCTGAGCATAGCGGTGATAGTTTTTTAATTCTACCTTTTGTACCGCTGCGCCTTTAGTTGAAATATACACTTTAATATTTTCGTTCTCAAGTGTAACCAATTCTTTCGTTCCGCTTGTTGCTATTGCAAAGTCTTTATATTGGTTTTGTTTTTGAATTGACAATAAAGAATCGCTAAGAGGCATGTTGTTATTTGCCTCCAATAATTTAGCTTGTTTTGCTTTTTGTTCTTTTACTTTTTGAGCCAATTCTTCAGCTTTCATTGCCTGCTCCACCGAATCTTTGATATGCTTATTTCGAGCGATTTGTTCTTTACTTGGACCAGACAACGACAACCATACAATGAGTATAGTGGCAATTAATCCTAATCCAATAAATGAGTTCTTATCCATAAGGTTCAAAATTTAGGTTGCAAATATACGTGTTTTATTAACGGAACAGCCTCAAAAAATCATAAAATAAGCGCTTAAATCACGCTACTATTACGATAAGTATTGACGGATTTGAGCAGCAATTTGCTCAAATTCCTCTTTTGATAATTTTAATTTCTCGTTATCAAAATTCACGTCATTCATTGTATTCATTGGTATTAAATGAACATGTGCGTGAGGCACTTCAAGACCAAATACACCCATTGAGATGCGCTGACACGGAATTGCTTTCTTAATAGCTTCAGCAACTGTTTTAGAAAAACTCATTAAGCCTAGGTAAGTTTCATTATCTAAGTCAAAAATATAATCTATTTCCTTTTTAGGGATAACTAGCGTATGTCCCTTACGAAGCGGAAAGATGTCTAAAAAAGCTAAATAGTTTTCGTTTTCGGCAATTTTATAGCATGGTATCTCGCCAGCAATAATTTTTGAAAATATACTTGCCATATTAAATGGTAATTTCTATAATTTCAAATGGAATAACGCCTGCAGGCACTGTAACATCTACTTTGTCGCCTACACTTTTACCAAGTAACCCTTTTCCAATAGGCGAATCCACAGATATTTTACCTGTTTTTAAATCTGCTTCGTTTTCGGCTACTAATGTATAAGTCATCTCCTTATTTACTTTCAAATTCTTTATACGCACCGTAGTTAAGATGCTCACTTTAGAGGTGTCTAATTTTGAACTATCAATAATACGAGCATTGGCAACTATCTCTTCTAGTTTAGCAATTTTTAATTCTAAGATGCCTTGAGCTTCTTTAGCAGCATCGTATTCAGCATTTTCTGATAAATCGCCTTTATCACGAGCTTCGGCAATCTGTTTAATGACGCTTTTGCGTTCAACTGTTTTTAACTGTTGCAACTCATCTTTTAATTTTTGCAAGCCTTCTTCGGTGTAATAAGCAACTGTAGCCATTGTATTAAAAATTTAATAAAATAAAAAGAATCCCGAAAGTGTTTTCGGGATTCAATAAAGCAAAGATATATAATTTATTTTGATTTTACAAGTTCACACGTAATCCAAATGTGTGTACACCACCAAATGGATTTGTGAATCGGTAAGAATAATCAACTGCTACAGTTGATTTTTTCTCTGTAAATGGAATTTCTACGGTAGCACCGCAAGAAGGACCAGTAAATGCTGTTGTGCGGTTTCCTTCACCTTTAAAAATACCTTTTTCTACAGTTAAACCTCCGCGTACCATCACAATATTTCTCCAACCGTACTCTAAACCAAACATATAGTTATCTTTAGTAAATGAGTTTGAGGTATAATTACCTGCTACAGTAACGCGGTGCGTTTTATCTGCTTTTCCAGCTGTATCTTTTAAGAAATACAAATCATATCCTAAAGATATATTTAAAAGCGCTGGTAATTCAAAAGCTCCTGAACGATTGTTTAATGTTAATTGATATTCGTTACCATACGCATTAGTAACAGTTCCTTGAGTAGAAAGACCATCACCCTTATATTGCATTTTAGGTCCGATGTTTTTTAAAGCTACGCCTAAGTGCATTTGTTCTTGCTTTCCAGTATGATATTGTACGCCTGCATCAATTGAAACACCTTGGGCTTTTACGTTATCAATTCCTTCTGAAATAGCTCTTACGGTAATACCACCATAAATATTATCAGAAAAGCATTTAGCATACGATAAAGCAATATTAGTAAAACGAGGTGTAAAAGTCCCTAAACCTCCTTCTGGTTGGTCTTCGGTAGTACGCTCAATTTTTCCAGCATTAATAGACGTAATACCTAAGCCTATAGCGCCAGTTTCTCCCACACGCTGAGACACCCCAAAAGCATTAATATTAATACCTGTTCCTACCAACCAAGCCGAACGCATAAACATTACCTCTGTGCGCTTAGTATAAGCAATACCAGCCACGTTAGTATATTGAGACTCTAAGCCTCTTGAAAATGCTCCGTTAGCGGCTGCCCATCCAGCAGAACGAGCATAAGGGTTTATTAAAAGTTGTGTTGCTCCTGCTTGACCAGCACGCTCAGGATTTCCAGCTTGAGCTTGAAAACCTGTGGCTAAAAGCCCTCCAGTTAACACTGCACTTAATGATACTTTTAAAAACGACTTCATATCTTGTTGTATTTAATTCAATTAAACGATTAATAACTTTGTAAATCTAGAGGGCGCATTACACCAAACCATTTTAAGATTTTCTCACCTACACCTGGTACATCTACATGAATGATATATAATCCGCTAGCCACTGTAATTCCGCTTTGGTTTTTCAAATCCCAATCTTGGTATGCTAAGCGTCTGTTGCGGGTATAATCAGATTCAGTAGTTTCAAGGTCTTCTTGTCCACTTACATCACGATTAAATGTACGAACTAAAGTACCATTTAAGGTAAATATTTTTATTCTACATTTATTTGGTAAGTTCGTTATTCTTACTCTATTATCAATACGATTAGTTTCGTATTTAGAGTAAGCATAATAAGGGTTTGGAACAATGTTGATTAAATCTAAAGCAGATTTCATTTTTTCTGCATTATTTATCTCAGTATAAATATCACTTGTGCTGAATTTATACAATCCAAAGTTATTATTTACTGGTGATGAAAGTGTATTTGTTGTTGCTACTGATAAGAAGCCATTTATAGTAGCTGAACCACTTCCATAGAAAGGTTGTATTGTAGGTGCATAGTTAATGTTTAAAGCAGTACTTGGATTTACATAACCACCTGCTGTATAAGCCGAAGCATTAATATATGTATTTGATGCCATACCTGGACGATATGCTTTCTTAACACGTAATGCCACTCTTGCATCACACGACATATCTTCTGGGTGTTTAAAGTTATATTTTGCATCTATGGTTACTGGCATACTTGTCCACATAGCATCTGCCCACAAGTTAGTTAATACAACGTTTGCACTATTTTTTTGAGAAGATGTAGCTCCTGTAGTATTAATAGTGTTATTTGCCCATTTATACACATGTACCATATCTGTAAATGCAGCCATATTGTATGGTCCAGCACCAATTAATTTATCTTTAAATGGAGCAGCTGCATTTGGACTATTATAAGTAGATCCACTTCTATTATTACCAAACACATAAATGTAATGTCTTCCACCAAATGCGTAAGGATAAGTAGATGTTGACGTTACATTAGTTGGATTCCACATCATATCATCACCATTATTAGTGGTTTGATACGAATCTTCACCAAAGGCAATATTTAATCGCTCACCAGTTTCTAAATTAATTGCGTAGCCTGGGAACCAACCTAAACCAGTTGTAAATGTATCCAACTGAGCTTCTGCAGTATTACAGCCAGGCTCACCTAAACCAATACCTTGTTTATCAACCGATTTTCTTCTTCTTGGTTCTAACTTAGTAGCGTGTGTAGATGTAGAAGCAGGTTCACCATTTTGTTCTAAAACTAAACAACGGGTCCATTTACTCTTGTCTTTAGTTAATACAATATCCACACTTGCTAAGGTTCTTAAATCAAATACATTCTGAAGAACGCCAGCCGCACTTGTCATATTTGCATAACCAGGTGCTGCAAAATCATTTGTTTGTTTAGCAGTTGCTACTAAGGCATAAGGAGCCCAAGTTCCACCTAATACATTTTCAAAGTATTGTGCTTCATCTGCAAAAATAGTTCCTGAACTATTTAATGAATCATTAACTGCTTTATAATCATTTAAGGTACCATCTGTTGCATCTACATAATTACCTGAACGAATCCAGTTAAATGCGCCTGCCGAAGCTCCATCCACATCAGCTACACCCGATAACCAGTTTTGACCTTCAACTGAATAAAAAATATTGGCTCCAATAATATCAGACTGGTGTATAATCTTATCTGTTGCAGAGTTAGCTTTAGGAGAAACACCCGCTACATCTGTTCCGCCACCAATATTAATTGAAAGTCCTAAATCACTAAAGTAATATTCTTCTCCTATTTTAATTGACTTACAAGGATAATACTCTTTAGAAGTGCTTAAGTCTTTTAATACCCAAGTAGTTGTATCCATATTAACATAGCCTTTAGTAACATTTTTGGTTAATGATAACTGAGGATATGGCATAGTTTTATGATAGTTATCTGTTCTACATGGATCTGAATTAATTGTATCATTAATCTGAGCCATTGTTAAAGAAGAATTGTAGAACCAGTTTCTATTTATAAAAGCTAATGTAAATTCTGAATTTGGTACATTTAATGGGTCAACTACCTTAATGTTAATTGGACCACGACCATTTTCATAAGTGATAATATCTGCACGACCTGTGCTACTCGCTAAAATATCATTTACTGATGCAGCAGTTAAATCTAAGTAATTACCACCATTACCTTGACCCTCTAAGCGAGTTACTTTAGGACCATAACCATAAGTTGAATTTGCAACAGTTCCATCTTTTTCAGAAGCTGGATTATGCGGTACACCAATTGCTTTTTTAGACTTACGACCCTCTAAATAAGGTTTCTTTTGACCTTCCATACTTGGAACACCAGCAACTGTAAATACTTGATCTTGCTTATACTCACCATATTGGTTATAGCCATAAGCCACACAGAAGAAGTAATACTCCTTATGATTAATTACTTTTTTATCACTCGTAGTTGAGAAAGCATCTTCTGTAAAGCGGAACGAAGATTTAACACCCATATCACTCATGTCGTTCTTATCCACTTTTACTTTTGGTACATCTCCACCCACAATAGCATCGTATTCATAATTCACAATACGAGTGATACCATTAGCTACGTCGCAATTAAATATTAACTTAGCTTTTGATGGATCATCTAACTCTTCTTGAATAATCGAGTTGTTTTTTAATTGATATAATTTAAATCCTTCGAAACGGTAGAAACGATCTACGTTTGGAAAATGAGCAGGATCTACTTGAATAGTTACGTCTTCTTCTTTATATTGATTCAAATAATTGTTCGAACCAGGTTTATTAGTAAAGTAAATAATCAGTTCATTTTCTAGTTCTTGAATAGTCATATCTGGAGCTTCAGGACCAGATAATACTCGGAAACAGTTATCGAATAAAGCTTGAGCTTTATCATCTGCTACTTTTAATAAAGGAATAGATGCTTTAGGATCAGTAGATGTTGTACGTGCCCATGGTAAACCAAAGGTTACATAGTTAACGGCACCAGGTTGTAATACAAAAGGACCAGCTGATTGTAAGAATCGTCTATCGCCAGGTGCACCAGATTCTTCCCACACACCACATGGACCACTCGTATAGGTATCAGCAGGGTATGCATAATCTGTAGGAATTGTTCCACCATATCCACTTCCACCACAAGTAAGAGGAGCGCCATCTTTCCAATAACCAGTCATATATTGATAATATTGCGCTGCATTATCAGGGTCTAAAGTGCCTGGAGGAGGTGAACCATAGCCATTATTAAAGTACATAAATTTAGTCATCCCCATTTGCTCACCTAGCTCATCAAAATTACCATCACCATCATTATCAATTCCATCTGGAGGAGGAATTGGACCTTGGAAGAAGTCGCAACCAATAGCAGGAATTGAATTATGGTAGCCTGGGATACCAGCAGTAGATTCATCATAAGAATCTCCATTATATAAATATCCCATACCTCTTTGTACATCACAACCGATATAGTCATCACCGTAATAACCCATATCAGCGTCTGTCCAAACAGTCATATATGTTTGATATAATGGGAAAGAAGAACGGTTTACTAATTGATAGTTGTAAAAGGTCATATTATTAATTTCATCGGTTGTTTTAAAGGCAAAAGCTTGAGCTCGAATTTCCATACCAATTATTTTACCTCCATTACCATGGGTGTTACCTGCATCATTGTATACCCACCATAAGGTTTCATCACCAAAAACTCTTGCTTTACAAATTCCTAAGTTATCTCTTAAACCTTGGTTATATACATCATAATACGGATAATCACCATCCGTTTCAGGACGATAATACCCATCACCATTCACATCCACAAATGGCGCTAAATTTAAATCTTGATTTAAAGTAATATCTCCATTACCTGGCCAATTTTTAATATTATCAGTAATAGCGCCGCCAGCAAGTACAAAGTTATCAACCTCAGTACGAGTCATTTTAAATATTTTATCATATTTCAAACACACATCGCTTGAAACAGTGGCATCACCCGTAGTTAAAGGACCTGGCCAAAAACTAACACCTCCAGATTGAGTTTGACGATATGTTTGCGCCGCTAATTTTAACTGGTTACCAGCATCTAATCCTCCAAACCATACACTACCTGCAAAGTTAGATGACGCTCCTAAAGAACGGTCTTCTACTTTTGGCACATAGTACCAAGCATTTTGAGTACCAAATAAATCCCACCACATGTCTGCCGATGCAAACACAATAGTTCTCACGTTGTTTACCGCTAATTCAGCCGAAGATTGAGCCGGAGTACATCCAGCCATTACTTTTTCGGGTGATGCTGTTTTAAAAGTAGAACCTACTCTTTCTCTAGCATCTACTGACAAGGCTGATAATGCTAAAGTAGCCATTACCAAACTTTTATTCAACTTATTCATCGTTTCCATATTATAAAGTCTTTATATTAAATAATTAAAAGTCTAACATTACACCAATTCTGATAGTACGAGGGCGACCAAAATTCGCAGGATTGTTGATATAAATGTTATATTGATCCACGTAAGCAGAATAGTTATTAAGGGTTGAAGCATATGCTTGTCCTTGTGCAGATGCTAAATAGCCATCATCTTCTGGGTTACCTGTATAACCATACACATTTAACACATTACGTGTATTAAATAAATTTAATACTTGTACATAAACATTTAGGTTAGCTTTTTTCTTGTTTTCACTATCATCTTTACCCCAAGTTAACTCAATATTTTTATCAACTCTTAAATCAGTTCTAAACTGCCAAGGCTTGCTAGAACCATTTACAGTACCATTAATTTGAGTTTTTCCTCCTACTGGGCTAGCTACAGCGTAACGTGTATAAGGTGTACCAGAACCAATACGGAAGATTAAGTTAGCACCCACATCTTGTAATAACTGAACAGTTTGCTCTTCTCCTTTTTTCTTACGGTTAAATTGAGGTCCTTTGTAATCTTTACCATTTCCAAAACGGTAATCTAAGTTAAGGGTAATAGTATGACGTTGGTCGTAATCTAAAGGTAAGGTAATACGTAAGTTAGGTTGATTAGATTGTGCTAGGCTAGCACCCGAGTTAGCATTAGAACCAGAACCCTCAGCAAACTGTAACATATAGTTAGCAGTAATTGCAAAACCATTTGTACGACGTAAATCGAACTCAGCAGTTAAGCCTTTTACAGTTCCAAAATCTCTATTTTGGTAAGTGATATATGTTTTAGGATACGCATTAGATAAAGACACAATTGTAATTTGATCTCTTAATTCACGATAGAACGCTGTTAATTTTAAAGATGCGTTTTTCTTTTGATTTAAAATTTGTTGGTAACCAATTTCGTAATCAATTGTTTTTTCTGGTTTTAAGTTAGAGTTTACGATAAGTGGTTGACTTTGTGAATTAATAAAATAATAATCTTTAGGGTCAAATCTCATAAATCCATCATTAGGACGCTGAGTTAACACATCGTAGTGTGCAAAGAAATTAGCAACGTCTGAAATAGGGAAAGAGAATGCTGCACGAGGCATTACATTAATTTGTGGCTTGTAATCTTTAAAAGCATTAACGCTAAATGGATTTTTAGAAGCATAATTTGGATCTTTTAAATATGGTGCTAATTTACCATCTACGGCTAATAATTTAGGGTCAGAGATTTCTTTACCTTCGCTATTATACCAAGTAGTTGCAGCTGTTTTAACATCAGTATAACGATATCCTACTATCTGTGGATTAGAAGATGAAGGATCATCTACATAAACTACATAATCACTCTTAATGTTTTCAGGGCGATTAGGTGCTTTCTCTCCTGCGGTATAAACTTCTTGGAATACATAAGGATCTTTTAATACTTTTTGGTTAGCGTCAAAACGGTCAACACGCACCCCGATATTAAATCTTAAATCACGGAAATCAAATTTATCTTGAATATAACCTGCTACATAAATAGGTTTATACGCTCCAGAACGTAACATTAAATTACCATTTTTATCTTTTTCTGTTAAGAATTTTTCAAGATTAGTAGCTGATTTATCTTTATTACCTAAATAATCATAACCATAATAATCTACTAAAGGTTGCATACCTGTTTCACTTAATAAATCAAGAGCACTAAACATGTCTAATTTCATTTGATCAGGTGTTAAAGCATCTGTATTAATAATTGTTTGGTTGTCTTTAGAGTACCCTAACAATTCTCTGATAGATTTATCAATTTGTGTTTGACTTGCTTCGTTATAAACGTATCTGTGGTAGTATCTTTCTAATCCGCCAGTTTCAGGAATACCAGGTAAAATAGTGGTTCCTGCTGCACTCGTATCTAAAGACACTAAGTGAGAATTTGTTAAGAAACGCATACGCTCCCATAATCCAATTGGATTTACTGAGAATGAACGTTGTTCGCGTTGATCGAACTCAACCCCTACCATGATAGCATGATTTTTAAAATCGGCTGAGAAACTAGATGCAAAACGTAATTGAGTATATTCACTATAAGAATAACCGTTATATTGACGACCTGTAGGATAAAATAAACTATTTACGTTTGCAGGACGATCTCCATTAATGTAAGCATTATTAGTTTGAGCCGCATAAATATTAGGTAAAGAACCCATGTAATTGAACACTTGTGAAGAGTAGTTTGCTGTAGTTGGATTTAACTCACTACGCTCAAATGTTACTGGACCTGAAATTGGACCTAGATAATCTAGATAATATTTGTTTTCGGTAGCGTTATATTTATAAGCATAATTACTAACTGTATCTATGTTATATAAGTATTTACCTTGATATCCATAATTGAACAAATTATCTTTATGAGTATCATCTTGAGTTTTTGATTTTGACTTTTCGTAACTTGCTAAAAAGGTAAAGAAAGCGTTAGATACTAATGCTTGTGATTTTTCTTTGTCTGACGAAGATTGTGTAGTACCAAATTTTTGATTAACCTTTGCATAAGTTCTCCATGTTGTATTAATATATTGTGGATTGTTTTGTGGATTAAATAACGAATAATCATAAACAAAACTATGACCATTTCCATAATCAAAAGCACCACCAATTTGTAAATCGGTATTAGGAGCTACTTTAATTTTAATATTACCATTTAATTGTACAGAACGAGATGCGATATTTTGATGTGTTCTAATTTGTTGCATATCATCTTTAGTTAACCATCTTAATTCAGGATAAAATTTATCTTCGTTACCAACAGTAATTATACGTAAAGGAGTTTTCTCTAATTCAGCTAATTTATCATCTTTTACTTTCCATAAATTAATGGATGAAGGAATTGGGTCTTTTTCATAAGTACCTTGTCCTGCTAAGAAGAAACCAATAACTGGTTTCTTTTGACCTGTAGAGTCTCTCTTTTGTAAAATGGGTCCTCCTAAAGAAAAACCTAAAGAGTTGTATCCAAATTTATCAGTTAATTGAGAAGATATTAACTCAACACCTCCTGAAAATTTACTTTGAGGGCCGCGGGTTGTAACAGAGATAATACCAGAAGTAGCATCACCATATTGAGCAGGCACACCACCAGTGATAACATTTAATTGTTCAACACCTTGTTGAGGAACGCCTAAACCACCTATTACTTTCACACCATCTACAAAATAAATTGTTGAAGAAGAACGACCACCACGTACATTTAACGAAGAGCCTTCATCAGCTTGATAAACACCAGCTGTAGTAGCTGCTACCGAGTTAATGTTTTTAGTAGCCATGTTTTGGTATTCTTCACGAGTTACAGTACCTCCTGATTTCATATCACCATCAATTAATGGCTCTTGGTATGCTACAACATCTACCTGACCTAAATCCACACCATCACCATTTTCTAATGGAATTTCTACGTAAGCTGTTTTTGCTTCACCAACAACAACGCCTTTAAATTCTTTGGCTTTGTATCCAACATAAATACCTTTTACATCGTATTTACCTGGACTTAAAGGCTTGATAATTGCAACACCATCCATATCGGTAGTAGCAACACCAACCTGTACGCCGTTTTGATAAGCTACGACGTTTGCAAATGGAATTGTTTCTCCACTATTCTTGTCTTTTAAGGTTACTTTAATTGCACCACCGTTGTTTTGAGCCAATAAAGACGACCCAGCTACTAAAATTGTTACAAGTGATAGGTAAATTTTTTTTAACATATCTTTAATTTTTGCGTTACACACCCGTTATTATGAGCCGATAAATATATAAATGATAAGCTACTACTGCAAATTTTTATCTTGTTTTTTTGTAAAATACTGATTATGTGATTGTTATTTTCCAAATTTTTAGTGTTAATTGCCGTTATAACTTAACAAGAATTAACACGAAGTTAAGTTGTTAATTTCACATTTTTTAAGAAAACTCGATAAGTGTTAAAAGGTAATTAATAAGTGGTTAGATTTTACCAATAAGTGGTTTAATACTGTTGTACTTTTGGCGCTTTCTCTCCCGATTTTTTAGAGGCTTTTTTACCTTTTTTTCGGAATACACGTTGAAAAAACGGATCTCTTTTATGATCGTGATTACGCTGAGCCTTTGCTCTGCTGCGTTTCATGCGCTTACGTACTTCTTTTGTTTGTATGCGTTTATGATGTTCTTTTATTCGTTTTGCTTCTGCCTTTTCTTCTTTCCGCTTTTCACGAGCTGCTTTTCTATCTTCTTTGCGTAGTTTACGTTCGCTTTTAAAAGATTTTTCGTGTGGTTTATTATCACCTTTAGATTGAGATTTTAATGCGAAAAAAAACACACACATTACAAAGGTTAATATTAAACTTTTAATCTGCATGTCTAAGCTTTTAAAGGGTTTTAGGATCTATATAACGAATTACCTCCACTCCAAATTTTCTTAAAAAATCAACGCCTTCATCACTTGGTATTTTTTTATACTCAGCATAACTGTTTTTATAATACACTCGCTTTATACCCGTTGTATAAATCACACGAGCACAAGCAATGCAAGGCGATAAGGTAACATACAGAGTAGTGCCCTCAATAGCCATGTTATTTTTCACAGCATATAAAATAGCGTTTTGTTCGGCGTGCAAAGCTAAAGAACAACTCCCTTTACTATCACGCGGACAACCATGTTCAGGCCACTCCTCATCGCAATTGTGTGTACCAGCAGGCGGACCGTTATATCCTAACGAAACTATTCGCGTATCTTTTGTTAACACCGCTCCCACTTGAGCTTTTACACAATGTGAACGTAAGGCCAATTTTTCGGCAAGTTCCATGTAAATATCATCAAACGAGGGTTTTGACATGTGTTTACAAATTTTAAGCTTGTTCTACCGATTTAGCCATACGTTTGCGCTCATTTTCATCTAAGTAAATTTTACGTAAACGGATGAAGTTAGGCGTAATTTCAACATATTCATCACCTTGGATGTATTCCATAGATTCTTCGAGACTGAATTTAATTTTTGGAGCAATACGTAGTTTCTCATCCGAACCACTTGCACGCATATTGGTTAATTTCTTCTCTGCACAAATATTTACAACCAAGTCATCTGGGCGAATATGCTCACCAATAATCATTCCTGGATAAATTTCTTCGCCAGCTTCTACAAAAAACTTTCCTCTGTCTTGTAATTTATCAATGGAATAGGCTACTGCTTGTCCTTTATCTTTACTTATTAAAACACCTGCAATTCGGCTCGGAATAGCGCCTTTCCAAGGCTCGTACGATTTAAAACGGTGTGCCATGATGGCTTCGCCTGCGGTAGCCGTAAGCACGTTATTACGTAACCCAATAATACCACGAGAAGGAATTTCGAACTCAATATGCGTTAAATCGCCTTTTGGTTCCATGATTAATAAATCGCCTTTACGTTGTGTTACCAAATCAATTACTTTAGATGCTGAATCGCCTGGAACATCAACGGTTAACACCTCTACTGGTTCGCATTTTACACCATCAATTTCTTTAATAATAACTTGAGGTTGTCCTAATTGCAACTCGTAACCTTCGCGGCGCATGGTTTCTACTAATACCGATAAGTGAAGAATACCTCTACCATACACTAAATAAGAATCGGGAGAAGGTGTTTCCTCTACACGAAGTGCTAAATTTTTTTCAAGTTCCTTATACAATCTATCACGTAAATGACGAGATGTTACAAACTTACCATCTTTACCATAAAAAGGTGAGTTATTAATAGTAAACAACATGCTCATCGTTGGCTCATCAATAGAAATAAGCGGTAATCCTTCAGGATTTTCAAAATCAGAAACGGTATCACCAATCTCAAAACCTTCGATACCAGTAAACGCACAAATATCGCCAGCGCCTACCTCGGTTACTTTAGTTTTACCTAATCCATCAAATACAAACAACTCTTTTACCCTTGATTTTTGGGTAGAGCCATCGCGTTTTACAACACTTACTGGCATGTTTTCTTTAATAGTTCCACGATACACACGGCCAATAGCTATACGACCAATGAAAGAAGAATAATCTAAAGAAGTAATTTGTAATTGAAGTGTTCCTTCGCGTTTTGGTGCTAAAGGAATGTTCTCGAGAATAGTATCTAACAAATAAGTAATATCTGCAGTAGGTGTTTTATAATCAGGTCCCATCCAACCTCCTTTTCCAGAACCATACACCGTAGGGAAATTTAATTGCTCTTCGGTAGCATCTAAATTAAAAAACAAATCAAACACGCTGTCGTGTACTTCTTCAGGGCGGCAATTTGGCTTATCTACTTTATTAATTACTAAAATGGCTTTTTTACCCGCTTGAATCGCTTTTTGAGTTACGAAACGAGTTTGAGGCATTGGTCCTTCAAACGCATCTACTAGTAAAATAACACCATCGGCCATATTGAGTACACGCTCTACTTCGCCACCAAAATCGGCGTGACCAGGAGTATCAATAATATTAATTTTTGTTCCTTTATAAGTAACCGAAACATTTTTTGCTAAAATAGTAATTCCTCTTTCACGCTCTAAGTCGTTATTATCTAGGATTAACTCGCCAGTGGCTTGATTTTCGCGGAAAAGTTTACAGGTGTGAAGAATTTTATCAACCAAAGTTGTTTTACCGTGGTCAACGTGTGCAATAATAGCAATGTTTCTAATTTCTGACATGTGATTTTTTTTGAGGGGGCGAAATTAGTGAAAAATTGTGAGAATGAGAAATTTAACGCCTAGTCCATTACAATAAAGTTCTGAATAATAAGAACAGAGCTCCAGAAAGTATAATTGTTACAGGTAAGGTTAAAACCCAAGCCATAAAAATGTTGAGGATGGTTTTTCGTTGTAAATTCTTTAATCCTTTTTTAGCTACCATACTTCCCATAATACTGGAACTTAATATGTGAGTAGTGCTAACTGGAACTTTGTAGCCTGTAGCCACTCCAATTCCTAATGCTGTTACTAATTCAGCCGAAGCACCTTGAGCATAACTCATGTGTTGTTTACCAATTTTTTCTCCTAAGGTTCGCACAATGCGCTTCCAACCTATCATTGTCCCTAAGCCTAAGCATATTGAAATCATAATAATAACCCAACGAGGCGCATATTCTACTAATTTTTTTGATGCTGCAATTTCATTTTTAACGAGAGTGGCGTTATTTTTTGAAATAGCCAAATTATTACTATTTAGTAATTTTTCTGTGCTTTTCAGCACTTGCATTACATCGCTTCTTAAATCAAATCGTTTATCAAGCTCCACCTCATCAGCATGTGTATGATGTGAAATAGTGGTTGCAAAATGTTTAACATGAGTTTTTATTGTACGAAAATCTTTATATTCTTCTTTCCCAAACTGAGTTGTATCTGTAGCTGAAATAATTTTTTCGATTGTTGCTATATTAGCATTAATACTTTGTAAGTTAACGCCTTTATCAACGGCATAATAAGCTGGCATAATAGCAATCAATATCATCATTACTACACCTACACCTTTTTGTCCGTCGTTTTGACCATGAAAGAAGCTTACCATTCCACAAGTACACCACGATAACATTCTAATCCAAATTGGCGGACGTTTTCCTGGAATAGGTTCTTTATAAAAGATATTGTTTTTTACAATTCGCTTAAATATAAACATAATTACAATAGCCATAGCAAAACCTGCAAATGGCGATAATAATAAAGCCCAGCCAGTTTCTTTAGCTTTAGCCCAATTTACTGTATTGTTTCCATCATACCCTGGGATAAAATAAAACGCTAAGCCAATACCTAAAATGGAACCTATTAATGTGTGAGAGCTAGAAGCCGGTAATCCTAAAAGCCAAGTTCCTAAATTCCAAATAATAGAAGATAATAATAAAGCCATAATCATAGCAATACCATGGTAAACATTGCTATCTACCAATACTTCCATTGGCAATAAATTTACAATTCCCATGGCTACACCAATACCACCCGTAAGCACCCCAACAAAATTCATAATACCGCTATAAACTACGGCTGTTGTTGGTTTTAAAGAATTATTATATATAACCGTAGCTACGGCATTTGCGGTATCATGAAAGCCATTTATAAACTCGAAAGCACAGGCTAATAAAATACAGATTACTAGAAAAATGGTTAGAGATGTTGTCATTAAACTATTTTGGATAAAAATACAGGATGTAACCACATCCAATGTTAAGGAATTGTTAAGAAAGGACATCTATTTTAAGATAAAGTAACACATCTAATTAAAAATAAAGCACTTATTTTTATTTACTTTGTATAAATCTAGCTTATCCAATTATGATAAAATCATTTGAACAATATCAGCAAGCATATCAAAAATCTATTGAAAATCCTGAAGAGTTTTGGAATGAAATAGCCAAAACATTTACTTGGCAACAACCTTGGAAAAAAACATTGGAATGGAATTTTGATGAACCAAACATAAAATGGTTTATAGATGGAAAATTAAATATTACTGAAAATTGTATTGATAGGCATTTACCACATCGTGCAAATAAACCTGCTTTTATTTGGGAAGCCAATGAGTCTAACCAGCCAAATAGAATTATCACCTATCAGAACTTACATGATGAAGTGTGTAAAGTTGCCAACACGCTCAAATCTATCGGTGTAAAAAAAGGCGATAGAGTGTGTATTTATATGCCTATGATTCCTGAGGCCATTTTTGCTATGTTGGCATGTGCTAGAATTGGTGCAGCTCACTCCGTTGTGTTTGCAGGCTTCTCGGCATCTTCGCTTATTGGACGAATTCAAGATTGTGATTGTAAAGTGATACTAACAACTGATGGCGCAAACAGAGGAAATAAGAAAATAGCCATTAAAGCCGTAGTAGATGAAGCACTGGAGCAATGCCCAAATGTTTCGCATGTATTAGTCTTTAAACACACACAAACAGACATTACACTGAAGCAAGGACGAGACTATATATGGAATGAACTTGTTCCAACTGCAAAAACGACCTGCGTTGCTGAGGCAATGGACAGCGAAGATATTTTATTTATACTTTATACATCAGGTTCTACCGGAAAACCAAAAGGAGTAGTGCATACTTGTGGAGGCTATATGGTTTATATGCATTATAGTTTTACTAATGTTTTTCAGATGGATTTATCTGCGCAATCAAATGACTTATTTTGGTGTACAGCTGATATTGGCTGGGTAACAGGACATTCATATATCACGTATGGCCCTTTACTAGCAGGTGTAAGTTCTGTAATATTTGAAGGTATTCCTACTTATCCTAATGCCAGTAGGTTTTGGGAAATTATTGATAAACTTAAGGTAACACATTTTTATACGGCACCAACTGCTATTCGATCATTAGAAGCTGCAGGATTAGATTATGTTAAACCCTATTCATTAGCCTCATTAAAAGTGTTGGGTAGTGTAGGCGAACCCATTAATGAAGAAGC
Source organism: Bacteroidota bacterium (assembly GCA_963169355.1). Classification (GTDB taxonomy): domain Bacteria; phylum Bacteroidota; class Bacteroidia; order B-17B0; family Aurantibacillaceae; genus UBA4416. The sequence continues at coordinate 145,507 of CAUJCR010000006.1, read as the reverse complement.
ATGGCAATGGTATCATAAAAATATTGGGAAAGAAAAATGCCCTATTGTAGATACCTGGTGGCAAACCGAAACAGGAGGCATATTGATTTCGCCAATGGCTGGAATCATAACTCCAAAACCAAGTTACGCTACTTTGCCTTTGCCAGGCATACAGCCAATTATAGTAGATGAAAAAGGGAACGAAGTTGTTGGCGATTTTATTGAAGGTAATTTATGCATAAAATTTCCATGGCCATCGATGATAAGAACAACCTATGGCGATCATGAACGATGCAAGCAAGCTTATTTTAGTACCTATCCTGGCTTATATTTTACAGGCGATGGTTGTCGTAGAGATAAAGATGGCTACTACAGAATAACTGGGAGGGTAGATGATGTAATAAATGTTTCAGGGCATCGCATAGGTACTGCCGAAGTAGAAAGTGCTATTAATGCGCATGAAGATGTGGTAGAAAGTGCTGTTGTGGCTTTTCCACATACTATTAAAGGGCAGGGTATTTATGCTTATGTAATTGTTCCAACAACTCAAAAAGAAGATGCACAATTAAAATTAGAAATTTTAGCAGAGGTAACTAAAATTATTGGCCCAATTGCAAAGCCTGACAAAATACAGATAGTAAGTGCCTTGCCTAAAACCAGAAGTGGTAAAATTATGCGTCGTATTTTAAGAAAAGTAGCCGAGGGCGATACAAGTAACTTAGGTGACACTTCTACTCTGCTTGACCCAACTGTTGTAGATGAAATTGTAAGTGGTAGAATTAATTAAAAAAATATTGTAAGATTATTGTAAAATAATTTTAAATGCGTTTAGTAATTACATTTGCTTGCATATAAGCAACAAATGTCCCAACCCAATTCACTTTCTTTAAACTTTATTCTATCAACTGGTAGAACAGGTAGCACTTTATTAAGCACCATGCTTAATATGCATCCCAATATTATTTCAACTTCCGAAGAACCATTCGCCTATAATTTATTTCCGAAATATAAAAACAAAACAAATTGGACAGACCAAACGATTCGTGAATATTGTTTTGATTTCTTTCTGTTTAGCGCCGGAAAACTAGAACCACAATTTGGTAAGAAAGACGATTTATATCAAATTCTTAAAGAGCATCAAGCTTTTCTTACTGGGGAATTGGCTATCAAATTGAGTTATTTAGCATTTATGCCCTTTAAGGATAAATCGCAAGTTAATACCATTGTAGATAAAGAACTAAAATCTCATTTTATTGTTAAACAATTAAGCCAGTATTATCCGCAGGCTAAGTTTATTGTATTAACAAGAGATCCAAGAGATAATGCTTTAGTAAAACGAAAAAGAGATTTAAAGAAAAACCAAAAAAGAACTTATTATCTTTTATCTAAGATTTGGGATTATGAATACGCCTCCTTGCTAAAAAAATTAGCAAGAATAGATTCGAAAAGATATATTATCGTAAAATACGAAGATTTAGTATCCGAACCCGAAAAAACATTAAGTCGCATTACGCAGTTTTTATCTTTAACTTACAACTCTAATATGTTGAATTACGATTCAACTTTTAATGAACGACTTTCTTCTGGTAAAGAGACGCTAAACCCTAAAACAATATCTCATTTAGAGGGTTTTCACGCTGGGTTAGGTCAAAAAGTAAGTACGGATAAAGTTGGGATTTGGCAAAAAGAATTAAGTGTTGAGGATAAAAATTTAATTTGGTATATGTGCCAAAAAACAGCGCAACAATTAAATTATCAGCGCGAAGCATGTACGGCTACATTTTATTTTAAACCTAAAATGATACTGGAGTTCTTAAAGTTCCTTTTTATTATTCATTTATACACTAAGGCGTATCATTTATTACCTTATTTTGTTAGGTATCGAATTAGAAAAACCCTTTATAGTAAAAGGGTAAAAGAAACAACATACGCTCTAACCAATCATTTTGAGAAAGTAAATACTAAAGTTCACGCAATAAACAATTAAGCATTATTCTTCTCCCAACGTTTCTTTCCTTTAAAAATGTCATATTTTATTTTCTTGATTAATACCTTTACCCATAGTGGCGAATTGATGTACGCAATGTGATACCAGCCCTTTTCAACCGAGCCTAGAATCATATTTTTCCGATTACTAAAGGTAAATTTATAATTACCTATATGCGAAGTATAATTAAAAAATTGATTTAATTTTTCGTTAATCTTATCAATGGTACATATCTCATCAGTTGAAAGTACGCCCTGCCATTCATCAATCAACTCGGTAGTTACTGGTTTTAAGGTGTTACCTTGAAATTTACGCACGTGTTTTATTCTATCATCATCTACATATTCTTCCATTTTATTTACATAGGCATTGTAGGCTGTGTGATGCTCTACCATCTCAATATTAAAAGGCACTTGATAAAACTTACAGATGCGCTCAAGTTCTTTTGCAGGGTTCGACACCAGATCTTCGTACCGCAACAAATCTATATTTGGAACCTTCGACTCAAATGCCCTTTTAGCAAACGTATAATTAAATTTATAAAGTGTAGCTAAATACGCTGCGGTTTGATTTAATCCCCATTTTCGTTTACGCCAACTCGTAACAACTCCTTTAGGATTCCTTACAAGAAAAAGAATTTTAGCATCTGGAAATATTTCACGTATTACCTCAATATAATACATGTATTTCATTTGTTTATCTACAATAACCTCTACCTTATCTTTGCTCTTTAATGGAATAAAATTAAGATATAATACTTTGCATAAAAAACGGTAATCTAAGTTTGGTAAAAAAGTGTAAAGTAGTTGTTTTAAATTCTCTTTTGATTCATAATAAAACACCAACATTCTTTCGGATGTTAACCAAAACTCTTCCACTAACGTATCTATCTCCGCTTTTGTGTATGTTTTTTTGTCTTTGTATTTCTTGTAAAGATAAAGCACAAATGGCTCTTCGGAACTTGATAAAATATGCTCATTTCTATTTAGCATAGATGTTAACATTGAACTTCCTGTACGTTCCATACAAAAAATAAAATGTATCTTTAGTGCGTTAATTCGTTCTCGGCTCCAGTCTTTCATAAAATTAAAATACAAGGTATAACATTTTCCAAAATCTTAAAATGATTATGACATATATCATTACTAAGATATAAATAATTATACTATCTTTATTGATAATTGAAATTTATTTATAACACATCACGATATGCAAGATGAATTTACTGAAAAAAACCCGAAATGGTTTTATAATATCAACGAAACGCCTGAATTAAAAGTTTTAGAGGATAACTATACTGTTATTTTAGAAGAGCTAAATCATCTGCGTAAAAATTCCGAAAATGGTTATTGGCTAAATACTTTTCCAAGTTACTTACACCCTAATAGTAAAAACATTTGGAAAGTATTTACTTTTCAATTTTTTGGTATCAAGCATCCCTTAAATTGTAGTTTATGCCCTAAGACCTATGAAGTATTAAAACAAATTCCTAGTTTAGTTTCAGCAGATTTTTCTTATTTACCAGCTAAAACTAAAATATTACCTCACAAAGGATTTACTAAAATGGTTTTAAGAGCACACTTGGGACTAGTGGTGCCTCCTAATTGTTTCATTAGAGTTGGAGAAGAGACTAAAACTTGGCAGGAAGGAAAAATGTTGATTTTTGATGACTCATTTGAACATGAAGCCTGGAATGATAGTGAGGAAGATAGATTTGTACTGATGTTGGATATTGCGAACCCAAGATGGGAATATAGTGCTAAAGAAATTGGACGTTATAAGATTGAAACTTTGAGGGATGAGTTTATGTTAAGCATGATGCCTAAAGAAAGATGGCTCGAATTTTTGGAAAAAGGAGAATTTGATATCTTTCCAGCTAAGCAGGAGTAATTTGGTGCTTTACAATGTAGGCATTAATTTCATCAGATTGTTTATCGCTTACACTTGCCCACAATTTAAAATGAGGTTGTCCAGTCATAATAGCAGCAGCTCTAATTAATTTTTTGGTTTTAGTATCGTAATCTTTTTTGGTTAAATATAATTTATAGCATTGCTTATCATCTGTCTCACCAATAATCTGATACCCTAATTTTAAATTAAAATCTAAGGCCAAAGTATTCTCTTTTGAAATTGTTGCAATAGAGGCTTCGCCCGATTGAAATTCGTCAAACACCGCTTGCAGCATAGCCAACGAGGCGAATGCAGGCACCGAAGTTCCCCAAAAGCTTTTATCCCAAATAAATATACCACCTTCAGCTACTTTTTCTTTTGTAGAATCTTTACAGTTTATTAAGCCAATTTTTTTATTTTGAAAATAAATTATGAAATAATAATTATACTTATTATCTATATTATTAAACCATTGTTGCTGCATAAGAGGTGTAATGTACTCTTTAAACTGCATGGTGTTTCTAATAAATTCTTGGTTTCGCCAATACCTAACTAACTCAATGTCATCAGCAGTGATGCGTGTATAAGTTAATCCGTATTGCTGTACAATCATATTTTTTCTTTAATGTGATATGAAGGTTTTTTGTTTGATAACGAAATTAAGTTGCCTAAATATTCGCCAATAACACCTAAACTAAAAGTAATAATACCCGCACTTAATAATACCGCTACAATTATGGCTGTAAAACCTGATGGCACTTGAAAAATTAGCTTACGTAAAATAAAATATAAGGCTAAAATAATACTTGTAACAGACATATAAATCCCTAATACTCTTACAAAACGCAATGGCATGGTAGAACTAAGTGAGAGCACACGTAATGATAATGTAAACAAGCTACCAAAACTATATCTTGAACCTCTCTTAGCTGATGGTAAAAACTTTACTGGTTCATATCCAATTTTGTCGGTGTACCACAAGGCTATTTCATCTATAAAAAATAAAGAACTATCATGTAATAATAAATTATCTTTTAAAGTTTTATTAATAATTCTAAAAGGGCTTCCTTCGCCTGCTCTTTTGTTTTCAACTTGAGATATTTTCTTATAAATTCGAGTTGCAATTCTTCTAACAAATCCTTTTTTGATATTGACTGGCGAACCATAAACCAAATCATAATCATTTTGTTTAATCGTATTATAAAGTAACGATATATCCTCAGGATTTTGCTCTAAATCATCATCCATTGTTACAATAAAATTACCCGTAGCTAATTTTAATCCGCATAATAAGGCGTTATGTTGCCCGTAATTTTTACTAAATTTTATGCCTAAAACATGCTCATTTGTTTGTTTTAATTGTTTAATAATCTGCCACGAATTATCTTCGCTAGCATCATCTATTAAAATTAACTCATAGGAAATATTGAGCTGCTTGAGTGCCTCAATAGTTTTGTGTATAGTTTGTTCTATACAAGAAGCTGAGTTATATACGGGTATTAAAACCGAAAGCTCTTTCATTATTACTCAATTTTTTGATATCCAAGGGTTAATCCTCCATCCATTTTAATAACAGTGCCTGTAATCCATTTTGAGGCATTAGATAATAAAAACACAATACTATTTGCAACATCTATTGGTTCACCTATACCCAAAGGATAGGTGCTCACATACTTATCAGCATGAGCTGGATTTAATACTGTCTTTAAAGTGTTTTCATAAATCTCGGTATGTACCATAGCGGGTGATAATGTATTTACTCTTATTCCTTTTGCAACGGTTTCTAATCCTAAAGCTCGTGCATAGGTTTCAAGAGCTCCTTTGGAGCTAATGTATAAAGCGCCTCCAAAATAACTATGCTGTGTACTAATTGTAGAAATTAAAACAATAGAGGCTTTATCATTTATCTTTTTTAATTGTAGTAAACGAGAGTTAATTAACACCACTGCATTGTAATTAATAGAAAACATCTCATCTATATGTTTCTGTTGAATAAACTTAGCAGGTACAGGTTTTACAATTCCTGCACAATGCACAATGCCATCTACGTTAGGACATTGGCTTACTAAATTATAAATATCCTCTTGTTTAGTTAAATCGGCTTGTAATAACAAATGTTTTCCAGTTGAATTTAATTGACTAAATGTGTCGTTTAATTTGTTAATATCTCGACCATGAATAATAACATTTGCTCCCATTTGTGAAGCTAATATTGCAGCCGCTTTACCAATACCAGAGCTTGCTCCTGTAATTAAAATAGTTTTATTTGTTAGCAAAAAATCTTGCATAGTTTATATTTCAATTAAGTCTGAACAATAGATAGATTTAGAATTAAAAACACAAGACGACCAAGAATAACCAACTCCAAAGCCTGATAATAAAAGCGTATTCTGCTCCTGCAATTTTTGTTTTAATTGGGTAACCATTGTAAGAGGGATAGACGCAGAACTTGTATTACCAAAATGCTGAATAGAATATGGTACTTTTGAGATATCTAATACTTTTAATTTTTTTCTTACGCTTTCGTTTATTAATCTGTTGGCCTGATGAAACACAAAGTAATTCACCTGCTCTTTATCAATAGCTGCAAATTTTAGTAGCTCATGAACATTAGGCGTTACTTCTTTTAATGCAAAATTAAAAATATCAATACCTTTTAATGCTAAATGTCTTCTGCTGCGTTTTACCCCAGGTTCAACTTCTATAATATCAAACGTATCATCTCTCACCGTATTTCTAGCAGCACCATCTAATATTTTAATGGCATCTTCGCCTGCGCCATCGCTTTGCGAATTAAAGTATATTGGCGTAGCGGTTGAATCATACGCCATAGCTGTTGCACAACCAGCATCACCAAATAAAGGATAAGTGCTTTTATCTTCAAAATGGGTAGATAAAGTTGATTTATCGCCAACTAATAATAATCCTTTTTTAATTTGTCCACTTGTTAGCAAACTGGCCATTAATTGTAACCCATATACATAACCCGAACAGCCAAGTCCTACATCAAAAGCCATTGTGGTGTTGGGTAATTGTAAGCGATGCTGCAAAATAATACTTGTAGCAGGCAGCAAATAATCAGTTGATTGAGAAACAAAAATCAAACAACCAATATCTTCTTTATTCCATTTTAAATCTGCTATTAATTTTTCAGCAGCATGATAACACATATCTGAAGTTGTAATTTCAAATGGTGCTACACGTCTTTCAATAATACCAACACTTTTTACAAACAACTCTTTCTCTTCTTCGGTAAAGAGTGAATAATTGTTGGTGTATTCCTTTTGTTGTGGAACACAAGCCGCAATACCTTCTATTAAAATATTTTGAACCGATAATAATGCCATTAATTTGCTTGTTTAGCTACCACAATATCATAAATATCTTTAATGGTTTGAGAGTTTCTTAAGTTATCTGCATTTAATTGCACATCAAAATTAGCATCTACAAATGCAATAACAATAAGCGCGTACATCGAACTCCAATTCTTAATGTCACGATAATTAGTACTTGGTGTAATGGTGTTAGGATCTACGTCCTCAAACTCTGCAGCTAATTGTTTTGTAAATTCATCTAATGATATCATACTCTTTTTTTATAAAAATACACTTTTAATTTTAATAATCAATAATAGTTGCGCCCCAGCTGTATCCAATACCAAACCCCGCCAATAACACTTTCATGCCGCGTTTTAAAACGCCTTTCTTCTCAGCATCGTACAAGGCCACAGGAATTGTGGAAGACACCGAATTGCCATATTCTTCAATATTTACAAAAAATTTCTCTTTAGGTATTTTACACTTTCGCCTCACTACATCCAACATAAAGAAACTAGCCTGATGAAAAATAAACAAATCAACCTCATCAATGGTGGTATTATGTTGTTCTAAAATAGATTGTATGAGTGTTGGTACACGTTTTACAGCAAATAAAAAAACTTCCGTACTATTCATGGTCATGTGTCCATAAGGCAGTGTTTCCGATTTTAAGAAATCTGCATTTAAGTCTCTGGTGGAACTATATCTTACAATTAAATTTTGATGGCCTTTTCCATCTGTTCCAAAAACAAACGGTAGAGCTTTATCATTTCCAGATATTAAACTAGCAGTAGCAATATCGCTAAAAATACTTTTTAATTCTAAATCATTTTTATGAATTACTGTAGTAGCCATATCTGCCGTTAAAAACAACACTCTACGTGCAACCCCACTTACAATCATTCCGTTTGCAATACCCAATCCATAAATATAACCCGAACAACCATAAGGAAGATCAATACATCCAATTTCATTTTTTAATCCCAACCGCTCTTGAATAATACACGATGTTGCAGGAGCTTTGAAATCAAATCCTTCTGAGCAAAAGATTAAAAAATCAATATGGTTTTTATCAATATGTTGTTCGGTAAATAATTTTTCAGCAGCTTTCACGGCCATATCCGAGGCTAATTCACCTTCGGCAGACACATAACGTGTTTTTATGCCTGTGTTTTTAAATATCTGTTCGGCACTTTTACTAAATTCAGTAGCCAACTCTTCATTGGTTCTTTGTTTCTTAGGTAAATAAACCGAAATGTTATCTATTGAAATGGCCATAGTGTATTAGGTAAATTTAAAGAATAATACTGTAATACAGAATGTTTTATTCAATTTTTTTGACCTTTATTTTTGAAATCATGAATATTATCATAAAATTAAAAAAACACAAAACAAGTCGTAAATCAAATTCAAATACTTACATTCGTAGTAAGATTTGGAGGTAATATGAATACGAACTATAATAGAACTAAAATTGTGGCTACCATGGGGCCATCTACCGAAAACATTGCAGTACTTGAACAACTATTTAATGCGGGGTTAGATATTTGTCGTATTAACTTTTCGCATGGCGATTATGAAGCCATTAAACATGTAGTAGATAATATCAGAACATTAAATAAAAAATTAAATCGCCATGTGGGTATTTTAGGTGATTTACAAGGACCCAAATTACGCATTGGTAAAGTAAAAGATAACGCCGTTGAACTTGTTAATGGACAAGAAATAATTATTACAACTAAAGAATGCGAAGGAACTGCCGAACGTTTATTTATCACTTATCCGCAATTTCCTCAAGATGTTACGCCTAACGAGCATGTGCTAATAGATGATGGGAAAATAACTTTAAAAGTAATAGAATCTGACAGAAAAGAAGAGGTTCGTTGTGTTATTATTGCGGGTGGTACACTTTCTTCTAAAAAAGGGGTGAACTTACCAAATACTAAAATTTCTTTGCCTTGTCTTACCTTAAAAGATTTACGTGATTTAGACTTTGCTCTAGAAAATGATTTTGAATGGATAGGTTTATCCTTTGTAAGAAGTGCCACTGATATTGTAGAACTTAAAGAAATTATCCGTTCTAAAAAGAAAAATAGTAGAGTAGTTGCCAAAATTGAAAAGCCCGAAGCTATTAAAGAAATAGATAACATTATAGATTTAGCCGATGGTATTATGGTAGCAAGAGGAGATCTAGGAGTAGAGTTACCAATGGAGAAAGTACCACTCCTACAAAAGATGATAGTGCAAAAATGTATGCAAGCCTCTAAGCCTGTAATTATTGCTACGCAAATGATGGAAAGTATGATTACAGCCTATACTCCTACCCGTGCCGAAGTAAACGATGTGGCTAATGCTGTGTTAGATGGCGCCGATGCCGTTATGTTAAGTGCCGAAACCTCTGTAGGACGTTATCCTGTAAAAGTGATTGAATACATGAAACGCATTATCACACAAATAGAAGATAGCGGCTCTATTTATCATAGAGAACATGAACCTGAACTAAAAACAGTAACCTATATAGCAGATAGTATTTGTTATAACGCTTGTATCATGTCGAAACAAGCTGGAGCAAAAGCTATCATTTCCATTACCAACTCTGGTTACACAGCTTTTGAACTAAGTAGCCATCGTCCAAAAGCTAACGTATTTATATTTACTGATAACAAAAGCTTACTTAATGCACTAAGTTTAGTATGGGGCGTAAGAGGTTTTTATTATGATAAATATGAAAGTACCGACCAAACCATTGCCGACTTAAAAGAATACATAAAAAAGGCTGGTTTTGTAAAAGCCGATGACCTAGTAATTAATTTAGCAAGTATGCCAATGAAAGAGAAAGGGCGTACCAATATGCTTAAATTAAGCTACATTTCTTAATCGTACTTTCTTTAAATTATTGTCAGATTTTATCTATCCATACACTTTTAAATTGTTACAATAAATATTTAAAAAAGTCGTATATTAGCTTGTTATATTTTAATTAGATTTTTATGTGTGGAATTGTTGGATATATAGGGAACCGTGATGCGTTTCCAATTCTTATAAAAGGACTTCAACGCCTAGAATACAGAGGTTATGATAGCGCAGGTATTGCTCTAATTTCTCCAGAGGGCGCTTTAAATGTTTATAAAAAGAAAGGGAAAGTTTCTGACTTATTAGATTATAGTAAATCAAAAGACAGAGCTGGCAATATCGGTATAGGGCATACCCGCTGGGCAACTCATGGTGAACCGAATGATGTTAATTCTCATCCGCACTATTCTCAAACAAAAGATTTAGTCATCATTCATAACGGGATTATTGAGAACTATGCTTCTATAAAAGAAGGATTACAAAAACGTGGTCATACTTTTTTATCAGAAACAGATACAGAAGTTTTAATCCATTTAATTGAGGATATTCGCAAAAACGAACCTACACTTAAACTTAGTCACGCTGTTATGGGCGCCCTTAAACAAGTAAGTGGAGCTTATGCCATTGTAATCTTAGATAAGAATGACCCTAACACATTGATTGCGGCTAAAAAAGGAAGTCCGATGGTTATTGGTGTTGGAAAAGATGAATTTTTTATTGCTTCCGATGCTTCGCCAATTGTTGAGTACACTAAAAATGTGGTGTATATAGAAGACGAACATGTAGCCATTATTAGAAGAAATGATGAGCTGAAAATTAGAACCATCAGAGATAAAGAAATTACTCCTTATGTTCAACAATTAGAAATGGAATTAGAAGCCATTGAAAAAGGTGGATACGACCATTTTATGTTGAAGGAGATATACGAACAACCTCGTTCTATCTTCGACAGTATGCGTGGTCGTTTGAACTCCGAAACTGGTCATTTAAAGATGGGGGGAATTGAAGAGCATGAAGGGAAATTTAAAAACATTAAACGTATTTTAATTATTGCTTGCGGTACATCGTGGCATGCTGGCATGGTTGCTGAGTATTTATTTGAAGAATATGCTCGCATACCCGTTGAAGTAGAATACGCATCCGAGTTTAGATACCGCAACCCTATTATTTATTCAGACGATATTGTTATTGCCATTTCACAAAGTGGCGAAACCGCTGACACATTAGCGGCTATTGAATTAGCAAAATCTAAGGGTGCTACTATCTTTGGAGTGTGTAATGTTGTAGGTTCATCCATTGCACGCGCCACCCACGCTGGTTCTTATACCCATGCAGGCCCCGAAATAGGTGTTGCTTCTACAAAAGCCTTTACTGCTCAAGTAACTGTGCTTACATTAATGGCTTTACATATTGCTAAAGTGAGAGGAACAATGGCAGAGAGCAAGTATCGTCAATTACTTTATGAGATTGAATCTATTCCTGCTAAAGTTGAAGAAGTTTTAAAATTAAATGATGCTATTAAAAAAATAGCTGCGGAATATAAAGATGCCAGCAATGCTTTGTATTTAGGTAGAGGTTACTCTTTTCCAGTGGCTTTAGAGGGTGCATTAAAACTAAAAGAAATTTCATACATACATGCTGAGGGTTATCCTGCAGCAGAAATGAAACACGGCCCTATTGCATTAATTGATGAGGCAATGCCTGTATTTGTAATTGCAACTAAAGGACCTAACTACGAAAAAGTAGTAAGCAATATACAAGAAGTAAAAGCCCGAAAAGGTAAAATTATTGCTATTGTAACAGCTGGTGATACGGATGTGAAAAAAATGGCCGAACATGTTATTGAAATTCCAGAAACCGACGAGTCGTTAGTGCCATTAGTTTCGGTGGTGCCATTACAATTATTATCTTACCACATTGCGGTTATGCGTGGTTGTAATGTTGATCAACCAAGAAACTTAGCCAAGAGCGTAACAGTTGAATAATTCATGTCGCTTATTTTTGATATTCATATTTTTGTTTGCACAAATCAACGAAGCGGTACCGAAAAGTTAAGTTGTGGCGAGATACACGGCTTAGAATTGGTTGCTGAGTTTAAAAAACAAATAAAAAATTTACACCTCGATTTAAAAATTAGAACCAATAAAAGTGGGTGTTTAGGGATTTGTGATTTAGGACCAACCATTGCAATTTATCCCGAAGGCGTGTTTTATGTAGGCGTTACAAAAAATGATGTGCGTGAAATTATTGAATCTCATCTGATAGGCAAAATGCCTGTAGAAAGATTATTACTGAAAGAATGGAAATAAATAATATTGAACAACTACAAAAGCCTAATCTATTTGAGAAGTTTAAGGAACAAGTATTTAAAGATTTTGAACTTACTGGTTTAATTAATGATGTTCCTAAAATAAATAACAACCAACTAGAACACATTTTTCAATCTATTTTAAATTCCATTACAAGCATTGAGAACAGAGACACCTTTGCATTAAAAAATTTATTGTATAGAATTGATTTATCTGAACAACAAATTAGAGAGGCGCTAAATAAAACACCTAATCGTTCTTATCAAGAAGTTATTACGGAGTTAATCATTAAACGCATCTTACAAAAAGTTATTTTAAAACAAAATTATTCTTCATCATGTCAGTAATTATTAGAATTGGAACGCCAGACGATATAGCACAAGCTCTAAATTTAGTAAAGGAATTAGCTGTTTACGAAAAAGCGCCAAACGAAGTAGAAGTAACCGTAGAAGAAATGACTAATTGGGGATTTGGCAAGGATAAACAATTTGATTTTTTTGTAGCTGAAGAAAATAACACTATTGTAGGCATAGCCTTATATTATTATAAATATAGCACGTGGAAGGGTAAATGTTTATTTTTAGAAGATATTATTGTTACAGAAAGTTATAGAGGAAAAGGTTTAGGTAAATTATTATTCAACCAAGTTGTAGAAGTGAGTAAAGCGCAAAAAGTAAGGCGAATGGAGTGGCAAGTATTAAACTGGAATACACCTGCCATAGAGTTTTACAAGAAATACGAAACCATTTTAGACGATGAATGGATTAACTGTAAATTAACTAATCATCAGCTTGAGAGGTTATAAACTACTTCTCAACTACCATTTTTTTACAGTAAACATCTTCATCAGAGTAAATTCTTAGAAAATAAATTCCTTGAGACATTAAGATTTGATCCTGCAACTTGATACTTGTTGTTGTGTCATCAAAAGTAATTTTATCAGTATATATTACCTTTCCAGTCAAATCACTTAATTCAATTTCAACTGTTTGTTTTTTATTTCCTTTATAAACAATGTTAAATCCATTCTTATCTGATGGATTAGGATAAATTAAATAATTAACAGATTCGTTATTTTTAACTTCAACCGACTGAATTTGTGAATACGTTTTCTTGCCATCAAAATCAACTTGGCATAGTCTGTAATAAGTAACATTACTAAAAGGGTTTCTATCTTTCGTCATATATTTTAAGCGAGTTGTACTATTTCCTGCTGCATCCACTATCTCTAAAGGTTCAAAATAGATGGCGTCTTTTGATTTCTCAATTAAAAAATAGTCATTATTTATTTCTGTAGCAGTTTCCCAAGTTAAATCTACCACAGCATTATTAATTGAGGCATTAAAATATATTAATTCAATAGGTAATGGATTAGTTCCTGTAATTTTATTAGCAAGTGTAAATCGACTATACGAGTTAAATGGAGAAGGTGATGAAGTAGATGTTACACTTCCAGTTCCAGCAGTTGCCCCTGTTCCGCCAATGTCAATCCATGTTGTGGTAGCTGTTGATGTATTTTTACAGATAGTTAAATTGGTAGGATCTGTTACTACATCATTTGTGTTATAATATAGAGTGATTGATTGATTTCCAGTTAATGATTGTGTTGGAAGAGCTGCTCCGTTGCTTGTTTGTGTTCTTTCAATATCCCAATAACTCACATCAGAAACATGACTAACTGTTGGTGGTACTGTCCACGAAAAAGATCTTGCAGACGCATTAAAGGACTCTGCTTTATATGTTATAGAAGTAGAAACGCTATTTCTTTCTGATAATTGCACTGGTCTCCACTCGGCTCCCTTACCAATTGGGAAATTTAGATTATTATTTAGGCACTTGTAACATTATATGCTAAAGGTCCATCCACATAGGAGTTTGTATTACCTAAATTTGCTGAGACCGTTTCATCTGTTAATGTTAAACTGTTTGATGAAGTAGAAATTATATTTCCTGAGGTCATCAATAAACTAGATGAAATATTTAATGGAGCGTTTAAGGTTAAACTACCACCCGATGTGGTATTTAATACAAGAGTACGAATAGTAGGTATTGCTGCTGATGAGGCAAAAATATTTTGAGTTCCATTACCATCAATTGTAACAGTACCGCTAGTTGCTGATCCACAAAACGTAATAGGAGAAGTTGTTCCTACTGTACTAATGTCTTTAGAAAAAGTGCAGTTTGTAGCAAAGGCAGGCGCCAACGCTCCAGTAGAAAGTTGATTAAACACAACATTGGCGTTAAAATCATCTGATAATACATTAGAAAGCCTCCAATATCCAGTACCATTATTTATAAAACGTGTAGAGCCATTAAAGATATTTCCTCCATAACTTGATAAACTAGACGAACCTGTAACTGTAAAAGAGTTAGTGCCATTAAATACACCACCTCTTAAATTTATATTAGGCGATGAAAAACTTACATTACCATTAAATGTGCAAGTTGTAACTGCCGAAGTAGCTTTATTACCAACAAAAATAGTAGAATTGGTTAGTGCTCCACTTACAATACTATTTGAAAAGCTATTCGTTTGATTCACACTATTAAAATAAATATTAGTGGCACCTAAAATACTTCCATCAATAACCTGTGCATTTGTATTAAATTCTATTGCGGAGTATCCAGTTAATGAACCTATGTAAATATCTCCAACTGAAGTAGCCAATGAATTTAATTGAATGGTGTTTTCGATTGTTACAGATGTTGTATTAGTAACATCAGCATCTCCAATCGTTACATTACCACTATCTGCAACGTTTATAATAATTGGGCCATGAAAGGTATGTGTACTATTTCCTGTACCATTATTTCTTCCAATAAAAAAACCTCCTGATGTAGTACTAATGATATTAGTTGTGCCATAATATTCATTACCAACAGAATTTGCTCCTACAATAAAATTATTATTACTTCCGCCTTTGCCATTGGCATCAAACGTTGCATTATAAAAAATATCCGGACTTGGATTGTCATCTCCCATACGCCACCGTGAAGCAGTTGCAGTGGTTTTAAAATAACAACTTGGTCCGTAGAAGATATTTCCTCCAGCAAAGGAACCATCACTTATTCCAGTTTTTACAAAATACGTATTACCATAAAATTGAGAGCCCTTCCATGTGCTACTATTTGAGGTTAAAGAAAGGGTAATTGCTCCCGAGGTTGTATTTGTACCTACTGTGAAATTATTAAAATTTACGGTATATGTATCGGAAGGATCAGTAATTGTTATAGATGAACCAGGAACTGTCGTTAAAATAGTGCCATTACTTAATGCAGATGTAGCAGTTCCTCCATTTATTTGTAAGTTATTTCCAACGATGTCCATAGTTCCCGAAACCCAATCAATATCATTTGAGATAGTTAAATTTTTATTTAATGTAAGTTGAGGGCTTGAAGCTGCGGTATTATTAACTGTAAGATTGTAAAATGTTTCGCCTGAAGCTAAGGCTGTTATAATGGATTGAGTTGTTGTTGAAGACAAAAATGTAGTACTAGAGGTTCTTTCAATAAAAGGGTCGGCATTTGTACTAGATACAACCCAATTACCGCCTATAGTTAAATTTTTAGGTGTTGCACTAACATCTAATTGTGCAGTACCTGTAATTTCTAAATTACCTAATATGGTGGTATTTGCTAATAAAGTTTTAACGCCTGAATTAGATAAAGTTAGGTTATCATAAGTAAACCCTTTAATAGATTGACTACCTGAAGCATTATAATTTACAGTAGAAGTTCCTGAAAGTGTAAGACCACCAGAACTAATAAACCCACCAGTAATATTTAAGATGCCAGATCCATTAAAAAAAATGTAGTTTCTATCTGCAGCGCCAGGCATAGTAATATCTCCAGTAACATTTACTGTTCCTGTTGATATACTTATAAAACAATCACGGCTTGATATACCAGAATCGGTCATATATACTGATCCACAATTTAATATACCTGATCCTACAACAATTCGTTTTACATTATTATTAACTGTTGGTGCATTAATAGTTATGGTATTTGTTACATTTAAGGTAAAACCACTTAAATCTAAGGTTGAATTATTAACACCAGTAGCTATTGTAATAGATAAACAAGTAAAATTAGCATCTAAGGTTACTGTGCTCCCATTTTTTATTACTACATCATCGCCTGCACCAGGTACTGTTCCACCAGACCATGTAGAAGCAGAAGACCATACTCCACTTATAGAATTGGTTATAACTGCTGATTTAACAAAAATACTTGTAAAAAGAAATAAAATAGTAAAACGGTAAAAACGCTTCATAATAATTTTAATTAACAAAAATGTAAAACTAAAATTAATAAAAAATATAGATGTTAAAGCAAAATTTAAAAATTAAATGCCTAAAACAGTATAATTACAAACTCTTTATACAATCAATAAAGAATTTAACTTTATGTTTTTCGGTATCTGGATATAAACCATGACCCAAGTTAGCAATATAGCGTTGCTTACCAAATGCCTGAATCATTTTTTTAGCTTCCTGTTCAATAACAGGCTCATCGGCGTATAACAAACATGGGTCGGCGTTGCCTTGCAACGTTTTTTGATGCCCAACGATGATGCGTGCATCTTGTGGATTAATCGTCCAATCAATGCCAATGGTATTACAACTTAATGTCGCCATATCGGCAAGGGCAAAATGCGCATCTTTAGCAAATACAGTAACAGGTACTAGTGGCGATAATTCGTTACAAATTTTTGAAATATAATGTAACGAAAAGGTGTTGTACTGTTCTTGCCCTAAAACTCCCGCCCAACTATCAAAAATTTGAATCATATCGGCGCCTGCTACAACTTGTGCCTTTAGGTAATTTATGGTGCTTTGTGTAATTTTTTCTAATGCTTCGTGTGCTAATGCAGGTTGCTGATATAAAAATTTTTTAGCCTGACTAAAGGTTTTACTTCCGCTTCCTTCTACCATGTAGGCAAACAATGTCCATGGCGCACCTGCAAATCCAATTAAAGGCACTCGGTTATTTAATCCCTTTTTACTAAGCTCTATGGCTTTTATTACATACGATAAATCATTTCCATCTGCAATTTTTAAGGCATCAACATCTTTTTTAGATGTTAATGTTTTTTCAAACCAAGGACCCTTTGCTTCAATCATTTGATAAGGTAAGCCCATCGCCTCTGGAATAACCAATATATCTGAAAAAATAATAGCGGCATCTACACCCAAAATATCAACTGGCTGAATAGTTACCTCAGCCGCTAACTCAGGGCTCTTAACAAACTCTACAAAATTCTTCGCTCTGCTACGAGTTACTTTATATTCAGGTAAAACTCTCCCTGCTTGTCTCATCAACCAAATAGGAACTCGCTCTACTTGCTCACCTTTTGCGGCTCTTAATATAATATCGTTTTGGTACTTCATATTACTTCATCATTCTAATTGAAATTGGTGTAAAGGTACGTGAAATATATGAAAATACTAAAGTTGGTACAAGCCGATATTTTAAGATTTAGTTGCTTGCTTTTTATTACCTTTAGCCATCTTTTAATGTTAGTAGTAGAAGTATGATTCAGTTTCAAAAATTTAAACTTAAAAATAATTTAACGGTTATTGTACATCCTGATAAAAGCACGCCCATGGTTTGTTTAAATATTTTGTACGATGTGGGCGCAAGAGATGAAGATGAAAACAAAACAGGATTTGCTCATTTATTTGAACACCTTATGTTTGGTGGAAGCATCAACATCCCAAATTATGATGAGCCTCTGCAAATTGTAGGTGGAGAGAATAATGCTTTTACTACTAATGATATTACAAATTACTATTGCACTGTTCCTGCCGAAAACATTGAAACGGCTTTTTGGTTAGAGAGTGATAGAATGTTAAGTCTTGCCTTTACAGATAAAAGCTTAGAGGTGCAGAGAAATGTGGTGATTGAAGAATTTAAACAAAGATACCTTAACCAGCCCTACGGCGATGTGTGGTTATTACTTCGCCCACTAGCCTTTAAAAACCATCCTTACAAATGGGCTACGATTGGCAAAGAAATAAAACATATTGAAGACGCCACAATGGATGATGTAAAATCATTTTTTAAAAAACATTATAACCCAAGCAATGCCATTTTAGTTGTGGCTGGAAATGTAGAACTTGAACAAGTGAAACAACTGTGTGAAAAATGGTTTGAACCAATAGAAGCTGGTGTTAAGCCACAAAGAAATTTACCCGAAGAACCCGAGCAAACTGAATATCGTAGTTTAACCGTAGAACGTAATGTGCCCGTTAATAGTATTTACAGAGCCTACCACATGTGCGACAGAAGAAGTGCTGATTACCATACGGTAGATTTATTATCGGATATTTTATCAAGGGGTAACTCATCAAGACTATACAAAAACTTGATAAAAGACAAACAGCTCTTTAGCGACATTAATGCTTATGTAATGGGTGATATAGATAAAGGATTGTTTGTTATCTCGGGGAAAGTAAACGATGGCGTGAGTATTGAGCAAGCAGAACAAGGTATAGATGAAGAAATTATAAAAATACAAACTCAACTTATTAGCGAAGAAGAATTACAAAAGTGTAAAAATAAAATTGAATCAACTGTTACTTATAGCGAGATGGATGTACTGAATAAAGCCACTAACTTAGCCATATCGGAGTTACTAGGCGATGCTAATTTAATTAACCAAGAGATTGAGAATTATGCTAAAGTAACTGCTGAAAAAATTCAACAACAAGCACAAAAAATACTTAGAAAGGAAAATTGTAGTACTTTGTTTTATCTTAAAAAAAACTAAGCCAACATTAGAAATTTATTGGCCGAACTAAATACACCTTCGTAATTTTATACAGATTATTTGCTAAATTTGTAATAAACACGTTAAATGAATTTTAAACCTTTACATACAACTAATTCCTTTGCAGAATTATTGAAATTAGAGCAAACAGAATTTCATTTACATCAACATATTGATTTTGCAACTTATAAAGAACAACGCTTAGTATTTTTGGAATCACAAAACACAAGCGCTTCCGTTCAAGCATTAATAGATTATAACCAAAGTTTTGTTCCAAAAATTGGCTTGTTTGCAGGAAGTTTCAATCCTTTTCATAAAGGACATTTTAATGTATTGCAAAAAGCCGAAAAATTATTTGATAAGGTGATTATTGCATTTGGAAAAAACCCAGATAAAAACCAACGTACTTGGCCAATTCCAAAAACGATAAGTAACCGACAACATGTAGAATATAACAGTTTACTTACTGACTTAATAGATTCTTTACCTTACGAAGTAACCGTTATTAGAGGATTAAGAAACTCTACCGATTTTAATTACGAACAAAATCAATATCGTTATCTACAAGAATTAAAACCAGATATTAAAATTATAAATATTTTTTGCGATAAGGAGTTTGAACACATTAGCTCATCAGGTATTCGCACCCTTGAGAAATTTAATAAGCACCAAAATTATTTATTGGAGTAAGTTTAACTATTTACTATTATTCTATAATTTTAAATTCATCTGCATCTGATAAAGCAGGAAAAGCCGTTCGGTATTCGTGCAGATATTGGTAAGAAAGAGTTAGAGTTTCTGTTTTATCTTCATGTACTTGTATCGAGCTCATTATTTCTCCACGAGGATTTATCATCATAGAATCTCCCGAATGATTGATATTATTGCCATCTAAGCCAATACGATTAACGCCTACGACATAAGTTTGATTTTCAATGGCTCTTGCAATTAATAATTGTTTCCAATGATAGCTACGAGCCTCTGGCCAATTAGCCACGTACATCAACAAATCGTAAGTTTCGCTTTCTGTATTGCGCGACCAAACAGGAAATCGCAAATCGTAACAAATTAATGGACAAATACGCCAGCCTTTATAAGTAATCATTAATTTTTTGTTACCAGCCGAATAGTGTTGATGTTCTTTTCCCATTTGAAACAAATGTCGTTTATCATAATGGTAAACTTCTCCATCGGGTAACACCCAATATAATCGGTTATAAAACACTTCGTTTTCTTTAACTGCAACACTTCCTACTATCACACAATTTTTAGTCTTCGCCATTTGTAACATCCATTGCAAAGCCTCGCCACCATTAAGCTCTGCCAGTTGTTTTGGATTCATAGTAAATCCCGTGCTAAACATTTCGGGCAACACGATGATATCTGTGGGCGTAGTGATAGCATGAATTTTTTCCGAAAAATGATGCAAGTTTTTTGGTGTATTTTCCCAATACAAGGAAGTTTGGATAATGCTAATCGTAATGTCTGAATTCATTTTATAATTATTCGTAATATTCTTTATTAAATATGATAGCGGCTTTTCTAATCTGTTTATTTTTTAAGGACTTGTAAATTTGCGCTACAATAATAGATGTTGCACAAGTAGCCAAACCGCCAATAAAAAATGTTCTTTTTAAAGCCATTTCTTCTGGCGTATTATAGCGGTGTCGCAAAGCAAAATAAGCACCGCCAACCGCCGAAACAGGTGCTAAGATATTAAATGCAATTTGTCCGTTTTTTCTACCTTCCGCCGTTATTAAGGCATCATTTAATTCATAGGAATTTGTTTGCGGATCTTTTTTCATCATTAGTTTTAATGCAGCCGCATGTGTAATATCTTTATTACGTAAGGCAATATGATTATCTTCTACAACAAATAAATGTTCCTTTATAAGCGTATCCGATGTTTTGGCTCTTAATTGAAATCGAGATTCTATTTTTCCGTTTTCGTAAATAATTTTAGCAACTTGGTAATTACCTATTTTTCTGATGATGCCATCGGGGTTATAAAAATTTTTATACGACACTTCGGTTTGAGAAATCTCCATAACACGCACCAAAAGTGTTTGTTGGGTAGTGGTAAAAATAGTGTCTTGGGCTTTTATAAAAAACGTTATACAAAAAAAGGAAATTATGAACCAAAGCCTCTTTTTCATGCTTTATTTATTGTACGTTTCAGCAATTTCAATTTTCTTTTGTGTTCTTTTCTTCTTATTAATAACAGAAAGGGTTAAGCCTGTAACTCCAGCAGCAGCACCAACGCCAAAACCTACCGCAGCTGGCGTGTAATTTTCCTGAGAGGTTGCGCCAATAAGAAACGAAGTCATTATTCCTACAAAAGGCGCTACAATTGAAACTGCTAAGCCACTAAAACCAAATACATATTGTTTTACTTGATACTTATGCATTTCTTTAAACTGATTAAGCATGGTGGCTCGTTTGGCCGCATCTGGTTCTCCGAGCACTAATTTTTTAAGTTTCATTTCGCCTATTTTTTTACCCGAGTAATATAATCGTGCGCCTTTAATATCAATTTTCTCATGGTAAAGTGGATTGGTGGTAATATTGGCGGGATATGAAGTGTGATAAGTAATAGTTGGTGTAGAAACAGCAGCCTCTATTGAACTCGTAATAGTATCAATAGCACCATTTGCAAATTTAATAAACCTAATTTCTGATTTGTTGCTAATGTATAACGGTCCTTCTAAATTATCATAACGATGGTACTTAACTTCATTAATACCTATTTCGGAAATTTTGGTTGCTAGAAAATTTTTATCTATAAAGTGAATAGTGTCTTGGGCTAAAGCCGAAGTAGTTATTACTAAAATTACAATGCAAAATTTAATGGTATGATTCATTATAAAAAATGTTTAGTGTATTAAAAACAAGCCATTTACTTATAGTTAAAGATACAAATTAAATTTTACAAATTATCTCGGCTGCTCTTTCAAGTGTTTCGTTTTTCTTTGCAAAACAAAAACGCAGTAAATGTTGTTGTGTTTTTTGAGTATAAAAAACAGATAATGGTATAGTAGCTAATTTTTTTTCTTTGGTAAGACGTATTGCAAATTCATCATCATTTTCATTGGTTATGTTTTTGTAATTTAATAACTGAAAATAAGTACCCTGGCATGGTTCAATGATAAAACGAGAGGGAGCAACTAGTTGTCGGAAATAATCTCTTTTACTTTGATAAAAATTATGCAAACCTTGATAATTAGTAGGTGTTTTTAAATAATCGGCTAAAGCCATTTGCAAGGCATGATTAACAGAGAAGACCAAAAACTGATGAACCTTTCTAAACTCATTCATTATTTCTTGTTTAGCTGCCACATAACCAATTTTCCAACCTGTGGCATGCACCGTTTTTCCAAATGAAGACACAATAATAGATTGCGATGCCAAATTTGGAAACCTTGCCACACTTTGGTGTGCTTGAGCATCAAACACCATGTGTTCATACACCTCATCACTCACTACAATTATATTTTTTCCGTACACCAATTGTTCTAATTGCAATAAATCTTCTTTAGATAAGGTGGTGCCGCTTGGATTATGAGGTGTATTAATGATTATTAATTTTGTTTTATCGTTGATGGTTTGTTTTACCACATCCCAATTAACTTTAAAACCTGGATATTGTAGCGGAATAGATTTTACCACACCGCCATTTACTTCAATAGCCGGAATATAACTATCGTAATTAGGTTCAAATAAAATAACCTCATCGCCTGTTCTTACAAATGCCGCAATGGCTGCGAAAATACCTTGCGTAGCACCAGCAGTAACCGTAATTTCGGTATCAGGATGGTAATGAGCAGCGTAACAGTTTGCTAAAATTTCAGCAATGGTTTCTCTTAGCGCTTGTACGCCTGGCATGGGCGCATATTGATTATAGCCACCCGAACTATATTTTTTTACTAGCTCTAGCAATATTGGGTCGCAATCAAAATCAGGGAAGCCTTGCGAGAGGTTAATAGCTTGATGTTCTTTAGCTAAGGCGCTCATTACAGAAAATATTGATGTGCCAACTTGAGGTAATTTTGAATGAAAAACCATTTTTTTTTACAATTTAGGAGCAATTTGCTAAAAAAATCTTATTTTTGCTACCCCTTATTAATAAATTATCCGATTTTTAAGGGAAGAGCAAAATGGTCCTGTGGCCGAGCGGCTAGGCAGAGCTCTGCAAAAGCTTGTACAGCGGTTCGAATCCGCTCGGGACCTCTAAAAACCCTCTGAATCTATTGATTTTAGAGGGTTTTTTGTTTATGGGTAAAACATAGGTAAAACATTTTGCTTTGTTCATAAGTTTTCGCCTTATAGCTTCTCGTATCACTCGTTTACTCCCTCTCATACTTTATCTATACTTATGACTGGGAGTAAATACGGATTAAATATACATAAATTATGTTTAATGAAGTTAGCTAACAACAAGGGGTGCAAACGCAACGCTTTCATGGTTGTGGGATTTTGATGTTTTAGTTTTGTATTGTCAAACAAAATCTATTCGCGATATGATTGGAATTTGACCTTTTTGAAAACTGACTGCGCAGCAGTAATCAAATTGTAAATCAATTAAAAATCACAATCATGGCAAGACAAAAAGGAATCATAAAGTTAAAAGGTAAAATCGGAGATTTATCCTTTTACAAAACCCAAGATGGACATTTGGCTCGTGAAAAAGGTGGTGTAGATGCCAGTCGTATAGCTAACGACCCGGCATTTATCCGTACCCGAGAAAACGGTGCTGAATTTGGTTCATCTGCTAGCTCAGGAAAGCTAGTAAGAAATACTTTAAGGCCATTGCTTATGACAGCTTCAGATAATCGTGTGACATCACGATTAACGAAGTTGATGACTGATATTAAAAACCTTGATGCAACCTCTGTAAGAGGCAAAAGAACAGTTGGCGTTGCCATTGCTCTTGCTCCTGCTAAAGCGTTGTTAAAAGGCTTTAATTTCAATGATAAAGCAATTTTAGGAAGTATTTTATTCAAACCTTTTGCAGTGACTACTGCAACTGGAGTAATTACCATTAACGGACTTATCCCTGCAAATGATATTGCGTTTCCTTCTGGAGCAACGCACATCAATATCAAAGGTGCTTGGGCTAAAGTGGATTTTGCAAACAATGTTTCTGATATTAAGTATTCAAACGTAGTGAACCTACCGATTAATGCTGTATCATCAAACGTTGTTTTAACTCCAACAGCAGCTGCAACTGGTACAGGAACAAATTTGTTCATGTTACAAATTGAGTTCTTACAAATGGTAAATGCTACACAGTATTCTCTGAAAAATGGCGCTTACAATGCGTTAAGCATTGTTGAGGTAGCCTAACCAAAAAGCCCCCAGGCATTTATGCCTAGGGACTTTTAAATCAATAAAATATTAATCATTAAAAAAAACATTACAATGAATCTTATAGATAGATTAAAAGCACCAACACCAAAATTCTTTAAAATATTAAGAAATGTTGGATTAGGATTAGCTGCCGCAGGCGGCGTTATTGTTGCCTCTCCTATTGCGATACCAACAATTGTGGTAACTATTGGAGGTTACTTAATTGTAGCAGGAAGCGTAGCGACTGCGGTAAGCCAAGCTGTAACCGAAAATGAAACAGCTAAACAAAACTGAATAGTAATTATTAAAATCATTATCAAAATGACTGAAGAAAAAAATCAAATCGAAAAAACTCAAACTAAAGTTGAGTTACAAATTTTGCCTTGTGCAAATGAGGTAGTAAAAACAAAAGAATCTGTTGAGGTCATGAATCACGAAAGCCAGGATGATACACTTTGTGGTAAAATTATTTTGGCTATTACTTGTGATGGTTCAAAATTAACTAAAGCGGATGCAGGTTATACTTCCGAAACCACACAAGAAATTTGGGCAAGTGTAAAACTAACCAAAGCGGATGCCGGTCGAGTACCTGACATTGTGGTTGATGTACACGAAAAATGTGGAGCAAAATTAACTAAAGCTGATGCGGGCTTAGCATAATTATTTGATCATGTCAACACACAATAACATAGAAAACGGAACTATTTTGGGTACTGTTTCCGGAACGGTCTTAACCGTAGCTGTGAACGTTGGTTCATCAGATATTGTGAAAACAGTTATTCTTGCCGGGCTTGGCGCGGTGGTTAGTTTTAGTGTGTCGTTGTTGTTAAAGTGGTTAGTTAAAAAACTCAATAAATAATTTGTTTTAAAATCTTAGTAAAAGTCGCGCCGAATGGAGCGACTTTTTTTGTGGTTTACTTTTTTAAATATTTATGAAATAAAGATTTGCGCAGTTGCATGAGATAGGTTAATTGAGTTTGTAAATTATTTTGCAATAATTCAATTTGTGCTAATGATTTTTGCACATCATAAAATGAACGATTACCGGAATTAATTGAATTTAAAACCTCCTCCAAAACATCAATAACATCACCTAAACGAACGAACTCAACTGCCGTACCTTTGAGATATGGACGCAACAAACGAAGCTCCCAAATGCCTTGTAACATGAAATAATAAAAATCTCTTTCGTTTTTATCATCTGCCAGGAAAACAAATGAATTGCATACATAATGCCTAAACGGTTTGCCTGAGTTGAGACCCTTATTTAAAATAAAGAAGTGCGGTTGATTGTAAGTTTTACCTGATTTGTGTGTTTTGATTTTATGTTTAAGCATAACTATGGATTTAAAAATTATGCTGCGCTATCGCGCACATATATTTTGAAAAAGAGAAAAGAAAAAACTGAAAAAAAAGAAAAAAGAAAGCAAATTAAGGGGGCTGTGTAGCGGCGGCTGTCAAGGTTTTTTGCATAAAAAATACTACCTGAATGAGGTAGTACAATAAATGTTTACATTATAAACCGAATGAAGTGTGGAGATTTTTTATGCAAAACCCGGAGGGCTTGACCTTGAAAGCTACCGGGCAAGGAAAGTGCGAACAGACCCAACTTGGCTTTGTTTTTTATTTAAGATTGCATAACTAGTTATTAAATTTAAAGCGTAAGAATAAACAATGAGAACAAAAAATAGAACTTTAGGAATAAGTTTGACTGAACCAAATAGTAGAGATTTTTTAGAAGCGTTAATGAATAACTTAAATTATTGTAAGCTTCTATTCAATTTGAAAGAAAATCAGTCTTATGGCAAATTATTAAATTGGATACTATCATATAAACCAAATGAAATAGACGGTGAAATAGTAATACCTGATTTGAAACAAGTTTATAAATTAGCAGGAATATCATACTCACATATTGGAACTGATTTACGGGATATTTATTACGCCATTTACGATTTGAATTTGAATCATCCGAGAAAATTCAAAGATGAGAATCAAAGGATTTGTGTGTTATCAATTAACTTTCTAGGCAAACAAGCGTATTTCAGATTGGGTTTAAATGTAATACCCAGAGTAGGAGAAAAATTTATTTTTTCATTTATCAAACCTGCAGTTGGAGATGACACTTTTTGGATTAGCAGTATAGAGCATGAAATATATGAAGGGAAGCAATTGGTAACCATTAAAATGACAGAGTCAAATCCTAATATTAAAATAGACGATTAAGTAAGGTAAAAGCGTCTTCGATTAGCGAAGATTGAGGTTGAAGTAATTAACTCTGATAAGTTTATGCACTTACACCAGATTTTTAGTGTCAAGTTACTTTGTTTTACCTGATGATTTTTTTGGAGCTCGCTGTTTCATTAGTAAATTAGTATCAACCAGTTTTCTGCCTAAAATATCATCAGAAGCTACTTTTAACAGGTCTTTTTCTAACCCAAGCACAAATAGTACTTGCATGTAATTTCCCATTGCTACAGTAGGAGCGCCCTTCTCAATACTTAATAAAGTTACACGAGTTATATTTGCGCGCTCGGCTACTATTTCAGAACTAAACCTTCGACGAAGTCTTGCCAGTTTGATATTTTCACCTAATTCTGTTAAAATTCGTTGAGCTTTAGGAAGCAATGTCGACTTAGATTTTTTCATAATGATAAACTTATTATACAAATATATCGCTTTTTGTATAATAAAATATACATTACAATTAAGCTCTATTATCAAATGTAAAAGCGCCTGCGGCTAGCGTAGGATGAGGTTGCAAATAGTGAATGATGTGAAGTGCATCCTGAAAGGTGCACTGAACGAAATGAACGGTTTGCAATCCGATGTGCGGCGAGCCACCTGCGAGTGGAGCGAGGGTGGGCAGCCTGGGAGCTTGAGGAGGACACGACGAAAGCGGAGGCAACCCTTGTTGCCAGTGTGGCAAAACAATAAATTAATCTACCTTAATTTATGCCACACGATGGACAACACAAGTGAAATAGGTTTGTTTATTTTTTCGCTTCGGCAGGCTCAACGAACGCGCGAAAAATAAGCGCCTATTGAACGCAGCCCGAGCGACTACGCAGGCGAGCTGAAAAGTTGGCAGCCGGTGGACTGAAAGCGGCTGAAATGATTGAAGTGAAATGAAACCCAGTGTAAGTAGCGAAGCGAATGGAACGGGTGAAGTGGAACGAAAAGAATGAAGTTGCTTGAAGGACAAAGTAGGCTGCCGTGACGCAAGCCCGTGACTAAAACAACAAACATGACAAACCCAAAGCCCAGAGGGCAAAATAGCTTATGCTGTATGCCTTGAAAAGACAGCACTAAAGCATGTGCTATTTTGGTTTGGCGTGTTTTGTTGTTGGGAGCAGGCTAAGGAACACCTTTTTACCTGGTACTAAATAAGAAAAAAGAGGTGTTAAATAGAAAGTAAATGTTCTTGTAATAAATCAGTATTAGAAAAACTGAAAATTTGAACATCATTAAATTCTCTATTAGATTTTGATTGTGTACGAGAAACTGTTCTAAGAATATTTACTACCTCTTCATTAGCATTTACAACTTCAATTACAATATTGTAATCGTTTTGTAACATAATTTTTTCTTTGTGAAATTGGTCTGCGAAAGATCTTGACATAAATTCTACTGAAGTAAAATCCATTTCAATAACTGAACATTTATTTTCACGAACAAAATCAAGCAAAGATGTAGCCGCTTCTCTTGAGTTAAGCAACGTACCTAAACGCTCAGAAACTAATATGTGAAAAACTGCTTTCATAAAATAATTGAGTGCACACTAATGGAACAGTTATACAAATTTAGTACAACAAATCAAAAATCACAATAATTTAACATAAGTTATTCTGTAAATTCATAAAAATTGAACTCTTTATTGTTGAAAGTAGGTATTCTCAGTGAAATTAAACAACCTTGGAACTTAAAATCATCTTCCAATGACAGAATTTCTTCATTTTCAACCGTTTGTATAAACATGGCTGAACCAGACCATAATAAAAACTTACCTTTTAAACCATTTACAAGCATCTTACGAGAAGTTGACAAGCCGAAACCTCGTGACTCCGGTAAATCCTTTGTTGATTTTCCTGTAACTGCTAAAGAAACTGCCTCTTTATCAGATTCAACTGCATACTTGCCACTATTGATATAACCTTGCAATAATCCTATTCCATTATCGGATATACAAATATCCATGTAATTTTTAGAGGGGTAAAACTGAGCAAACACTAGACCTTTATCACAATTAGAGTGATCAGCAATGTTTTGAGTTAATTCATCAATCATATAATAAAGAGCTTGTAAAACACCCCCGCTAAGCTTTAATTGCTCCTTTAAAATACTATTTACTGCTGACAAAATTTGTTCTCTTACACTAGAGTTGTTACCGGTTTTAGTAGCTGGAAAAAATATTACCGGAATGTAGCTTTTAGAATGAAAAGACGATAATGATTCTTTAAAACTATCAATTTTATTAGGGTTATACGGAAAGCCGTTTGGAAAATGAATTGTATCTAAATAATCTTTAACAGATAATGAATTAGGGAAAATTATCCCAGTTTCATTTCCTTTTTGAATTTCATAATTATAAATAGAGGTTATACCACCCAATAAAAACGGATTAAAAAATTTACACTCAGAAAAGTCGAATTGTTTTTCTACATCAAAATTTGAGTTATTAATTGCAGCCTGAATATCTAATAATTTTAAAATGGGGTCACCAAAATTATCAGATGTTCTTTCGGGTATTTTAATAGCTGCCATATATTAAACAAATATAAGGAATTAGTATAAGAGACTATACAAAGAACTATTTTATGACATATATACCGAAAAGTGATACAATTTGCATAAAATTGTTCTCTATAAAAATAGGTAATATGAGAAAAGAAACAATTACAGAATATCTTAATGAAGCTAACGATTACATAAAGCAGATAAAAGAAGGGAAATCCGAATTAGAAAAAGATAAAAACAAAAAGAAATTATATGCCGCAAAAGTTACAGCTTGTTTATCTTTATTGAGATCATGCTTAGATTATTGTTCGCATGATATTTATGATATTATACTTAAACCACAAGATGGATTAACTGATGAACAGAGAGCGAAAATAAAAAAATACTTTCCTTACGGTAAAACTAAGCCAAATTTTGATTCTATGATTGGGAGTTCCTTGCCAAAACTTAAAAATATAGATAGCATAACTTATGACTTAATTGAAAGTATTCAATATTATAAATGTGGCGACATGTGGCTTTATAATCTTTGTAGTATTACAAACGTTGCTAAACATGATAAATCTGACCAATTAAGAGAGGATAAAAAAGCAATCAAAATCGATAATGGTTTGACTATTGTTGGTGGTTCAATTATTGTTAAAGCAGGTGGAAATATTGATGGGAAGAAGGTTGAAAAAGATGTGGTCATTGGGCCTGATTCTGATGAGGATGAATTGAAAGCTTATTTTAAGAAAACAGTTAAACTAGATGTAACAAAATTTGTTTTTAGCGAGACAGGACAGGAAATTGTTTCAACTTTAGAAAATGCACATGATTTAATCAATCAATTTTATAAAAGTTTATATAATCATTTAGAAACAAATACAGCTACCGTGTAAATTAATACTATATAGTTCGAAGGAATTTGATTTCACATAATCGGTTGATTCTAAAAGATAGTAGTTCGTTTTACATTCATAAGTTTATTTAATCATAAAATCTTGCTTCAATTTAGAAATAGGTTCTGTATTTATTTCATTTTCATTTAAGGGAACATTTAAGAATGTTCTTTTAAATTCTTGTTCATCTGAAAATAAAGGGTTACCATGCTCATCTTTTAAATCTAAAATTTCTTTAATCTTACGCTTCGGGTAAGCCTTACTTGTCTTCAAAATAGTTTTGACGATATTTTTATGGTTACTATATATGCCACTTAAATCAAAAATATCATCATGATTTATAACCTTTATATCATTAGTGTGCTCCAAAATAATGTCAATTTCCTTTTCTTCAATTTTATATTTCGCTATTAATTTCTTTTCCGATGCCGGACTTAATTTAAATTTAAACCTATCAGAAAATGATTCTTCATATGGATGTGAATATTCGGATAAATTAAACCCTTTATTGCTTTTCTTTTGATTGCAATAAGAACAAGATGGTATTAGATTATATAGGGATATTGACAAATAAGGATATTTCGACTTAGAAAAAAAATGATCAAGCTGTAATTTAGATATTTTCTTTTTATCATATTTATAAGAAAAAGTATATTGAGAGTTACAATAAGAACATGCTCTAATATTAATCATTCTGGCTAAATCTTTACCTCTCGAACCACCACCTAAAGCCTCTTCATATCGCAATTCCTTTAATAATCTAGTGCAAAATTTTGTCTGCCCATACTTCCCATTTTTCTTTTTTTTATAAAAATTTTCCGTAAGCTTCAACCTATCCATTCTATTTATCAAATTCTGCATCTCATTAGGTTTTAATACTAATATCCTGTCATAATTTTTAATCAAAAAACTCAGGAATCTATATTTAAAAGAAGCTTGTTGTTTTACAGAAAATGTTTTTTGATAAATTTTCAAATTATCAATTGGCCTGATAAAGCCACCAACTTTAGATTCAAGAAGTTTTTTGAATTTAGTTTCTAAAGTATTTAAATCTACAAATTCTTTTTCTGAATCAATATCAAAAAATAACTCAAATTTTCTCATTTTCCATTCTTTTTTCTAGTTCTTGAACTCTCTTTTTGGCCATATTAAGTTCCTTCGTAAGATCTGTAAAGTTATTTGGAATTGCATCCAAAATTTCAAGCAATCTTAATCGTATAGGCTCGTCACCAATTACATTTATTGTTTGTTCAAGCTCTGTGTATTTTGCTTGGTTAATCTTAATGCTATTTTTTTCAGATGCGTTCTTCAATTTAAACAAATCCCCCAGAAGTTCTTCGATTTTCTTTCTTGCATAGTCCCCCATCACGTAATTCATAGCAAATGACCTTGAATATAATTCATAAATATTGGCTCCAAATGTTTTTATTGAATCATTTTTTTTGCCTAAATACTTTATGTCTTGGTCTAAAATATCAGAAAGTATTATGGGAGAATGAGTTGAAAGTATTAGTTGAAACTCTGTGTTTGGGAACAATGTAGTTAAATTATCTACTATGAATTTCACATATTGTCTTTGCCATTCCGGATGCAAGGTTATCTCTCCCTCATCAATCATGAACACTACATTTTTACTATCACTTAGGACTTTAAGCTCATTTATTCTTGATAATAAATTAAGAAATTGAATTTCACCCGAACTTAGATTGTACCATTTAAAATTTATAATAGTTGGAAAAAAATTGAGATTAAAATATTTTTCTAAAATATTTCTAAATTCCTCATCAGTTTTATCTTTTCTTGAAAAATAAAAAGCACTTTTATCATTCAGTAAGGTTCCTTTCTTTGACAAAAAGATTGAAATATCACATAATGCTTTATGCAATTTTTTTCCATCAAAGACATAGTAATCTGAGTAATTCTTGAAAAGTTCAAAAAACTGAATAAATTTTTCATCAATATTCTGAGTAGTAATTTCAGTTATCACTTTATAAATTATCTCATCTTCCACTTTATAGGAAGCTAGAGCTACTCCAGTTTCAGTATTTTGACTTTTTTCTTTAATATAAGCAACTAAAGCTGTTTTTAAAAGACTGTATTTGAAAGCATCTTGATTGTTATACTTTACTGGCATTTGCTTTTCATAGTCAAACTGAGAGATAAAGCTTGAAATACCTTTAAGAATCATTCTATCTTTCCTACTGTAACTAGAATCAGGAATATAGGGATCAAACAAAGAATCTATCTCTGCAATACTCAAATTAAGTTTCTCTGGCAGTTTAAAAGGGGTCTTTATTTTTTTCGAAAAAACCAACTCTACTTGACGATTAATTTCTGAATTATTAAAATAGTCAGCAACGAAATCATAGGTTATTTCACCCCCCATTTCATTTTCTAATGAATGAAAAGAAGATTTAACTTCTCCAATAGTTGAAATATCAAAAAGAGAAGGATAATTATTTTTTAACTTTTCTCCATATTCAAATAGATTTGAATAGTAAACAAACTCTAACCCATTAATCCTTTCACCATCTTTTTTTATTGTCTCTTTTTTTATACCCTTAATTGATTTTTCAAATGGCACATTCCCTTGCGCTAGATAAAAGTATTTGTCTTTTGACTCACGAAATAAAACAAAAGCATTAAATGAGTCTGGGCTTCTTCTTTTTATATCTTTTTCAGCTGTACAGCAAAGAATTTTTATTAATTCCATTACTGTACTTTTACCACTACCGTTTTCTCCAACAATAACTTTCAAATCTTTTATTCCCTTACCATAAAATCCCTTAAATGGATCTCTTTTGTCATCCAATTCCTTAATTGAGAAAATATTATTATTAATATCGACATCAATATCTGAACAAAACTTACAAGAAAAATTTGAAAGCACTTTAAATTTATCGGTCCATATGTATGCTAATTCCATCTTTTATATTTTTAATACTCCCAGTCAATATGACTTACTGGTGATGTGTTTAATTCGTTTTTTAGTTGTTTCCATTTTGGTAAGTGTTTTGTCATTAATGACATAAACTTATCGTTATGGTGTCTTTCAATAATATGAACCATTTCATGTACTATAATGTATTCTAAACACGAAATTGGCTTTTTTGCTAGTTCTAAGTTAATCCAAATTCTCTTTGCTTCTCTATTACATGTTCCCCATTTGGTTGTCATTTTTTTTACGCCCCAAGCAGAAACTTTAACTCCAATTTTCTTTTCCCATTTTTCTATCAACTCAGGAATTCGTTTTTTTAATTCATTACGATAGAACTCCTCTAGTAATTTTTCTTTCTTCTCTCTATCTGCTCCCGGTCTTACTGTTAATTCTAATTGTGTTTTGTTTCTTATTAAAACTTTGCTTGGCATTTCTGCTTCTTTAAGCTTTAATAATAATCTTTTTCCGAATAAATAGTGGCTTTCACGTTCCACATAATTGCGATAAGATTCTCGTTCTTGTTTTTCAAATTTACGTTGCTGTCTTTTTATCCAACTTAACTTTGAAATGGCATATAAACGAATAGTGGAGTCTTTCAAATCTCTTGGAGATGTGAGACGAATATTTCCTTTTGGATATACAGCCAAATGGATATTCTTTATTTCTTTTTTTACAACTTCTATTTTAAGTTCTCCTATCTCCATCACCTTCATTACTCGAACTCTTGTTGATTTTTTACAATGTCCATTATTTTATCAACTTCTCCATCGGTAGAATGTCCGTATCGTTCTAATACTTCACAAACCACATTGCGCACTATTTTCTCCTTCATTTTATTACTCTTCCAATTGTCAGGACGCTCTTCATCTATTCTGCTATATAACTCATTTGCTAAACCTTCGTTTTCTTCTAAATTATCATACAATGCTTGTTTAGCCCTGTTGTCAATTGTTTTAGGATAATTAGATTTACTTGCTTTGGGTTGAATTTGTTTTGCTAGTTCCTCTAATTCTTTTAAATAGTTCTCATAATCAATTACTGCCTCTTTTCTTAATCGCACTAACTCCGTTAAAAGTGTACTCATTTTTTCGTAGTAAGCCGGGTTAATAGGCATTTCCTGAACAATTACTTTACGCATATTAGCCTCAATGGTTTCGGCCATGGCCGTTGGGCTATTTTTTATTTGCTGCGGTAAGCGATTAATTCCATCCATGATTCCATTATCTACAATTATTTGTAGCAATGTAGCATCTCCAAAATTTGATAAGGTGCGGCTTGGGTCGGCTGTTAAATACATATCTAACAACTGACGCATATCAGGCTCATATTTTTTTAAATCAATATAATCACCACTTGCGTTTTTAATAGAATTTCGCAACTCGGTGTATTCATCAACTTTTAATTTTATTTTTTCAGCTTGCTGCTTTGTATATCCAGCTTCTTCCATTTCGGAAGCTATGTTATTATAAGCTCTTATTAAGTTTACAACTGACTTATAGAAAGTTAAACGTAGTTCTTCTGTTTCTTTTAATGCTTCGGGTATTTGTGTGTTACCACAGAAATACTTTATGTATTGTTCAATTTGTTTTGGTGGCTCAACCGGCACACATAATTGATGTAATGTTTCGATGGCGTCGTCTAATCTTTCCTTGCCTTTCTCTAAACGATTTACTAATAATCCTTTTACATCTTCCTGATCAAATAAATCGAATGCATCTGAGGTATAATCTTGAATGGATTTGTTTAAGCTATCAAATAAGTTTTTATAATCTACAACAAATCCAAATTCTTTGTCTTCTTTCTCTGTACGATTAACACGACAAATTGCCTGAAATAAACCGTGGTCTTGCATTTGTTTATCAATATACAGGTATGTGCAACTTGGAGCATCAAAGCCTGTTAAAAGCTTGTCAACTACAATTAAGAGTTGCATATTGGCAGGTTCGTCAACAAATTGTTTCTTGGCAAATTTCTCAAATGTTTCTCGGTCTTTACCACCTAACATTTTTTGATAGATTTCGTATTGCTCTATTTTTTCAGTTTCTCCATCACCTGTTTCTTCGCCTTTTATACTATTTGAATTTGGCTCAAACGAAGTAATAATAGCACATTTTTTAAATCCAAAATTTTGGAATATTTCGTAATACCTGCAAGCTTCGTAAATACTACGTGCAACTAAAATAGCATTGCCCTTACCGTCTTTTAAGCGTGGTTTTACTTTAAAGTCTTTAATAATATCAAATACAATTTTCTCTAAACGGCTTTTGGTGCTTAATACTTTTTGAATAGTGCCCCACTTTTGTTTTAATTCTGCTTTTGGCAAATCGTTCATGCCTTTTGTTACTGCATCAAACCATTCATCAATACCTTTTTGATCAAGCACATGTTGATCTACATCTCTTGCTTCGTATAATAAATCTAACACTACTCCGTCGGCAACTGCTTCATCAAATTTGTATGTATGAATGTATGGACCAAAAATTTCAATACTTTTCTTTTTGTCTTTCTTTAATAGTGGCGTGCCTGTGAAACCAATAAATAAAGCATCCGGCAATATCTTTTTCATGGCACTATGTAAATCACCGCTTTGTGTGCGGTGACATTCATCAATAAAAACAAATAAATTACCTTTTACTTTAAAATCAGGTGGTAGTTTTAAGTCTTCAATAAACTCCTTAGTATCTGTTTCTTCTTTACCTCCAAACTTATGTATCAGTGTACATATTAACCAAGGCATTGATGCATTTAATTTTGTCACTAAATCATTACCGCTATTTGTGCGATAAATGGTTTCATCAACACCATTAAATACTTTTTCAATTTGTTCGTCTAGCTCTGTTCTATCAGTAATAACTAATAAACGAGCATCTTTTACATTTTCGCGTATCCACTTTGCCAACCACACCATGGTTAAACTTTTACCACTGCCTTGTGTATGCCAAATGATACCTCCTTGCTTTCTTGTAATATATTTTTGAGCTTCCTTAATGCCAAAATATTGATTTGGACGACATAATTTTTTAATACCACTATCAAACACAATAAAGTTGTGAATAATATCAAGTACACGTTCTTTACTACAAAACTGTAAGATATGTTGGTCCAACAGATTTTTATTTGGATTGTAGGTGTAATTATCTTCTTTCCATTTCAGAAAATATTTTTCTGAAGTTTTAGTCGTTCCGTAATATAAACCCTCCGAATCATTACCTGCTAATACTAATTGAATGGTAGTAAAAAATGGTTTAATAAATCGATGTTGCTGATTATCTAAATTTTGACGAATGCCTTCGGAAGCTGATACAGATGCGCGTTTTAACTCTAAAACTCCTATTGCAATTCCATTTATATAAAATACAATGTCCGGGCGCTTTACTTTTTCTCCTTTAATGGTTACTTCTTCGGCAATTGAAAAACTATTTTCTTGTGGGTTTTCCCAATCAATTAAATAAATTGTTTGAACTTTTTCGCCCGCTTCTTCACGCACTTTTACCCCATAACGCAATAACGAGTAAACCGTTTTGTTTACTGGATATAAATCATCATTTGCATTTAATGCAATCTCTCTCTTAAATTCAAAAATAGTTTTCGAAATCAAGCTTTCAGAAAATCCTTTTTTTTGTAAAAAGGATTTTAATATATCAACTTCCAGGTTGCTATTATCTTCGCGTTCTTCAAAATTGCCTAAATAGTTATACCCTAATTGCTCTTGAAGTAATTTAATTACTCTGTCTTGAGTTTCTCTTTCCTTGCGCATCATGTTATTTATATAAATCTACATAGGTTTTGAATAAGTACAATTTACCACGTTTGCCGCCTGTTACTTCTTTTAATATTCCCAATTTTTCGAAGTCTGCAATTAACTTATATGCAGATGCCGCTGAAATACCAATTTCATTTATTACCACTATTGGCTCTATCATTGGATGTTTATATAAAATATTCAGCAGCTTTTGTGCATTACCGGCTCTTGACCCAAGAGTTTGAATTTTAGCTTCTGTTTCTTTTTGCAATTTTAAAATGTTATCGAATGTTTTAATACCATTTTGTGCTGTTTCGATTACGCCCACCAAGAAAAATTTAAACCATTGTTTAATATCATTTTTTTCGCGCACACGAGTTAAGTTATCATAATACAATTGACGGTTTCTTTCGAAAAAATCTGACAAGTATAATATAGGTTGTTTTAATATTCCTTTACTTACTAAATACAATGTTATCATTAAACGACCAACACGACCATTACCATCCAAGAAGGGGTGAATGGTTTCGAACTGATAATGTACAATGGCAATTTTTAAAATTTCAGGGAAAGGTTGTTCCTCATTATGTACAAATTTTTCTAAATCGCTCATGTACTCATTAACTGTGCTATGCACCGGTGGCACAAACGCTGCATCGTTTATGGTTGCTCCACCAATCCAGTTTTGAGATTGACGAAACTCTCCAGGCAATTTATGTTTGCCTCTTACTCCTTTTAATAATACTTTATGCGCCTCTTTAATTAGTCTTGATGAAAACGGAATTTTTTCTAATTCTGTTTTAGACTGATTCATTGCTGCAATATAATTTTGTACTTCTTCCCAATCGTCACGCTTATTAATAGGTACACTATCTTTATCCAATAGGGCTTCTTCCATATTGGTTTGAGTACCTTCTATTTTTGTACTTTGGGTTGCCTCTTTTAATACGTGCATTTGAATGAACATATCTATATTAGGGATGTATTCGGAATACATATCCAAACGACCGAGCTCTCTATCGGCTTGACCAAGGAGTTTTTGAATTTCCATATCGTCTAAAACCCATTGGCGATTGATATGTGCCGGCTGGAAACTTTTATAGGTTCCCTGATTTATATAAGTGCCTGATTTAAAGGACTTCATAATTGTTAATTTTAAAAACTAAAATAAATGTAGTGCTTATTTTAGAAAATAGCAAAAAACTAAAATAAGAAGGGTGCTTATTTTAGTTTTTTGACATTATATTGACAATTGAAATGTAAAATACTGGGAATCAGCCGGTAGAATGTTAATGATTTATAGATTCCAGTAAATGAAGTTGAAAAAACTATCAGCTTCCAGCATATTCCTAATTCCTACTTTTTTACTGATATCTTTTACCACGTTACAGTATTCCTGATAATCAATTCCATTATATGCGACTGAAGTTGCTTTTAAATTTAATCCGCCTTTTTCTCTTAATACGGTTAAAGGATTTTTATTAAGATTTGCAAAATTATCAGGATTATAAGTCATCATAATTTCAGCTATATAATTAGGGCCAGCTCCTTCAATGTTATCAATCATACTTTTTGCCATTGAAAAAACAGAAGCTGCGGAACTGTTAGATTGTTCTCTGATATATTTAACTAAAGTTTGAAATTCTTTATAGTAAGGGTAGACTTTACGACGTAAGCGATATAAGCTACCACTATGCCACAAATTATCTTCCTCTGAGCTGCCCACTAATTTATCCAGTAGTTCTTCAAAAATACTTTGTGTTAATTTTGGATGATCTGCAATTGCATTAAGTACTTTTTTAGCCTCTAAATAATTGGCTGTTTTATTCTTAAATATTTTATCTCTCTCTTTGTTATCATACTCTTTAAACAACTTAATTAAATCCTGGCTAAAGTTAATTTGTGTTTTGGTGCGTGTAGGAATTGCTTTAGCTTGGTGGTTAAGTTGTTTTTGCTGTTCGTAGTATGATTCGTATTGTTTGATGACATCATAAGTTGCTTCCTGCGAAAATTCAGGTGACAAGATTTTATTAAAAAACAATAATGTTTCTTTCCAAACAGAATCATTGCGATTAGCTTTGATTAATAGAGAGCACTCTACATTTGATTGAAGACCGCCCTCGGTTAAATTTGCTGAGCCTGATAGAATAGTGAAATCATCGTTTTTGCGAAAGAGGTATAATTTAGGATGAAATACTTCGGTTGGTTTATTGGCATGAGCTAAATACACTTTAGCGTTGTTGCTATTTTGAAAAAGTTTATGCAACTCAATTAATGCTTTAGGTTCGGTTAAACCAAAGTTTTGCCCGGCAATGATGTGGATATCTTTCTTAGACTCTACATGTTTTTTAATTGCAAGTAATAATTTAGTTAAGCCCGATTGTTTTAAAAAAGCTGTTGCCATCCAAACTTCATCAGCTGACTGAATTAGCTCATTAAGTTGAGTGAAATGATTTTGATTGTTATTTGAAATAAACTGAACACTCATACTAAACGAATTTTACCCGTTAGTAAATTTTGCATCATGCCTTGTTTGATTTGTTTGCATTTACCGAGCTTAGTTTCTAAAGCAAAAATTTCTGAATCCATATCTGATAAAGTTTTAGAAATTTTTATTTGTTCATCTGGTTTCGGCATTAAAATTTCGAGTTTATTAAAATTAGCTTTTGATAAATTATATCTTGTTGCTCCTTGCGCCATTGAGTAAAATAATTTTCGGCCTTCACTACTTCTAAAAAAATAAGACAAGTAAAGTCCATCAGTTTTAAACTCACTATTTAACCGATAACCAAAACAGAAACTATTTAAATATAAATTTGGGATATCGTGTAATAACACTGAACACATTCCGAGTTCTTCAGGAGTTTCAGATGACCCATTAAAAAAAAGATCTCCTTTTTGAGCTTTATTTTGCACCTCACCAGTATTGATATTTACATATCCGAAATATTGAATATCAATTTTTGGATTACTCATCACATTCATAAATGGGATATATGGAAATTGTCCATTACTAAAATCTTGTTTTGATTTTCCAGAAAGTCCGCCATATACTTTACCCAACATACCCAAGGTTTTAACTTCCCATCCTTTTTTAGGCTTAAACAATCTTTGCATTACCCCTTGTTTAATAGCTTTCTTTTTTGCGATGAGTTTTTCTAAGCTATTAATTAAATTATCTGTATCGCTTAATGCTGTGGCAATAGCTTTTTGTTCCATTTTATCAGATGGAACAGCAATTAAAAGTTTTTTTAGAGCCTCTTGATTTATATTAGTATTTGCACTAACGGTACTATTACCAATTAAATTATTTCTGAATTTTTCATTATAAAAACAATGCTTCTTAAACTCCTTAGTCAAAAATCCATTATCACGAAATCTAATAATAAAACCACTAAATACGGTATCGGGTAAATCTCTTTCAATTAAACTAGTTAATCCTACACCTGAAGGTTTAACAGATGATCTAATAAATAAAACGTCACCACTAATCAAATTATATAATTTTTTTTCTGCATCATTTGTATTGATTAAGCCAAAGTCATTATTTGAACTAATGCTTGATTTACCAAATACGTCCATTAAGTTTACAAATGGAGAACCGAAGCCAAAATCTTCGGTTGACTTATTAATTCCATTTTTAAAATTACCGATTTCACCTAAAGTTACTACTAACCAATCATTTGGAATTAAACCCAACTCAGTTTGCTTATATTTAGTTTTCTCTTTTAGTTCCATGAGTATCCCATTTCTTGAAGGTGAGCGTTTACCTTTTGTTCAAGTTCATTCACCTCGTTATTTAATTGAGGTAATGAACTCTCGTATCTTTCTTCTAACTCCTTTATACGTTGTGTTAAGGTTTGACTGATGCGATCGGTTTCTGCTTTAATTGTAAGTTCGATGCTTTGCATCCATTTATCATCTACTACTAATTGTTTCACATCATCCATAGATAATTTGCTATATTGTTTCATACACATTAAAGACAAATCAATTTCAGATACTTTAATTTGAACATTTAACTCTGCTTGTTTTTCGATAAGGTTTAAATAGTTTTGCAAAACTTCGATTTCTTCGGCATGCACATAGTTTTCTACTTGTTGACGAGCAATTTTATATTCGTTGCTTGGTTCGGCAGCCATTGCCAGTTTTTTACTTTTCGTTTCTGTTTTAATTGATTTTGTACTAGCCTCTATTTCCTTTAAACGTTTTTGTACAGAAGCTTTATTAACCTTATCAAAATCTGCAAAATAACCTTCTTCACCACTATGCTCTTCTTCTAATTCTGTTAGTTGCGCTGCAACTGTATCTCTCTCAGCAATTAAATTATCTAAGGCTTTTTTCTCTTTAGCAAAATATCTGTTGGTTACTAATTCAGGTGGTACTAAATCGCAAGTCCAACCTTTATCGGTTTCTTTACCTGTTTTTTTGTTTTTCTCGATAATGCGGTAAGGTTCTGCTTTCCAACCATCAATGGCTATCATATAGCAATCATCTTGCATAGTTGTATTCCAATAGTCCATGATGTGCTGATAGATATCGTATCTATCTATCAAGGCTATATTAGAATAAGCATTTAAGGCGTCTTCTGAAATTTGTTGTATGACCTGTTTTGGTTTAATGCCTTTTTTCAACTCTTTTAAATAATCGGTGCTACGTTTTTTCCAAGCCG
Organism: Bacteroidota bacterium; assembly: GCA_963169355.1. Classification (GTDB taxonomy): domain Bacteria; phylum Bacteroidota; class Bacteroidia; order B-17B0; family Aurantibacillaceae; genus UBA4416. The sequence continues at coordinate 104,081 of CAUJCR010000006.1, read as the reverse complement.
AAAAAACTTTATCGAGTTTTTTACCAAAGGTTATAAACTCAGCATGACTAAAAATAAATTGCTTTAATTCGTCTTTATTTATTTTTGGATGACTATAGCCTTTACGTTTAGAAGCTTTAAATAATTCGGCCTTTAAGGAAGGATATACTTCCCAATAATTACTCAAAGCATCAATATCCTGATTAGGAATATCGCCTAACAAATGTGCTTCAATATCTTGAATATCTTCGGCTTCCTGACTATCAATATAACGAGGGATATTTAAGTTGTAATCGTTTTTAGGATCTTCAATCTCCGATAAAGAAACAAAGCGACTGTATTTTTCAATTGTTTCTTGTTTAGTAAATGTATCGACTATTTTATGAATGTCTTGTTCGCGTAAACGGTTTTTGTTTCCGTCTTTCATAAACCCTTTTCCTGCGTCAATCATAAAAATACCTTTACGAGTATCGGCATCTTCTTTATCAATCACAATAATACAGGCAGGAATACCAGTGCCATAAAACAAGTTTGCCGGCAAACCAATAATTCCTTTTATGAATCCTTTTTTAATTAAGTTTTTACGAATCTCTGCTTCGGCATTACCTCTGAATAAAACACCATGCGGTAAAATAACGGCTGCTTTACCCGAACTTTTTAATGATTTAACAATGTGTAATAAAAAAGCATAGTCTCCATTTTTTTCGGGCGGAATGCCAAAGCCTGTAAATCTATCATAAACATCATCCAATGGTTTGAAACCAGTTGTCCAATTTTTTAAAGAAAAAGGAGGATTAGCAACGATGTAATCAAATGATTCTAAGTTTCCGTTTTTATCAGTAAACAAAGGATTGGATAAAGTGCTTTGTCCCTTTACAATTGTTGAATCGGGGTTGTTATGAATAATCATATTCATACGAGCCAAGGCAGCGGTTGCTACTTCTTTTTCTTGGCCATATAAAGTTCCTTTACCATTAGCTTCCTCAATTGCCTTTAAAAGCAGCGACCCGGACCCACATGTGGGATCATAAAAAGAGGTTTTTTTAGTAGTATTACTAATGCCTAATACTTTTGCTAAAACACGAGATACTTCGGCAGGTGTATAAAATTGGCCTTTTGATTTTCCGCTCTCGGTAGCAAAATGACGCATTAAGTATTCGTAAGCATCGCCCAATAAATCATCACCTTCAGCACGGTTTTTACTAAAATCAAAAGCATCGTTTTCGAAAATTGCCACTAGGTTACTTAGGCGGTCAATCATTTCTTTTCCTTTGCCTAACTTCTCCTCGTCGTTAAAGCTAACAACATCAATCACTTTTTCGAGGTCGTTTGCTTTAGCAATAGCGCCAATGACAGTGTCGATTTTTTCGCCAATATCTTTAGTTCCTTTTACATCAATGATGTCATCGTAGAAACAGCCTTTAGGGATTTCGATTAAAGCTTTACTGTCGTTCTTCGCTTTATCTGAAACGTATTTCAAGAAAAGCATTACTAACACATAATCTTTGTATTGAGAAGCATCCATTGCACCACGTAACGCGTCGCATCCTTCCCACAATGATGAATAGAGTTCTGATTTTTTAGTAGCCATATTTTGATTTGATAAAACTTTAAGTGTAACTGGATTTATTACTTAACTTTATTCGTAAACAATAAAAATAGATAATTTTGATGTTAAAATGGTGCATTTTTAATAAAATGAATTATCAATGCAAAGTGCAAAGCCTTATATAAGAGTTTGCACTTTGCATCAATAGTACTTTCATTCTAAATTGTCTGATTTTAAAGGACTTAAATAAAATATGATTTCTTTATTGGCTGCACGAGTGCAAAGGGTGAAGTTTTCATCGTTTTGCACAATGACCACTGCATTATCTGTAATTTGTTTTAGGCGACTAACGACTGTTCGCTTACTACAATCGAGTTCCTCTACAAGAACTTCTATTAATTCCTTACGAGGCATTTCCGGTTGTAATAAATGAGCTAAAAGTTCTGTTGTTTCGGAAAGTGCCGCTTTGTGATTTTTCTTGTCTAAAATGGCTTGGGTTGAAAATGGGTCTGCCATCACCAAGCCCTTTTCTTCGTTAGAATATTGAACGAAAAACGGGTCGTGTTTTTTAGAGCTGCGACATTTTAGAAAATTTACTTTTATTAAATCAGTATTATGGTTCTGAGCATCTTTCTCAAAACCAATTTGTAAAACGGTACTGGCTTTATTTAAAATTTCTGTACCTAAATGGCCACGTGCTTTGTCGGTGTTACCCGGGTTTTCATGTATCAAGCATAAAAAAGTTACATCATACCGGTTTATGGATTGGTTCATCATATCTATTAATTTCATACTGTCTTTGGTATCATTGAAATTGAAAACACAATCTGTGATAACATCCAATACTATAAACAAGTGCATTGGAAACTGTTTACGGATATGCTCTAAATAAATATTAAGCATATCAAAACGTTCTTCTCGTGCAAATTCAAGTAAAGAAATATAGTCGAATCCATAAGGATTATCCTGAATGGTGTAACCTGCTTTTAATTGAATTTGCTGTAACGAGTATGGTAACTGGTCGGAAAGATTTCGTTCGGTATCGACGTAGCAAACTGCATAACGACTAAGTAAGTTTGTTTTAAAATCTAATAAATCCCGGTTACTATCAGGTGTTTTTAATAAAGCAGCGCAAATGGTTTCGGCAAGGCGTGACTTATGCACGCCTGCTTTACCTTGGATGACATTGATGGTTTTTGGGAAGAAAACAGGATTTTCTTTTTGCCACAAAATTGGTTGTGAGAAGTTAATAGGTTTGCTTTTGTTCTCTTTAATTTTCTTTTGAGATTCGAGCAAACGAGTGAGTTTTAATTGAGGCGCTTCGACTCCGCCCAGTACAAGAGGCTGAGCGGGTCTTGAAAGTCCATTTTGAGATTGTGGTGCCGGGATGTCGAACATAATTCATTTAATTTTTAAATTGTTGTGTCACTTTTTTCTTAGATAAAAAAGTAACCAAAAAATCAAGTCAAAACGAATACAGCCCGCTCTTTTCATTTTTAAGATTCGTAACTGAACGAGAACTAAAGCTCGTTCAGACGAATCTATCAAAATAAAAATTCACAGCTAATCGGCTTCGCGTTTTGACCGGCCTGCGCTCTGTTTCGACCAGTGTTTACTGAAAATATGATAAAGCCATGAAGTACAATTTAATTTCACCGTTTTCGCAACGAACCGTTGCGGACCAATCTTTTGGTTTACGGTTTTGCAATTCTGTTTCTTGTTGGATGCAACTTTCTAAACTCATGATCATCATTTTGTAGTTAGCTTCATCCAATCTGATAAACAACTCTGACATATATGCATAACGCAATTTATCGAGTTGCAGTTTTTCAAATAGCTTGTTTAATTGTGTTTTATCGCTGTTGCTATCATTAAATAATTTCATGTAATAATTTACATTACTCTCTAATGTTTTGACATCACGGGCAAGGATTGCTGAAACTTGTTGGAGCAATTCCGGCCAGGTAAGGTCGTGTAAAGTCTCATTATATTTCTCCATTCCTCACCTCCTTACTTTTTAAATGCTTTGTTGTAATGTTTCTCCAACAATTCTTCTACATCTGTCATTTTGTAGTAGATTTTGTTACCAACCTGAGAGAAAGAAATCTTTCCTTCGTCTCTCCATGTTTGAGCTGTGCGTTTTGAGATTTTCATTAGGAGCAAAAACTCCTGATTGTCGAGATAAACCTCAGTTTGCTTTTTAGAGTCTTTGAGAATTACTCTTTTAATTTCTTCGATTGAGTTTGATAAACTTCCGAATTGGTCTTTAGTTAAAATTACTGCTTCCATAATATTTGTTTTTAATGATTATGGCGCAAAAGTGTTTTAAGTGCGAAAGTGACTTGGTGACCGCGTGGTGACCGGTCACCATTTAGTACATAAGTTTGTGTAAATCAATGAAGTTACTCTAACTTAAAACGGGAGTGACCTTTTGGTCTTTTCTCAAAATTGGATGGTTTAAGCATGGAGTAAACCGAGTCAACTGAAGCTGGATTTCCTTCTTTATCAATTACACCTGATACTATGTATGTAGCTAAGTCCTTTAACGTGCAATCAAGTTGCTGTTTTTCCTGAGAGAGTTGATAGAATATATCAACGAAATAATTAAGATTACAATTCAACTTAATTAAAGGCTTTGTATTTACTGTGGGTTCATTCACAATGCCTTTTGCACGAGCTTTTTCTTTTAGAACTTCTTGTTTGTTTAGCTTTTCTATTTCTAAATTAATTTGCTCGTCAAATGGAACTGTATGCGGATTAAGTACCGGTGGACGTAATTGTTTGTACTCTGTTTCTATTTCACAGAGGTAAGAAAGCTTATCCTCGTATGAATTATACTCTTTGAGTTTCGTTTTAACTTTTTCCAGACTAAATTTATTATTCGGTTGCGCTTCTTCTTTCTCAATCAGTTCTCTGTAAAGCTCTATTACCACCAAGGCTTTATCAAAACGTATAACCTGGTCTTTTTCGTCAAATAAATCCCTATTAAGGTCAATTAGTTTTTCGAATTTATTGAGCCAAATTATTGGCTCTTTCATTTGGTCGCATTGGTATTTTATAAAAGGTTTTATTTTAGATTTAGTCAAAGTAAATAGCTTATGTAATAAGCATTTACAATACAGCTCTTTTTGAAACACACCTCCATTTAAAAAATTGGAAGGCTGTTCTTCTTCAAAAATAGTTACATCAAACTCATGGGCATCGAATTGCGCGATGTCGACAATTGGATGCTCTATAAATGGCGAAGTATTAACAATATCGTACATAACAAAAACAAAAAACCGTTTTACTAAATTAAAGCAAAACGGTTAAGAAAAATGTTAATGTTTATAAATATAGCATTAAATTGCTACATTTTGTAGCAAATCAATAAGTTAAAATCGTTTAGATTTAATCGTTGAAAACATCCATTGCTTTGTCAAGTTCCTCATTTACAATTTTTGCATAAACTTGCGTGGTTTTAATAGAAGAGTGCCCCATTAATTTAGACACATATTCAATTCGCATTCCTTTTCTTAATGCTCTTGTAGCCCATGTGTGACGAGATGAGTGAAATGTGATGTGTTTATTTAACTCAAGATCTTCTGCAATTTCTTTCAATGATTTATTAATTATTGTATCCTGAGAATCAATACATTTCGTTAAATAATCTTCGTCTGAGTAATCTGTGTTATTATCCAGGAAAGGAAATATAAAATCATTTGGTTTTATGTTTTCACTGTAATAACACTGGATTATTTCTTGGGCTTTAGGAGGTAGTTTAATTGAAACCGGTACACCTTTACATTTTTTTGTGTAAAGAAAAATCCTTTCGCCATCATAATTTATCCATTTCAATTTACAAATATCAGAAACTCTTAATCCGCCGGCATAAGCTGATAGAATATAAGCGTTGCGAACATTAAAAGCTTTTGTTCCGGGTTCTAATTTCATGTTTACTATTTTTTCTATTTCCTCCTCAGTTAAAAATGCTTTTTCTACATGTTCCCATTTACACTTGTATTTTAAAAAAGGATTTTGGTCAATTTTAATGACATCATCTTTTATGGCTTCATTCACAATTCTTCTGATGATTTTCATATTAGCAAAAACAGTATTGTTCTTATTGCCTTTTTTGTTTCTCATATGATATTCATATTCCTTTAGGAATCGAGTATTTAAATCTTCAAAGGTTAAATCTTTACCGTTTCTGTAATCTTTCAGTTTATTAATTACTCCTTCAGCTTTATCATAAGTTGACCCTGCAATTTTACCTTTTACATCCATAAAGTAAAGTTTACAGTACTCGAAGAAGCTGGGCGAATCAGCTCCCATAATATTATCTTTTATCTTGCTTGAAGAAATATCCTTTGACTTTTTTTCTAAATCCCAAACCAGATTTTCTGCGTCAGCCAGTTTGTTTGCAATCTTGTTATTAAGACGCTGAGAGTTTTCCATGCCTCTCTTAATTCTTTTGTTTTCTTCGTCCCAATATTTTTCCGGAACCAAAATCCCTAGGGCAATATATTTTGGTTTGCGCCCTTTAATAATTCTAAGATATAAAGGAACTTCACCTTTGGTGTTTTTTTTGTCCTTTCTAAATACTATTTTTACAGATGTAGCCATACCTTATTTTTTTTCAAATCTAATTCTGAAATCAAAATTAAGGGTAAAACAGAGGGTTAAACATTTGAACAATTCCTTTGCATTCGGCTTCATTTGATTGAATAGTAAAATACATGAAAACCGTTGAAAATAGTGAAGTTAAGGGGTTTTTGGAGAATTTTTCCGAGTTAGGGTTTAGTTCGCTCGGGACCTCAAAAAACTAAAAGGCTTGTAAGCAATGTTTACAAGCCTTTTTTGTTTTTATACTATAACAATTATCTATACCTGCGAGGTAGAATAAGGTAAAAGATATAAACCCAGATTATGATTTAGCCAAAAGATATTTAGTAGTTTTCTATCAAGACGATGAAAAAAATTGTTGCGTAGCCTTGCTTTTTTGAGGAAGTATTGATGGAAAAAAACAAGCAGATTGGACTAAATTTCAGTTATATTTGATATAAGATGTTTCTAAATAAAAAGTAACAATTTTACATCAAATTAAGCTTTTTAATTTTAATATCGAACGAATCTGATTTAAAAAATAGCATTTTCTTACCCATTAACTTTTCACTTAAATACTCTAAATCTACCAAGCCTAACAAATCGGTTCTTGCTGTTTGATAAGAAATTGAAAACTGATTTTCAATTTCTTTTATACAATACGACTTATCAGGAAAATTAATCATCTCTTTTAATATTTCAGCTTGTCTTTCGTTTATATCCTCATACTTAATAAGAGAGTATATGCTTTTTTTCTCTTCTATTTTACGTTTAATGTAGTTTTGCAAATCTATCATTGCTAAATGCATCGCCCGCAAATTATAATAAATAAAATAAGTTAAATCATTTTCGTCGTATTCAGTGTGCAAGTATGCACGTGCATACTTGACTTGTGATTTAACTATTATCCTAGATATACTTAAATATTCAACTAACCAATAACCCCTACTAATCAAATACCAATAAAATACAGCTCTAGCAGTTCTTCCATTCCCGTCTGCAAAAGGATGTATATATCCAATTAAGAAATGTAAAATAATTGCTTTAATAATTGGATGAATAAAAACATCTTCTTTTGTTTCATTAGCAAATTTACAAAAAGCCTCCATTAACTCGTCCAATTTCTCAAACGATGGCGGAGTATATACAATTACGTCTGTATCACTATCTACAACATTTATTTTATTGTTTGTTCTCCATTTTCCTTCTAATTCAGGGCTATCCAATGTAGATTTTGAAATTATACTATGCAGCGCTTGAATTAATTCTTTACTAAATTTTTTATCCTTTAATTCGGCTATTTTTTTTATAGTTAAATAATTGTTTAATATCATTCTCTCGGAGTTGTTACGAGGCTTTCTCTCACTTTTCAACATTTCTTTTGCAACCTCTCTTGTTGTAACAGCACCCTCTAATTGACTACTAGCAATTGCTTCCTCCATAATAGAGCTGATTAAGAATCTATTTTTATCTTCCGGTGGAATAATTGCACTACCCTCTAATTTACCTCCTAAGTTCATATCAAATTCATGTAAGTATTGAAGTATTTTAGGTGTTGAATTAAATTTGAACTGGAAATCAGAGCTATTGCATATCTCAATATGAACTTGGGATTTAGAACGTAGAATTTTATTAAACCTCCATAATAATTCAGAATCAAACTCTAGCCCCTCTGTTTTATATTTAAACTTATCCCAATAAGGGTACTCAGAATCTATCTCATTAAGCTTTCTACTTATTTCCTTGTTATTAAAAATTCCCAAAAGCTTTTCAATAAAGTCAGGTTTATTGTTTTGTGCCGGTGGTTTTTCTGGTAATTTCATCTATATAAAATCTACTAATTATAACAAAATTAGTAATAAATATTAGATTAACTATATAAAATCTACTAATTACACTATAATTAGTAGATTTTTAGGCGTGGAATTAGCAGCTAAAAAAAATACAAGTAATTAAAAATCAAATTATTAACCTAAACACAGCAAAAAACCGCTCCGTTTCCAGAGCGATTTACTTTTCAACCCAGATTGTGCACTAGAAATTAGTATTGAGAGTTAAAAGCCCAATAAAATATGAACTTTTACGAATGAAGCGTAGCCGCTGCTACGGTGATTGAGAAAAAGTTGCGAAGTTTCATATTTTGCAGGGATATTAGCTCGTAATAGAATTGCTAATGCATAGTTCGACACAACATAAAAAGCATTACGTATATATTGTATTATAAATCAGTTAGTATTTACTTAGTATAGATTTATTTATAGTAACAATCTGCTTTATTAAAAATTTAGGTGAAATGATTTCAATTTCTTGTCCATAAGAAAGAAATTCCATTATTAAATCTTCTGTTATAAATACATTAATTTCAAAAGTAGTTTTATCTTTTGTTTCTTTAATAATTCTTTGTGTCTCATGTAAAGGATAAGATTTAACATATTTAGCCTGAAATGAACTTAAACAAAATATAATTTTTTCAGGTTTACCAAAATCTGGTGTGATTATACCAAAACAATTTTTAAAATAGCTCTTCAAATCAATTTCTTTAGAAACACTAAAACGTTTCTTTTTAATATCAATGCTTTTAATTCTATCTAATGCGTATGTGCGTATATCATCTGCTTCAACTTTTAAACAAAGTAAATACCAACGCCCTTTAAACTGTTTAATTAAATAAGGATTTACAATTACATGTTCCGAATCTTCTTCATAAAACTTATGATATTCAATCTCTATAACGTATTTATTTTTTATAGAATGAAGCAAACCATAAATATGTTCAGTTCCCTTTGGAACCCTGCTTTCAAACTGAATGTAATTTGAATAATTATTGTTTAAACTAAGTGCATTAAACAAGTTAAATGAATCCAATAACTGCGCATTGTTGTTTAACTCCTCTTCCGCTGCAATAAAATAATAGCCTGTAGACTTGTCATTTTGAATATCAATATTGTAAATGGAGCGTATCTCGGAAATATCACGTTGAAACGTGCGTTGTGAAATCGTATAATTATACCCTTCAATCTCTGACTGAATTTCTAAATGGTTTAAAATATCATACCATTGTGCTCGACCTCTCTTTAAATAATTAATAATTAATAAATATCGTGATATGTATTCTCGTTTAGACATACTTTTCAGTAATTCATGAATTTTTCTTCGACTGGACAAGCCTAATAACCTCTTTTAGATATTTTGTAGTATCATAACCAAACTTGCTTGTGGAAGGGTGATATATAGGGAATGCAGGAATTTCTTTCTCAGCTATCTTATAATAATAAAAACGTTGGTTAGGATCATCAAGTATGCGTTCCTCGCCCCATCTTCCATTTCCTAGATTATCCCAAAGTCTGTAACCCCAAACTATAATCAAGTCAGGAGTATATTGATTTAATACTTCAAAAAATGCTATTTCGCTTTCTTCAAATTGCTCCTGTGTCGGTGGCACTCTAGGAGAAGTGGTACTCGATTGCACGTAATTATAAAAAATAATCGAATCCCAAAATTCATGTAATGCGTCATTATTAGCTTGATCTCCAAGCAGTACATTTGTGAAACGAGTAAAAGTTCTCATCCAGTCTTCAAACTTCCCTTCCCCTTTTTTGTAGGACAAAAATCCATCCTCTACAACTCTAATTGTGAAATTATTACAATCTTTTCGTTTAGAGGAAACACCGCATACTTCGCATTTACCTCTATCCCCACAGTAATGACTTTCACCTAGAACAAGGAGTTTTATATTATTAAACCCTTTTGTTTCGTAGTTCTTTCCAATTCTTGGGAAGTAAAAGATATTCTCCATTTACTAAGCTTTAGTAATATCAAAAGTACTCTCAGGCATTCCACCAGCAATTGTAATAGGAAACTTCTTTTCTAAGTCTTCTTGAATTTCTTTGACATTTGGTTTTCCAGTACGATTCACAACTAATACTTCTACCATCATTCCTTTAGTTACTTTACCCCAATTTTTATTGGCGGTTACTTCCCATAAATACGAACTCATAATAATTTTATTTGGTTAATTAAATGTAACAATTATTTTGTAATAATAACATATATCAAATGCATTCATTCAACTTATTGTTAGATTAGATGTTGATTTAAAATAGTAGTTAAAAACTCTGAATAGTTTATCAGAAGACTTTTTTTCGTGATAAAAATTTCACTATCCATTTCTGTAAGTTCTAGTTCAAGTATAAACAAGCCTTGTTCCCTAGAATAGAAATATTTTGAACATAATTTATCCAATGCCACTTCTGGATTATCTGAATTTCTAATAATTAACAAGACATCAGCATAATTATCAATTGCAATAAAAACAGCTTCTATAAGATATAAATCATTTTTAACTCTTTTGAGTTCTTCATTTACAGAAGCTTTAATATCTTTCGATGATATTAAAGAAAATAAAAGAGAGTTTTTCAATTCGATGTTTTCAAACTCAAGGTTTAGTTTACCATTTTCAAAAATCAATTTGGCTGAATGCATATTGGTTAATGTATTTATAATTGGTTATTTTAAATTTATGAATTAGACAATTATTAGATTAATTTAAATATACTACAATTTACATCAATCCACATTGTCATGCAAAAATGCATTATATTGACGTTTAAATGACTTTTTTTCAAATTCAGCCCCAATTTCCAAATGATTTAACTCAGGCAAGCTTTCAAGAATTACATCCATTATTATATTTTTAATTTCATTCATTTTTTGTTCAACCTTTTGCAATGCTAGCTCTTCTTCCTCAGTCAAATTATTAAAATTCCTTAATCTAATGTTTCTAACATTTGAAGAGTTACTTTCAAATGCCATTAGTGTTAACCTTAGGGTTTCTTTATCTTCCTTATTCATAATTATTATTTTTTAATTTATAAACTTTTAGTAAATATCACTTTTTGGTGTTTTTCTTTATTTATAAGCTCAATGTAATCAAACGAATCGCTAAACTTTTTAATAACTAGCCTACTTGTTTCTTTTCCATTAATAACTAAGACTGAATCATCTACTAACTTATAGACAAATGGTATATTCTCATTTCTAGACCCAATTAATTTCCCAAGCCATCCAGTATTCATTTTTAATGAACCTTTATTGTTATCATAAAAATCCAAATCAACGCTAAGTGAATTATTAATTGCGATTGATGCTAAACCATTTGCCAAATTTTTACCATCCGAATTATTTTCAGATTGTGAAAATTTCTCGTCTATTAATGGGGTTAAGTCCATTTTATATTTTCCATTTAATTTTTCGGTTTCAAAACTAACTCCGTTTTCGTTTTTTAATTCACCGTTATTACAAGCTGAAACAATAAAGCAGAGAATAATTGATTTTATAAATTTTCTTTTCATTGTATAAAATTATTTCTGATTAGTTAATTTACTCTCCAATTGCTTTAGTTTTTTATCCGTCTTGGCATTACTCCGTGAATTTAACGCCCATAAAGCAGCAGGAAACCAACCTATCAAAGTGCATTGTAGTACAAGGCAAAAAATGCCTGATAACAATTTACCTCTTACTATAAAAGATAACCATGGTAACAACATTGCTAATAACATATTATTTGATTTTAAAGTTTATTTTGTAAAAGTAATTTCAGGTTACGACAAAGGATGTCGTTTAAAATAAAGTATTATCAGAACTTGAATTATTTGAATATTTAAATGCCAATTCTCTTAATGTATCTTCATCTAAAACTCTCTTTTCTCCATAATAATAGGTCAAGCAATAACCATTACCAGTAATGATTTCTTGCGTATTTAACACAATAGTTTTTTCAACTAGTATATTTATGTTTTTGTCTAATACATAACACCAGTCTTCTTTTACTTCTTTAATTGAGGCTTTATGCTTTTCGGAAATCAATTGAACAATAGCGCATCCGTCAATATCATAATAAAATAAGTGATTTGGGATTGTTCTAAAATGAAAATAAAACAATTTATCAAATGCTATTTCTCCGTTCTCTTTATATACTTCTCCTAATTCCATATTCTTAAGATATATTAATCAACATTATCATAAAAAGTTTGAGTGTCGCTAAGGGGAATAATATTTAGAATTGTTTTGGGCTTAATCTTATTGAAGAGTGTTTTAACTAATTCATTTTCTTCAATATTCAAACCAAAGAGTAAAACATTTTTACCTTCAAATGAATCCCCATAATATTTTAAATTATCTCGATAGCATAGATTAATACCAGCTGTAATTTTACCACCAAGGTTCTCGGATGTCTCACAACTCAAAAAAGTATCGCATTTATCGGCTTGTTTTGGTCTTATGTTGCCTGTTAACGACCTACTAAATGTTTTCTGAAACAACTGACTAAAAAGGATGGTTTCTTCAGGTTGTCTGTACCTATCAAGCGTATTATGGTATAATACATTAACAAACTCGTCTCCTAAAGATAGATCTATCAACTTTTTGAGTTCATTGTATAGTAATTTCCCCGGCTCAAGATCGGATGGGTGGATAAATCCAAATTTTTCATTGCCTTTTAAAATGTACTTTTTTAACTCAAATTGAAGGATTTCCTCCGAAATATTCAATGGAATTTCTTTCAACTCGAAATTAGGCTCTCCCCATTTCTTAGTAAGCTCCCCTTCTTCTTTTTCAAGGAAAGCCAATGCTGTTTTGAGGCTTTCTTTAATCTTTGATAATTCTTTTAATTCTTCTTTCATGTTTTTTTATGCAAATATGAATAGCGAAAGCGTCAAATTATGTCGCTTGCATTTTAGGGCCTATTAATCGAAACATCCGATGAGATTTCTAAATAAATTCGATCGTAAAATAAACAGTAGAACTCAGTTATTACAAGTTAGAAGAACAAATAAAGCGAATAAATGAATTTTAATTTTCGTTACGCCCAAAAATCGTAGTAATTAAACCATTGGTGTGGGTAGGCTTTAGCAATTTTTTCAACTTCGACAACATATTGTTGTAGCATGTTTTGGCATACTTTTTCTAGTTGTGCTTCATCACGAACTCGCTCGTTTTGAATCAGCTTTTCGGCGGTAAACAAGTAATTGTTTTTATTGGTTTTTACCGCAAATGCAATACACAGTGGCACCCCAAATTTAGCAGCCATAATAAATGGCCCAGCCGGAAATTGCGCGGGCTTACCAAAAAAATTAGCCGTTAATGTTTTAGCGCCTGCTCGGTATCTATCGCCATGCATCACCACCAATTCATTATTACTAAAAGCCTTGTGTAGTGCTATAATATGGCTTTTACTTTCTTCGTCAATAGCAATTACCTTAATTTTTTTTTCTTTTAATACATCATCCATGTATTGTTTCAGATCTTCTTTTTCATTGCTATACATTAACATATTAAAAGCAGTTCCAAGTCTGTTTAAGCCTTGCCCTGCTACTTCCCAGTTACCAATGTGTGCACTTATTAAAATAGCACCTTTTCCAATAGCGGCAATGTCATCTAACCATTTTCCGTTATGGTGTTCTACTTTAAATGGGTTTTCTACACCTGCCATTACGGCTACTTTATCTAAAATGGTTTGCCCTAATAAGTAATTGTTTTTATACACTGCTAATCGGGCACGCAATGGCGAATAACCATGAGCCTGTATAAAATATTGACGAATGTATTTGTTGGGCTTAGAAAATAAAAAATAATAAAATGCTACTAAATGCAACATAAAATAAGCAAACGATAAGCCAAAGGTATTGAGGAAATATACAAATATCTTATATCCAACAACCTTTGAACGCGATTGCCCGTCCCATTTATTTTTTATAGTGGCTTCTGGCATTTTAGTATCGAAAGGTAAGGCTCATAAATAAAAAAACAAAACACGAAGCTGTGTTTTGTTTTTTTGTTGAAATACTAAATTAAAATTAAGCAACTGCTTTTTCTTGTACTTTATTAAAGCAGTACATATAAAAATCTTCGAAAGTATGAATGTTCACAAAGTCTTCGCCTACTACTTTAAATCCAAAGTGGCTTTCGATAACTACTACTAAATCTACATAGTCTAAGCTATCTAAATCTAATGTTTCTCTTAGGTTGGCTTCAGGAGTGATTTTAGCGGCATCCACTTCAAACTCTTCAACTAAAAAATTGTTTACGGTTTTAATAATCTCTTCTTTTGTCATTTTTAAGTAAGCTTTCTGTAATTTATTTGTAATAAAAATATTAATACAAAATTAGTTAAATTTTTTAATAATCAAAGTTGAATTTGTACCTCCAAATCCAAACGAATTAGATAATACAATATTTAACGGAGTTTGCTTGGTTTGCGCAATGATATTAATTTTTTGAGAATCCTCATCTGGGTTTTCGAAATTAATATTTGGAGCAATAAAATCGTTTTGTAACATAATGGTGCTATACACAATTTCACTTGCGCCAGCCATCCAGCACTCGTGCCCAGTCATAGACTTGGTAGAACTTACAGGTGTGTTACACTCATTAAACACTTGATGTATGGCTTGGGCTTCTACTCGGTCGCCTCCAGGTGTTGAGGTAGCGTGAGCATTAATATAATCAATATCTTTTGGGCTTAGTTTAGCATCTCTTAAACTCATTTCAAGTGAGCGTGTTTGTCCATCTACACTAGAGTTGCTGATATGGTCGCCATTGCTTGAAAAACCATAACCAATGACTTCTGCTAAAATTTTAGCGCCACGTTTTTGAGCCGACTCTAAACTTTCTAGGATTACGGTAGCAGCACCACCGCTCGGAATTAAGCCATCTCGGTCTTTATCAAATGGGCGAGATGCTTTAGTGGGTTCGTTTTCTCTTATCGAGAAAGCGCTTAATCCGTCGAAACTTCCAAAGGTATAAGGGTTTACTTCTTGTGCACCACCACAAATAACTTGTTGTTGTAATCCTGTACGAATTAATAAATAACCCATACCAATAGAGTGTGAACCGCTAGCACAAGCAGCTGCTAATGTAAAATTAATGCCTTTTAATTTATAGATAGTAGAAAGATTCATGGTAACTGTGGAGTTCATAGATTGAAAGGTGGCTCCAGAACCCACTAACATGGTATCTTTTTTAGCACGCACAGTATCAATGGCTTCCATGGTTGATTGTGCTACACTATCGTTCCCAAAAATAATTCCCACCTCTTGTTTTTCAATCCAATCAGGCTCCATGTTTGCCATACGAAGCGCCTCGGAAGTTGACATATATGCAAACTCCGCAGGTTGTCCCATGCTCACGCGTGCTCTTCTATCTAGCAAGCCTTTTAATACGGGCGTTTCTACAATGCCTGTTAAAGCCGAACGATAACCCATATCTTTTCTTATTTGCTCAAAGCCAATACCCGATTTACCAGTAAATAATGAGTTCTTTACTTCCTCAATATTTTTACCTAAACAACTCCAAGCTCCTATTCCTGTAATTACTACTCTATTCATATTATTATTTAGTCGTATTCGTTTTTAACTATATAAACCACCATTTACAGAAATCACCTGTCCTGTAACATAACTCGAATCTTTACTCACTAAAAAAGCAACTACTCCAGCCACTTCTTCAGCCTCTCCAAATCGGTTCATGGGGATCATAAATTTAAAATCTTCTTCCTTTAAATCCTCTGTCATATCCGTTTTAATAAACCCTGGAGCTACAGCATTAACTGTAATGCCACGTTTACCAACCTCTTGAGCTAATGCTTTAGTTGCGGCAATGACAGCACCCTTTGCAGCCGAATAGCTGGTTTGCCCTGGTAATCCTTTTAATCCAGATAAGGAAACAATATTTACAACCCGTCCTTTACGCTTGTTTAACATGCTTTTAACCACATGGCGAGTAACATTATAAAATCCATCTACTGTAATATCAATAACACGTTTCCAATCCTCAGGTTGAATAAACACCATAATATTGTCGCGTCTAATGCCAGCATTATTCACTAATACAGTAATGTTTTTATCTTTATTTTCATTAATCCATTTTTCAATATGTAAATCACAATCTTCGGTGCTACTCACATCAAATTTCATTAAAACCACATTTACTCCCTTAGCCTCGAGTAGTGCCTTGGTTTTATTAGCCTCATCGTCATTAGATGTATAGTTTAAAATAATATGATAACCCATATCGGCTAATCGTAAACAAATTGCTTTTCCTATTCCTCGGCTACCGCCTGTAACTAATGCGTATTCCATTATTCGTTTGTGTATTTATTTTAAAAGTTATAATATTTCAATATGATTATAAAAAATATAATCCCTCACCGCTTTTACATCTTTATATTTAATAGAGTCTTCAACAAAACAAGGAAAGATTTTGCGTAACTGTGCATAAACTTCTTTTGCTTTTGATGATAATTTATCTTGCATCTTTAGGTAATCTATCGCTTGTAAAATAGTCATCCATTCAATGGCTAATACATCATAACTATTCAGAATTACTTTTTTACAAATTAGCGCTGCATTACTTCCCATGCTTACAATATCTTGGTTATCGTTGTTGCTCGGAATACTATGAACATACATAGGATTTGATAAGGTTTGATTTTCGGCGGTTGTAGAAGTTGCTGTAAATTGCACACCTTGCATACCTAAGTTTAACCCTAATACACCATGATTAACAAACGGTGGAAGGATATTGTTTAATTTATCGTTTAACAAGAAATTTAATTGACGTTCGGCTAGCATGGATAATTTAGTAATGGCAATTTTTAATTTATCCATTTCTAGTGCAACATAATCGCCATGAAAATTACCGCCATGATAAACATTTTTTCTTTCCCAATCTACAATTGGGTTATCGTTGGCCGAGTTAATTTCATTAATTAAAACATCTTTAGCATAATTTACCGTATCTACAATTGGTCCTACAATTTGTGGTACACAACGTATAGAGTAATATTCTTGCATTTTTTCAACCAATACATCTACTTCTACCTTTTGGTTGTAGTGATGTTCTTCTCTGCTTTTTACAAGCTTACTATCTTTTAGTGTTTCTTGTAGTGCTCTAGCAACTTGGTTTTGTCCGTAGTGATGTTTTACTTCGTTGAGCGGAGTTGAGTAGTGGTCGTCGAAACTTTGTACCAGCTCCATAATTGTTGCCGAGGCCAATAAACTCCAGTTCATTAAGTTTTCGGCATAAATCACATTTAGCATTCCTATCCCACTCATGGTAGATGTACCATTCATTAACGCTAAGCCTTCACGAATGTGAATTTCCATAGGCTTAATATTTTCTTTCTTAAATACGTCGGCTGTGTTCGTAATCACACCATTGTAATACACCTCGCCTTCGCCAATGAGTGTTAATGCTAAGTGTGCAAGTTGTACTAAATCGCCACTAGCACCTAAGCCACCGTGTTCGTATATAACCGGAGAAATATTTTTATTAATTAAATCTTTAATTAAAACAAGCACGTCTGGATGAATACCAGCATAACCTTGCATAAGCGTGTTTAGTCGGGCTAACATCACCGCCTTGCAATCTATCTCTGGAATAGGATTGCCAGCACCTGAGCAGTGGCTACGAATTAAATTATATTGTAACTTAATTTGATCGTCATGATTAATACGATATTGAGCCATAGGACCAAAGCCAGTATTAATACCATAAATTAATTTTTCTCTTGTAAACTCTTTTAAAAAATAATGACTTCGATACACTTTTCTTAAAGCCTCTTCATCAAGGTCTAATTTTAAATTATTAATTAAAACCTTGTAGAAATCATCAGCCGATATTTTTTTATCTCCTATTTTTACCATAATTCGAGTGCAATTTACAATATTACATACATTTTTTCATACGTAGTATTGGGTATTTATTTTATAAGTTCTTTTTTATATCTGAAAATAACTAATAATTTTTCTATTTTCGTGCTTCAAATCTAATATTTTAATTCCTGTAGAATGAGTTTTTTTAACAAAGATACCAAAACCGCTTTTGAAGCCATTTCTTACGCACAGTTTATTGCATTTGCTCCTATTGTATTTCAAGCCACTAAATCATTACGAGATTTAGGAATTTTAGCTCTTGTAGAATCGGCTAGCACTAAAGGAATTACATTAAAAGAAATTTACACTCAATTAAATTTATCGGAGTACGGTGTGCGCGTTTTACTAGAAGCTGGTTTAGGCATAGGACTAGTAATAAAAAACAACGAAAAATATACTATTACTAAAACAGGGGTTTTTATTTTAAATGATAAAATGACTACGGTAAACCTTGATTTTACACATGATGTATGTTATCAGGGCTTGTTTACATTAACAGATAGTATAAAACAAGGTAAGCCAACAGGGCTAAAAACATTGGGCGACTGGCCTACGGTTTATGAAGGATTAGCTCATCTTCCAAAACACATACAAGATAGTTGGTTTGCTTTTGACCATTATTACTCCGATGGCTCATTTGACCAAGCCTTAGCCGAGTTGTTTAAGCGTAAGCCCAAACACATTTTAGATATTGGTGGAAACACTGGAAAATTTACCCTAAGGTGTATGAATTATAATCCTGATGTAAAAGTAACCATCTTAGATTTACCAGGGCAATTAGCTATGGCAAAAGAAAATATAGCTAAAACACCTTTTGTGGAGCGGGTAAATTATTATCCAATTAATATTTTAGATGATAGTCAAAAATTTCCGAAAGGAGCAGATGCTATTTGGATGAGCCAATTTTTAGACTGTTTTAGCGAAGATGAAATAGTTAGTATTTTAAAACGTTGCCACGAAGCCATTGCAGATGATGGTCATATTTACATTATGGAAACTTTTTGGGATAGACAAAAATTTGAGCCTGCCGCTTTTAGTTTACAAATGACATCGCTTTATTTTACAAACATTGCCAATGGCAATAGCCAAATGTACGATAGCGCGGTGTTTAATCGCTTGATAGACAAAGCAGGGTTTAATATTGTAGAGCAAATTGATAATATTGGAATTAGCCACACCGTGCAAGTTTGTAAGAAAAAATAGCCTTTATTTTATCTTTTTATTTCTCCTTTATTTTTTGTAAATTCGTTCCCCTTATTTTTAGGTAGCTTCATAAAAACCAATGGTTTATATTATGAGGCTGTATAGTTAAATTAGATTATGAAAAAGTATCCTCAATACGAACAACTGAACTTATCGCAAATAAGTAAAGACATACTTAGTTACTGGAAAGAAAAAGACACCTTTAATTTATCAGTAACCACCCGTGAAGGAAAAACACCTTGGGTGTTTTACGAAGGCCCACCAAGTGCTAATGGTATGCCGGGTATTCATCACGTTATGGCTCGTACTATAAAAGATATTTTTTGTAGATATAAAACTTTACAAGGATTTCAAGTAAAACGTAAGGCAGGATGGGACACACACGGCTTACCGATTGAATTAGGCGTAGAAAAATCATTGGGTATTACCAAAGAAGATATTGGAAATAAGAACTCTGCAAAATACATCTCTGTTGAAGATTACAACAAGGCTTGCAGAAAAGAGGTGATGAAATATACCGATAAGTGGGAAGACTTAACAGCTAAAATGGGCTATTGGGTTGATATGAGCAATCCCTACATTACTTACGAAAACAAATATATTGAAAGTGTGTGGTGGCTATTACAAAATTTATCTCAAAAAAATTTATTATACAAAGGATTCACTATTCAACCGTACTCTCCAGCAGCAGGAACGGGCTTGTCTTCTCACGAGTTAAACCAACCAGGCTGTTATAGAGATGTAAAAGACAGAACTGCTACTGTTCAGTTTAAAATTGATTGGGAGACTACAACAAGAAAGGATCATTTGTATGAAGAGTTAAAAAAACGAGAAAAGACATTTAATACAAATACTTATATTTTAGCTTGGACAACCACTCCTTGGACTTTACCATCTAACACTGCGCTTGCTGTTGGAAAAGACATTGAATACGTTGCTATTGAAACATATAATCAGTTTACTGGAAAACGGATAATTGTAATTGTTGCTAAAAATTTAGCAGGTCAATATTTTAAAATTGATTCTCCAAAACTTAAAACATTATTTATAGAGGAAGATGGTGCTCAAAAATTAATTGCATCGGGAGTTGATGATGAAGATAATTTATTACCACATGACCCTAAAGATAAACCATATTTCAAATGGAAAGTGATAGCCACATTTTTTGGGAAAGACTTAGAAGGAATCCGTTACGAACAACTATTACCATTTGTAAAACCAGAAGGTGATGCCTTTAAAGTTATTGTGGGTGACTTTGTAACTACAACCGATGGTACAGGTATCGTACACATTGCGCCTAGTTTTGGGGCAGACGACTTTAGAGTAGCCAAACAAAATGGTATTGGCGCTTTAACTTTAGTAGATAAGCGTGGTAAGTTTTTACCAGAAATAAAAGACGGCGTTTTCTTGTATAGTGAAGAATATGTGAAAGAAGCTTACTTAACCGAAGAAGAGAAGAAACAAGAGTTTGAAAAACAAAAACAAATTTTAGAATCGAACGGAAAAATAAAAGACCTTAAAGTATATTTAAGTGTTGATGAGCGTATTGTTTTAAAGTTACAAGAAGAAGGGAAGCTATTTAAAAAAGAAACCTACGAACACAGTTATCCGCATTGTTGGAGAACCGATAAACCGGTGTTATACTATCCGTTAGATTCGTGGTTTATTAAATCAACAGCAGTAAAAGAACAATTAATTCAACTTAATAAAACCATTCAATGGAAACCAGAAGCCACAGGTAGTGGGCGTTTTGGTAACTGGCTCGAAAACTTAAACGATTGGAATTTATCACGCTCAAGATTTTGGGGTATCCCAATTCCGATATGGACTAGCGAAGATAAAACCGAACAATTAGTTATTGGAAGTGTAGAAGAACTAAAAAATGAAATTGAAAATTCGGTTGCAAAAGGTTTTATGAGCGAAAACCCATTAGCTAAGTTTGTACCCAATAATTTTTCAAAAGAAAATTACGACAGTTTTGATTTACATAAACCTTACGCAGATAATATAGTATTAGAGCGTAATGGGAAAAAATTATTTCGTGAACCTGATTTAATAGATGTGTGGTTTGATAGTGGCGCGATGCCTTATGCGCAGCTACATTATCCGTTTGAAAACAAAGAGTTAATAGACAAACAAAAATATTACCCAGCTGATTTTATTGCCGAAGGTGTTGACCAAACTCGTGGTTGGTTTTTTACATTACACGCTATTGCAACCATGTGTTTTAATTCGGTGGCTTATAAAAATGTGGTTTCAAATGGTTTGGTGTTAGATAAAAATGGCAACAAAATGAGTAAGCGATTAGGCAATGCTGTTGATCCATTTGAAACACTTGAAAAATATGGTGCCGATGCTACTAGATGGTATATGATTGCAAACGCAGCACCTTGGGACAACTTAAAATTTGATGTGGAAGGCATTGCCGAGGTTCAAAGAAAACTATTTGGCACGTTATATAACACGTATGGTTTTTTTGCTTTATATGCTAATGTAGATGGATTTGTGGTAGATAGTAGCAGCACTATAAACGTTAGTAAGCGTTTGGAGTTAGATAGATGGATTTTATCTAAGCTCAATAGTTTAATAAATGATGTAACAACACATTTCGAGAATTTTGAACCACATAAAGCCGCACGTGAGATAGAAGATTTTGTGGACATTCACTTAAGTAATTGGTATATCCGCTTATCACGCCGTCGCTTTTGGAAAGGCAGCATGAGCGATGATAAACGAGCTGCTTATGAAACTTTATTTGAGTGCTTAAATGTGATTTCAAAATTAATGAGTCCTATTGCGCCTTTCTTTGCCGATTGGTTATATCAAAACTTAAACGATGTGAGTAATGGTGTGAACTCGGTACATCTTAGCTCTTTCCCAAAAACAGATACCGCCTGTGTGGACTTAAATTTAGAAGCGCGTATGGAAATGGCTCAGAAAATATCATCTATGGTATTATCTGTAAGAAAAAAAGAAAATTTAAAGGTAAGACAACCGCTTCAAAAAATTCAAATTCCTGTATTAGACACTGAGTTTAAACAGCGAGTAGAATCGGTAAAAGACATCATTTTAGCCGAAGTAAATGTAAAAGAATTAGAGTTGGTAACAGAAGAACAAGTGCAGATTGTAAAAAATCTAAAATTAAATTTTAAAACATTAGGTAAAAAATGTGGTAAACACATGAAAACCGTTCAAGCATTTGCACAAGACCACGCCAGCGAGATAATAGCGTCTATTGAAAAAACGGGCTTGTATAAATTGAATATAGAAGGCGATGAGATAGTATTAGAAATAGAAGATGTGGAAATTATACCTGTTGATATTCCGGGATGGAAAGTGGCTAATAGTGGGCAAATAACGGTAGCCTTAGATGTAACCTTAACCGAAGCATTAAAACAAGAGGGCTTGGCTAGAGAATTGGTAAATCGTATTCAAAACATGAGAAAAGATAGTGGTTTTGACGTTACAGACAAGATTTTAGTCAGAATTCAACAAAATGAGGTTTTAGATTCAGCGATTAAGAATAATTTGAGTTATATTTGCGCCGAAACTTTAACAGGCGATTTACAAGTGGTACAAAATTTGTCCAACGCCACAGCAACTACTGTTGAAGTAGATGAACTAGTGTCAACCCTAATTTGTATTGAGAAATTAAATTAAATTTTTAAGTATTATGGCAAAAAAACCCGTAAAACCTGCTAAAAAAGCTGCTAAACCAGTGGCAAAGAAGCCCGCTGCCAAACCAGCTAAAAAAATATCTAAACCTGCTCCAAAAAAAGCAGCAAAACCTGTAGCAAAGAAAGTAGCAAAGCCTGTAGCTAAAAAAGTGGTGAAGCCAGCTAAACCTGCTCCAAAAAAAGCAGTAAAACCAGCTAAACCAGTGGCTAAAAAAGTAGCAAAGCCTGTAGCTAAAAAAGTGGTAAAGCCAACTAAACCAGTGGCTAAAAAAATTGAAAAAACGGTTGCTAAAGCTAGCAAACCAGCCAAAGAACTTGTGAAATCTAAAGTAAAAGGCAAGCCTATTGATGCTATTGCTAAAAAAGGAGGAAAAGCCAATAAAAAAGCTGGAAAAGCCAATAAAAAAGCTAAAAAATCGAGTGATCATGACGATGAAGATTTTGAAGAAGAAGATGATGATGATTCTGATGTGGAGGTAGAAGATGAATATGAAAAGGCAGATGAAGATGACGGAGGAGAAGTAGAATTAGATGAAGCGCCTATGCTGGATTTAGAAGGAGGAGGTGTAATTGATGATGATGACGAAGATGAAATTCCTGAAAAACGTGGTCGCGGTCGTAGAAAAAAGAACGAAGGAAAATCTTCGGGAATGGAATCGTATATTAGAAACAGACCTTTACATATTGATATTACAAAACCATTAATTAAAAAGGTTCAAGCCGATCAACCAAAACCATTTGTAAACACTAAAGATAACCGTAGTCGTTATTCAGATAAAGAGTTAGCAGAGTTTAAAGAACTTATTATTAATAAATTAAAAGAAGCACAAGCGGATTATGATTTATTAAAATTAACCTTATCTAATGCTGATAATCACGGAACAGATGACACTTCACCAACTTTTAAATTATTAGAAGATGGTTCGGATGTGTTATCAAAAGAAGAAACTGCGCAATTAGCAAATCGTCAAGAAAAATACATTGTTAATTTAAAAAATGCCTTGATGCGTATTGAAAATAAAACGTATGGTATTTGTAGAGTTACTGGTAAATTAATTCCTAAAGAACGTTTACGCTCAGTGCCACATGCCACATTAGGAATTGATGCAAAATTAAATCAATCAAATTAAAATACGCACTACTCAACAAAAATAAAAGGTTATCTTTGCGGATAACCTTTTTTGTTATCTATAACAAATGCTTAAAAAATATAATTTACCAATTATAACAGTTCTCTCGGTTTTATTAATTGACCAATGCATTAAGTTGTATATAAAAGCTAATTATCCATTTGGCGAAGTATTTAGAATTACAGATTGGTTTAGAATTACTTTTACCGAGAATCCTGGAATGGCTTGGGGTCTTGAGTTTGGAGGAGATTACGGTAAAATTATTTTAAGTGTATTTAGAGTGTTGGCCGTTATTGCTGGTGCTTTTTATATTCGTAAAATAGTGAATGATAAAGAACACAAAGGATTCATTGTTTGTGTGTCATTAATATTAGCAGGTGCACTTGGAAACATCTTAGATTCTGCTTTTTATGGATTAATGTTTGGGGAAACAACCGATTATGATGTGGCTGTATTTATGCCAGCAGCAGGAGGCTATGCACCTTTCTTAAAAGGTCATGTAGTAGATATGTTTTATTTTCCTATTTATCAAGGGCGTTTGCCCGATTGGATACCAGTAATTGGTGGCGAATATTTTGAGTTTTTTAATGCTATTTTTAATGTAGCAGATATGGCTATTTCATTTGGTGTAGGAATTATTTTAGTGTTTCAATCTAAGTTTTTTACTAAAACACCTAACCATATTGAGAGTGTTACAGAGAGTGAGCCAACATCTTCAAACCAATCAACAGAAATTTAATACACTAAAATTCCAATAAAGTCGTTATAATAGTATGGTGAAGCAAATAGCGTATATACTTTTTTTGGTTTTCTTTTCAGTTCAAGTATTAGCGCAACACCGTGAAGAGAGCGGGGTGAATCTTCCAAAATTTTATAAAAACAAAGTACATTTTGGTTTTGCAATAGCATATAACAAAACAGATTTTAGAATTCATAGCGTTAAAAATTCGGCGCTTCCAGATACTGTAATTGGCGGGGTGAATTATGGGCTAAAAACTATCTATACTAAATCTGATCCTGGTTTTGCACTTGGAATTATATCCGACTTTAGATTACAGGAGTATATTCGCTTACGTTTTACGCCAAATATAAGTTTTGCCTCTAGAAGTTTGGAGTACACCTTACAGAATGCTAACTTAGATAGCACCAAGGTGTATAAAAAAAGTGTTGAATCTACCTTCCTAATTTTTCCTTTAGAACTTAAATTGCAATCAAAACGACTTGATAATTTTGGAGCCTATGTAATTGCAGGCGGAGGATATACACTAGATTTAATTTCTAAGAAAAAGGCAACTTCGGCAGGTGGAGCCAACCAATTAGATGATGCTGTACAATTAAAACGAGACGATTTTTTTTATAGTGGTGGAGCTGGTGTAGATTTCTATTTAAGGTATTTTAAGTTAGGACTTGAATTAAAAATATTACAAGGCACTAAAAATCTTATACAACCATTAAATAATATCTTTACAAAAAGTCTAGATAAAGTAAATTCTAAAATGGTTATTTTTTCTATTACCTTCGAGGGATAAGCTAATTCCTTATTTTATAGTCTCAACTAAACCCTCGATCATTATCCACAAAACAAAAAGTCCCCGCTCTGTTAGAACGAGGACTTTTTTTAATTAAGCTTTATAATTACTCAGCATCTTCTTCAACTTCCTCTTTACTTGCCATTAATGCTTCGTATTCTTCTTTGCTGCCTACTACAATTTTTTCGTATTGACGTAAACCTGTACCAGCTGGGATTAAATGACCTACAATTACGTTTTCTTTTAATCCTTGTAAGGTATCTACTTTTCCGTTTACTGCAGCTTCGTTTAATACTTTAGTAGTTTCTTGGAACGATGCCGCTGAAATCCAACTATTAGTTTGTAACGATGCTCTTGTAATACCTTGTAATATTGCTGTAGCGGTTGCAGGAACTGCATCACGAGCCTCTACAAGTTTTAAGTCTTTACGGCGTAAGATAGAATTCTCATCGCGTAACTTACGTGCAGAAATTATTTGACCGCGTTTTAATTCTTCTGACTGACCCGGATCTACTACTACTTTCTTGCCATACAAGTTATCGTTCTCTTCCATAAACATTGTTTTGTTTACTAATTGAGCTTCTAAGAACGAAGTATCGCCTGGGTCATCAATTTGAACTTTGCGCATCATCTGACGAACAATCGTTTCAAAATGTTTGTCATTTAATTTTTGACCTTGTAAACGATATACCTCTTGTATTTCATTCACTAAGTATTCTTGTACAGCTGTAGGGCCTTTAATAGCCAAGATATCACTTGGAGAAATTGCTCCATCTGATAATTGCTCACCAGCTTTTACAAAGTCGTTTTCTTGAACTAAGATATGTTTAGATAAAGAAACTAAATAACGGTGTTGTTCGCCTGTTTTAGCTTCTACAACTATCTCACGGTTACCACGTTTAATTTTACCAAATGAAACAATACCGTCAATCTCAGACACAACTGCTGGGTTAGATGGGTTACGTGCTTCAAATAATTCGGTTACACGAGGTAAACCACCTGTAATATCTCCTGTTTTTCCAGTTACACGAGGTATCTTCACTAAAATTTGACCAATTTCAACTTTTACTTTTTCATTAACTACAATGTGTGCGCTAATAGGTAAGTTATAAGTTTTTAATGGCTCGCCTTTTTTATCTACAATGCGTAACAATGGAGATAATGATTTATCACGGCTTTCAATAATCACTTTCTCACGGAAACCAGTGTGTTCATCGGCTTCTTCGCGGTAAGTAACATTTTCTTTAATTGATTCGTATTCCACAGTACCCGCAAATTCAGATACAATTACTGCGTTGTATGGGTCCCAATCACAAATCATATCGCCTTTCTTCACTTTTGCACCTGGCTTAATGTATAATTGTGAACCATAAGGTATGTTACCAGTTGTTAAAGTAATGCCTGTGTTAGCATCTACAATTCTAACTTCTGTTGAACGACCAATTACAACGTTTGCTTTTGTGCCATCAGCATTTACACGTTCAATAGTACGTAACTCATCAATTTCAGCAATACCATCGTACTTAGCTAATAAGCTTGATGCAACTGCAGTGTTAGATGCTGTACCACCCACGTGGAATGTACGTAATGTTAACTGTGTACCTGGCTCACCAATTGATTGTGCAGCAATTACACCTACAGCCTCACCTAATTGAACTTGACGTCCGTTAGATAAGTTACGTCCGTAACACTTAGCACACACACCCATTTTAGATTCGCAAGTTAATACCGAACGAATCTCTACTGATTCAATAGGTGATTTATCGATAATAGCACATACAGCTTCGTCAATCATCTCGCCACCAGCTACAATTAATTCACCAGTTGTTGGATGATAAACATCGTTTAAAGCAATACGTCCTAAAATTCTATCTGCTAATGATTCTACTACATCATCATTGTTTTTAAGCGCTGTAGCGGTTAATCCACGTAATGTACCACAATCATCTTCATTAATAATAACATCTTGTGCAACGTCCACTAAACGACGAGTTAAGTAACCCGCATCGGCTGTTTTTAAAGCCGTATCAGCTAAACCTTTACGAGCACCGTGAGTTGAAATAAAGTATTCTAAGATGGATAAACCTTCGCGGAAGTTAGATAATACAGGGTTCTCAATAATAGAAGCCGTTGTATCACCTGCTTTTTGAGGTTTAGCCATTAATCCACGCATACCACTCAACTGCTTAATTTGTTCTTTACTACCACGAGCTCCTGAATCTAACATCATATACACTGAGTTAAATCCTTGCTTGTCGGTACTTAACACGTCTAATACTTTTTTAGTTACTTTAGAGTTAGCGTGTGTCCAAATATCAATGATTTGGTTATAACGTTCGTTGTTAGTAATGAAACCCATTTCGTAGTTACTCATTACTTCATCAACTTGAGCACGAGCATCGTTAATGATTTTAATTTTCTCTTCTGGTGTTTCAATATCACCTAAGTTAAATGATAATCCTCCGCGGAATGCTGTTCTAAATCCTAAATCTTTAATATCATCTAAGAATTTAGCTGTTTTAGCCATTCCTGTTTTCTTAACTACCATACCAATGATATCACGAAGTGATTTTTTGGTTAATAGTTCATTAATATATCCTACTTCGTGCGGAACTACTTGATTAAAAATCACACGTCCAACAGTAGTATCAATTAATTTAGTTACAAGTTTATCGCCCTCTAAAGCATTGGTAATTCTTACTTTAATTTGTGCATGAATATCAACTTGTTTTTCATTTAAAGCAATTACTACTTCTTCGGCACTATAAAACACTTTGCCTTCACCTCTTACGCGGTCGTTAGGTAAATTTTTCTTACTCTTAGTTAAGTAATACAAACCTAATACCATGTCTTGAGAAGGTACAGCAACTGGCGCACCGTTAGAAGGATTTAAAATGTTATGCGATGCTAACATTAAAATTTGTGCTTCTAAAACTGCGGCATGACCTAATGGAACATGAACCGCCATTTGATCCCCGTCGAAATCGGCGTTAAATGCCGAACATACTAATGGGTGTAATTGAATCGCTTTTCCTTCAATTAATTTTGGTTGGAATGCTTGAATACCTAATCTATGTAAGGTTGGGGCACGGTTTAATAAAACAGGATGTCCTTTTAATACGTTTTCTAAAATATCCCAAACTATCGGCTCTTTTTTATCTACAATTTTTTTAGCTGATTTTACGGTTTTTACAATACCACGCTCAATCATTTTGCGGATAACAAATGGCTTAAATAATTCAGCCGCCATATCCTTTGGTAAACCACACTCGTGTAGTTTCATCTCTGGACCTACAACAATTACCGAACGAGCCGAGTAATCTACACGTTTACCTAATAAGTTTTGACGGAAACGACCTTGTTTTCCTTTTAATGAATCTGATAATGATTTTAATGCACGGTTCGATTCGGTTTTTACAGCATTTGATTTACGTGAATTATCAAATAATGAATCTACCGATTCTTGTAACATACGTTTTTCGTTACGTAAAATTACATCTGGTGCTTTAATTTCAATTAAGCGTTTTAAACGATTATTACGAATAATTACACGACGGTATAAATCATTCAAATCTGACGTTGCAAAACGACCACCATCTAATGGAACTAACGGACGTAATTCTGGTGGAATAACTGGAACCGTTTTAATAATCATCCACTCTGGGCGATTTTCAATATTTTTATTAGCAGCACGGAAAGCTTCAATAACTTGTAAGCGTTTTAAAGCTTCGTTTTTACGTTGTTGCGAAGTTTCGGTATTTGCTTTATGTCTTAACTCGTAAGATAATTCATCTAACTCTAAGCGAGCTAATAAATCTTGAAGCGCTTCAGCTCCCATTTTAGCAATAAACTTATTAGGATCATTATCTTCTAATAAAGCATTTTCTTTAGGTAAGCTATCTACTAAGTTTAAGTATTCCTCTTCGGTTAAGAAATCTAAATATTGAGTGCCGTTTTGAGCAGCAATACCTGCATTAATTACTACATAACGTTCGTAGTAAATAATCATATCTAATTTCTTAGTTGGTAATCCTAATAAGTAACCAATTTTATTTGGTAACGAACGGAAATACCAAATATGAGCCACAGGAACTACTAAATTAATGTGTCCCATACGTTCGCGACGAACTTTCTTTTCAGTTACCTCAACACCACAACGGTCGCAAACAATACCTTTGTAACGAATACGCTTGTATTTTCCACAATGACATTCGTAATCTTTAACAGGACCGAAAATACGCTCACAAAATAAACCATCTCTTTCTGGTTTATAAGTACGGTAGTTAATGGTCTCTGGTTTTAATACTTCGCCAGCACTACGATTTAAAATCGTTTCTGGAGAAGCCAAACTAATCGTAATTTTCGAGAAGTTTGATTTTACTTTGTTGTCTTTTCTTAAAGCCATATCTTTTATTAATGATTTTAGATATAAGGTTTATTGCTAAACCTTATATCATCAATTTTAAATTAATCTAACGTTACATCTAAAGCTAATCCACGTAATTCGTGCATTAATACATTAAATGATTCTGGAATACCTGGAGTAGGGATGTTTTCGCCTTTTACAATTGCTTCATAAGCTTTTGCACGACCCATTACATCATCCGATTTTACAGTTAATAATTCTTGTAACACGTTAGCAGCTCCATAAGCCTCTAATGCCCAAACCTCCATCTCACCAAAACGCTGACCACCAAATTGTGCTTTACCACCCAATGGTTGTTGTGTAATTAATGAGTAAGGTCCTATAGAACGAGCATGCATCTTATCATCTACCATGTGTCCTAGTTTTAACATGTAAATAATACCTACTGTTGCTGGTTGGTCAAATTTCTCCCCTGTTCCACCGTCAAATAAATAGGTACGACCATATTGTGGAACTCCTGCTTTAGCGGTGTATTCATCTATTTGTTCCATAGATGCACCATCAAAGATTGGTGTAGAGAATTTTAATCCTAATTTTTGACCAGCCCAAGCTAATACCGTTTCGTAAATTTGTCCAATATTCATACGAGAAGGTACACCTAATGGATTTAATACGATATCTACTGGTGTTCCATCTTCTAAGAATGGCATATCTTCTTCTTTTACAATACGAGCCACAATACCTTTGTTACCATGACGACCAGCCATTTTATCACCTACTCTTAACTTACGTTTTTGAGCAATGTAAACTTTAGCTAATTGTACAATGCCATTTGGTAATTCATCACCTACTGTAATTTGGAATTTAGCACGCTTGTATTGTCCTAAGTAATCGTTATACTTAATCATGAAGTTATGTAACAAACGCTCAATTTGCTCATTCTTATCTTTATCTGTAGTCCAGTTACCTGGATTTACTTCTGAGAAATCAACTTTCTCTAATAATTTTTGAGTAAACTTAGTACCTTTTGTTATAATTTCTTCACCTAAGATATTGGTTACGCCTTGCGATGTACGACCATTTACTAACTCAAATAATTTTTCAATTAATTGATATTTTAAATTAGCCACATCCTTATGATGATCTGCGTCTAATTTTTCTAATAATGGTTTTTCGTCGGCTTTTTGTTTTTTATCTTTAATAGCGCGAGAGAAAAGTTTTTTATCTACAATTACCCCTTTAATAGAAGGTGATACACGTAACGAAGCGTCTTTTACATCACCTGCTTTGTCGCCAAAGATAGCGCGTAATAATTTTTCTTCTGGCGATGGATCAGTTTCTCCTTTAGGTGTAATTTTACCAATTAAAATGTCTCCTTCTTTAACCTCAGCACCAATGCGAATAATACCTTTTTCATCTAAGTCTTTTGTAGCATCTTCTGATACGTTTGGAATATCTGGCGTTAACTCTTCCATACCACGCTTGGTATCACGAACCTCTAATGAATATTCATCAATATGAATTGATGTGAAGATGTCATCACGAATAATTTTTTCATTAATTACAATCGCATCCTCAAAGTTATACCCTTTCCAAGGCATAAACGCTACTTTTAAGTTACGACCTAATGCTAATTCTCCGTTTTCGGTTGCATAACCCTCACATAACACTTGTCCTTTAGTTACCTTATCGCCTTTTTTTACAATTGGCTTTAAGTTCATACAAGTACTTTGGTTGGTTTTTTGGAACTTAGTTAATTTATACGTTTTTACATCACCTTCAAAACTTACTAACTGTTCGTCTTTTGAGCGATTATAACGAATAACAATTTCACGAGCATCAACATACTCAACAACACCTTCGCCTTCTGCATTAATTAACACACGGCTATCTTCTGCTACACGAGCTTCGATACCAGTACCTACAATTGGCGCTTGTGGGCGCATTAAAGGAACCGCTTGACGTTGCATGTTCGAACCCATTAAGGCACGGTTAGCATCATCATGCTCTAAGAATGGAATTAATGAAGCGGCAATAGACGCAATTTGATTTGGTGCTACGTCCATTAAATGAATTTGTGATGGCTCTAATACTGGGAAATCTCCTTCGTAACGAGCAGTTACTTTATCGTCTTTAAAGTTTCCTTTATCATCTAATTCAGCGCTTGTTTGAGCAATATTTTTTAAGTCTTCTTCTTCGGCTGTTAAATAAGTAATGCCTTTATTTACATCTACCTTACCATTTGTAACTGTACGGAATGGTGTTTCAATAAATCCTAACTTATTTACTTTAGCAAATACACATAACGAAGAAATTAATCCAATGTTTGGTCCTTCTGGTGTTTCGATGGTACACAAACGACCATAGTGCGTATAGTGAACGTCACGCACTTCGAAACCAGCACGCTCACGACTTAAACCTCCTGGCCCGAGTGCCGATAAACGACGCTTGTGAGTAATCTCTGATAATGGATTAGTTTGATCCATGAATTGAGATAACTGATTCGTTCCAAAGAATGAATTAATTACCGAAGATAATGTTTTAGCGTTAATCAAATCAGTAGGTGTAAACACCTCGTTATCGCGCACATTCATACGTTCGCGAATAGTACGAGCCATACGAGCTAAACCAACACCAAATTGTGAAAATAATTGCTCACCAACTGTACGTACACGACGATTAGATAAGTGATCGATATCATCAACATCTGTTTTTGAGTTAATTAACTCAATAAGATATTTCATAATTAAAATAATATCTTCTCTTGTTAAAACTCTAATGTTCATAGGAATATCAATTCCTAATTTTTTATTGATACGGAAACGACCTACTTCTCCTAAATCATAACGTTTATCTGAGAAAAATAATTTATCAATTACACCACGTGCTGTTTCCTCATCTGGTGGTTCAGCATTACGAAGTAAACGATAAATGTATTCAATCGCTTCTTTTTCTGAGTTGGTTGAATCTTTTTGTAAGGTATTGTAAATAATAGCAAAATCTGCAGTATTTACATTTTCTTTATGTAAGATGATAGATTTAACACCATTATCAGCAATTAAATCAATGTGTGCGTCTTCTAAAACAGTTTCACGATCTAAAATAACCTCGTTACGCTCGATAGAAACTACCTCTCCAGTATCTTCATCTACAAAGTCTTCAATCCAAGTTTTTAAAACACGAGCTGCTAATCTACGGCCAACTTCGCGTTTTAATCCTGCTTTAGAAACTTTAACCTCATCAGCAAGGCCAAATATTTCTAAAATTTGTTTATCACTTTCAAAACCAATAGCACGTAATAAAGTTGTTACTGGTAATTTCTTTTTACGATCAATGTATGCGTACATCACATTATTAATGTCGGTAGCAAACTCAATCCAAGAACCTTTGAAAGGAATAACACGTGCACTATATAATTTAGTACCATTGGCGTGACGGCTTTGGCCAAAGAACACACCAGGCGAACGATGTAATTGAGAAACAATAACACGCTCAGCACCATTAATTACAAACGAACCTTTTGGTGTCATGTATGGAATTGTTCCTAAATAAACATCCTGCACAATGGTTTCAAAATCTTCATGTTCAGGGTCAGTACAATAAAGTTTTAATTTAGCCTTTAAAGGTACTGAGTATGTTAAACCTCTACTGATACATTCATCTAGTCCGTAGCGTGGAGGGTCAACAAAATAATCCAAAAACTCTAATACGAAATTATTTCTGGCATCAGAAATAGGAAAATTTTCAGCAAATACGCGGAATAATCCTTCGTTTTTGCGGTTTTCGGGAGTGGTTTCTAATTGAAAAAAATCCTGAAAGGATTTGATTTGAATATCCAAGAAATCTGGATAATCAACTGGGAATTTATTAGAAGAGAAATTTATTCTCTGTGATTTTTTTACTGTTGTAGCCAAGGTATATAAGTTTATTTGGTTTGTATATTAAAAGAGAACTCTAATGACTAAAAGCAGAAAGGGTTAAGGCTCTATGCTGTGCAGGGAGAGCCTTAACTCTTAAATATAAGTAAATTATTTTACTTCTACTTTTGCACCAGCTTCTTCTAAAGCCTTTTTAATAGACTCAGCTTCTTCTTTTGCAATACCTTCTTTAACTGGTTTTGGAGCGCCGTCTACTAAGTCTTTAGCTTCTTTTAAGCCAAGTCCTGTTAAGTCTTTTACAACTTTAACAACACCTAATTTAGCTGCACCTGCGTCAACTAAAATCACATCAAATGCTGTTTTAGCTGCTGCTGCGTCTGCTCCGCCAGCTGCACCACCACCTGCAACTACTACTGCAGCTGCTGCTGGTTCAATTCCATATTCGTCTTTTAATACAGTTGCTAATTCCTGTACTTCTTTTACTGTTAAGTTTACTAATGTTTCAGCGATTGCTTTTACGTCTGCCATTTTTATTAGTTTTTAAAATGTTAATGTTTAATGTTAATTGTTTTGTTTTTTTGACTGTTCTTTTGTTCAGTTTTTAATTATGCAGCGGCTTCAGCACCATCTTTGGTTTTGTTTTCTAAACCACCTATTACACGTTGGATAGGAGATTTTAATAAGCCAATGATTTCGCCGATTAACTCGTTCTTCGATTTTAATGCTGCTAAAGAATCTAATTTATCGTCGCCGATAAAAATCATTTCTTCAACATAAGCTGCTTTTAATTTTGGTTTGTCACCGCCTTTGCGGAAGTCTTTAATTAATTTAGCAGGGATGTTAGACACCTCTGTAAACATTAAAGCTGTTTCGCCTTTTAATGCTGGGATTAATTCAGCCATTTTGCTGTCGTTAGCACGCTCTAAAGCTTTCTTTAATAACGTGTTTTTAACAACTTGCATTACAACTTTTTTCTCAAAGCAAGAACGACGGAACTGACCAACTTTTTCTACTGTTAAAGAAGAACAATCAGCTAAATAGATTTTAGTATTAGCGTTTAATAAGTCTAATATTCTTTCTATTTCCTGTGTTTTTTCTTGTTTGTTCATACTAACAGATTGTTTTTTGATTAGTTAAATGATTTTGGATCGATTTGGATTCCTGCACTCATAGTACTGCTCATAAATACCGATTTTACATAAGTACCTTTTGCAGAACTAGGCTTTAATTTTACAATAGCTTGTAAAACTTCCATTGCATTCTCAGAAATTTTTTGGGCATCAAAAGATACTCTTCCAATTCCTGCGTGTACAATACCCGCTTTATCTACTTTAAAATCAATTTTTCCACCTTTTGAGTCAGAAACTGCTTTACCTATTTCCATAGTTACAGTTCCTGTTTTAGGATTAGGCATTAAACCACGTGGACCTAATACACGACCTAAAGCACCAACTTTACCCATTACTGAAGGCATAGTGATGATTACATCTACATCTGTCCATCCACCTTTAATTTTTTCGATGTACTCGTCTAATCCTACATAATCCGCACCTGCTGCTTTAGCTTCAGCTTCCTTATCAGGAGTTACTAAGGCTAAAACACGCATTGTTTTACCCGTACCGTGTGGTAAGGTAACTGTTCCACGAACCATTTGATTAGCTTTACGAGGATCAACTCCTAAACGGATTGCTAAATCCACCGAAGCATCAAATTTAGTAGTTGTAATATCTTTTACAACTTTTGAAGCTTCTTCTACCGAGTATGCTTTGCTTGCGTCAAACTTAGCATCTGCAGCTTTTCTTTTTTTAGTTAACGTTGCCATTTTTAAAGCTTGTTTTAGTTAATAATTAATTAGTTTTTTAAAGGTGATTCGCCTGTTACCGTAACACCCATACTGCGAGCAGTACCTGCTACCATGCTCATTGCCGATTCAATTGTAAAACAATTCATATCCACAATTTTATCGGTGGCAATAGTACGCACTTGATCCCATGTAATAGAACCAACTTTTTTACGGTTACTTTGGCCTGAACCAACTTTAATTTTTGCGGCCTCCATAATTTGTACGCCTACTGGTGGACGTTTGATAATGAAATCAAAAGTCTTGTCTGAATAAACATTAATAATAACAGGTAATACTTTACCTGCTTGTTCTTGAGTTCTAGCGTTAAATTGCTTACAGAACTCCATAATGTTTACACCCTTGGCACCTAAGGCAGGACCAATTGGAGGCGACGGGTTAGCAGCTCCACCTTTTACTTGAAGCTTAACAATTGCTGATAACTCTTTTGCCATTTTGTTTGTTATTTTATTTGTTTATTGAAAAGTGCCTGATGGCTCATCATCATTTACTTTTCGGTATTGAGGTTTTCTATTCGGAGATTACTTTGAGTTGGAAGCAGCAAAGCGTCTCATTTTTCCTTATATACTCCCCTACAATGCTTTTAATATTTTTATTCTTTTTCTACTTCGCCAAAACTTAATTCAACTGGTGTTTTACGTCCAAAGATTTTAACCGTAACCTTTATCTTCTTCTTCTCATCGTTAATCTCTTCAATAGTACCGTTAAATCCATTGAATGGGCCGTTGATTACCTTAACCGATTCGCCTACCATATAATTGCTTGTTACTACACTTTCGGCTTCGGTTAATTCATCTACCTTACCTAAAATTCTATTTACTTCTGATAAGCGCATTGGCACCGCTTCTCCACCTTTTGTTTCACCTAAAAATCCAATAACACCAGTAATGTTTTTAATTACGTGTGCTACTTCACCTACTAAAGCAGCCTCAATTAATACATAACCAGGATAGAAAGAACGTTCTTTTTGAATTTTCTTTCCATTTCTAATTTGGATAAACTTTTCGGTTGGAATTAAAACTTGAGACACGTAATCGTTCATTTTTAAACGATTAATCTCAACTTCAATATATTGTTTTACTTTTTTCTCCTGACCACTAACGGCGCGAACTACGTACCATTTTTTTGCAATCGAAGAGGTTTCTTTATTTATTGTACTAGACATGTAATGCGATTCAAAAAAAGATTATAAACTATTTACCATTTGATAAGCTAATTCCATTAACTTACTAAATCCCACATCCATTCCCCAAACAACTAATCCTATAATGGTTGACGCTATCATTACTAAAATGGCGCTACTTTGTAATTCGCCCCAAGTAGGCCAAGTTACTTTATGGAATAATTCATCTTTTGTTTCGTTGATATATGCACTAAATTTACTCATAGCTCTTTTCTATTTTTTCTTGATTTTTAGGAACCTTTAATATGTTCTTAAAAATCTTAATTTATGTAGCACGGGTGGAGAGATTCGAACTCCCATCTGCGGTTTTGGAGACCGTAATTCTACCCTTGAACTACACCCGTAACACCTTTATCGTTTAAACAACAAAATGGCTAAGCCTTTCGGCAAGCCATTTTATTGTATAATAAGTGCATTATTACTCAAGAATTTCAGTTACTTGACCAGCACCTACAGTACGGCCACCTTCACGCATAGCGAAACGTAACCCTTTATCCATAGCTACCGGAGCATGTAATTCTACTGTAATAGTAACGTTATCTCCAGGCATTACCATTTCACGTCCTGCCTCTAAAGAAATTTCTCCAGTTACGTCAGTTGTACGTAAGTAGAATTGAGGACGATATTTGTTATGGAATGGAGTATGACGTCCACCTTCTTCTTTTTTAAGAACGTAAACCTCTGCTTTGAATTTTTTGTGAGCTTTAATTGAACCTGGTTTTACGATTACCATACCACGACGGATATCTTTTTTATCGATACCACGTAATAATAACCCTACGTTATCTCCAGCCTCACCGTAATCTAAGATTTTACGGAACATCTCAACACCTGTTACAGTTGAAGTTAATTTTTCTTCACCCATACCGATGATTTCAACAGCATCGTTAGTGTTAATTACACCAGCCTCAATACGACCAGTAGCAACAGTACCACGACCTGTAATTGTAAACACGTCTTCAACTGGCATTAAGAATGGTTTATCTTTATCACGTGGAGGAAGTGGAACGTAAGAATCCACAGCATCCATTAATTCCATAATCTTACCAACCCATTTTGCATCTTTGTTTAATCCACCTAATGCAGAACCTTTGATAATTGGAGTGTTATCACCATCGAATTTATAGAATGATAATAATTCGCGGATTTCCATTTCTACTAACTCTAATAACTCAGGGTCTTCAACTAAATCCACTTTATTCATAAATACAACGATAGCAGGTACACCTACTTGACGAGCTAATAAGATATGCTCACGAGTTTGAGGCATAGGTCCATCAGTTGCAGCAACTACTAAAATTGCACCGTCCATTTGAGCAGCACCAGTAATCATGTTTTTTACGTAATCCGCGTGACCTGGACAGTCAACGTGAGCGTAGTGACGATTAGCTGTTTGATACTCTACGTGAGAAGTGTTAATGGTAATACCACGTTCTTTTTCTTCTGGAGCGTTATCGATAGAAGAGAAATCGCGTACTTCTGATAATCCTTTTTCTGCTAATACTGTAGTGATTGCAGCTGTTAAGGTAGTTTTTCCATGGTCAACGTGACCAATAGTTCCAATGTTTACGTGTGGTTTGGAACGGTCGAATTTTTCTTTAGCCATTGCTGTTTTTTATTTTAGTTGTTATTATTTGTTTATATAGTTTTTAATACTATTCTGTTTCCATTAATTTTAGAGATTTAAAACTCTTTTTTTTGAGCTGTTGAGCGGGATTGAACCGCCGACCTCTTCCTTACCAAGGAAGTGCTCTACCACTGAGCTACAACAGCTTAATAAATACAACATCAGGTTATATTTTACTTCTGTTGCGTGCTTTATTTTAAAGAACTTTACTTTTGTATATACGAAAAGTCCCTCATTTTTAGGGACATTCAAAAGAATGGAGACCGCCTACGCAGGTCTTTTCTGTCTTTTGTCCGTTTATACGGTTATTTCCAACTTCTTCTTTCGTCATCTTTTTTGAGCGGAAGACGGGTCTCGAACCCGCAACCTCCAGCTTGGAAGGCTGGAGCTCTACCAATTGAGCTACTTCCGCTTATAACTTAAGCACACAAGAAACAAATATTGTTTCTTGATTTCCTTAAATTTTAGCTGTGGGCCAGGATGGATTCGAACCACCGAAGCTTGCGCAGCAGATTTACAGTCTGCCCCATTTGGCCACTCTGGTACTGACCCAACTAAAATAAAAAGAGCCGAAGAAGGGACTCGAACCCCCGACCTACTGATTACAAATCAGTGGCTCTACCAGCTGAGCTACTTCGGCTTATCTTTTTGTTTTTTGGTTTTTAAAAGAACGTCCCTTTGTTAAAGGGGTTGCAAATTTAGTAACAAATTCGGTTGTTGCAAAAAAAAATTAAAACTTTTTTCAATTTTTTTTCTGATTAAATGAAATAATTTTAATAGAACATAAAAAAACGGTCTTCAAAAAAGGAAAACCGCTCTTAATTTAAATATTAGATTTTTATTGGGCAATGCCTAATTTCTTAGCAATTGCAGCTGGAATGGCCTTTTTATGTAGCATAATGCTAGTGGTTTTGTATAACACATACGCCTCCGAGGCGAAGAAATAACCATCACATTCGTTTCTTTTGGTTCCCCAAGAATTTTTTACAATGTAATATGGGGTGTTGTATTGGTCTTTTACGATCCCTACAATGTGCATTCCGTGGTCATCTTGTGTTTCATAGTCATCAAAGGCTTTTTGACGCATCTCTTGTGTAATTTTTAGTTGTGGCTGTGGTTTAATTGTGGTTTCATTTATCTCTTCTTCGCTCATTTCTGAAAAAGGCACTTCGGGAACGATAGCTATTCCATCTTTAAAACGAAATCCTTTTTCACTTACATCTGATGCCCAAGCAATGGTATAGCCTGTATTTATAGCGTTTTGCATAACTTGTTGAAATTCATTAAGCGGTAAATTATACATTTGATCCCAGTTCCAATTATCAGGCACCTCTAACGTAAATTTACTGTAAAACGGATGGTGAGTAAATGATGTAAGAAACACATAATCATCAGGATTTATGCCTGTTGCCTCTAAATAAGTTTTAGGAGTGTATTCTTTTCCTTTATAATTAAACTTTTCAGGTACTTTTCCTAAATACGCTTCGCAAACAGACTCTACAGATTGGTGCATAGCTTCAAAATCTATTTTGGTATTTTTATCATTTGCTACAGCACCAACTATTGCCTTAATATTAGCCTCTAAAACGGAGTGGTTGTGCTCTGCTTTAGCATCTTTCTTACCTGAATAAACATCCTCTGGAACAATACCGTATCGGCGCATAACATTTACAACATCTGAAAATCCTCCACCTTCGCCAATATTTGCTCTACCATGCATGCGCACATAATTATCCGCTTTTAAAGGATATGCTTTACAAGCAATAAACATTTCGGCTAAGTTAAATTCTTTTCCTTTACCCATTCGCATTAATTCACTTTCAAAGAAAGACAATGATGAAAATGACCAACAGGTGCCTGTATGCCCTTGGTTTTGAACAGCTGAGACATCTAACGATTTTACAACAGTAAATTTGTATTCGCTACCTTTCTTGTTTGTTAATGGTCCTTGATAAGCGGATTGTGCGTGTGTAAGTGAAATAACACATGCTGCAATTGATGTGAAAATTATATGTTTCATAGGTGATTTTTTTAATTTGAATGAGGTTGTTTAATATATTTGATTAGAAACGAAATTTCAAAAATAGTAAATAAAATGTATTGGAGCATAAAATGGCAAGCAAAGGCAAGGGCATCAAATTTATTGATTAAAGAATATATAAAAACAGTTATCAAACACAACAACAGCCGCGCCATGCTAATAGCCAATGTTTTAAATACAAATTCCTTTGAGGCCTTCTCTCCAGTTGTAATTAGTGCATTTGCTAGTATAGTTGTTACTCCAAAAAATAAAGTTGGAATCCAGTAATTAGATGTTTGAAGATATTTTGAAGGAAGTGTGCTTAATCCATAAGAGATGATGAGTGCGCCTAAGCAAAGTACGCTAAGCTGCAAATAATATGTTTTAGAGAGTTTCAATAGTTAGGATTTTGGTTTTATAAAATCTTTTAGCACTAAATACATAGCAATTGCAATGGATACTAGGCTTAAAATTATGGTAAAAATAGGTGTTTGGTTTTGGTAATATTCATCTAATTTAACCCCACCATAACTACCCCCTCCAATAACAACAGCCATTTGTACTGCTAATCCGCTATATTTTGCGTATGCATTAAGCGGTTTTGGTTGTTTTTTCTGCTGTTGCTGTAGCATTGTTATGAATGTTTTTTACTACAGCCCCCATATTACAAGTACCTGTAAAAGTAGCATTTGGCTCTATTGAGATTTTTCCTGTAACAATATCTCCAACAATTTTAGCACTTGCTTTTAAAGAGAGCAGTTCACTCACGTTTAATTTGCCATTAATTTCGCCCGAAATATCTGCATTTTGGCATTGTACATTTCCCTCAATACTTCCTGAATGCCCAACTACTAACTTTCCTGAAATTGAGATATTTCCTTTTAACACCCCATCAATTCTAGCATCACTATTTGAAGTAATATCTCCTACAATTTGAGTTCCACTACTTATTAGGTTAATGGACGAATTAATAGCTTCATCTGATTTATTTGATTTTTGGAACATGGTACTAATTTTTTGATTTTACGAAGATAATCAATTAGTTTAACTTATAATGATCGTCGTAAAATGGTTTATAATAACTTACCTGTTTTTTCTTAAATAATTTTGGCATATTATCTAATGAAATTGTCATTAATGTAAACTCTTCGAGTTTTACTTTCCCCGAAAAAACAGATTTGTCTTTCTGTAAATTATCAATGTATAAAAGGGCTTCCTGTGCTTGATCAAATGTTTTGATGATTAAAATTTGACTATTTGTTCCAAATAAACTATTCGTTGTTTCAAGTTTTTTGTTTGTATAGAAATTATTGTTAAAACTTGCTAAATTTGATTTAAACATTTCAGACACCTCTGAATTATCTGGGAAAACAGCAATTACAAAATGAGGCACATTAAGATTAAGCGAAAAAGTATCAGTGTTTAATGGTATTGAACCATTGCTAGTGGCAGTTGCTTCACTCGGGTGCTTCATGTTATAAATAACTTCTAAGTAGCTTTGGGCTTGTTTACTTACATCGTCTTTAGGGTAAAATATTTGTATCTGTTTAAGACTAGATTCTAAGGAATCAATTCCTTTTAATTTACCTTTACAAAGCGCTTTTATAAATGCAAATTTTGGCGCAAAATCATTTTTTCCAAATTTAGTTTCCGACTCGGTTGATTTTGCAAGTGCTATGGCATAATTTCCAGCTGTATATTCATTATATGTTTCGGTATAAAATAGCTCTACCTCTCCCTTTTGCGCTGCTTTATCTGATACATAATTAGGGTTCTTAATAATTTGTGCGTATTCACTAGTTGGATAATCATTTAATAATTTGTTTTTATAAAAATCGGCTTGCGATTGGTTTTTTACCGAGCTATAAATTCGGTATAATTGATAATAAGTAGAGAGTTTATATTTATTGTTTGGGAAACGATTGTTAAGTTCTTCGAAAGTATGAATAGCCTTTTTGTTGTTATTGAGTTCTTCTTTATACGTACTTCCTAGATTGTAGTAGGCATCTACAATTTTTATGTTTGATTTCTTCATCAACGAATCCGTAAGAGGTAAATCAGCTAGATAATACTCTACATTTTTTTTATCTTTTGTGGCTTTTGGTGTAGTTCCATCGGCAGTTGCCTCATCAGTTAGAGTATCTTTACCGCTGGTGCTTTCATCTAGCATAAATGTTTTTTGACTTCTTCTCCAATTATCTTCTAATTTTCGATTGCCCCATTTTTTTATAAAATCATTTAAACCAAAACTTAATGTGGTTTGATTATAAAAATACCAATCGCCTTTGGTGCCTGTGCTCATGGTAGGTAATCCGTTATTAGGTACGCCAGCATTTATGGTTGGATTTGAGTTTTGAGCCGCCATTAATTCCATTTCTTCTTTCTTACGCTCCTCTTCGGCTTCTATTTTCTCAATCATTTTTTCTATAAAACGTGTTCTATCCGATTCACTCATTTTGGCTACTTTTTGTAAGCTATCTTCACGTTGAATAGTACGAATGTAGCTTACTAAGGT
Organism: Bacteroidota bacterium; assembly: GCA_963169355.1. GTDB lineage: Bacteria > Bacteroidota > Bacteroidia > B-17B0 > Aurantibacillaceae > UBA4416. The sequence goes on along the minus strand of CAUJCR010000006.1, from coordinate 61,269 downwards.
TTCTAAAGTTGTTTTGCGTTTACTTATAGCTTCATAATCTTTGTAATCTTTAGGTAACGACATCATAGTGCTATCATAATAAGCACCAGAAGCTGTGTAGTCAGCATTTTCGAAGTTAATTTCACCTAACTTTAAATAGGATAATGCTTTTTGTTTTGGATTTTGAGTACTATTTTGAACAGATAACTTATAATAACTAATTGCCTCTTCTTCTTTCTTTTCTTTTTCAGAAATTTCTCCAAGGGTGTAATAAATAATGTCTAAATATTCTGCATTTTTTACATCATTTATCATTTTTAGTAATTCGCGCTTGGTTTTAGCCGCATTACTAATATCTACTAATCTCGACATTTTCATCTTAGCCTGAAAAACAAGCTCGTAATTTGGTTTTAAATCAATTGTTTTTTTATAATACTGAATGGCTTTTTTGTTGCTTTTCTTTTCTTCTTCTAATTGAGCCAAAATAAACGCATATCTAGAACGAGTAACTTTTGGTGGTCTAGCAGTTAGTTTCATCCAAAACTTAGATGCTGGATTTTTTCCCTTATCATCACCACCTTTCATAGCAATTATTAAAGCTTCTTGGGCTTCTTTATACATGCCTCGTTTAATATAATAATCAGCTTTTAGAGCGGGTAATTGCCTTTTAGCATATTTAGAAATTTTAGGTTCATCTTTTAATAAACCAATAATAGCCTCTGTTTGAGTCATAGAGCCAATTTCGCTATAAGATCTTGCTAACCACACTAAGGCTTTATATTTATCTTTTGATTTATAGCTTCTGATTACATATTCAAACGCTTCGATACCAGAAAAAAATTCACGTTTATAAAATCGAGAAATACCTATTACGTTCCAGTTATTATCAATCCATTTACCAGCTGTTGTAATCTCGTTACCGTGTTTATCTTTTATGGTATGACGTTGGATACAATTTGATGATTTTTTTATGGCTTTGTCAAACTCAGGAAATGTGGCTTTAGCATTTTCGTTTGTGGGTACCAAGAAAACTGGTAATAATCTGTCGTAGTCAAACTTATAACCTAATCGTATTTTTTCTTCGCCTTCTTTTATGTTTTCCATGGCATAATAATAGCCATTGTATCTAGCAGTAAGATTGTGGTAACCACGATGTACAAATGTGTTTTTATTGGTTTTACATGCCGTCAGTAACAAGACAACTGTAATATAAATTAAAATATGTGGTTTAAGGTGTCTCAAAAAATATATATGCAAAAATAAGCTAATAACGACAAAGTCGTAAAATTAGTATATTTTTGTGCATTAAGTATGTCTGAGCAAAAAAATAGTCGTTGGAAAATTTTTACTGAGCAATTAAGAAACAAGTACCGCTTAGTAATTTTAAATGACGAGTCTTTTGCCGAGAAGTTCTCATTACGTCTTTCGCCCTTAGGACTTATTATTTTATTAAGCAGTATTACTATTGTAATGACTACCGCTGTGATAAGTTTGGTAGCTTTTACTTCATTAAGAGAATACATTCCAGGATACGGTAATATTAATGACCGAAAAGATATTTTATTATTAAGCAATAAAGCCGATTCGCTTGAAAACATCCTTTCTGCAAGAGATTGGTATATTAATAATCTTTTAAATGTTTTTAATGAAAAAACAGAAGGTAAACCACCTAAACCAACAAAAGATTCAACAGGAAAATATAGCCAAATTGATATTAAACCCAGCGAAGAAGATAAAAAATTAAGAGAAGATATAGAAACGAACCAAATAACATCTACAAGTGATAAGGTAACAGCTAATAAATTGGGATTACTGGGACATTACTTCTTTTTTACACCCTCAAAGGGTATTGTTACTAGTTCGTATAATATTGCCGAACAGCATTTTGGAGTTGATATAGTAACCAAAGAAGATGAACCCGTAAAAGCTGTGTTAGATGGTACGATAGTTTTCACAAATTTCACTTCTAGCGACGGTTATGTTGTTCAAATTCAACACAATAACAATATAATAAGCATTTATAAACATTTGTCTGAAACAACCAAAAAGGCAGGTGATATTATAAAAGCTGGTGAGTCTATTGGTGTTGTTGGTAATACTGGCGAGAACAGTAAAGGAACACACCTACATTTTGAACTTTGGTATAATGGTTTTCCGTTAAACCCACAAAATTATGTGGTTTTTTAGCAGATACTTTTCCTAAAAAAAATTTTGAATTTGTTCGTCTAAAACCTTAAAAAAAGTTTCTCTATTAGCAATTTATCCCTACATTTGCACCCGAATTTTAAAGCGTATAAATATTTTTTTGCGTAATGACTAGTAAAATCAATATATTTAAGAAGATTTGGAGTGTTCCTTTCTTAGTTTTTTCCTTATTTTTAGCTACTTCTACACATATTTCTGCTTCAGAACCAAATGAAGAACAAATTCTTGTTCCCGAAGCTGATGGCGTACATGCGGTTGATCCTCATGCTAAAAACGCCGATGAAGAGGTAGATATTACGGCAGTAGCTTTTGAGCACATTCTTGATTCGCACTCTTGGCATTTTTGGGGCGAGGGACACGATGCTGTTTCTGCACCTTTACCCGTAATTCTGAAAGGAAAGAACGGTATTGCATTTTTTATGTCTTCAGAATTTCATCATGATAACCAAGGCAAAGTAGTAGTTGAAAAAAATGGTGAGCGTTTTGTAAATTTTGAAGAGAAAATCTACTATGCTTCTGAAACTCCTAATGAACACGGGCAATACCTAAACTTAACTGTGGTAGATAAAGAAGTAAGTGTGAGTAATGAAGCACCGTTAGATTTTTCTATTACTAAAAACGTAACTCAATTGTTGCTAACAGCTATTCTTTTAATTTGGTTATTTACATCTATTGCTAAAGCTTATCAATCGCATGGTGTTACTTCTGCGCCAAAAGGCAAACAATCGTTTTTTGAACCACTTATTGTATTTGTGCGCGATGATATTGCAAAGGGCAACATTGGCGAAAAATCGGAAAAATTTGTGCCGTATTTACTAACGGTTTTCTTTTTAATCTTGGTTAATAATTTCTTAGGCTTAATTCCAATCTCTGCTAACTTAACTGGAAACATTGCCTTTACTTTAGTTTTATCGGTGTTTACTTTAATCATTGTAAACATTAACGGTAATAAAAATTACTGGTCGCATATTTTCTTACCACATGCACCTAAAGCAATTTGGCCAATATTAATTCCAATTGAAATTGTAGGTATTTTAACTAAACCATTTGCATTAATGATACGTTTATTCGCAAACATTACTGCTGGTCACATCATTGTTATCTCTTTAGTTGGGTTAATTTTTGTATTTAAAACTATTTTTATTTCACCTGTGTCTGTGGCATTTGCCTTATTTATTGACGTGTTAGAGTGCTTAGTGGCATTTTTACAAGCGTATATTTTTACCATGCTTACCGCTTTATTCATTGGTTCGGCAGTAGCCGATCATAATGAAGATGGCGCTCACACAACAGATGACGATAAAGTAATAGCAGGACACTAATTAAAAAACAAATAAATAATAACCAATAAAAACAAAAACAACATGACTGGAAGTATCGCAGCAATCGGAGCAGGCCTAGCAGTAATAGGTGCTGGTATCGGTATCGGACAAATTGGTGGACACGCAATGGACGCTATTGCACGTCAACCAGAAGCTACTTCGAAAATTCAAACAGCTATGATCATCGCCGCAGCCCTTGTAGAAGGTGTTGCTTTATTCGGTGTGGTAGTTGCTTTAATGTCGAAGTAATCTTCAGTAAACAAACAAAAACCTTAACGGTTGGTTAAGGTTTTTGTTTAACTTAAAAAAAGGTTAGAAACATTATTTGATAAAAACAATAACAAAATAATAAAACAATAATATAATGAACTTATTTATTTTAGCTAGTTTAATTGAGCCTTCGATTGGTCTGATATTTTGGACTTCTATTACTTTTATTTTATTATTAGTAATCCTCGGGAAATTTGCTTGGAAGCCTATCTTAAACGCTATAAAAACCCGTGAAAAAAGTATTGAAGACGCATTAGCAAGTGCCGAAAATGCTTTAAAAGATATGCGTGAGTTAAAAGCTAACAATGAAAAAAGCTTAAACGAAGCTCGCACCGCTCGTGAAGCATTAATGAAAGAAGCTCGCGAAATGAAAGAATCGATTATTGCCGAAGCAAAAGTAAAAGCACAAGCTGATGCCGAAAGAATTTTATCATCGGCTCGTGAGCAAATTAATGCTGAAAAAAATGCAGCTGTTGCTGAATTAAAAAACCAAGTAGCTTCTTTATCAATTGAAATTGCTGAAAAAATATTACGTAGCGAATTATCAAGCGATGAAAAACAAAAAGCATTGGTAAATAATTTAATGAAAGATGTTACTCTTAATTAATATTTAATTAAACAAGTAGCACACACACATTTTAAGTAAAAACTATGATAGTAGCATCAAGATACGCAAAATCTTTACTAGACTTATCAGTAGAAAAAGGGCAATTAGAAGCTGTTTATGCCGATATGTTATATGTAAAAAATGTTTGCGAAGCTTCTAAAGAATTAATTACATTTTTGAATAGCCCTATTATTAAAGCCGATAAAAAAGTAGCTACACTTAAAGCCTTATTTGAATCGAAAGTAAACGCTTTAACAATTGGTTTTTTAACTATTGTTGCTAACAAGCGCAGAGAATCGGTTATTCCAGAAATGGCACAAAGTTTTGTTGAACTTTATAGAACACAAAAAAATATTTATACCGCAGTTATTACCTCGGCAAATGGACTTGATGCAACCACTAAACAACAAGCCCTAGATTTAGTAAAATCGCAATTAAAAGGAGAAGTTGAATTAGTGGAAAAAACCAACGCTGATTTAATTGGCGGATTTATTTTAAGAGTAGGTGATAAACAAATTGACAGATCGGTATCTCGACAATTATCAAGTCTTAAAAAACAATTAACTAACAAAACATTAAATTAATAAATAAACCATCATAAAAATGGCAGAAGTAAAACCAGCAGAAGTATCTGCAATCTTAAGACAACAATTATCAGGCTTTAAATCAGAAGCTGAATTAGAAGAAGTTGGAACTGTATTACAAGTGGGCGATGGTATTGCTCGTATTTACGGTTTATCAAAAGTTCAATCGGGTGAGTTGATTGAATTTGATACAGGTTTACAAGGTATTGTATTAAACTTAGAGGAAGATAACGTAGGTGCTGTATTACTTGGAAGTAGCGAAGGCGTTGCAGAGGGTTCTTCTGTGAAACGTACTGGTCGTATTGCTTCTATTAAAGTAGGTGAAGGCATGTTGGGTCGTGTAGTTGATACATTAGGAAATCCAATTGATGGAAAAGGTCCTATCCAAGGTACTACTTACGAATTACCTATTGAGCGTAAAGCACCAGGTGTAATTTACCGTCAGCCAGTAAACGAGCCTTTACAAACAGGTATTAAAGCGGTAGATGCGATGATTCCTATTGGTCGTGGGCAACGTGAGTTAATTATTGGTGACCGTCAAACAGGTAAAACAACCGTTGCGTTAGATACTATTATTAATCAAAAAGAATTTTATGATGCTGGCAAACCAGTATATTGTATTTATGTAGCAGTTGGGCAAAAAGGTTCAACCGTTGCAAACGTGGTTCGTACATTAGAAGAAAATGGTGCAATGGCATACACAGTAGTTGTAGCCGCTAACGCATCTGACCCTGCTCCAATGCAATTTTACGCTCCATTCTCAGGAGCCGCAGTAGGTGAATACTTCCGCGATTCTGGTCGTCCGGCTTTAATTGTATATGATGATTTATCTAAACAAGCAGTAGCTTATCGTGAGGTATCATTATTATTACGCCGTCCTCCAGGGCGTGAAGCTTATCCTGGTGACGTGTTTTACCTACACAGTCGTTTATTAGAGCGTGCTGCTAAAATCAATGCTTCTGATGAGATTGCTAAAAACATGAATGACTTACCAGAAACATTAAAACCAATTGTAAAAGGTGGTGGTTCATTAACAGCTTTACCAATTATTGAAACACAAGCTGGTGACGTTTCGGCGTATATTCCTACAAACGTAATTTCGATTACCGATGGACAAATCTTCTTAGAGTCGAACTTATTTAACTCTGGTGTTCGTCCTGCTATTAACGTAGGTATCTCGGTATCTCGTGTGGGAGGTAACGCACAAATTAAATCAATGAAAAAAGTAGCTGGTACTTTAAAATTAGATCAAGCGCAATACCGCGAGTTAGAGGCATTTGCTAAGTTTGGTTCTGATTTAGATGCTGCTACAAAATCAGTATTAGATAAAGGGGCTCGTAACGTAGAAATTTTAAAACAAGCAAATGCGTCTCCATTACGTGTTGAACAACAAATTGCTATTATTTATTTAGGTACTAAAAACTTATTACGTAATGTACCAGTAAATAAAGTAAGAGAGTTTGAAAAAGAATTTTTAGAAGTGTGTGAGCGTAAAAACAAAGCAGAATTAGACGCTTTAAAAGCAGGTAAATTTGATGATACTATTACAAATGCTTTAGAAGCAACTGCAAAAGAATTAACTGCAAAATACGCTTAAGAATTTGTAACCGAAAGAGAAAATAAAATCGTTACAAGACGCTTAATTTTGCATGTGATATTTTAGGTTTAAAAGATTTATTAAAACGAAATGCCAAATTTAAAAGAAGTAAGAAATAGGATAACATCGGTGGGTTCAACCATGCAGATTACAAGTGCCATGAAAATGGTGAGTGCTGCTAAGTTGAAACGTGCGCAAGATGCAATTACGCAAATGCGCCCCTATGCTGAGAAATTACAAGAAATTTTACAAAATGTAAGTTCAAGTTTAGACACCTCTGAAAATGCTTTTGCTCGTCAAAATAATGGCAAAAATGTTTTAATTGTGGCTATATCATCTAATCGTGGATTAGCAGGTGGATTTAACGCTAACGTTATTAAAAAAACGTGGAGCTTAATAAACAATGATTATCAAGGGCACAATATTTCTATTATTTGTATTGGTAAAAAAGTAAACGATGCTTTTAAGCGTACCGAATACAACATACATGGAACCGATTTGCCATTTAACTTAAATGAAGTATTTGATAATTTAACTTACGATACAGTAGCACCAATTGCTGAAAAAATTATGACTTCGTTTGAAAATAAGGAGTTTGATAAAGTTGTATTGGTGTACAATCAATTTAAAAACGCTGCTGTACAAATAGTGCAAGCCGAGCAGTTTTTACCTATTATGCCAAGCGCTTCGGCTGGAAGCTCGAGCACCGATTATATTTTTGAACCAAGTAAAGAATTTATTGTAAGCGATTTAATTCCTCGTTCGTTAAAAACACAATTTTATAAAGCCTTATTAGATTCATTTGCATCTGAGCATGGCGCACGTATGACGGCTATGCACAAAGCAACAGATAATGCAAAAGAAATGCAACGTAACTTAAAAATTATGTACAACAAAGCCCGTCAAACAGCTATTACTACCGAGATTTTAGAGATTGTAGCTGGTGCAGAAGCTTTAAACGGGTAATAGTTAATTCCTTATTAAGACACAAAACAAAAGAGGCTGAATTTTCATTCAGCCTCTTTTGATTTAAATTCTTTAGTGTTTTCCTAAGTATTCGGCAACACCTTTATGATCTGCTTTCATGCCTTCTTGACCTTTATGCCAATTAGCAGGGCAAACCTCTCCGTTTTCTTCAAAAAACTGTAAAGCATCTACCATACGTAATGCCTCATCAACGCTACGTCCTAAAGGTAAATCATTAATTAATTGATGGCGTACAATACCTTGTTTGTCAATTAAAAACAAGCCACGGAAAGCAATCATATCACCTGTTGCAATTAATTCACCTTTTTCATTTACATCATAATCACCTAATAAAGTGTCATAATTAATTGAAATAATTTTAGTAGTATCAGCTACTAATGGATATGTAACGCCTTTAATACCGCCTGCTTTTTTCTCTACTTGTAACCAACCCCAGTGACTTTGTTCGGTATCGGTACTACAGCCTACTACTGCACATCCACGACTTTCAAATTCAGAAAGCTTTTCTTGGAAAGCATGTAACTCGGTAGGACACACAAACGTAAAATCTTTTGGATAAAAGAAAAACACCACGTGTTTTTTACCAATATATTGGTCTAACGAAAAATTTTCTACAAATTCTGAGCCGTTAACAACGGCAGCTGCCTTAAACGAAGGGGCTTTTTTTCCAACTAATGCCATAATATTATATTTTTTATAGGTTTATAAATCTTTGTACAAAAATAGAATTTACTTTGTAATTAATGGTTCTATTTATAAATGTTTAACGTATCTTTTTACAGATATCTTAGTAACTTTAACACAAAATTAGTTTACTAACCCTAAAAACAGAAAGATTATGTTACTAGAAATTGGAAAACCTGCCCCAGATTTTAAATTATTTAATACCGATAAAAAAGAAATATCATTATCAGACTATAAAGGAAAAAACTTAGTTGTATTATTTTTTCCTTTAGCATTTACTGGCGTTTGTACAGATGAATTATGTTACATACGTGATAATTATAATACCTACACCACCTTAAATGCAGAAGTTGTTGCTATCTCTATAGATTCTTTGTTTAGTTTAGGTGCTTATAAAAAAGAGCAAGGTTATAATTTTAATTTATTGTCTGATTTTAATAAAACAGTTTCAAAGGCATACCAATCATTATACGAGAGTTTTGGCTTTGGAATGCAAGGTGTAACCAAACGCTCCGCATTTGTAATTGACAAAAATGGCATATTACAATATTCAGAAATTCTTGAAGATGCTGGTAAATTGCCTAATTTTGAAGCTATTAAAGCTTGTTTAACAAAACTGGCGTAAATTCTATAATAAAAAAGTGGTGAGTAGTTGGTCTTTGCAAAGACCAACTACCATAACAACCACATATCTTTTGAACTAGATCTCATAGTGCGTACTACTTATATTAAAATTTAGTAATTAAAAATTCGGTTCTTCTGTTTGCTTGATGTTCTTCTTCTGAACAAGTAGATTCCACCTTGCCTTCACAAGCACAGCCATTAATTAGTTTACTTTCTCCGTAACCCTTACCCACAATACGACTTTTAGCAATACCTTTTGAAACAATATAAGCTGCCGATGATTTAGCGCGTTTATCGGATAACGATAAGTTGTAAGCCTTGCTCGAACGGCAATCGGTATGTGAACCTAATTCAATAGTCATGGTTGGATTTTCTTTCATTACCTTAACTATTTTATCTAGCTCCTTTGCCGCATCTGGCCTAATGTTCCATTTATTCAAATCAAAATAAATAGGCTCAATTTTTATAACCTTAGCAATATCGGCTCCAATCTCCATTTTCTGTAACTTCTCACTGAGTTCAATTACTGTATTAACATCTAAGGTTATTTCATAATCTTTTTCAACTTTTATGTAACCCGATTTTTCATACACGATACTAAACTTTAATACGTCTCCTGGTTTTTTATTTCTAATAATATCTGTAAATGTTCCATTAGCATCGGTTGAATACATCTTAGTAGTTTGTGTAAGTTTGTCAATAAAAGTGGTTTTAACTCCTTCAATAGGTTGTCCAGTTTTGATATCTGTTACTACATCAATAAGTTTATATTTTGGAAACAAGCCTATATTCTTTTTATTTTCTCCTACTTCTAATTTGCCTACAGGTATTAGGCGGTCGTAGTATTTAACGCGTTCTTTTGCCCCAACAAAATATTGTTTTGATGGGTCGTTAATTGTAAACAAATATTCTGCTTTATCATTAGTTTTTAAAGAATCTATTACTAATTTGTTATGGTCTAACAAATACACCCAAGCACCTGGAATTTTTTCTTTATCGCTTTCGTCAAACACAATACCGCTAAATGTAACACCCATTAATGGTTCTTTTGAGCGGAAAAAATAAATATCATCTTTACCTTTTCCACCAGGACGATTACTAGAAAAATATCCCGTTTTTAAATCGCTATTGAGCGCAAATCCAAAATCATCAAAATTGGAGTTGATTGGAAATCCTAGGTTTTGCGGTTCAAAATAAGCATCCATTGATGGCACCGTAAAGTATAAATCTAATCCGCCCAAACCAGCTCTTCCATCCGTAGAGAAAAATAAAGTTCCGTCTTCGTGAACATAAGGAAACATTTCTCTTCCTTCGGTATTAATGGCTTGTCCTAGGTTTTCAGGTTTTTGCCATTGCCCATTTTTAAACTCAGAAACATATAAATCCGTTTGTCCATACCCTCCAGGCATGTCTGATACGAAATACATGCGTTTACCGTCTTTAGTTACGGTTGCGTGACCAACCGAATAATCGTTTGAATTAAATGGAAAATTCTCAGGGGCAGAGAGTCTCCCTGTAGAGTCTTTTTTATAAATATAAAGTTTAAGGTTTATGACACTCACTAAAACACCTTTTACTTTTTTAGTTACTACATTACTTTTAGTCATGTAAACTGTTTTTTCATCAGCTGATAAGGAGGCAGGACCATCATGGTAAAGCCCTGAGATGCCTTTAGGCATTGAGATTGCCGACTCAAATTTTAAAGAATCTCTTTTGATAGATGTGTACATATCAATAAAATAAGTATCATCCCAAGCAAAGGTTTTGTTACGCGCCGAAGCGTTCCGTCTGTTAGACGCAAATAACACTGCGTTGTTTTTATTAAAAAAAACAGGTGAAAATTCTGAGGTTTCGGTGTTTAGTTTTTCTACATTCGTTATTTGATACGACGATGAATCTTCTTTTAATGTCTTTAGATAATTTTTGTTCTTAGCGTGATTTTTACTGATGAGATTATCTTTTCTTTTTTGTTCGAGTTGCTTTAAAACATCATCTACAGCTGTGTATTTTTGATTATATTTTAAACATTGTAAATAATTAATTAAATCTGCTTCGGTAGTTGTTCCATTAAATTTGTCTATTAAACTTTTGTAGGCAGATTCCGCATTTACAAAATCATAAATCTTAAAATAACACACTGCCAATCTTCTAAGATTCTCTTCAGTTGGTTTGTCAGATTTTGTTAGGTTCTTGTAATAATCGGCGGCCGCTACATACGATAATTCGTTGTATAGCTGATCTGCTTTTTTTTGTAGTAACGATTGTGCTTGTGTAGTGAATGCAAGCACAAAGAAGAACGAAATAAGTGTAATTTTTTTCATATAATTTTTTGTTGTAACGTAATGCTAAAAAGTGAAAATAGGTTCTAGAAATATCGAGGCGATTTGAATCCTTTAGATTTACTTCTTAAATCATATCCTATCATGATTTCATGTGAGCCTACACTAAATTTTTGTAAAGAAGTAAGTTGATAGTCATACGCATAACCTATTCTTAAATTTTGAGTTACATTGTACATAACGTTTAAACCCGCTGCGGCTTTATGACGGTACATAGCACCAAGCCACCACTTTTCGTAAAACAAAAACGATAAATTACCTTCGATAGAAAGTGGGGCATTATTTACGTATTTAACCATAAAAGAAGGACGCATGTTAATAGCTGGATTTAGTTTTACCACAATACCTCCAAAAAAGTAATAGTGGTTTTCTTGAAGTGCTTTTTGGTCATAAGCTAAATCTAATTTATTTTTTAATAAACGAGGTGTTGCAATTCCCAAATAATGACGCTTGCCATAATAGTAAATACCAGCTCCTGCATTGAAAAGATTTTTGCGATACTTAAAGCCTTCTTGATACAGTTCATCGGTATTATCATTAATGCGTAGATTAGTAAAATCTTGACGAAAGAAATCCATTCCTAATTTAGCGCCAAAAGCTAAGCGGCTATTATTTTTATTCAATCTAACACTATACGATAAATCTGCATAAACTCCTGTGTTTTTTGTAACACCTAATTGATCGTTTAATACCGTAAGACCCACACCAATATTCTCAATTTTTAATGGAGAGTGTACCGATAACACCTGTGTTTTTGGTGCCCCTTTTAAGTTAGTCCATTGGTCGCGAACAGTTCCAGTAACGCTTAAAGCCTCCTGACTACCTGCATAAGCTGGATTTACCAACACGGGATTAAAAAAATACATACTATGTTGTGTCTCTTGCTGAGCCTTTAATGCCCCCACAAAAGCTATAATAGCTAAACTTAAGATGTGTCTTTTCATTTTTAAAATCATTTTATGTTAATCAATTTATTAATACTGAAGAATTAAATAGCCATTATAAGTTTCTGTTTTATCATCTCCATACTCTAGAATTACGTAGTATGTTCCAGCAGGTAATTTATTTTTTCCTACCTGATCTCCCGTATTGGCGTATCCATCAAACTCATTCAAGTAACCGTCTTTTTGGTAAACTAAATTACCCCAACGATTAAATATTTTAAGTTTATTATTTGGATAATTCTCAATGTTTTTAATGACAAAGCCATCGTTTTTACCATCTCCATTAGGTGTAAATATTTCTGGAACATAAGTTTCGCAAGGCATCATATCTACAAGACCAATAGTACTATTAGCACAACCGTTAGCATCTACAACGGTAGCTGTATAAGTTCCAATATTAGAAGAAGATAAAGCATTGATATTATAAGTTGTTCCAGATCCTACTGCAGCACTATTATATGCCCAAGTATAAACATTACCGCTTGTTGGACTAGCAATTTCTAATCCAGCCGATGCATTTTCACAAGCTGATACTGTGTAATTTACTAACGCAATAGTTGGTAATGCTGTTACCGTTAATGTATTATTAGCAGTATTTGTACAAGTTCCTATTGATGCTACTACACTTACGGTGTAAGTACCTGCAGTTCCCGAAACACTTGAAGGTATCATTAATGGATTTGTATTAGTAAAGCTCTGACCATTAATTTCCCAGTCATACGTTATACCACTTTGAGGAGTATTAATACTGATGTTGCCATTTGCATTTTGACAAATACTTAAATCGCTTAAATCAAAATTAGCATTTGGTGCATCTATAATTTCCACGGTGGTGGTGGCAACTGGCGACACACATCCATTAGCATCGGTAGCAGTTACTACATAAGTATAAGTTCCAGTAGTAAGACCTGAAGCAGGGAAACTAGGATTAGACGTGTTTTGATTTAAAGAAGTAATACCATTTCCTAGTGTCCAAGTATAGCTTGTAATAGAGGTGGTTCCAGAAGTAGTAGCGTTTAAAGTAACTGTTTCTGTAATACAAGTTATGCTTGGATTAGAAGATGCTGTGATAGTTGGTAAATTGTTTACCGTAACATTAGCTACCACAATTGTTGAGGTACATCCTGTTAAAGTATTTGTACCTGTTACACTATAACTAGTACTAGAAGTAGGGCTTACACTAATGGTATTTGTTGTTTCACCTGTTGGTATCCAATTATACACATCGGCATTAGATGATGTTAATGTTACAGGCGAACCAGCACAAGTTGTCGCGTCCGACACAGTAACTAGCGGGAGAGGGTTAACGTCCACAGTAATAGTAGCAGTATTACTTGTACAATTTTGAGTTTCACCTGTAACAGTATAAGTTGTTTGAATAGTAGGAGTTACAACTACTGTGTTAGTTGTTGTTTGATTTGGAGCACTTACTGTATAATTAGTAGCACCTGTAAGTGTAAATGTAGCGCTAGCTCCATCGCAAATAGCTAAACTGCTTGCGTTAATATTTACAGTAGGGCTAGGTGTTACCGAAACGGTAATGTTCGCCATTCCACTACAACCAGTTGTAGTATTTGTACCAATTACACTATAAGTAGTATTTGACGTTGGAGATACAGTAATTGTACCTACTGTTTGTGATGTACTCCAAGTATAAGTATCGGCACCCGATACAGTTAAAGTACTCACACTGCCTTCACAAATTACTGTATTATCAGCAACAGCCGTTATGGTTGGTGTATTAGCATCTGCTGTTAAAGTCATTGTAGCAGTAGCTGATGTACATCCAGATACCGTGTTAGTTACTTGAACTGTAAATACACCCGAACCTCCAGCAATTGGATTATTAATGTTTGGATTAGATAAAGAGCCTGTTGCAGGAACCGTCCAACTATACGTAGCATTTGTACCTGCATTACTAGAGGCATTGAGTGCAACCGTTGGGTTAGCACATGTTGTAGTTAAACTAGCTGGGCTTAAAGTTAAAGTAGGGGCAACTGTATTAGACGCAACGCTTACTGTTGCGTTACCCACACAACCATTTGTAGAATTTGTAATAGTTACTGTATATACACCTCCATTATCTATAGTAGGAGAACTTGTTGTATTGTTTTGAATAGTACCAGGGCCAGACCATGAGTAAACATAAGTAGTACCTGATGGAGTTGCCGATAAATTTAAGGTTTGTGTACTACATGTTATACTTCCTGAAGAATTAGCAGATGCCACAACTGGAGTTGTGTTTGAAGGAACAACTGTTGTAACCGTAGCAGAGCAACCTGTTAATGTATTGGTTACAACACATTGATAAGTTCCGCCAACACTTACAGTACCCGTTGAACTTGTAGCGCCGGTAACTGTACCTGGTCCCGACCAAGCATACGTTACAGGTGTAGCAGTTGTAGATGCTGCCACTTGCGCGGTTGTATTTGTACATGTGATAGTTCCTGTACTAGAAGCTGTTACCGCAGGAACCCCTGTGCTAGGCACAACTTCCACTGTTCTTGATGTAACACAACCACTAATAGGATCTGTAACAGTTAGTGTATAAATACCTGGAGAACATGCAGCGGCAGTAAATGAATTAGCTCCTGCACACACACCTCCAGTCCACACAGGAGTTACTGTAGATGGAGATGCTGAACCCGTAATTGATACCGTTGGTGTAGAACAAGTAATTGTTTGAGTGTTTGATACCGTTAAAGTAGGTGTTGTGGTGTTTTGTGAAATAGCTACTGTTCCAGTAGTAAAACAACCATTAGAAGTGTTGGTTACGGTGTATCCATAAACTCCCGCCTGATTGGCTGATATAGTTGAGGCATTAGTAGATGATATAATTCCTGGACCACTCCATGCATAAGTAACTGGAGATGCTAATGTGCTTGCCGTAGCTGTTACAACTGTAGTCGTACAACTTATTATACCGCTTACTGCTGGTGTAACCAATGGTGTTGTGGTGTTTTGTATAACACTAACAACAGAGGCTGTATAACAACTATTCACAATATCTGTAATTACTAAAGTGTATGTTCCTCCAACATTTACAGTTGTTGCAGAGTTTGTTGGCGTGCTTCCTGCAGGATTTCCTACGCCAGGACCTGTCCAGCTATAACTTACCGGACTAGATGATGTTGTACTACTTAATACTGCATTTGTTGAAATACAATTAATGGTTTGTGTGCCGTTAACTGTTAATGTAGGTGCTGTTGTATTTTGAGTAACAGATTGAACAGCAGAGCTCGTACAACCATTAGCTGGGTTTGTAACCGTTAAAGTATAAGTTCCTGGAGAATTTACAACCGTTGTAGCCGTATTTGGAGAACTTCCACCTGGGTTCCATGAGAAGGTAGCGCCTGGTGTACTTGAACTTCCTTGTAAAGTAGCTGAAGGCACGGCACAATTAATAGTTACATCAGGATTAATACTAACCTGTGGAGGTGTTAAATTAGCTGTAACAGTTACTACTGCTGTATTAGTACATCCATTTACAATACTCGTTGTCGTTAATGTATAGGTTCCTGTATTGGTTATTGTAACAACCGCTAAATTAGGATTACTAGATATCCCAGCTCCAGTCCAAGTATAAGTTACACCACTTGATGGACCTCCTTGCAAGGTGGCAGAAGTTGTTGTACAAGTAATATTAGTAGTTAAAGAAGCTGTTGTAGCTGGAGGCGTTGTGTTTTGAGAGATTACTTGTGCCCCAGTAGTTCTACAACCATTAGCAGGATTTGTTACAGTATAATTATAAGTGCCAGGTTGATTAATAGAAATTGTACTTACTGTATTTGAACCTACAATACCAGGCCCCGACCAATTATAAGTAACAGGTGATGTAATTGTAGTAGCACTTGCTGTTGTAGTTAATACATTACAATTCAAATTACCACCGTTAGACGAACCAACCACAGGTGCATTCGTACTAGAAGGAATATTTACATTACCTGTTGTTACACATCCATTAGAGGTATTTGTTATTGTATAATTAAATGTTCCTCCTTGATTAACTGTAATGGTTGGAGTTCCTCCACCACTAACGATACCTGTACCACTCCAATTATAACTTACTGGAGAAACCGTAGTACTTGCTATTACTTGTGCAGTAGTTGTATTACAATTTATAGAATTTGTTGAGGCAACCGAGGCAGTAACCACAGAGGTGTTTTGAGTTACGGCTACCGTTCCTGTTGATTTGCAACCATTGCTGGTATTTGTTACAGTATAACTATATGTACCAGGTTGATTAACATTAGCTGTAGAACTTCCGCCGCCAGATACAACACCTGGGCCCGTCCATGTATAACTAACTGGGCTAGCTGGAGTAGATGCCGTTACGGTTGTAGTTAAAACACTACACGATAAACTACCAGCATTTGATGAAACATCGGGATAAGCAATATTTGTGTTCACGTTGATAGAGCCTGTAAACACACATCCACCTCCTGCAGAGGCAGAATAGGAATAAGCACCACCAATGTTTACAGTTATAGTTCCAGTACCTTGACCAGACACAATCCCTGGGCCAGACCAAGTAAAGGTAGTTGCTCCATTAGTATATGTAATAGCGGCTTGCGCTGTTGATGAATTACAATTTATTGTTGTTGAAGTAACCGAAGTAATACCTGGAGAACTTGGTATATTATAAAGAATGCGCACAGCTCCACTAGCACCTACTCCTCCCGCTCTAGATAAAACACCATATCCTTCTTTATGAATTAAAGCACCCCCAGCGCCTCCCCCGAATGTATTTCCATTAAAAGCTGCCGGATTAAAATTTGAAGGAATGTTATTCATTCTTCCATCTCCACCATTTCCACCTGGCGCTTGTCCTGTTCCTCCGGGAGGATTCACAATCCCTACCATGTTACCAGGTGTACCATTCCCCCCGTTTCCTCCTGGTCCAGCAGCTCCCCCACCCGCTCCACTCTTATCAGTACTTACAAATAATATATGCCCAGCAGCTCCATTTCCTCCATTAAAATTTACTGAACCTCCAGAACCAACACCTCCAGAGCCTCCAAGACCAGTTGCATTCATGTCAGGAGGGTTATTATTGTTATATGCACTAGAACCTGATCCTCCAGTACCACCTGTAGCCTGAACGTTGTATGAATATCCACTAAATGAACTTGTTCCTCCTGTTCCTCCTGGACCCGCAGGTGTTGAAATTCCTCCATTCCATGTACCAGAACCACTTATCCCCGCTGTTCCTCCCGCACCTACTACAATTGAATATACCTGTCCAGGAGTTACAGCTAATACTGCTGATGAATATCCACCACCGCCGCCACCGCCAGCGCCAGAACAAGCCTCTCCATCACTTGAATTTCTAACAATAGCAATGGCTCCACCGCCACCGCCACCGCCACCAAACGTTTGAACCGTAATGCTAGTTACGCACGATGGAACAGTCCAGGTCGTCGCTCCAGGAACACTGTAGGTTAATAAAGTTTGTGAATGAGATAGTTTAGTTAATAAAACCAAACAAGTTAGTAAAATGGTAAAAAAACAATTTTTTAAAAATGTGCTCATGTTTAATAGGATTTTATAAAGTAAAATTAGAAAGACTAAACACAATGGTATAGAGTGCCACCCCCCTTAATTCGTTTTAACATACCACTTTATTAAACTTTTTAGTTAAATTTGGTACTAGGTCATGAGAAGAATAAGTTTTACATCTTTAATAGTTATACTCTGTGTTACTGCTTATTCTCAATACACATCTGAGTTAAAATCAACACTTAAAAGAGTAAAAGAAGCCTCTTATTACGATTCTATACAGTTGTTTGAAAGGGGTTCGAATGCTATTAACTTGGCAACTAAATTAAATCAAAAGGGAGCGATAGCAGAGGTGTACTTATACTATGGAAACTATTTTTACTATATACGCAATATAGATAGAGCCAAGGCCTTTATGGATAAAGCTAAAGAAACAGCCCAAACTTATCAAAACAAACATATTGAAGATCTGGCTAACATTAGGTTAATTTATATTGATTATGAAATGGGTTTAAACTCTAATGGAGAAGAGGATTTAAACCTTATGTTACAAAAGACTAAAGAAATAAACGATAAAGAAAACTACTTAGAGTGTTTAAACCTTATAGCCATTATTAAAGAAGCCAAAAACAATACTAAAGAAGCCGCTAAATTATATTTAGATGGTTTAACCTTTGCAGAGACAAACCATGTAGAGTATTATCCTTCGGTGTTTTTAAATAACTTAGGATTAATAAAATTATATACTGGTCAGGTAGATGAGGCTTTATTAGATTTCGAGAAGGCTTTAATCTCTGCTAAAAAAGAAAACAATCAACATCTTATTAGTCATATAAAACTAAATATTTGTTTAGTAGATATTAGGAAAAATCGTGTAAAAGAAGCTGTATTAATTTTCAATGAAATTATTCATTACGCAAGAATAAATAATCGTCCCAAAGAATTAGCAAGTGCATTTGTTAATATTAGTACAGCGTTTAACGAAACAAACCCAACACTAGCGTTAGCCTACGCAGATTCATCAATCTTAGCTCTAAAAGGAAATGCACTTAACACCGAATTAACCAAGGCTTATTTAAGTAAAGCCGAAATTTTAATTAATTTAAAACAACATCAAGAAGCAAAACAAGTTTTAAAACTAGCTAAACAAGAAATAAATAATACAAAAAATTTAGAAGATGAAATTGGATATAGTTACTTGGATTATAAACTAGTTGCATCTGAAGGAAGACATCAAGAGGCCTTAACTAATTATTTGCAATACCGAAAATTAAAAGACAGCTCCGAACAAATATTAAATGGAAAGATTATACAAGGCTTACAATTAAAATATAACGTACAGAAAAAAGAAATTGAACTTGAGAAAGAGAAATCTAAATATTTATTACTCGAACAAAAAAATCAAGATGAACGCTTCTTAAAATGGCTCTCTATTGGAATTGCTTTAATTATTTTGTTACTAATAAGCAGTTTTATTTATTACGTTTATTCCAAGAAATTACAAGAGAAACAAACTTACTTTAGCCAACAATTAATACAAAACATAGAGGCAGATAGATTACGAATTTCGATGGATTTACATGATGACATAGGGCAATCATTATCCATGATAAAAACAAAGTTAGGTGTTCTTAAAAACAAACATCAACCCTTACAAGATGTAGATGTTGAATTAGCTAAAGTTATTGAGCAAACCCGAGAGATTTCAAGAAATCTATATCCTTCCTACCTCGAAAAAATTGGTTTAACTCGTTCCATTGCCCGACTGATGGAAAACGTGCAATCAGCCTCGCAACTTGAGTGTAGTTTTGATGTGGTTGAAGATATAGAATCCTTACCAATTAATACCAAAACACACATTTATCGAATCATTCAAGAGTGTACTAACAATACCATAAAACATGCTAAAGCAAGTGCTTTAAGAACTATCATCACTAAAACAGATAATGAATTCACATTGATTTATCAAGATAACGGAATTGGACTTGATGGTAAAAATAAAAATAGCCTTGGTTTATTATCCATAAAGGAACGTGCTAAAATTATAAATGGCTCAGTTTCTTTTGAGGAAAAATCAAATAAAAGTTTTAAATTAACACTCAAATTTAGGGCTTAATAAATGACTTCTATTCAAACAATATTAATTGCCGACGATCATCCAATTTTCAGAAAAGGACTGATAGATTTGCTACAACAAATGTTTGCAAAGGCAAAAATTATAGAGTGTCAGAATGGTACGCAGGCTTTACAAAACATTCAACAATTAAAACCAGCAATTGCCATATTAGACATTAATATGCCCGAGATGAATGGTTTAGAAGTGTGTAAACAAATTAC
Organism: Bacteroidota bacterium; assembly: GCA_963169355.1. Taxonomy (GTDB): domain Bacteria; phylum Bacteroidota; class Bacteroidia; order B-17B0; family Aurantibacillaceae; genus UBA4416. The sequence continues at coordinate 41,291 of CAUJCR010000006.1, read as the reverse complement.
GAAAGAACTCATAGACACTAAGGTTATTATTTTAACCATGTATCGAGAAAAAGAAATGATAAAAAATGCCATGTTGTCGGGCGCAAAAGGATATTTACTAAAAGATAACGCTGTAGATGAAATAAAGGAATGTGTTAATACAATATTAAAAGGAGAAACGTTTGTAGGTACAGCCATGCAGCCTTATCAAAACGAATTATCAGTAGAAGATAAAAAGAAACAACAATTAATTGATTCGCTTAAATCGTTAAGTCAAGCCGAATTAAAAACTTTAAAATTAGTTAGTCAAAATAAAAGCTCAAGAGAAATTGCTGAGCTTTTATTCTTATCCGAAAAAACCGTTGAAAACTACCGTTCACGTATTTGTCAAAAACTTGAATTACCTCCGCGTAATAATAGTTTAGTGTTATGGATAAGTGAAAACAAAGAGTTGCTCTCATTCATAAGTGAATTTTAAACGACATAGTTATGTTGTCAATAAATGAAATTATTAAAAATTGAAAGTAGCATGAGGAATTTACTTTATATCATAATATTCTTAACATCCTTTTTGCGGCTATATTCACAATTCACTCCCGAAGAACAATCGCAACTAGACTCTATCCATAAAATAATTCAAAGTAAAACATACCATGACACATTAAAGGCTCAGGCTTATGTTATGTTGAGTGAAATATTAGCCACTACTAATATTGATACTGTAATTTACTTGTGCAACATAGCCGAGCAAATTGCTACTAAAAATCTAGAAAAAACACTTTCAAAACCCGAGAAAAAATCATTTAAAACGACACTTGCTGCCGCCTTAAATAATATTGGTTATGTTCACATGAATAAATCAAATTATAATTTAGCCTTAAAGTATTATACAAAAAGCAATGAGATTGAACTCGAAAATAATGGTAAAAAGGACTTGGCAAGCGGGTATAACAACATTGGTTTAATTTATTTTGATTTAGGCGATATACCTAAAGCCATTGAATATTATCATAAGAGTTTACAAATAAAAGAAGAGTTTAATGACAAAAAAGGAATTGCCATGTCGTTAAATAATATTGGATATGTATATGATAAACAAGGAGACAAGAAATTAGCCCTCGAATATTATTTTAAAGGGCTCCAGATCTTTAAGGAACTTGGAAACAAAAAAGGATTAGCCATGATTTATAATAATATTGGCACTTTATATTTTTCACAAAAAAAATACAAAGAAGCCTTAAATTATTATAAATTAAGTTTAAACATTAGACTGGAATTAAATGATAAAAAGGGAATGGCTACCTGTTATCAAAACTTAGCTTCCATTTATATCTTAGAAAAAAATAACGACTTATCAATTTTGTATAATCAAAAAAGTTTAGAGCTAAGAACTGAAATAGAGGATAAACAAGGCGAGGCTTATTCTTATATCGAGCTTGGAAAGATATATTTGACATTAAACGACATGAAAAAAGCAAAACTTTATGCTCATAATGGATATGAAATTGGAAACCATAATGGATTTATTGATATTATTGAACGTTCCTCTGATTTAATTAGTAAAATAGCTATTAAAGAAGGAGATTGGAAAACTGCCTATGATTATCACAACTTAGCCATACAAATGCACGATAGTGTTTCTTCAAAAGCTTCTATAAAGGCAATTGCAAACCAACAAGCGAAATACACCTATGAGAAAGAAAAAATTATTGCCGAGAATGAACAAGCCAAAAAAGATGTAATAACACAACAAAACCAAAAAACCCAAAGAATAATCATCATCTCAATAGCCATAGGCTTAGTATTATCTTTACTCTTTTTTGCTTTATTATTTAAGAGATTTCGTGTTACACAAAAACAAAACGAGATAATTCAAAAACAAAAACATTTAATAGAAGTTAAACATCAAGAAATATCTGATAGTATCCATTATGCTGAGCGAATACAGCGAACTTTTCTTGCTAATGAAGAATTAATGTCAAGTCAACTAAAAGAATATTTTGTACTATTTAAACCGAAAGATGTAGTTAGCGGTGATTTTTACTGGGCATCTAAATTAAACAACAATTCATTTGCTGTTGTAACAGGTGATAGCACTGGACACGGTGTGCCTGGGGCCATTATGAGTTTATTAAATATAACTAGTTTAGAAAAAGCCGTTGAACATGAAACCGATCCAGCACAAATTTTTAATGTTACTAGAAACATAATCATCAATCGATTAAAAAATGATGGTAGTAAAGATGGTGGTAAAGATGGAATGGATGCCAGTATTTGTGTGTATGACCTAAAAAACATGAAACTACACACAACGGCCGCTAATAACCCAATTTGGATTGTTAGAGACTCATCTACACAAACCAAAAAGCTTATTGAAATAAAGCCCGACAAAATGCCAATTGGAAAACATGATAAACAAGACGTCTGTTTTACATCACATACAATGGATTTATATATTGGAGATGTTATTTATACATTAACAGATGGATATCCAGATCAATTTGGAGGTAACGATGAAAAGAAATTTATGACAAAAAACTTAAAGAATTTGATACTTTCAATTGCGCATTTACCATTAAAAGAGCAACAAGAAATTTTATTAACCAAATTTAATGATTGGAAAGGATCTCTAGAACAGATAGATGACGTGTGTGTAATAGGTGTGAAAATTTAAAAAAACATTAATAAACCCAATCTCAACTACAAGAGTCAAATACTTATTTATAATAATCCTTAATTTATAAAAATATACCCGTTATAAATCAGTTAATTTGCGTATTTTTACGGCATGAAATGGCTACTTATTTTTACTATATTGCTCACATCAGTGAGCGTGTTTTCTCAACAAAACACAAACGACAATGCCTTACAAACAGCCATTAAAGTTAAATCCTTACAAGAAAAGAAAATAGATTACCATAAAAAAACAGGTTTTGAAAGTGATGGCTATAGAATAAAAATTCACTTTAGTGCTGATAAATCCAAAGCACGCGAAGTACAAGCCAAATTTAATGCCAAATATCCCGAAATTACTTCTTACGAAGAATACCAACAGCCTAACTTTGTAATTAATGTAGGTGATTTTAAAACTAAACTAGAGGCTTACGAACAATTAAAAAAGATAAAGGAAGAGTATCCTTATGCTTTTATAGTGAAAAGCAAAATTAAACCTATGAAACTAAATTAATTTTTATCCATTATGAAAACAATTGACGTTCTTAATTTTCAAAACAAACGTGCTTTAATTCGTGTAGACTTTAATGTGCCATTAAACGAAAACTTTGAAGTAACCGATGAAACAAGAATAAAAGCAGCTACGCCAACTATTAAAAAAATACTTGAGAAAGGCGGAAGCGTGATTTTAATGTCACATTTGGGTCGTCCAAAAGAAGGACCAACTAACAAATATTCTTTAAAACACATTGTAAGCACTGTGGCTAAAAATATTGGAACCGATGTGTTATTTGCTGATGATTGCATTGGCGTCGATGCTTATAACCAATCAGCAGCCTTAAAACCAGGCCAAGTATTATTACTTGAAAATTTACGATTTTATAAAGAAGAAGAAAAAGGCGATGTTGCCTTTGCCGAGAAATTAAGCAAACATGGTGATATTTATGTAAACGATGCCTTTGGGACTGCACACCGAGCACATGCTTCTACCGCTGTTATTGCTCAGTTTTTTAAAGATGATGCCAAATGTTTTGGATACGTAATGGCTGGCGAAGTAGCGAGCATCAACAAAGTAATTAACGATGCTGAAGCGCCATTTACAGCTATTGTTGGAGGAGCAAAAGTAAGCGACAAAATTTTAATTATTGAACAGCTTATGAATAAAGCCAATAATATCTTAATTGGAGGTGGAATGGCTTTTACATTTGTAAAAGCGATGGGTGGAAGCATTGGCAAATCATTATGCGAAGATGATAAATTAGAATTAGCAAAAGAATTGTTAGCAAAGGCAAAAGCAAAAGGTGTTAACCTATACATTCCTACAGATGCTGTAATTGCAGATAATTTTGCCAATGATGCAAATAAAAAAGATAGTAAAATTTCTACTATCGAAGATGGATGGTTGGGCTTAGATATTTCTCAAGAAACCATTGGTACTTATAGCGATGTTATTAAAAATTCAAAAACCATTTTATGGAATGGTCCAATGGGCGTTTTTGAGATGAGTAGTTTTGAGAACGGAACTAAACAAGTTGCTTTAGCCATTGCCGAAGCTACAAAAAAAGGCGCTTACACCTTAATAGGTGGCGGCGATAGCGTAGCTGCAATTAATAAATACAACTTAGCAAACCAAGTGAGTTATGTAAGCACAGGCGGAGGCGCATTATTAGAATATATTGAGCAAGGAAGTTTACCTGGCGTGCGCGCTATTGAAAACTAATTGGGTTTAAAATTTTGACTGTTATTTCATTTCTTAATCATTAAACCTACATTCTTAATTAAAATTGTATATTTGAACCTTATAAAAACTAAACAATGGAATTATACTTAGATTCAGCAAACCTTAAAGAAATTGAAGAAGGTTTTAAATTAGGATTCTTAAACGGACTAACTACTACGCCTACCTTTATGCAAAAGGAAGGTATTACCGATATTGATGGAACAATTGTAAAGTTAAGTAAAATGGTGCCTGTGCTTCAAATTGAAGCTCTTGGTAATACTGCCGAAGAGGTATTGGCTGAAGCAGAGCGCCAATTAGCATTAGGATTAGATCCTAAAAAGACTGTTTTTAAAATTCCTGTTTCTTTAGAGGGTGTTCGTGCCTGTAAATTATTAAGAGACAAAGGTTATTTAGTAAATGTACATTTAGTTTATACCTTACAACAAGCGTATATGGCAATGCACGCTGGTGCTACTTATGTTTGCCCGCTAGTTGGCCGATTACAAGACCAAGGGCATGACGCTTTAGCCTTAGTTGAGCAATGTGTAAATGCAGTTGACTTATACGGTTATGATACAAAAATTATGTTCTCTTCCGTACGTCATGCCGAACATGTGCGTAATGCGATTAATATTGGTGTTCACACTATTACAGTGCCTTTAAAAGTAATGAAACAACTTACTGAAAATAACTTTACCACATTAGGTACCGATCAATTTATCATGGATACTCGCTTAATGATGGTAAAAGTAAAAGAAGCTATTAAAGGTATAAATCCTATTGTGCCTGAAAACACTACTATTACTGATGCTATTATTAAAATGACAGAATTTGGCTATGGTGCTGTAACAGTTACTAAAGCCGATGGAAGCATTAAAGGTGTGTTTACAGATGGAGGCTTAAGAAGATTAATAGGTGAAAGTGGAAGAGATTGCTTAAATAAAAAATTAGCCGACTTAGAATATAAAGAACCTATTACTATTGATGGTAATGTTTTATTAAATGATGCAAACACATTATTTAAGAAAACAAATGTAGATACCATTGTAGTTACTGATGGTGGCAAACCTGTTGGAATGCTTGATATTCAAGATATGAAAGGATAACCCTAATGATACTAACAAAAAAGCTCGAAGAAATCTTCGAGCTTTTTTTGTATCAATACATAGTTGATTATTTCAAACTGCCAATCATATCTTCTGGTTTTACCCATTCGCTAAATTGCTCAGTAGTTAGTAAGCCCAACTCAATTGAAGCTTCACGTAAGGTTTTGTTGCCTTTATGTGCGGTTTTAGCAATTTTAGCAGCATTCTCATAACCAATGTGTGGGTTTAATGCTGTAACTAACATTAATGAGTTTTCTAAATGTTTTTTAATTTCTGGTAAATTAGCTTCAATACCATCCGAACATTTTTCGGTAAACGATACACAAGCATCGCCTATTAAACGCGCAGATTGCAACACATTAGCTGCAATAACAGGTTTAAATACATTTAACTCAAAATGCCCCATTGTTCCACCAACAGTAGCTGCAACATCGTTTCCAATAACTTGGGCGCACACCATCGTTAAAGCCTCTGGCTGAGTAGGATTTACCTTACCCGGCATAATAGAGGAACCTGGCTCGTTATCAGGAATAATAATCTCACCAATACCACAACGTGGCCCTGATGATAACATACGAATATCATTTGCTATTTTAAATAAGGCTACCGCACTGCGTTTTAAAGCGCCACTTAATTCTACCATTGCATCGTGTGCAGCTAATGCTTCAAATTTATTAGGTGCTGTAACAAAAGGTAAGCCTGTGAGCTCAGCAATTTTTTTAGCTACTAACACGTCATAACCTTTAGGAGTATTTAAACCAGTTCCAACAGCTGTTCCGCCTAATGCTAATTCTCTTACCGCTTCTAAAGCATTTTTTAATGCACGAATACTCATATTTATTTGTTGCACGTATCCGCTAAACTCCTGCCCTAGCGATAATGGTGTTGCATCCATAAAATGCGTACGACCTGTTTTAATAATATTCTCAAATGCTTTTGCTTTTTTAGCTAAGGAGTCGCGTAGTTTTTCCATTCCAGGAATGGTAATTTCTACTACTTGCTTATACGCCGCAATGTGCATTGCTGTTGGGTAAGTATCGTTAGATGATTGTGATTTGTTAACATCATCATTTGGATGTAATACTTTTTTCTCATCGTTTAAAGAACCACCATTTATAACATGCGCGCGGTAAGCAATTACCTCGTTAGCGTTCATGTTACTTTGAGTTCCCGAACCTGTTTGCCAAATAACTAATGGAAATTGATCATCTAATTTCTTAGCTAAAATTTCATCGCAAGCTTTAGCAATTAAATCGCATTTATCTTTTGATAACACGCCTAACTCGCAATTGGCTAAGGCCGCCGCCTTTTTTAAATATCCAAATGCGTATATAATTTCCTTGGGCATACTTGCCTCAGGACCAATTTTAAAATTATTACGAGAGCGTTCTGTTTGAGCACCCCAATAAACATGAGCTGGTACTTTTACCTCGCCCATTGTGTCTTTTTCAATTCTGTATTCCATATTCTTGTGGTTTTAGTTGGGCTAAAATTACCAAAAATAACGCTTAGAACGTAACAGAATTTTAAACAAAAACTAGGTTAAATGGCTTTTTTAAATAGGTCGATGATTCGTTCGTTTAAGCTCTCTAACTCCACATTATCAATCAATTCTTGAGCAAAGGCTTGTAATAAAAGTTTTCGGGCGCTATTATCGCCAATGCCACGTGCTTTTAAATAAAACAATGCCTCTTCATCAACCTTACCTGTTGATGTACCATGCGAACATTTTACATCATCGGCATAAATTTCAAGTTGGGGTTTTGTATTAATCGTTGCGTCATCGCTCATCAAAATATTTTTGCTACTTTGATAAGCATTTGTTTTTTGAGCATCTTTTCTCACAAATATTTTTCCATTAAAAACACCTGTGCTTTTGCCATTAGCAATGCCTTTATATAACTCGTTGCTTTCGCAATGTGGTTTTTGATGATCAATTAAGGTGTGGTTATCTACTAACTGTGTGCCATTTGTAACAAATAATCCATTAATGTGAGCTTCGCAATTTTCATCGGCTAATACTACTTGATGGTTATTTCTTACCAACTCGCCGCTTAGTGTAAACGTGTGGTTTTGATAATTAGCATAGCGATGCACTTTTACTTGGTTGGTATTTACCGAATAGGATAAATGACCTTCGTGCTGAAAAGTTACACACTTGAGTTGAGCGTTTTCTTCGAGCAATTTTTCACTCACAAAATTGCTAAATATTTTTTGAGTACCTGCATTTACAAAACTCTCAATAATTTGTGCTTGGACATTGGCTTGTGCATAAATAAAATTACGTGTATTTACAAGTGCTACTGCTTGATTATTGTTGATGTAAATGATATGAATGGGTTTTGATGGCGTGCTGTTTTTATCAATTTGTAAGTACAAACCATTATGACAAAATGCGGTATTTAAAGCGATTAAAGCATCACTCTCCGATTTTGCTTGCGAAGCGATGCGCTGTTTTTCTTGAGCTGTAAGCTCCGAAAGGTTTTTAATAAGTATTCCTTTTTCTGAAACGGTATCACTGAGTTGTTTTTCAAAAACGCCATTTGCAATTACCAAGTTGTATGCCTCGGGCAATTTATAAGTTGCAATAACAGCTTCTGTAACCTGTTGAAACCCTTGTTCTACATTTTTAAACTCTTTGCGTATAACAGCTTCAATGTTACAATATTTATATTCTTCGTTTTTATTATTTGGAATACCTTGTTCTTCTAATAAACGAATTGCCGACATAATTTCTGTATCGGGCATAAAATCTACCTTCGAAGCGGTTCTTTGTAATTGTTCTAACAACAATGGTGTTACCGTGCTTTTGTTTTCAACCAACATTATTTCTTATCGTTATAGGTCGTTTATAATTTTTATTCTGCTTCTTCGTATTGTGCTTTTACCTCATCATAGCCTTTTGCTTCTAATTCTAAGGCTAATTCTTTTCCGCCACTTTTTACAATGCGTCCTTTGTATAAAATATGTACAAAATCGGGCACTATGTAATCTAACAAGCGTTGGTAGTGCGTAATAACAATGGTTGCATTATCTTTTGATTTTAATTTGTTTACACCATTTGCTACAATACGCAAAGCATCAATATCTAATCCGCTATCGGTTTCATCTAATATGGCTAACTTAGGTTGCAACATAGCCATCTGAAAAATTTCATTTCTCTTTTTTTCGCCACCGCTAAATCCTTCGTTTACACTTCTATTTGCTAGTTTAGAGTCGAGCTCTACTAACTTTTGTTTGTCTTTTACTAAGGCTAAAAAATCCTTAGCCGACAACTCTTCTTGCTGATGATAGGCTCTAATTTCGTTTAATGCGGTTCGTAAAAAATTAATATTACTTACTCCTGGAATTTCTACTGGATATTGAAACGCTAGAAACAAGCCTTCTCTAGCTCTATCTTCTGGAGAAAGATCTAATAAGTTTTTACCATTAAATATTACTTCGCCTTCGGTTACTTCGTAATCTTCTCGTCCTGCCAATACACTTGATAGAGTTGATTTTCCTGAACCATTAGGCCCCATAATGGCATGTACTTCGCCTGCTTTTACTTCTAAATTAATGCCTTTTAATATTTGTTTATCGCCTATTGAAGCGTGTAAGTTTTTTATTGTAATCATAACTAGTTAATTATTATCTTTTGTGTTGCTGTGTGGTTATTAGACTTAAAATTTATAAAATAAATACCTTGCGCTAATTGCTGGAGTTGTAACTGTTTAGTTTCTTGAGCTGCCAAACTATTAGTATATACAGTATTTCCAAGTACATCTAGTATATTTAGTTTTATATCGTTTATGGATGATGTGTTTTCAATTGTTAGTACACCATAACTTGGATTAGGAAACACATTAACTACTTGTTTTAAGTTAAGCTCTTGATTTAGCCCCGTTGAAATTTGTGGGTATAAAAAATCAGTAATTAAAGTAACGGTGCTATCTTCATACATCGCATAGTTAGGTAAAGTAGTTATCCATGGGCAATGCGTGGCACCATTAAAAAAATATTTAGTATAATTTGTAGTTGTGTGCTGAGCTCTATCCACTATGTTTTGTGCAAATACTAACGGAATAAAAACATCGGAAGTGCCATGAACTACCAAAACAGGTTTGTCGTTATTTTCAATAGCTGTGGTATCTAATATTAAACCACACAAACATAAAGTTGCTTTGGTTGTGTTAGAGTGTCCGGGGTTTCCGCTGTTTCCTATTGGATTATTGGGATTCGCCATTGGATAAATAGCCATCTCTGATTGTTTATCTACGTAGGATGCCATCATAGATGTAATAGCTCCTGCGCTTTCGCCACCAATAACTATTTGGTTAGTATCAATACCATAAGTAGTTGCATTTGCTTTAAAAAAACGAATAGCTGCCTTGGTATCATGCATGGCATCTGTCATGGCTCTTCTATCTGAATTGGAGTTGTATAAATTAAAGTTAGGATCTAATCTATAATCGATACTAGCAGCAACATAGCCTTTTAATACCATGCGGCTTAATATATTTTTTATGTGTAAATATTTTCGGGTTCCCGAAGTAAAGCCTCCGCCATGCACGTAAATTATAAGTGGGCGTTTAGTTAATACATCACCATTGGGCTGAAAGAAATCTAACTTTAATTGTTCGGGATTACCCAAATAATTATTGGCATTTCCATAAACAATATTTACAATACTATCTACTTGTGTAAACTGATTGGTAAGATAACGTTGTGCCTTGGTTTGTAAAGTCCACAATAATAGCGCGATGATGATAGTATAATTTTTCATTGGCTTTTATCTTTTTAAATTATCCAACACTTCCCTCTAAGCTAATGGCTAATAATTTTTGTGCTTCTACGGCAAACTCCATCGGTAATTTATTTAATACTTCTTTGCAATACCCGTTTACAATTAACCCAATGGCTTTTTCGGTATCAATACCTCTTTGTTTGCAATAAAATAATTGATCTTCTCCTATTTTACTAGTAGTAGCTTCGTGTTCTACCACAGCCGATTTATCTTTAATTTCGATGTAAGGAAAGGTGTGTGCACCGCATTTATCGCCCATTAACAAACTATCGCATTGCGAAAAATTTCGAGCGTTGCTAGCTCCTTTTTTAATTTGCACTAAACCTCGGTAACTATTATTACTTTGTCCTGCCGATATCCCTTTTGAGATAATGGTTGAACGTGTATTCTTTCCAATATGAATCATTTTTGTACCTGTATCGGCTTGTTGGAAATTATTAGTAACCGCTACTGAATAAAATTCTCCTACCGAGTTGTTGCCCTTTAAAATAACAGAAGGATATTTCCAAGTAACCGCAGAACCTGTTTCTACTTGTGTCCAACTTATTTTAGAATTATCTTCTAAGCACAAGCCTCTTTTGGTTACAAAATTAAACACGCCTCCTTTTCCTTCTTTATCGCCCGGATACCAGTTTTGAACGGTGCTATATTTTACCTCAGCATTTTTGTGTGTAATAATTTCTACAACAGCAGCGTGTAACTGATTTTCGTCGCGTTGTGGCGCTGTGCAACCCTCTAAGTACGATACATACGAATCTTCGTCGGCAATAATTAATGTGCGCTCAAACTGACCTGTACCACTGGCATTAATTCGAAAATAAGTTGATAACTCCATAGGCGAACGCACGCCCTTAGGAATGTAACAAAACGAACCATCTGTAAATACTGCCGAATTAAGTGCTGCATAAAAATTATCGGTTGGCGGCACAGCCATGCCCATGTATTTTTTTACTAACTCGGGATGCTCTTGAACAGCCTCGCTAAATGAGCAAAAAATAATGCCTTTTTCGGCTAGGGTTTCTTTAAAAGTTGTTTTAACTGATACGCTATCAAACACCACATCAACCGCCACATTATTTTGCACACCCGATAAACGTTTTTGTTCTTCGAGCGAAATACCAAGCTTATTAAAGGTTTTTAAAAGTTCAGGATCTACCTCATCTAAACTTGCTAGTTCTTTTTTGGGTTTTGGAGCTGAGTAATATTTAATATCCTGAAAATCAGGCTTAGGATAAGATACATGAGCCCAATTAGGTTCTACCATATTTTGCCAGTTGCGCAAGGCTTTTAAGCGAAACTCCAACAACCATTCAGGTTCGTTTTTTTTAGCAGAGATAAAACGGATAATATCTTCGTTTAAGCCTTTGGGCGCTTCATCGGCCTCAATATTTGTTACAAAGCCCCATTTATACTCATTTTGTATATGTTCTTCTAACAGTTCGTTTGCCATTTTTATATTGTATTACTTAGCGGTATTTGTGTTTAAAATATTGACAATCAATATTTTGTGTTTTATTCTTATTTAGATTAATTCTAAAAGTTGCACAAAAATACCGCTTTTATGGTATCTCTGCAAATATTTTAAGGCAAATTATTTATAAAGTATTTTATGAGTGGTTAAAAGCCTCATAAAACAGAACATTTATAAATGAAGCGTAGCCGCTGCTGCGGTGAAAGAGAAAACCTGCCAAAGACAAATAGGTACAGGATTAAATCGAAGTGGAGATTTGTTTAATACTTATGTGTTGGTTCAAGTTGTTCATTTCTTGTTAGCCGATTGCCTTGTGTTTGCAACAGGGCGTTGCTATTGAAATATTAGTCGCTGTATGTTATACTGATTATAAGCGGTTTATCAACTGTAAAATGCCAATCTCTTTTATTGAGTTATGAATATCTTTTAGTAAATTGTTATCTTTGTGGTGTAAAAAATTAGTAGAAATTATGCAAAACCTACGAGTTTTATCTCAAATTTTTTCTCCGCCTATGTTCCAAAAGATAGTGCGTGAAAATGATTTTGCATTATTTAAAAGACAAACGAAGAAACACTTTAATCCTACTTCTTACAAAACGAATTTAGACATAATCAAATCTTTGTATAAGTTGTTACAAAAAAAATATAGATGCGAATATGTCTATAAGAATAATTTGTTTCTTGAAATTTTTAAGAAAGAAAAGTTAGAAACAACTTTAATTCTCAATGAGTTAAAAATAGGTGCCTCTAAGGCTGATTTGGTTTTGTTAAACGGTTCTATAAGAATTTATGAAATCAAAACAGAGCTTGATGGTTTAGGGAAGTTGTTCAAACAATTAAACGATTATCAAAAGTTTGCGGATAAAGTCTATGTTGTTACTGATGAAAAGTTTGCAGAAAAAATTAAAGTTGAATATGTGGATACAAACATTGGAATTATTGTTCTTGATAATAAAAACAAATTAGAAACTATCAAGGAGGCAAACGAAAATTCTTCTTTGTTTGAGTTTGATACAATTTTTAAAATTTTAAGAAAACAAGAATATCTTGAATTGGTTTTTGATAATTACAAATTTATTCCTGATGTACCCAATACAAAAATATTCAGAGCTAGTTATGAATTACTTGCTAAAATGGATATAGTCGATTTTCAAAAGCAAGTTTTACGTAAACTTAAAGAACGAAAATTGCTAAATCCCGACTTGTTAAAATCAAGAAACACACCAAAAGAGTTAAAGCACATTTGTAATACTTTGGATTTTAACGAGCAGGAATATCAGAAATTATATAACTTTTTAGCAACAAAATAGAGTATGTATCAACCGTATATAAGAGGAAAACAGTTTGAATTGATAGGTATTAGGGAATTAACCACTTCTGTTTTGTCGCCAAACAAAGAAAAAGTTTCAAACGAAGTATTTAACCCGCTCTCTTGCAAAACCCTTGTTATAAGCCGTTTTTACTTTGTCAAAATTGTTTCGGTTTCTTCTTTTGTCCTGCGGCCACAGCAATTTCGTCAACACGTTTTTGTCGTGTTTCAGGTCTTTTTGCAAGAACTATCCATTGCAGCATCATTTTCCTAACTGTCTTGCTTAAACTAAGAAAATACGCTTTAGAACCTTTATGTTTTTTGAACGCAGTCTCTAAGTCGTTCGGTATTATTAGTTCTTCAACTTCATCTAAAATTGTCCACGAACCGTTTTGTTTGGCAATGTCAATAATGTCAAAACCTGCTTGAGTCATCAGTCCGCTTTCGATGAGTTGCCGAACTTTTTCTTTGTTGATTTTTGACCAAGTGCTTTTAGGTTTGCGTTTACTAAAAAACTGATGAGAAGTTTCGTGGTCTATTTTGATTTTTTTGCTATCTATCCAACCGAAGCAAAGAGCCACATCAACGGCTTCGCTCCAGGTTATAGATGGTTTTTCTGATGATTTGGAATAAAAAACAAGCCATACAGATTGTTTTGAAAGATGATTTTCTTCTAACCACTTTCTCCATTCTGTAAGGCTTGTCGGATAAAACGTTTCTATTTCCATTGGAATTATATCGTAGCAAAGTTGAAAAAGATTTACTATTGCATATCAATATTCTTCATAATTTCTTCATTGTAACGTAAACCCGTGTTCATTTCTAGTGGGATGATGGCTTCCAGTTTTTGTAAAATTTCAGTACTTAAATGTACATTACTTGCAGCAATATTTTGCTCAACATACTTTCTTTTCTTAGTACCCGGAATAGGAATATGTCCTTTGGAAACGATCCATGCTATGGCAAGCTGTGCCGTTGTAATTCCGATTTCTTCGGCTATGTTTTCTATTTCGCTCAATAATTTCAAATTCATATTAAATTGCTCTCCTTGATAACGTGGGATTGTTCTACGAAAATCCCCTTCGGGAATGTCGTCAAGTTGCTTAATTGACCCGGTAATAAAACCACGACCCAAAGGGGAATAAGCAACAAAGCCAATTCCCAGTTCTTGTAACGTATCAAGAATACCCAATCGTTCAACGGTTCTTTCAAACAACGAATATTCGGTTTGTAAGGCTGTAATGGGGTGTATTTCATGTGCTTTTCTTATGGTTGCATCCGAAACTTCCGATAAGCCAATGTATTTTATCTTTCCTTCTTTTACCAATTCAGACATCGCATGAACAGTTTCTTCAATGGGTGTAGTTTTATCCATTCGATGCAAGTAATAGAGATCGATGTAATCAGTTTGCAGATTCTTTAAGGAACGGTCAACCGCTTTTTTTAAATACGCAGGACTGCTATTCATATTAAAAGTAAATTGCCCCTGATCATTTACTTCTTCCCCAAATTTACTTGCAATAATGTATTGGTCACGTTGACCTTTAATTGCCTTTGCAATTAATCTTTCATTAGCAAGTGGACCATATACATCCGCTGTATCTAAGAAATTTACACCGAGTTCTTTCGATCGATGAATGGTTGCAATGGCTTCAGCCTCGTCAGCCTTCTCACCATAAACATCCGCTCCACCAAAGGTTGTCATTGTCATACAACCCAAACCTATTTGTGGTACAATCAATCCTTGATTGCCCAATTTAATTTTTCTGTTATCCGACATAAATTGATAAACTAAAAAAACAGCAGGAGCAATTGTCCTGCTGTTCTAAAAATAATTTACTTCACAACGGTTGCCTCCAATTCAATGGTGATTGTTGCAAATAATCCCTTTACTTCAATCATTGAAGTGGCTTGTTTAATGCCATTTTGTTGAATAAAAGGAACATAAACATCCATACAAGTCGTGAAAAACTCTTGCATATTGGTCGTGTAGATATTCAACCGAACGATGTTTTTGCAATCGTAACCTGCTTCTTGAATCAATTGTTCTAAGTTCTTAATGGTTTGTTGCAATTGTGTACGCATATCAGCATTGCTTGGCACTCCATTTTCATCAAGTGCTACTTGCCCGGAGCAATAAAGCGTTCCAGTTACATTGGTTACTTCAACAGCTTGTGCTGAGTTGGTTTGTGGTCCCCAAACCCAAGGGTCAATTGTTCTTTTTTCCATTTTAATTTTACTTTAATGATTAATTTAAGTGCAAAGCTAAAATGGGATAGTGACAGCCTTATGTCAGGGGTGTTTTAAAAATTAATGATACGTATCAAAATATTCCTGTAAGGTCATTCCGTGAGGTTCAAATTTGTCGGAAAGTATTTCTAATTTTTTAATTCTGTCTAAGCGGAAATAACGAAATTCTTTTCGCAAACGACAATACGCAACTAACAACCAATTTTCGGTGCTTAGTAATGCAAAAGGCTCAATAATTCGTGATGTCGTTTGTTCCTTTTCATTCGTGTACTCAATTTTTGTGAGGCGAAAATTTGTCAAAGCAAATTGCAAGTCAGATAAGTTGTTGCTATTTCGTTCTCTATTAATGTTTTGGTCAAATCGCGTACGTTCGGAAAGTAAGTTGGCTTTGTCTTGTATGTTGTATTTCAAGACTGCTTTTATTTTGTCAATGGCTTCTGTGTAATCTTTGATGAACGAAGTGTCTTTGTTTTTGAGAACTAATTGCTCTGCCATAATCAAAGCATTGGCTTGTGCTTCTGTAAACATTACAGGTGGAACTCTGTAACCCTCCATAAGCGTATAACCTTTGCCGTCTTCCGTGATAATGGGAACGCCTGCTTGTTCCAATGCTCTGATGTCTCTGTAGATGGTTCGAACACTAACTCCAAATTTGTTTGCCAATGCTGTTGAAGTCAAAAGCCGCTTCGTTTGTAACTGTGTGAGTATTGCCGTCAGTCGTGAAAGTCGTTTTGTATCGTTGTCATTCATTCGTCAAATGTCGGAATATTTTGTTTGTGCAGAGTGTTAGTTAAAATGGCTTATAACGGTTGGCGGCTTTGCCTTGTGCGGATTTGAAACCGCTTCTTGCCGGAATGTTTAGTTGAAGATACTATGTTTATTGGACATTTGCAAAATGAAAATTCTTTCGCAAAGCGACCTTAAACTTTTGCAAATGCTTGTACTTCTGCCCGCATAAGGCAAAGGTGCTGTTAGTAGCTGGGCGTTCTTACCGAATGTTGTCTAAATGAAAACTGTTTGTTGTTTATTCCTCTGCTAATGCTTTTTGGTTTCTTTGTCAGCCGAAATGTTTTATTGAAACACTTAGAAAGAATTTAAAATTTTTGAAGCGTTGGCTAAAGCGGTTTTCAAAACCGCCAGTTCTTTATGCGTTTAGTTGGTAAAAGGAGGAAAATTTTGCAAGCTTATATTGCAACAACTAAACTCTTTGCCTTTGAAAACAAGTTGCAATATGTGCTTGCAAAATGTGGGAAGGCCTTAAACTGAAACGCTGTCAGAGTTTCATAAATGCCTGTCAGAGTTTCTTAAATCACGGTGGCTATTTTCTAAAATCCTGCCTTGACTTACAAAATGGAGACTGTCCAAAAAAAGGTTTTTACCTTTTTCTACTTAACTTTCTTCAATGGCGTAGCCTTTCTTTTTCTTGTTCATTACTGCTTGTTTCTCGTTCCTGAAACTGTGTTTTACCGAAATTATAATTAATGCTAATGGTAAACCTCCTTGTGTCTTGGGTTACTTTATAATTCCAATCCTGATTGTTGAACTTAGTCCAAGTTCTGAAATACCCGGAATAAAAAATATCATTAATACCAATACTGCAATCAAGTTTTTCTTTGAAAAACGACTTCTTAACGGCTAAAGTCACCATCCATCTTGGTCTAACTTGAACAAGTCCGTTATTTTTCCCACTTCTATAAAATGACAAGAGTTCTATTTTGGTATTTTTTGGCAGGACAAATGTATTTGTTAAGGATGGGTTATAGAAGAATGACGCAGTTTTAAATGGTACGTCATTAATACTACCCTGATATTCGATGTAAGAAACTACTCCATTAAATGATACGTGCCACCATGATTTTAATTCCTTTTGAATGTATAATAAGTAAGAAAAATTATCATTCGCCTTCATGTTTTTTATTGACTCACTAAAAACTTTGGTGCTATCATTCTGACTTGTGTAAGGAAGCATCACGTTATTAATTCTTGTATAAGTAAATGAATTTGTAATGAACTTTTTATAACCGTGACTTAACTCAAATGTATTACTATAGTGAGGCAATAGGAACGGATTGCCTCCATAGAACTGATATTGATCCCGGTAATAGCGAAAAGGATTTAAGTCATTATACTGTGGCCTGTCGATTCTCCTATTAAAATTTATTTGTATGTTGTGTTTTTCTGAAGGGGAATACTCAATTGACACGTTAGGAAACAAATTATAATAGCTTCGTTTTATTTGAAAAGCTTTATCAGTATTCCTGCCTGTCAAATTTGTATTTTCTGCTCTAATACCTACATGAGTATTTATCTTCCCAAATTTTTTATCAAGATTCAAATACGCGGCGTAGGTTTGCTCCTTATAGGTATAATTATTGGTTAAGGTTGTATCCTCAAAGTAATTTCCGGTCGTATTATCTTTTCTTTCAAAAAAATAATTGTTGTTAGTGCTTATTGCGCTGGCCTTTACACCGGCTTGTAAAGTCGTTTTTTCATTAATAAACTTGCTAAAGTCCATCTTGGATGCGAAAATATCAGTACTGTTTTTATTCTGATTTCTATAGATATTTGAGGGAATGACTTCTAAATTATTTTTATCCTCATAATAGTTCTGTATATCACTTGAAATGGATTCAGAAAGTCTTGTAAAATCTGATGTGAAATAAAGGACAGTTCCAAGAGTATCAAAATGATGTTCGGAGTTTAAATTGAAATTATTACTAACCCATTTATCCGGATTATAGACAGATGAATTTAAGTGATCAAAATTCAAATTATTGTAACCCTGTACCTTTGTGATACCAGTGCTATTTGAAACATAAGAACCCGGACCTCCGTCAATTTTAAATCCTACAATATTTCTTTTGTTTATCGTCCAATCAGCTCCAATTTTGTAAGTAAATCCACTTTCCAACTCCTTCATAACATTCTCTGTATTAAGTTCGGTCAATGATGTGTCCGTTTTAAATTTCCGATTGAAATTTGCAATCATTTGGTAAAGACTGTAATTGCAATCTAAATTCGAAAAAAATAGAATTCGATTAGTTTTGTAGTTAAATAATATTCCACCAGAGGTTCTTGGATAGAATCCTTGGGAACTCGATGTATAGATACTTCCGCTATATCCCTTAATTTTTGTTTTTTTTGTTTTGATATTAATCATCCCGGAAGTTCCACTCGCATCATATTTTACAGGCGGATTTTTAAATAATTCTATTTTTTCAACCGATTCTGCATTCATGCTTTTTAAAAGATTAAGAAGCTGAGAATTTGAAATTTGCTGTGCCCTCCCATCAATCATAATCATAACACCTGATTTTCCGTTAAGATAAATTATGTTATCATCAATACTAACTCCAGGTATTTTGGCAAACAAATCATAAACAGTATTACCCTTTGCCAAAGGACTATTTTCAATATTTATTGTAATATTTCCATTACTGAACTCAACAGCAGTTCTAATAGCATTTATTGAAACTTCGTTTAAGTTATGACTATTTGCGCCAAGATTTACCTTAATTATTTTACTGTTGGAGTTGGATTCGATATGAATCGTATCACAACATTTTGTATTAAATCCAATGGCAGATACCTTCAATAAATAAATACCCTTGCCGATTTTTGTTTCAAAATTACCTTCCTCATTTGCAAATACACCTTCAACAATAGCACTATCTGTTGGATTAAGGAATGCTATAGTAGCAAAAGGAATAGGTACATTTGTACTATCGAGTATTTTCCCTTTGATTGTCTGACTATAAATAGAGCAAATAGGAATAAGCAGAAGGAAAATAAGTGTCTTCAAATTTTTTGTAGTTACCATACCCTATTTGTTTGAGCAAAATACGAACAAAAAAACGAGATTTCATATATAAAAATGCCGTACGCCTGTGGCGCGCTTTGTGGCACGCTGAGTGCACGCGCAAAAAATGTGCGAAGCACGCCTATTTGTGTTGTGGGATTTAGCTCTTTTGATTTTGCATCTGCGTTGGCGTCTGAGGAGGGCAAAAGCAAATGTGCTAAATTAGGGATAGCCAAAACGGGTTTTTCGAAACCGAAAAAGAGGGGAGGGAAAATTTTAAATTCTTTTCCCGAAATGTGTCTATGGAACAAAAAAAGCATTTTGAAACCGTCTAAACGTTAATTAAATGTATAACAATTTAGTTAAATGTCAGGGGGGTAATTTGCCAACAATGTTGCTCGTCACGCCTTGCTACTAACTTATTAATTAACGAAGTTAATTACTTTTTTAATTGTAACAATAACTTTTATTAATGGATTTGAATCAATATGTTACATTAAAAAATGAATGCGTATTTTTAATTGTTTTTTCGTAACAGTTTATGTGTAATTTATGATAAGTGAAAGGATAGAATTGAAAAAACTCGCTTTCATTACCACAAGCAGTTTGTTATTTATGAAATAAAAAAATATTAGGGTTTAATCCCTATATGTAAAGTAATTTCGCTAAGCTGCCTGTTGGGCGAAGGTGACCGTGGGAGGCTTACACTGCTGCCACAAGTCTATTTTATAGATAAAAACCAACTATAAAGTCAAAAACTCTGTAAAATTATAATGTGAATGTTTTCAATATCAATTTGCTTTAATTACCTTTAGGCTTTCTAATTTAATCTCATTTTTATGAAAGTACAAACTACCTTAGGACAATTTATTATCGAAAAACAAGCCGATTTTCCGTATGCTAAAGGCGAATTATCTCGCTTATTGCGTGATATTGGTATTGCTGCAAAGATTGTAAACAGAGAGGTAAATAAAGCAGGTTTAGCCGAAATATTAGGCGAAACAGGCGAAACCAATGTGCAAGGCGAAAAAGTTAAAAAGTTAGATGTACTAGCAAACGACCAATTTATTGCTGCCTTTAAAGCTGGTGGCGAAGTGTGTGCTATTGCTAGCGAAGAAAACGATGATATTATTCCTATTGATTCTGAAATTTCTAAAAACGCGCGTTATATTGTAGCAATCGACCCATTAGATGGCTCTTCGAATATTGATGTGAATGTATCAGTAGGAACCATTTTCTCTATTTACCGTCGCACAAGTTTAAATGGTGCTGGTACCCTCGAAGATTTTATGCAACGTGGTACCGAGCAAGTTGCGGCTGGTTATGTTATTTATGGTTCTTCTTGTATGTTGGTTTACACCACTGGCCGTGGTGTTAATGGTTTTACCCTCGATCCAAGTATCGGAGAGTTTTGTTTATCGCACCCTAATATGCAAATACCTAAACAAGGTAAAACTTATTCCATTAACGAAGGAAATTATTTGCACTTTCCAGATGGTGTAAAAAAATACATTAAGTATTGCCAAGAAGAAGACAAAGCAACTTCTCGTCCTTATTCAAGTCGTTATATTGGCTCTGGAGTGGCTGATATTCATCGTAACTTAATTACGGGCGGTATTTACATTTATCCTACTACTACTAAATCTCCAAAAGGTAAATTACGCTTGTTGTACGAATGTAATCCTTTAGCATTTATCATCGAACAGGCTGGTGGTAAAGCTACTAATGGTCATAAACGTATTATGGAATTGGATATTACCGAATTACATCAACGCACACCATTGTTCTTGGGCTCTAGCGATATGGTAGATAAAGCCATGGAGTTTATGGAACAATTTAAGGAAGCATCTGTTAAATAAATTTTAGAAATTAAATTTTCTGTTGTATATTAGTTTTTCGTGTACGAAACTCAAATATCAGACAGTATAGTTCGTAGTGAATTTAATAAATCTACCGAACGTCCGCATTTAATTGCTTGTTGGATTGGTATTGTTTTAAATCTATTTTGGTTTATCAGCGATTATTTTGTATTGCCTGAGTTTTGGTTACCGTTTCTTGGGTTTAGATTTTGTGTTTCTGTTACTACTCTTATAGCAGTTTTATTACGAGACAAAATAAATCTTACTATTCACACTTGTACTTTTATTTTAGTTTTGGGCATTAGTGTTCAAAACGCTTATATGTGGAGTGTGATGGATGTTGAACATTTACAAAAACATGCCTTTGCATACATTGCGTTATTTATTGGCGTGGGCATGTTGGTATTATGGGAATTTAAACAATCTATTATTTTGTTAGTAGCTACTATCATAAGTAATGCGGCGTTTTATTTGGCTAATAGCCCTTTAAGTGTGGAGGAGTTTTTAATTAATGGCGGTATGTTAACCTTAACAGTAGCCATCTTTTGTGTGTTTATGATTCGTAACCGATACCGATTAACATACAATGAATTAAAAAGTCGGTTAGAGTTAGAGCTTTCTAAAAAAACAATCGAACAGCAAAAAGAAGAAGTGGAGGAAATGAATACCGAAATAATTAGTAGTTTACGCTATGCTAAACGACTTCAAGAAGCATTACTGCCTCCTAAAACTTTTTTGGATAATATTTTAAACGAAAATTATTTTGTGATTTATAAACCGCGCGATATTGTGAGTGGAGATTTTTATTGGATAAAAAAAATAAAAACAACGCCCGAAACAGGCGAATCAAAAAATTATTTATTAGTAGCGGTAGCAGATTGTACTGGGCATGGTGTGCCAGGTGCATTTATGAGTTTATTAGGCTCTAATTTTTTACAACAAAGTAGCGTTAACAAAGACATTAACACACCCGCCGAAGCGCTTGATTTTTTAAATCAAAAAATTATTACCACGCTTAATCATAATGATAGAGAAGAAGTCATACGAGATGGCATGGATATTTCATTAATTGCCATTGATATTGAAAATAAAAAATTAGCTTATGCAGGCGCTAACAATTCGGTATATATTGTAAGAGATAAAGAGATTATAACTTTAAAAGCCGATAAACAAGCTATAGGAAACATGAATGATGAGGTGTTACCATACAACAACATTATGATTGATGTTTTTAAGGATGATTGTGTGTATTTATTTACAGATGGCTATGCCGACCAATTTGGCGAACAAACAGGTAAAAAATTTATGCGCAAACAATTTGAAAAAATACTCATCGACTCCAACGAAAAATCAATGAATGAGCAAAAACTAATATTAGAAAAAGCATTTAACGATTGGAAAGGTGCTACCGCACAAGTAGATGATGTGTGTGTCATTGGACTAAGAATAAGCTAATTATTTTTTTGTTTAAAACTCCCGCATAGTGTTTGCGTTATTTAGTAACTCATTGCCTTATTAATCCTTATCTTTACTTAAAGCAAAATTATTTGCTGATAGTGTATTATGGCTAAATCAAAAAAAAAACAAGTACAACGATTTTTATTCGAAGAGGTATTAGCGTTCTTAAAACATAACGCCGATAAGGCTTTTAATTACAAACAAGTAGCCGCAGCCATGGAGATTGATAATGAAAGCGAACGCTTTACATTACTCGAAACCCTTGAGGCATTAAAACACCAAGGCTTTGTATTAGAAAAAGAAATAGGTAAATATCAAATAAAAGACACTAAGTCTTATCTCAGCGGAACTATTGATTTTACAACTCAAGGCACAGCCTATGTAGTTACCGAGGCTGGCGAAAAAGATGTATTTATTGCATTTAGAAAAACAAAAGATGCTTTGCAAGGCGATTTAGTAAAGATAAATGTATTTAACCGACGAGGAAACCCAGAGGGCGAAGTGATTGAGGTAATAAAACGAGCTAAAACAAAATTTGTAGGTACAATACAAGTGATGCCAAAATTTGCATTTGTTGTCCCAGACTATAATAAGTTACATGTTGATTTTTTTGTTCCCTTAGAACATACACTACATGCTAAAAATGGACAGAAAGTGGTAGTGGAATTAACCGAGTGGAAACGAGGTTCTGAAAACCCAAATGGAAAAGTGGTTGAGGTGCTTGGTAATGCTGGAGAACATGAAACAGAAATCCATGCCATTATGGCTGAGTACGGCTTACCAATGCACTTTTCTGAGAAGGTAGAAAACGAAGCAAAACAACTTGATACTAGAATAAAGGAACAAGAAATTACTAAGCGTCGCGATTTTAGAAATGTTACCACCTTTACCATCGACCCAGCCGATGCCAAAGATTTTGACGATGCCTTATCACTTCAAAAATTAGAAAATGGGCATTGGGAAATTGGTGTTCATATTGCAGATGTAACACATTATGTAAAACCAGGCACTATATTAGATGACGAGGCAGTAAATAGAGCAACCTCGGTGTATTTGGTAGATAGATGTGTGCCTATGCTACCTGAAGTATTAAGTAATTTTGCCTGTTCGTTACGTCCAAACGAAGAAAAATATTGCTTTAGTGCCGTATTCGAAATGGACGATAAAGCAAAAATTTATCAGCAATGGTTTGGAAAAACAGTAATAAACAGCAACCATCGTTTTACTTACGAAGAAGCCCAAACAATTATTGAAACAGAGCAAGGTATTTTTAAAGATGAAATTTTAACCCTTGACCGATTAGCTAAATTACTTCGTGCAGAGCGCACAGCACATGGTTCTATATTTTTTGATAAAGCCGAAGTAAAATTTCATTTAGATGATGATGGCACACCTACAGGTGTGTATTTTAAAACACAAAAAGATGCCCACAAATTAATTGAAGATTTTATGTTGTTGGCTAATCGTAAGGTAGCTGAGTTTTTAGCTAAAGGCGATAAACCAAAAAATACCGAAGAAAAAAATCATAAAAAGAAAAAAGAGGAAAGTAAGGAGCCCGTTATATACCGTATTCACGATGTGCCAAAAGACGATAAGCTTTTAGAACTGAATCAATTTGTAGAACGCTTTGGGTATTCGGTAGCGGTGGGCAACAAACAAAAAACTGCACAATCCATTAATAAATTATTGACGGATGTAAAAAATAAAAAAGAGCAAAGTATGATTGAGTTATTGGCGATACGCTCAATGCCAAAAGCTGTTTATACTACTAAAAACGTGGGACATTACGGATTAGGATTTGAGTACTACACACATTTTACTTCGCCCATTCGTCGTTATCCAGATATGTTGGTGCATCGCTTATTAGAAGCTAAATTAAATCATACGCATTATTTAAAAGCAGATGAATTAGAATTATTAGCAAAGCATTCATCCGATATGGAACGTTTAGCTGCCGATGCCGAAAGAGCTTCGGTAAAATACAAACAAGTAGAATACCTTGAAGATAAAATTGGAGAGGAATTTGATGGTATTATTAGTGGCGTAACCGAGTGGGGAATATTTGTAGAGATTATTGAAAATAAATGCGAAGGTCGTGTGGGGTTAAGAGATATAAAAGATGACCAATATGTGTTTGATGAAGAAAATTATCGAGTGGTAGGACGTAGAACAGGTCGTATTTATAGCCTAGGAGATAAAGTACGCATTAAAGTAAAACGCGCCGATTTAATAAAAAAACAACTCGATTTTGAATTTGTATCAGGCGAGCCATCTAAAAAAGAAATTGAAATTAGAAATCCTAAGCGCTATAAAAAAAGAAAGTAATTTTTTACGATACTTTTGGTGCCAAAAGTATCCAAAACCGTTTTATTTTTCGGAAGGATATTTTTGTAACTTTTTGTATCAAGACAAAAAGTTTTATAAAAAGCCTTGAACTTTTGATTCAAGGCATAAAAAGATTCTTTATTAATTTTTAAAACCAACCTTTCTTGCGTTTGCCGCCAATACCTAGCACACCAAGTAATCCTCTTGTTACTTCGCGCATCACCGTTCTGCCTACTTGCCTTACCATAGTATTTTCGCTTAGTTTTTCAATGGTTGATTTTTCTTCCTTAGCTGTTTTTCTAGTTACCTTCTCTTCTGGTTCTTCTTCTTGTATAGATTGTAATTTTTTATTTAAAATTTCAAAAGCACTTTCTCTGTCTAACACCTCGTTATATTTAGCTACTAACTGGCTCGCTGAAACAATTTGTTGTATTTCATCAGTTGATAAAGTGCCAATTCTACTCATTGGTGCTCTTAAATGAGTAGCTGCTAATGGTGTAGGAATTCCTTTTTCACTTAGTCCAGTAACAAGTGCTTGCCCAATTCCAATGCTAGTTAGTAATTCATCGGTTTTATAAAATTCTGAGATAGGATAATTTTCGGCTGTTTTTTTAATTGCTTTTCTATCTTTTTCTGTAAAGGCACGTAAAGCGTGTTGTATTTTTAATCCTAATTGTGATAAAACAGCATCTGGAATATCGTAAGGGTTTTGTGTACAAAAATAAATTCCTACGCCTTTACTTCTAATAAGTTTAATTATTGCTTCTATTTGATCGAGCAATGCTTGTGAGGCTTCTTTAAATATCAAATGTGCTTCATCTATAAACACGCATAGTTTGGGTTTCTCTATATCTCCAGCCTCTGGAAATGTTTGGTAAATCTCGGCTAACAAACAAAGCATAAAGGTAGAAAACAATTTGGGCTTGTCTTGAATATCTGTTAAGCGAATAATAGAAGCAATGCCTCTTCCATAAGCATCTAATTTTACTAAATCTGTAACTTCAAATGAGCGTTCTCCAAAAAACTCATCAGCTCCTTGAGCTTCTAATTCCACAATGGCTCTTAATATTGTTCCTACAGAGGTTGATGAAATATTACCATACGATTTCTGTAGCTCATCTTTTCCTTCGTTTAACGAAAAATTTAAAAGACTCTTAAAGTCTTTTAAGTCAAGTAGAGGTAATTGTTTATCATCGGCATACTTAAATAATACAGACACTATGCCGCTTTGTGTATCATTTAAGTTAAGAATTTTTGAAAACAATACAGCTCCAAATTCACTAACAGTAGCGCGCAACTTAGCGCCTACTTCTTTAGAGAGTGTTAAAAATTCTACAGAGGTAGCATTGGCTACGTAGGGTATGCCAATTAATTGGTGTCTTTCTTCAATCTTTGGATTTAAGGTGCCAGGTTTTGCAATACCACTTAAATCTCCTTTTAAATCCATCATCAACACAGGAATTCCTTTGGCACACATATTTTCGGCAATTACTTGTAGAGTAACTGTTTTGCCTGTACCAGTAGCACCAGCAATTAAACCGTGCCTATTTAAGGTAGAAAGTGGCAGTTTTACTTGTGCATCTTTTTGAGGTGTTCCATCTAAAATAGCTGAACCAAGCAGAATAAAATCTCCCTTTGTGTTATATCCGTTTATGATAGATTGTGTGAATTTTAAAGCGTCTGACATAACTATAAATTTTTATAAAAATAAAAAAGCCCCGCGTTGCGGGGCTAAAAAATAAAACAAATTTTTAAATTATTTTTCTACAACTAACTTAATGCTAGTACTACCTTGAGTAGAGCCTAAAGTGATATTGTAAATGCCATTAGCCCAATTTTCAGTATTTAAGTTAATAGCGTGGCTACCAGCATTTAAATTGCTTAATACTTCTGTATAAACAACTTGACCTACTGTATTTACAACATTAAGTGTAATTGTTTCGTTTTGCACTAAGTTTAACGATAAAGTAGCGTTGTTTTTAGCAGGGCTAGGATACACAGAAACATGAGCAATATTAGTGTTAGCTTCCTGAATACCAGCTGTAGCCGATGTTCTGAATAATTTAATGTCTTGGGTACCCATTACCCCATTCATAGTGTAAACAACTGTAGTTCCATTTTTAATTTTATAGTTTCCAGCACCATATCCAGCGTTAAATCCGTCACCATAAGAGTCATCTACTACTACTTTGTAGCAAGTATTTGGGTTTACAGTAAATGAATGTGTGTGTAATGAAGTTCCTGAACTACCTAAATCCGTATAAGGACCACCTGAAGTAATTAAAGCATTAGAAACTTCATCTCTAATTTCCCAAGTAGATTCAGAACCATATTGATCTTGAGTAAATTCCATAGTTAAATTTAATCCATTAGCAATTTTAGTAGTTAAAGGGATAGATTTCACAACCACATCATTAGCGCTATTTTGGTCAGTACCACCATTTACACTAGTTACTGCAATACTTAAGGTATTAGTTGCACCAGCTGGGAAAGAATAAGTAGGAAGGGTAATAACAGTTTGAGTGAATGGAGCTAAATTTCCAGTAAAGGTATAAGTTTGAACACTACCACCTGTAGCTGAATAAGAAATAATAGCTGATGTAAGATTTGTACTTCCGTTATTTGTTAAATTAAATTTAGAAGGTTGTAAATTACCTGCGCATACCTCAGCATCTGCAACTAAATTAGATATTGCAGCATCGTTTGCATTTGCAATGTTTGTAATATGAATTGGTCCATAAGCACCATTAATAGTGTTTACATTAGTTTCAGTTACAAAAGCAGCTAATTCAATATTACCTAATAAACACGGGTTTGTTTTACCAGAAGCACCGTAAGTTAAAGGAACTGTATAAGTACCTGTGGTAGTAAAGGTTGTGCCAGATGTAGTTGTAGGAATTGTAATACCAAAGTTTCCAGCAGTTAAACCTGTACGTAATACGTGATTATGGTTATAAGAACCGTCTGCATTATAGTTAGATGCATTATATAAAGTAGGAGAACCATAGTTGTGTTGAGGTCCTAATACTTTATCTTCTAATAACATAACTGTTAACGAATTAGTAGAAGCTGGACTATTAGCCGTGTAATAAACTTGTGCAGTATATGTTAATACACGAGTAACTGCATCAACGTGTCCTTCTACTGCGACATTACAGTAAGCTGATTGTGATTTGATGGTATTTCCCCAACTATTCCAGCTTCCACGTCCGCCTGCCATAACAGTACCCGAGAAAACCGTACGGTTAACATCACCAGCAGGATATCCAGTAATTCCCATACCTGGCATTGCAGCAATAGCATTACCCATAGTTGATTTTAAATCTGGTTCTCCAGCTGCTACATTAGCATAACCTCCAGTGTGAATATTAATTAAAACGCATTTACCTGGATTGGCTGCTGCAATATTATTTGCAATAGAATGTCCATCAGGGCAGTATCCGCAATAAATTCCTGTATATTCTTCTAGTACAATAGCCTTAGTAGTAGGTGTAGTACTTACTGGTAATTGAGCAAATGCAGTTCCTGTGGCCACAGTTGCTAATAACGATAGTAGTTGTTTTTTCATGTTTATGTTTTTTATGCTTGTTTGTAATTTAAGTTTATTTTTCTATTGTAAAACGCTTAGTTATTTTTTGATGTTGGTTGGTTTTAATTGTTGCAAAGTATAATCCCGAATTTAATCCTTCAGTATTTAAAATAATATTGTTTTTTCCAGTTGTAAGACTTATGTTTTTAACAGACACAATTGAGCCAAGAGCATTTGTAATTGTAACCGTAGCATGAGATACCTCTGTTCTAGAGTTTAAAATAATCTGTGCTTTATCAACGCTTGGATTAGGAAAGATGTTTGACACATAGGTTAATACATTTACATTTTCATGCACCGACATTAAAGTAGGATTATACTTAATAGTAAAAGAGAAATTATCACTTGGATTATTAAAATCATAAACCGTGTATCTTATTTCAGAATATCCTGCAGTATAAGCATCTTCATCAAGATAGGCTTGGATATTATCTACACTAGCAGAAAATTGCCCCGCACCAACTGTTACATGAGTAGGTGAAGTGTAGGTAGTGCTTGGATAACATTGTCCCGCGAAACAAAAGTAAGCATCAGCTCCAGCATCAGTACCAGGATTAATAGCCACATCTGTTTTATATAATCCATAAGTTACAGATGAACTAGATAAATTTTTAATAGAAAAATATAAATGACTTTGGTTACCAGCAGCTACATCCTCTAATATAATTGCGTTACTAGACAACGGGTTGCCTGTATTATTATCAATAATTTGAAAGTTTTGCGCTTTAGTAGCACAAACGCTTAGAAAAAAAGTAAGACTTAAAAGGTAAAATTTCTTCATACTCAATAACATTAAAAATTTATAATACAATAATAAGCATTTTTTTACTAAAAAGGTAATTCGTTTTAGTTAAATTATTGAATTCCTAAGAAACCCCTAAAATAACTAAAAACACCGCTAAATCTATCCAATACAGTTATTTATAGGAGAAAAATAAAAACTTAAAGAAAAATAAGAATCCAATAGTTGAATTTATTTCTTATAAAAATTCATCTCATCAATGTATTGCCACACTGCTAATGGCATAAAAAAGGACACATCTTTTTTGTTTTTAATGGCTGTTCTAATCATTGTTGAAGAAATGTCCATGAGAGGTGCCTCGGTCATTACGACATTTGGATGTATTTTAAATTCGGATGAATTGCAATTAGGGCGTGGATAAACATATAACTTATAATTATTTATAATGTATTCATAGTTTTTCCATTTGGCAAACGATTGCAAATTATCCTCTCCCATTATAAGTGAGAACTGATGTTGTGGATATTTTTCTTTTAAATAAGCTAAAGTGTTAACGGTATAAGATGGTTGAGGTAATCCAAATTCGATATTGCTGCTTTTTAGTTTATTGTTATCACCAATGGCTAAATTAACCAAGTGTAATCGTTGGTTTTGATGCAACAATGTTGCTTTTTCTTTTAAGGGATTGTGTGGTGATACTACAAACCACACCGCATCCATATCGGTAAACGACGCCATGTAATTTGCCAACACCATGTGCCCTACATGAATAGGATTAAACGAGCCAAAAAATAAACCTATGTGCATTAAACAAAGGTAATCATCATTTGTGATATGTAATCATTTTAAAATTTTATTTATAAGTTTTTCGCTTTAAGTCCATTAAAAACCTGTAAATTAGCCTGTGCTTTTTAAAGACATAGTTGGGCAAAAACCTCAAATAGCTAAGCTACTTGACATGGTAAAAGAAGGGCGTGTGCCACATGCTTTAATGTTTACTGGCGCTGAAGGTTGTGGCAACTTACCAGCAGCTTTAGCATTTGTTCAATATTTATTTTGTTCTAATAAACAAGCTGATGATGCCTGCGGAACTTGCGCTTCTTGCTTAAAAGTAAGCAAACTTATTCATCCCGATTTGCATTTTGTTTTCCCAATTCCCATTAGTAAACAAGTAAGAACAAGTAACGATGTGCTTACTGACTTTAGAGCTCTTTTTTTGAACACTCCCTATTTTACTATTAAAGAATGGTTTGAAGAATTGGGAGCTGAAAACAAACAACCTTTAATTCCTGCAGACGAAGCAAACAGTATTTTAAAAACGCTTTCTTACACTAGTTACGAGGGTGGTTATAAGATTATGATTATTTGGCAACCCGAAAGAATGAATACAACCTCGGCCAATAAATTGCTAAAAATATTAGAAGAACCACCTGAGCAAACTCTATTTTTATTAGTTAGCAATCATCCCGAGCAATTATTAACAACCATTCAATCAAGGGTTCAGTTATTGCCTTTTTATGGTATTGATAGCGAAGATATTTCACAAGCTTTAATAAATGAGTTTGGTTGTCAAGTAGAAGAAGCTAAACAAGTAGCCTTGTTAAGCGACGGTAATTATCGCGAAGCACAACTGATGTTACAAAATATAGATGGTGCAACAGCCTACTTACAGAACTTTAGAAATTTTATGCTGGTTGCTTTAAAGTTTAATGGCACACCCGCTGTAACAACAGTAGAAGAATTAGCAGGCCTAGGCAGAGAAAAACAAAAATATTTTTTGCAATACGCTTTAGAAATTTTTAGAGATTGTTTAATGCTAAACTATGGTAACGCCGATTTGGTAAGACACTCGGGAGCAGAAAAAGAATTTATAACTAAGTTCTCAAAATTTGTTCATCAAAAAAATTACGAAAGACTTTGTACTGAGTTTAATACCTCATTTTATCACATCGAGCGTAATGCCAATCCTAAAATTTTATTTATGGATTTGTTATTAAAAACCAACGAACTTATTAATATACCTGCTTAATACGGGCTTTGTTTTCTAATTAGTTTTTCAAATAAAGCAGGAAAAAAACGTTTTATTTTTACAATCAATAGCTCTTTACCGCCCACAAAAATTTCCTGTTTGTTTTTTATAATTGCATTCACAATTTCTTTAGCACAAGCCTCGGCACTCATTGCGTTTTGATGGCTCTCATCCATTTGGTTGTGCTTAACACCTGTTGAGGTCTCTGCATTTATTGAAACATTCGTTTTAATTTTACCGGGGCACACCATTAAAACGCTAATTCCCTTTTTTTCGGTTTCTAACCGTAAACTTTCAAAATAGCCATGCAAGGCATGTTTAGCCGCCGAATAGGTTGAACGCAAATAAAAACCAAATTTTCCGGCTATACTACTTATTACCACAATCTTTCCAGATTGATTACTTAACATGTGTGGTAATACTGCTTTTGTTAATGCCGTTGCGCTAAAATAATTTATCTCAAATAATCTTCTTTCTATTTCTTCGCTTGTGTTTATACATTCTGAACGCTGACTTTGTCCGCCATTATTAATTAAAATATCAATCTTTCCAAACTTTGTAATTACTTGTTTGGTGAGTTGATGAACCGAAGAGGTGTCTGCTAAATCAAACGGTAAGATAAAAGAATTAGTGGCGTTTAAGTTTGCTTTTTTAGTTACTTTAATTAACTCTTCTTCGCGCCTAGCCGATAAAATTATTTTAGCATGTTGCTTGGCACATTCATACACTAAAGCTTCGCCAATACCAGAAGAAGCGCCTGTTATCCAAATAACTTTATTTGAGAGGTTGTTCATTTTAATAAAGCAATTACGTCTTTTGGTTTTATTTTTTGAATGCACATGCAGGTTTTAGAATCTTTGCATGATTCGCAATTTTCGTTATATACAATATAGGTGGCCTGTGTTCCAATAGGTTTCCACCTTGTAGGATGAATAGGACGCATGGGCGAAAATAAACCCACCGCTCTTTTACCCAAGGCGGCTGCAATATGGAGCGGGCCAGTGCTAGCAGCAACCAAAGCATCGCATTGATTTATAAATGCAATAAATTGATTTAAACTTAATTGCCCTGTTATATCACATACTTGATGCTGATGCTTATCTAATAATGGTTTTAAGAGTTCGGCTTCTTGCTTGGTGCCACTAATAAAAATTTGATACTTTGTTTTATCTATTTCTTCTATTAATTGAGAGAAATTATCTAAACCCCATTCTTTAGCACTTCCTTTTGATTTAGGATGCAAGATGATGTTTTTCTTTTCGGAAGATAAAAGCGATTTAAATGTAATATCTAATTCAGGTATTTTGGTGAATCCATAAAAATGAGGCAACTCATAAATGGAATAATCTGTTTTAATATGAAAAGGGCTTAATAATTGTAGGTTAAGTTGCGATTCGTGGAAGCCCGAATTTTTTCTTGAAAATTTTAACCTTATATTACACGTAAACCAATGCCACCAACGGTGTGAAGTTCCAATTCGATGTTGAATACCCGCTTTTTTAGCAAGTTGGGCAATGTGTTTTACAGGAAATACATGAATAATGTGAGTAGCTTGTACAGCTTTAAAAATTGTGAGTTGTTCTTGCGCCGAATGGTTTAGTAGTTCATCATAACTCATAAACTCATCAATGTGTTCGGATAATGCAATAATATCTTTTGTGTAATTTCTACCTAAAAAAATAAGTTTCGCATTCGGAAATTCTTTTTTTAAAATACCCGCCATAGGTAAAGATAAGATAACATCGCCAATGCTATCTGTTCTACTAATAATTATAACGGGATTATTTTGCAAAGGTAGATTCTTGAATAAGGGTTCTTATTTTTTTATATTTTAACCAAGTAGCATAAGCCGATATTTTAGAGATTAGAAATCCTGCTTTTCCATCTAAAAACCCCAAATGTAAAAAATAATGGTCTATAAATTTAGCAATAGGATTAGCAATTAATTTATAAAATGGCGCTTTTTTTCCTGCTTCTACATAAGCCTTTGAGGCAATGGTAGTAAAATACTCCACTTGTTTGTAATGGTCTTGTATAGTATAATAGCTATAATGTAAAATATCGCCTTTAATATGTTTTGTGTTTTTATCGCCAGCTGTTAATTCGTACTTATCGTGAGGGTTAATTCCTGTCCAAGCTCCTTTTCTGCTATCCCACAACCTTAATTTGGTATCGGGATACCAATTACAATGTTTTACCCAATGGCCACAATAATTCGTTAGTCGGTTCATATAGTAGCCGTCATGCGTCCAGTTGTTTTTTACTTGTAAAATACTTTGCTTAAGGGTTTCATCAATGGCCTCATCAGCATCTAAAGATAAAATGTGAGGAAAAGTGGCGTAGGTAATGGCTCTGTTTTTTTGCTGAATATGCCCATCAAAGGCGTGTTGATAAAACTTTACACCAAATGAATGGCAAATTTCTTCGGTTTTATCTTTACTAAAAGAATCTAATACAACTATTTCATCGGCAATATCTTTTACCGAGGCAAGGCAACGTGCTATATTTTTTTCTTCGTTATAAGTTATTATTACAACCGATAATTGTGGCATGTGGTAAATTTAAGATTTAGTTCGTTTGTTTCTATACAAATCTTAAATTTGTTTGCGATGAATACTTTACCCAAAAAACTACCCCTTCAAACACTATTGCTTTATAGTGCTTTTTTTGGGCTTTTAGTTTTTATAATTTATTCTAAATTATTTTCGGCAGGGTTTATTAGTTGGGACGATGGCGATGTGTTACTTCATAATAAAGACGTGCATCGCTTTGATATAAAGGCTTTTTTTACAAGTTATTACGTAGGAAACTATGCGCCAATTACTATGATTGGCTTTGCTATTGACTGGTTTTTGTTTAAAGGCAATGCCATGTTACACCATGGCATCAGTGTATTATTACACATTGTGAATGCGGTTTTGGTATTTCAGTTGTGCCGCTATTTATTAAACAATAATTTAAAAGCCTTGATATGTGCTGTTGTGTTTTGTGTTCATCCATTACAAGTAGAAACCGTTGCATGGGTGTCGGCCAAAAATAACATCATGTATAGTTTCTTTTTTCTATTAGGTCTTATTTTTTATACCCGATATTTAATAGAACATCAAAAAAAATACTATGTATTTACTTTGTTGCTGTTTCTTATTTCAGTACTTAGCAAACCATCGGCCATTTGTTTCCCACTGTGTTTGTTTTTATTAGACTATCTCATTCTTGAAAAAAACAAAATTACGTTCATTAATAAAATCCCATTTTTTGTTTTGGCGCTTATATTGGGTATTGCTACTATTTATACCCGAACCGAGGATAAATTTATAAACGAATCTCATGCTTATGCTATTCACGAACGTATTGGATATGCAGGTTACGCATTGGTGCAATACCTTTATAAATTTATCGCGCCAATAGAGTTATCGGTTATTTATCCATATCCGCAACATAAACTTTTAGCACTTTCGCTTGGATATGCTTGTCTTGTATTATTAGGGATTATTTTATATAAGTTGTTTAGATTAGGAAAAAAACAATTCCTGTTTGGTATTTTATTTTTTATCGTTAATTTACTCTTAGTGCTTCAGTTCATTCCTTTTGGCGAGGTGCTCACCGCCGACCGTTATATGTATTTACCAATTATTGGTTTATGTATTTCTATTTTATCACTTTTTAAAACCAACGAACAAAAATTTAAAATTGCTTTGGTTGTTTTATTTTTACTTTTTGGGTTGCTTACTTTTTTTAGGGTAAATGTGTGGAGGGATAGTGCTGCGCTTTATTCGGATATTTTAAAAAAATATCCGCACTCGTTTGTAGCACTTAATAGTTTAGGAGCGCAGTATATGTTAAATAAAAACTATGATCTTGCCATGCGCTACTTAAATGCAGCTATTAACGAAAACAAAGCATATTATAAAGGATATTATAATAGAGGATTGTTATATGCCCAAACTAACCGATACAAAGATGCGCTAAGTGATTTTGATAAAGCCATTGCTTTAAAAAACTATTATAAGGCTTATGTAGCAAGAGCCAATGTGTTTTACGAATTAAAGCAATATGATAAAGCTATTAAAGATGCGCAACAAGCGTTAATTGAAGATACTAATAATAACAAAGCTAATTTTGTAATAGCTACTTGTTATGATGAAACAAATCAACTACCACAAGCTTTATCCTTTTACAATAAAGCAATCAGCATCACACCCGACAATCCTTTATATTATTTAAGAAGAGGTATATTGTATGGTAAGATGCAACAATACTCGTCTTGTTTAAGTGATTTTGATAAGGCTATTTTAATTGACCCACAATATCCAGAAACTTATTATTGGAGAGGAGTGGTGAAAGTAAATTTAAAACAAAACCCTTGTGAGGATTTAAAAAAAGCTATTGACTTAGGTTTCTCACCTGCCCAACAAGCCTTTCAAACCTATTGCCATTAATACCAAAAATTTTGTTTATTTTTAATAATGGCATTTACACACGATAGCACCAAAACAGCAAAAAAATCACTCTTTTATCGCTTGATTACAAATACGGCTTTACACGTATTAGTGGCTATTGTAGCAGGTATTTTATTAGGGCATTTTTATCCTTCAGTTGGTGTAAAGATGGAAATAGTAGGAAAAGGTTTTATTGAACTCATTAAATTATTTATTGTGCCCATAATATTTTTAACCATTGTGTTGGGAATTAGTAGCATGGGCGATTTAAAAAAAGTAGGAAGAATAGGTATAAAGGCTTTATTGTATTTTGAAGTGGTAACCACTTTTGCCTTAGTGATTGGATTATTAGTTGCGCATATATTAAAACCAGGCAACATTAATATGGGTAATTTAAGCACAAAAGATATTTCAAAATACACACAACAAACACAAGCATTTAGTTGGTTTGATTTTTTTGCTTCAAACATCACATTACAAGTTTTAATAATTGCATTGTGTGTTGGTATTATAATTAGTAATTTAAAATATAGAGTTACCATTGTAAACTCTTTTGAATCTGTTTCTAAATATGTTTTTAAAGCATTAACCTTTGTAATGTATTTAGCGCCACTTGGTGCTTTTGGAGGCATGGCATTTGCGGTTGGAAAATTTGGAGTAGCCTCTTTAATTCCGTTAATTAAATTATTACTATGTGTGTACTTAACCATGGCCATTTTTATTTTTTTAATTTTAGGTTCTATACTTAAATATTATAAAATAAGTATTTGGCATTTTTTAAAACACATCAAAGAAGAATTGCTCATTGTGTTGGGCACTTCATCTTCAGAAGCGGCACTGCCTTCATTAATGAAAAAACTAGAAGATTATGGTTGTAGTAAATCGGTTGTAGGTTTAGTGGTGCCAACGGGTTATTCATTTAACTTAGATGGCACTTCCATTTATTTATCAATGGCTGTTATTTTTATAGCACAACTATATCATGTAGAGTTGAGCGTGCCCGAAATGATAAGTATTATCGGTATTTTAATGCTTACCTCTAAAGGTGCTGCTGGAGTAACAGGTAGCGGCTTTGTGGTATTGGCATCAACACTCACTGCTATTCACACCATACCTGTTGAAGGATTGGCTTTTTTATTGGGTGTAGATAAATTTATGAGCGAGGCAAGAGCGATTACCAATATAATTGGTAATGGGGTTGCTACCTTAGTTATCTCTAAAAGCGAGAAAGAGTAGACATGGTGCATGTTTTGTAAATGTTACATTCCGAGATATTCAACCTGCCAAAGGCAGACAGGCACAGGATTAAATCGAAGCAGAGACTTGTTTAAGCCTTAGATGTTGTTGATTGTGAGGTTATCTTATTAGCAAGTTTATTGATCTGCCAAGTCCGAATTCGAAAATCCTGTAGAGTGTCGAAAGTTGAATATCGCATTTACCATTTTCAAGTCTTGAAATATAGCTTTTTTTGGTGCCAACTTTTTCAGCCAATTCGTCTTGTGTCATGTTAGCTTCCTTGCGAGCTTCCTTTAACATTTCACTTATTACAAAATATTGCGCTTTCTCTTCAAATTTGTCACGTCTAGAAGTTCCGATTTTTCCATACTTAATATCAAGTAATTCATCAAACGTTCTAGCCTCTTTTATGTTTTTAGTTTTCATAACTTTTTATTTTTAATTTGAAAATATTCTCTTTTTAATTTTTCGGCTAATTCTAATTCTTGTTTTGGTGTCTTTTGTGATTTCTTTTGAAATCCATTAAACAAAATAACCAAATTGCCTTTGTCGAAACAACAGAAAACCCTGAAAATATCACTTCCAACTTCAATTCTAATTTCATAAAGTCCGTCGGTGCCTGTCATGTGATCTAGAAATTTTTTAGGAACCTTTTCAACTGTCCGCAATATTTTAAAAACATATTCTATTTTTTCCTGCACTTTTTTCGATTGAGCGAGGTAAAACTCAGTGAAATAGTGTTTGAAGAAAATGAGTTGTCTTTCTGTAGTCACAATACAAAGTTAACTATAAAGTTAACAATTTCCAAATTTAACTCACTGAAACTGTATGCTTCCTTTTTTTTCGAACCACTCAAAATAGAATTTTTTTTGAGTGCATCTAATACAATGCCTGTTCACTTGTTGCAAGCAAATACTCCACATGCTTTATCTAAACATAGCTTTTGGTTTTCTTTGATATAAATAAGCGCTTGGTGTTACAACACGCAATGTAATTTCAAAAGCACTTCGTCCTCTACTAGCATTCACTAAACTAGAGGTGTTTATATCATAACTAAACCCTACGGCAAATCTACCTGTTTCAATTAAAACAGAAGCAATAACAGCATCGCCTGTTCGGTAGTAAGCACCTAGGCCTATAGAAGATTGTTTAATGATTCCTGTGTATTTAGAATTATTTTTTATATAGTATTTAAACATTAAGCCTGCTAAAATTTCTTTTGATGGACCTTGTAATTCTGCTAACCAGCTTGGTGCCACACCAAATGATGAATTGGCAATGCCAAATAATAAATTACCATGAAACACAAATTTTCTTTTAAGTCTATCCGACTCGCTACCAACAAAATTTTGATTAGGACTTGTAAGGTGAAAAGCACCTAATCCTATTTGAGCTTTTAACTGATTATTTGAACCTATTGAAGTTTCTTCTTTAGAATAGGTGTAAGCTACGCCGCTACTAAAATCGCCATAAATAAAATTTGTTCGTGTATATAATTCTCCTGAAGGTAAAGTAGGATCATAAGTGTAACCATTATATTGACTACTATATAATAATTTTCCACCATCCATCTTGCGCTGTATAAAGCCTGCCTGAAGTCCAAATGAAAGACTACTATATGTATTGAAAGGGAAAGACATGGCTAATGAAGCATTAGACACAAGTGTTCCCATTTTAGAGTCACCCGCCTTATCATTATAAATAGCAATACCTGCGGCTAATCTGTTTTTTGCTTTTTGAAAAATCATTCCTCTTCTTGCATCAACTTGTTTCCAATTGCCCGCATTTAAACGTGTATCAAATGATACACCATAAGTACGATATGGAGTGGTTATACTTGCCCATTGATCTCTATATACAATAGAAGCACGCATGGCATAATTAGAGCCTGCTATAGCAGGGTTAATTAATAAAGGGTTTTCGTTATATTGAGAAAAATGTAAATCTTGAGCTTTAACGAAAGAACATAAAGCAAGATTCATGAATAGTATGGAAGTTATTTTTTTCATGTTCTTTATCGTATAAGATTAATATTTCCTTTTCTTGTAATATTACTTCCGTCATCTAAACTAGCTTTGATGTAGAATACAAATACACCAGCGTTTAATAATGTACCCCTAAATTTCCCATCCCAACAAAAATCGGCATCATCAGAGTCATATACCTTTTCGCCCCAACGATTATAGATTGCGATATAGAATGTATTAATACATTTTTTCCAGCCTTTTAAACAAAATTCATCATTTATACCATCACCATTAGGTGTAAATGCGTTTGGTGTGCTATAATCACTATTACTACTACAATCAATTTTTACAGTTACGTTAGTACACGATGTGTTAGTACAGGTTCCAACAATAGATAAAGCACAATACTCTGTTGTAACGGTTGGAGAAGCAATGGGATTAGGACAATTTGTGCAACTTAATCCTTCGACAGGTGTCCAAAAAACACTTGCATTAGAAGGCACTTGAACCAAGAGTGGTGTGCTTTGCCCCTCCATAATGGTAACGTCGTTATTGATGTTTACGGTAAGTGTCCCTACACTCATAATATTAGTTGTACCTGATGCTGTACACCCATTAGCATCGGTAACTAATACACTATAACTTCCGGTGGATAACCCTGAAATTGTACTTGTTGTGCTATTGTTACTCCATAAAATAGTTGTAGGTGCTGTACCTCCAGAAATAGTAACAGAAGCCTCTCCATCATTATCCATACAACTTGCATTCGTAGAGGTAATATTTAAAGCAACACTTGGACTTTGAGCAATAGATACGGCTATGGTACTTGTACAAAGTGCGGCATCACTTACAAAAACTGTATAATTTCCAGCCCCCAACCCAGTAGCTGTAACAGTATTACCTCCTGTTGGAACCCATGTATAAGTATATGGTCCAGTACCTGATGTGTTAATGGTTGCGGCTCCACTATTTGCATTTGTACAATTTACATTTGTTTGTGATGCAACTGAAAGAGTTGGTCCAGTGCCAGATGAGTTAATGGTGGTGCTAAATGAAATAGTGCAACCGTTATTGTCTGTAACTAAAACAGAAATATTTCCAGCACCTAATCCCGTAATGGAGTTGCTACTACCCGATGTAGGCGACCAACTATAAGAATATGTAGGTGTTCCTCCTGATACAGTTACAGTAGCACTACCCACATTATTACCACAACCTGTTGGAGAATTTGTAATAGCGCCACTTAATCCTGTTGCAGGTTGAGTAATAGTTAAAGTATTTGTTCCAATACATCCACCTGCATCACTTACGTTTATAGTGTATGTTCCTGCACCCAAACTAGTTTGTGAAGCACCGTTTAAATTTCCAGGCGACCATGTATAAGTATAAGGTCCTGTTCCGCCACTTCCTGCTACAGTTGCTGTACCAGTATTAGCACCAAAACAATTTACATTGCTTTGAGAACTCACTGAAAGAGTTGGTCCACTTGCCGAAGTAATATTTGCTATGGCGGTTAGTGTACAACTATTAGCATCCGTAATAGTTACTGAATAGTTGCCACTTGCTAAACCACTTGCTGTGGCACCAGAGCCTCCACTTGGTGTCCAATTGTAAGTATAACCTGCTGTACCTCCTGAAGCTGATACAGACGCTACTCCATTACTACTTCCACAACTTGCAGCTGTTGTGCTCATAACAGCCGTAATTGAACTTGCTGGTTGAGTAATAATTAAAGTGTTTGTTCCAACACATCCACCCGCATCACTTACGTTTATAGTGTATGTTCCTGCACTCAAACTAGTTTGTGAAGCACCGTTTAAATTTCCAGGCGACCATGTATAAGTATAAGGTCCTGTACCTCCACTTCCTGCTACGGTTGCTGTACCAGTACTAGCACCAAAACAATTTACATTAGTTTGAGAACTCACTGAAAGAGTTGGCCCACTTGCTGAAGTAATATTTGCTATGGCAGTTAACGTACAACTATTAGCATCAGTAATAGTTACTGAATAGTTGCCACTTGCTAAACCACTTGCTGTGGCACTAGTACCACCACTTGGTGCCCAATTATAAGTATAACCTGCTGTACCTCCTGAAGCTGACACAGACGCTACTC
Organism: Bacteroidota bacterium; assembly: GCA_963169355.1. Lineage (GTDB taxonomy): Bacteria > Bacteroidota > Bacteroidia > B-17B0 > Aurantibacillaceae > UBA4416. The sequence goes on along the minus strand of CAUJCR010000006.1, from coordinate 438 downwards.
CATTACTACTTCCACAACTTGCAGCTGTTGTGCTCATAACGGCCGTAATTGAACTCGCAGGTTGAGTAATAATTAAAGTGTTTGTTCCAACACATCCACCCACATCACTTACGTTTATAGTATAAGTACCAGCTGATAAATTAGTTTGCGAAGCACCGTTTAAGTTACCTGGCGACCATGTATAAGTATAAGGTCCTGTTCCGCCACTTCCTGCTACAGTTGCTGTACCCGTATTAGCACCAAAACAATTTACATTAGTTTGAGAACTCACTGAAAGAGTTGGCCCACTTGCTGAAGTAATATTTGCTATGGCAGTTAGCGTACAACTATTAGCATCAGTAATAGTTACTGAATAGTTGCCACTTGCTAAACCACTTGCTGTGGCACTAGTACCACCACTTGGTGCCCAATTATAAGTATAACCTGCTGTACCTCCTG
>CAUJCR010000005.1 GCA_963169355.1 Bacteroidota bacterium | reverse complement strand
AGTATCGGATGATGAGATTAACTCACACAAAGATTTTGATAAACTGGTCAAGAAATTTAAGGAACAAAGTATTGAAAAGGCTCGAAGTGATGTTAATTTTTTAAAGAATAAAAAAATTACTTACTCAACAATTATAGCAGGAGCAACTATATTTTGTACCGTAACCTATTTTACCGTTTTTAAAAACCAATCAGCCAAACAAACAGCCAATGAAAAAATAACTACTTCGCAATCACAACCATCAAAAACAACAACTCCATCTAGCAAAAAATCGTTTGTTGCACCGCCTGTTGCCAAACTAAATGTTCCGTACAACACCTATAAAGTTAAATCAAATCAAGGTGGTACCATTAAACACCATAGCGGTTCTAATATTATTATTCCTAAAAATGCGTTTGTAAACAAACAAGGACAAGACATTGTAGGCGAAGTAGAAATTAAATACCGCGAATTTCATAATCCTGCCGAAATTATTGCTAGCGGAATTCCGATGACGTACGATACCGCTGGCGTTACCATGCACTTTGAAAGTGCTGGCATGATGGATATTAAAGGGTATCAAAATAACGAGCCAGTGTATATTAAACCAGATAAGACAATCACGGTAGAATATCAATCTGAAAATACAAAAGATAAATACAATATGTATTACTTAGATACCATTGCTAAAAACTGGACCTATCTTAGCCGTGATAACTCATTATTAAAGGTAAATTCTTCACAAAAAAATTCGGAACATGAAACAAAAGTTGTTACATCTGAAAAGATTAAAACACTTGAAAAACAATTAAACGAAATTCCGCCAAAAATTGAACACGAGAAAACAGTTTTAAATAAAAAAGTAAATCAACTAGCTAAAACTACCGAACCTTTAAAACCCCAAAAGAAAAACGCACAAAAAACCCAGTTTGAGTTAGATGTGGATTACAAAGAATTTCCTGAGCTAGCCGCCTTTAAAAATGCGGTATTTGAAGTAGGTGATGAGAATAAAAATTTCAACCCTAAATTAGCAGATATTACTTGGAACAGTGCCGAAATACAGGAAGGTACTATAAAAGGAAAAAATTATTTGTTAGTATTAAAACAAAGAACCCAAACCGAGAAATTAATTGTTTACCCAGTGCTTACTGGTAAAAATTATGACGATGCCTTAAAATTATATGAAGCAAAATTTAACGACTATAAAAAAACACTTGCTAAAGTAGAGGCAGACAAAAAAAAGCTACAAGAAGAGTATGAAGCCAAACAAGCTGCTTATCTAGCCCAAGAGAAAGAACTAAAAGCAGAATTATTAAAAGAACAAATACGCATACAACAAGCTCAACTAAAAAAAATGAGCACCACAGAGAAAGTAAAACGATTTTTTTTAGTTAATCAATTTGGTGTTTATAATTCCGACTGCCCACATCATTTACCTAAAGATGTACAATTAAATGCCTTATTTGTAGATAATGGTTATTCGGTTATTCCAGATGTAGTTTACCTTATTAATAAAGCCAATAGCACCGTATATAGTTTTTCAAACTCAATTATTAGCTATAATACAAGCGATGAATATACTTTATGCTTGGCGGCTAATAATACATTGTTTACCTGTGAACCATCGATTTTAAAATCGTGTTTTGCAAAAAAGCAATCAAAAATTCCTGTAAAAGAAATTGATGCTGCCATAATTAATACAGCCGATTTTAAAACAGCATTAGGTATTTAAACTCAGATTATGCATAAACATAAATACCTACAACCATGCAGATATTATAAGCCCAGTAAAGTCGTATCAAAAAGATGTATTAGGATTATATAATATATTTGGTAATGTTTCTGAAATGGTTTTAGAAAAAGGCATAAGCAAAGGTGGAGCATAGAATTTTAAACTTGAAGATTGCTTAGCCGGAAAAAACCAATATTATACAGAGCTTACATCATGGCTAGGTTTTAGATGTGTTTGTGTTTTTAAAAAATAAATTTCACAATACATTTATTTTGCTCTTATTTCATTTACAGTTTCTAGTAACTGGTTGTAGTTTAATTTCTTTTCTACAAACTGTGTTTGCAATTTATTTTTATAGGTAAACAAGGTAGCGGGTATTGCCCCACTCCACTGCTCCGAAATTTTATTAATAAACACATTGCCATCTATTTCATCTAACAAAACAACCTCAGCTTTTAATGAATGTTTTTCTAAAAACGGTAATAATTTCTTAGTCATATCTTCTTTAAAATCCATGCTCACTAACAGTACTTTTATTTTTTCTTGACTATACTCTTGCGAAAAACGATCAAACTCAGGCAATTCCATCACGCATGGTTTACACCATGTAGCCCAAAAATTAACTACATATATGGTATCAGAGGTGTTATGAATACGTTGTAAAAGATTATTAATTTTATATACAGGTATTGTTTGTGCATATAAGCCTACACTTAAAACACATAGGGCTAACACATAAATTTTACGGATGTTTTTCTTTGTAAGCATATTCTTTTAATAATAAATTAATATCCACTATTAATCTTGATATTTCGGTACTATCCGTTCCATCATACAAGCCTCTCAAGTGTTTTTCTTTATCTACCAACACAAAATTTTGAGTATGAATAAAATCATCGGCATCGCCATTACCGTCTTCTACATTTAATAAATAACTTTTGCGAGCCATGTCGTATAACTGTTTTTTATCGCCAGTTAAAAACAACCATTTTTTATCCTTTACTCCATATTTATGAGCGTATTGCATTAGCACTTCTACCGAGTCTTCCTCTGGCGCTACGGTGTGCGATAATATCATCACATCTGGGTTATCGGCAAAGGCTTTATATACTCTTTCTAATTGGTTGCTCATTATTGGGCAAATAGTTTGGCAAGTGGTAAAGAAAAAATCGGTTACATAAATTTTGTTGGCAAGCGTTTGCTCCGTTACTGTTTCGTGGTATTGATTCATAAACGAAAAAGGTTTTACCACATGGTATGTGGTATCTATTTTTTCTTGGTATTGCTTAGGACCTAAATAAGGCAAGGTTCTCAAAGGCGCATCTTGGCTTTTATTAAAAAAATATAATCCAATAAACGAAACAGGTATCAATAATAATAACCAATAGATGTAAGATGTGTTTTTCATATTAACAGTAACTTTTTAATGAATGTGAGTAGCAATATATATAACGTTTGAAGTTAACTTGGTATTATCTAACACCTCTACTTTTAAGTTAGGAAAACTATGTAAGGTATTTTTAATTAATTCACCACTTACAAAATGCAAGCCATCTGACTTGGTTTTATTAAAGCCAAGTACTTTAGTACTCATAAATTCGGTGTACCAAGTTCCTTTTTGTCGGGTAGTTTTATCTTTATCGGCATCTCTAATAATTAACACGCCTCCTTTGTTTAATTTTTCGGCACAGTTCTTAATCACTTGTATTTGCTGTTCTTCTTGCAAGTAGTGTAACACATCGCTAATAATCATTCCATCAGCCATCGGAAAATGATAGTTGGTTACATCGCCTACATCAAATTGTAAGTTGTTGGTTTTATCAATACAAGCATTGGCAATAGCAATTTTTTCATCGTCATAATCCACTCCCAAAATCTCTCGTTTATGCCCTTTATACATTAACATATAAGGTAAAAATCCATATCCACAACCAACATCTACAATTTTGCCCTCTTTAGGCATCAAGCTCTCAAATAATTGATAATTATCTTCTAAAGCCGTTTTAATTCTACAATACCATTCTAAAACAGGGCCTTTAAAAATATAATTTCGAATAAGCCTTGCACGGAAATACGACACCGTTTCTTTTTCTTGTTTTAAAAGTTCGTATTCATGACGCATAAATTTATTAATAGCCTTTGCTCGTTCTTGATACGTTTCACCATAAGAAGCATCTTGATGACTGATGCGATTTAATATTTTTACAGTTAAAGAACCGTCTTTAAAATGAAAATCGCCTTTAGTTACGGTATCGCCAGCGCCATGTAATAAAATGGGAATAATATCTAATTGCAATTGTTGCGAAAGCCAAAATGCCCCTTTATGAAATCGTAAAATATCGCCGCTCACACTCCTTGTTCCTTCTGGAAAAATAAGAATGGAATATCCTTGTTGAACTAAGGTTTTTAAGGAAGGAATACAGGTTTCATAACCATCAGTTGCACGATAATAATCGGCCTTACGAACTATCCAACCATAAAATGGCGAGTTGTAAACCCAATCGTTAGTAAACACAACTATTTTAGGATGCAACTGCAAGGTTAATGCTAAATCAATATGCGATTGATGATTGGAAATGATAATTGCTGGTTTTTCAAAATTTTCTTGATGTGGATTTTCTATTCGCTTGCTCACATTAAAGAAACAAGCCAATATAAATCGGAAGGTGTACATTATTAAATAATGAAAAATAAGTTTGCGTGTTTTAGTATTGGCTGGGAAAATCGTAAATAAAATTAAGCCACAAACAGTTAATAATAACGAACCAACTAAAAAGCCCATGAAACCTATCATGGTAATCAATAAATATTTGGCAGTATAAGGCAATAAGCCCTTACGCATTCTGTTTAACACTAAAAAATTAAACAACAAAGGCTGAAGAATAAATGAAATGAATACCACACACAACATGCCTATTAATGTAATGAGTGCAATAGATTGCAAGGCTGGGTGTTTTGCAAATATCATAACACCAATTCCAACAATGGTAATTAAAGCCGAAAGCAAGATGGAAGACTTAAATGAGTCTAAGGTTTTTTTTCTGTATTTATATTCGGTGAGTAATCCATCCATAATAAAAATACTGTAATCATCACCCAAACCAAAAATAAAGGTTGAAATAATAATATTGATGATATTAAACTTAATACCAAATAAACCCATGATGCCCAATATCCAAAGCCAACTTACAAACATAGGTGCAAAATTGATAATGGCTAATTCAATACGACCATGGTTTAACAACATAAAGCCAAATACCAGTAGCGAGGTAATTAATAAAATGGTATTAAAATCTGTTTGAATAATTTGAACAAATTGGCTGGTTAAATTTTGTTTATCAAATACAATGATGTGTTCATCATTTTCAAAAGCCTGATAAATTAAATCTTTATACTCGGCATCTACTTTCACATGATTAATTAACGAGGGTTTGCCATTTACTTTTCCAATCCATTCTTTAAACAACACCTGAGTTAATGAATCCGAATCTTCTTTAGATAGTTTAGTTGCTGGTGTTTCTAATAAATCGTAAAAAGACTGAAAGGCTGTTTCTTTAAATTTATACTGCAAGCCTGCACTAATTAATTGTGCTTTTAAGCTATCTTTTACTTCTTTAGTAAAAAACTGATTCCAACGCTCGATGCGTTTTTCTTGCTCTTTGTCCGAAATTAATAAGGCACTTACCGATGATATTTTTTTTATTTTACCTTGTTCTTTTAGGTCGTTTAATTTTTGAGCTACTAAGGCATTATTATCTAAAGCTTGATTTAAGTTATTGCCAGTAGCAAACACATAAACAGAACGTGCTGCAAAATTATTAACTTCATCTAAATGTTTTTCGGCTAACCTTGTTTCTTCGGTCATAAAGCTCATCTTATTCATATCGCTTTCAAACGACACACGGCTTGAATAAAAAGCAAATACAAGTGTTAAACCAAAGGCAGCTATTACAATCCATTTATTTTTATCATAACGATAGGCTGTAATAATGTCTATCCACGATGAAGAAGTTGGTTGATTTTCAATAGATTCAGTATGTTTATTTTTAAAACTCCATTTTAATAATTGCGGTAAAACAAATATTGAAAAGAGCATAGCGCCTATTAAGGAAAAACCAGCAAACAAACCGAAATCGTGCAAGGCTTCGGACTTAGCAAACATTAAACTAAAAAATGCGCCTACCGTAGTTACACAACCCAGCAGCATGGGCACCGTTAGGTCTTTTAAAGTTTCTTTTACATCTCTTGTGTGCTTGTAGTGCGTAAAAAAATGTAAAGAATAATTGATGGCAATTCCCAACACCACCGCACCAGCACCGATGGCAATAGCCGATACAATTCCTTTAAATAAAAACAACATGCTTAACGAAAAAGCCATGCCAAATGCCACTGGAAATAATACCAATAAGGTGGTAAACGGATTTTTAAAATAAAAACCAAGCAATAAAGCAATAATAATTACAGCAATAGTTGAAGTTAAAATTGTATCTTTTCTTAATTGATTAGCATTACCAGCCGACACTACCGATGCTCCAAAATTTTCAATCAACATCGTTTTATCGGTAGTAGCTTTGCAAACTGAATCTACAACTTGTAATAACCGAGCATTGGCTTTAGTTTCACTTGGTGGGTGCGCTGGTGTTATAAACATCATTACATGTAAATGATCTTTGGTAACAATATGAGAGTTGTAGGTTTCAAATTTTTCATCTAATTGTATGTTTTGTAATTTCTTTAAAACAATAGGAGTGAAATTTAATGGATCACGCTTTATAAACTTTCCTAATACAACACCCGAAGGCGATAGCAACGTATTATAATCACGCTCAACTGTTTGATAAACGCTATCTTTTTGAATAAGATGAGACAGTTGAGTGTAATCTTTTTCTTCTAATAAAACAGGTAAATTTCTATAAAAGGCGTCATATACCTGCTGCATCCTATCATCAGATAATAAATAAGTAATATCCTTATAATCGCTCGAATCTAATTGCCTTTGTAAAACACTATAAATAGTATCCATTTTACTTATCATCTCATCTAGTTGTTCTGCCGATGTAGATGAGGCATGGACAATAAGCTTATCTTTCGATTTTAAATTCTCTAAAATTGAATTAACTGATTTTGAATTTTTATCTGTTGGAACAAACCTTGTAATATCTTCTTCTAACTTAATGCGAGAGGCTAAAAATCCTAATGTTCCACAAATAAGAAGTATAAAGACCATAAAAATGGCCTTACGTTTCTGAAAAAATTGATATATCCAGTATGAAAAATGAAACATCGGCTTTAAAGATAATAAAAACCTATACTAATATGTGTTTTCAGTAAAAATTCATTTAAAGGCAGATTATGAATGAGCAATACTATTACGGACTAAAACCCTGGCAAATTGGGATTTAAACTCACACTACAAATAACGTACAGCCTGAGTTTAATTATTTATCGAAATTGTTTTTAGTAAACAAAAATAAATTGTATTATTGAAACCGACAATTAACCCCGTACTGATGTCTATCTTAATTGCCGATAGTGGCTCTACAAAAACCGACTGGATATTATTAAATAATAATAGCATTGTTGTTCAATTTCAAACTATTGGTTTTAATCCCTATTTTCAAAGTAGTGAGGATATTGCTCATGAAATAAAAAGCAAACTTTTACCCGCTTTAAATGGCGAGGTGCAAAACATTAAACAAATTGCCTATTATGGAGCGGGATGTTCTACCATCGAAAAAGTTAAAGTTGTGCAAGAGGGCATTACTAAATCATTTGGCAACATTCCAAGCGAGGTTAATCACGATTTATTAGCCTCGGCGCGTGCCTTGTGTGGCAAAGAAAAAGGTATTGCCTGTATTTTAGGAACTGGTAGTAACAGTTGTTTATATGACGGCGTGAATGTAGTGGAAAATGTGCCATCAGTGGGTTATTTATTTGGCGATCATGGTAGCGGTGCACACATTGGCAAAACTTTTATTCAAAATTATTTTGATGGTTTATTGCCTAAACATTTAAAATTAGCCTTTGAAAATGCGGGTTATCACCGCGAAGCTATACTGGATAACGTATATAAAAAACCAATGCCTAGTCGGTATTTAGCCAGTATGCTTACTTTTTTAAAGGAGTTTAATAACGATACTTACGTGTGTAATTTAATTAAATCTTGCTTTGCCGATTTTTTTGATAAACAAGTTTCTAAATACACCAATGCCAACTCTTTACCTGTAAACTCAGTAGGTTCTATTGGTTTTTATTATAAACATTTGTTTGCCGAAGTAGCCCACGAGAAAGGATTTAAAGTAGGCGAAATTATCAAATCGCCTATCGAGGGTTTAATTAAATTTCATAACCAATAATTAAGGGCAAATTTCTATTTCGTTTTCTTGAAGATACACCAATATTTTTTTAACAGAGGTGTAGCCTAATTGCTCCAATGCCTTTTGATAATTCGACATCTGCGCATGGTATTTTTTAGGATTTCGTTTACCTGTTTTATAGTCTATAACTACCACCTCTTTCTGATTGACTACCACTCTATCAGGTCTTAATATGGTTCCATCTTTTGATAATATTTCTAATTCATTCTTTACCTCTACTCCTTTTTGAAAATAAGGCAAAAGCTCTTTCTGAGAAATAATTTGTGTAATAGATGCTTTCAAAGCGACACGCTCTTGCTCGGTAATATCACCTAATAAAACTGTTTTTTGCAACACCGTTTCTAAATCATCTATTGTTTTAATTTGCGAAAGAATTAAATGTATTAATACCCCTAGTTCTCTAGCTTTCTCCACACCCTCTGCGTATTGGTATGCCGATGATTCCTTAATTTTTATGGCATTATTTGCAATATTAAACTCTAAGCCATTTATAGCCAATTGTTCCATGCCTTTTCTTGGGGATTTATCATTTTCCTTAGGACTTTTTACACCAAAATCTATAAATAGTTTTTCTGACACAGCAGCATCTAAGCTAGTGGCATATTCATACATCCAATTATAACAAGAATTTGAAGATCGCTTTTTAGGGGGCTTTGGCGATATAATATGTAAACGGTGAACTGCCCTCGTAAAACACACATACAATACATTTAGGTTATCCATCATGCTTTGTTGTTTTTCTTTGGCTGTAACTTCGCCAAACACTGTGTTTTCAGTAATTGCCGAAGTTTCTATCATGGCTACAGGCAATTGTATATCTGGCTGATGAAGTTCAACCCAAACAGATTGTGGCTTAAACAATTCCCATTCTAAATAAGGTGCAATAACAATAGGAAACTCTAAGCCCTTTGAGGCATGAATAGTCATAATATTCACAGCATTAATCCCCTCGGGAATAATGACCGAAGATTTTTCTGATTGACGGTTCCACCAGTTCAGAAATTCCAATAAATTAGAAGTATTGCCTTGTAAAAACGTTAAAACCTCATCAATAAAAAAACGAATGTATTGCGAATTTGATTCATTCAATTTTAATATAGTTATAATTTCAAGGCATACATCAAATACATTAGCCGTAAATAATTTATTAATATCGCAAGGTATCCGACATTCAGTTAGTACATCAAATAAACTTTTTCTATTCGTTTTTGCAGACAATGATTTAGTATATACAATACATTGTTCTTCGTTTATTAACTGGGTAACTTGTAGGTAATTAACAACTACTGCTGCCGAAACAATATCTTTTTGATTGGTTAAGTATTTTAAAAAAGAAATAATGACTTCTACTTCCTTGGCATACTTTAAAAGTAATGAGTCGGCCGACACCACAGGAATATTATTCTCAATTAAATAATTGGCTATTGAATTACCATTTTTATTAGTGCGAACAATAACACAAATATCATTATAAGCATAACCATCATTAATGGCATCTTTAATGCGATGAAACGTTAATACATTATTAATAGTCTCTCTATCCAAGTCGTTATCAGGAATTGGAAACTCAATACTCACATAGCCTTTATCATTTTGGTTATGTTCCTGTTCCTGATCAGCATAAATCTTACATTGATTACCTACTAAAACTTTTTCGGAGAGTGCCTGAAATAATTGATTATTAAAAATAACAATATGGCTGTCGCTCCTTCTATTTACTTTTAAAATATCGGGTTTATAATTTCTAATTAAAGTATCTTGACGTTCTTTGATGACCAAATCGGTATCAGCGCGTTCTACCATAGGCAACTCAGCAAATTGCTCAACATTAGCATTTCTCCATCGGTAAATAGATTGTTTACCATCACCCACAATTAAGTTCATGTGGTTACTAGCTAATGAATTATCTATCAACGGTAAAATATTTTGCCATTGTAAAGTGGAAGTATCCTGAAATTCATCTAACAAAAAATGCTGATAGCGTTCGCCTAATCGCTCATAAATATATGGCGTAGGTTCTTTACTTACTACCTCCGATATTTTTTCGTTAAACTCCGAAATAAATAAAATATTTTCTTCCTCTTTATACATATCAATAAGCTTTGATAGCTCATTGACTAAGCCAATGGCGTATATGTTTTTGTATAATACAACACAAAAATCATATTGGCTTTTATGCTCGTTTATGTATTGAATTACTTGCCCAACTATATCACTTAATGCGTCTTTAATATTCTCAATATTCTCTTTATCCGTTGGTGTCGCTTTCCCTGACGCCCATTTATCTTCATTTAATGTTGTTTCTACAAACTTATTCATTAACTCACTTATGGTTGTTTCGGTGCTTGGAGTTAAAAGTTTTCTGAATAAATTATAAATTCCTTTGCCGCTATTATAAAAATGTTCAACCGATAATTGCTGCGACTCAATTAAACTGAGTGCCCTTTGTCCATATTGTATTAATGCACGTTCGTAAGTTTTCTTATTATTTTCTAACTGGATCCTCACTTTATCAAAATCTTCTATCGCAAACTCTTTTAACTGACCAACGAGATGGCTAGTCCCTTCTTGATGAATTTTAGAAATAAAGGATAATAAATCACCCTCAGGATCCCACGATTTTTCCTCTTCTAATTGAGATAATGAAAATTGAAGTAAATAATTAGTTAATGTCGCATCTCGTCCTAAATTACCAATAAGATTAGCAATGATTTTATTATAAACGCTTGCCGTATCCGTTTCAATTTGAAAATTGACTGGCAATTGCAAATCCATGGCAAAGGTTCTAATAATACGATGTGTAAAACTATCAATGGTGCCAATAGAAAAATCGGAATAATGATGCAAAATTTCTGTCAGCACAATTTCTGCTCTTTCTTGCATGTCTTCGTACGAAATATTCATCTCGGCACACACTTTTTCGCCTAATATAGTTTTCTCGCCAGAGCTTATTTCTTTAAGTGCCGTGATGATTCTCCACTTCATTTCGGCTGCGGCTTTATTGGTAAAAGTAATGGCTAAAATAGATTTATAACTTTTAGCTAATTCACTTTTGTTTTTAAATGCTAGTTTTAAATACTCTTTAACTAAGGTAAACGTTTTACCACTTCCAGCAGAAGAACGAAAAACCACAAAATTATTTCCAGAAGTAGCAGCCATTTTTATATAAAATACTCTTTAAAAATATTAAAAATAATTGTATCTTGAGGCGTGAAAATTATTTAGCTTAAAAATACATGTTACTACGAATTACATTTTTATTTTTCACCTCACTTTTTCTTGTTTCTTGTAAGCCTTTTGAAGAAATTAAGGTAAAAGGCGTAGAAAAGTTTTATATTAATAAAATAAACACCGAAAAAATAGATGCTGAACTGCAATTAAACATTCACAATCCAAATAGTAGCGGGTTTACCATTTACCCATCAGCATTTGATATTACCTTTAGTGGCATAAGACTTGGAACAGCCAAACTTGATAAAAAGGTAAAAATAAATGGTCAGTCTGAACAAGTTTATACTTTTGTTTTAAGTTCAAAACTATCTCAAATCAACCCTTTAGATGTCCTTCAACTGATTAATTTAAAAAATGCTGGAAAAATTGAGATAAATGGTCAATTAAAAGCAGGAAAATTTCTGATAAAAAAAACAATTCCCATTAATTATTCAGAAAAAGTCAATTTATGGCCAAAATTGTAACTTTTTGTTAATTAGATGTGTATAACCTGTTAAGAAACTAAAAAATGAACCAAACTGACCTTGTAAATGCATGTTTAAAAAATGACAAGGTTGCTCAAAAGCAACTTTTTGAGGCATTTTATGGCAAATTAGCATACATTGCACAACGTTACTCTAAGAACAATGCACAGGCAGAAATATTAACTTTAAATGGGTTTAAACATTTATTTTCCATCTTACATCAATTCAAAATTCAGGAAGGACTAACTTTAGAAGATTTTTTAAAGAAAGAATTTATAGCTTTTGCCGTTGATTACATCAAAGACATACGGAGCGAATACTATGTGGCTAGTACAGTAAAAGCGGTAGAACATAAAAGTAAAACCTACGATTTATTTTTAGACCATCAATTAATTGATTTTAGAAACATTAAACCAGAGATTTTACTAAAGTCTATTCAGGGCTTAGTGCCATCACAGCGTTTAATTTTTAACTTATATGTGATTGATAACTATAGTTTGGCACAAGCATCAGAATTGCTTGATACCAGTGAGCAAAGCATTAAATCGAATCTTGAGAAAGCTCGATTTAATTTACAAAAACAAATTGAAACGACCTTAAAAAATAGTACCAATGAGCAGCCCGTTTAATTACGAACTTGATGAAAAGAAAATAAAACTGGAACTGCAAAACGCAGAGGTGCTTTATCATGATGATGCATGGATTAAATTTGAGAGTGTTTTATCCTCACAACACAAGAAAAGTGCATTTCAATCTAAAAACATTCAATTTAATCTTGGGATTAGTCGTTCAGTTATCATCCCTGCTGTTTTTATTTTATTAATAGGCGGCTTATCAGCATTACTTTTTAGCTTTATTGATTTTAAGAAAAAAGAGGCAGTAAATCCTGAAATTCCTTACACAGAAGTCTCTACAACGCCTAATGTTGTAGCAGTTCCTAATTCCAATACTACGGTTACACAAGCTGTTATCAATACGGCAAAAGATTCAGTAACAATTAAAGATACTTTGATACCACCAACTAACCCTGCATCTCATACACCCGTTGTAGAGACAAAAGAACCCCCAACATTTACAAATACCTTGAGTTCACAAACACCAAGCAATGAAAAAGTTCTCACATCGAATACAGAGTTGCCTGTGAAAAAGAACAAAGTGCCAGTAACTCAGCAAATAAAAAAGAAACCTAAAAATGAAGTGGTATTACCTAGTATTAGTGCACCTATTGATTTAAACGCTGAAGTCAGTAAAGAACCAGAATTAGATTTATAATATATTTTTCATAAAAAAAGGCGCCAAAGGCGCCTTTTTAATGCATTAAAGTGTGAAAATTATTTTTTCTTTCCACCTTTAGTAGCTGCAGCAACTGAATCTGCAATTCTTGTAGAATCAGCAGTAGCCTTAGCAGCAGCTTCAGCAGCAGCAGCAGCAGCAGCCTCAGCTTCCGCAACTTTAGCTAAAGAATCCGCTTGAGCTTGTGCTACAGCAGCAATTGAATCATCAATTTGTTTTTGCTTTGCAGCTAATTCTTCTTTAGAAGGACCACAAGCAACGAAAGCAGCTGACATAGCAGCTACAGCAACGATAGAGAAAACTTTTTTCATTTTGTTTTTTTAGTTAAATTTTATAGGGAGCAAAAATATATGTTTTTTTGAACTTTAGTTAAAAAAAGTAAAATTTTCTTAATTTTTTTAATTAACTCTATTTCTTCGACTTGTTAATAATCTATCCCATTATTCAACCCATACAATTTAAGGTTAAAATGTATCTTTAGCCCCTAATTATGTATAAACTATTCATTAAACCTCTACTTTTTAAATTCAACCCCGAAAAAGCGCATCATTTAGTGTTTGCTTTAATTGGCATTTTCCTCGGTAACCCTATCGGAAGAGCTATTAGTCGGCTTATTTTTAATTATAACCACCCTAAGCTCGAAAAAAAATTGTTTGGATTAACTTTTAAAAACCCAATTGGATTAGCTGCTGGATTAGATAAAGACGCTAAGGCATTTGACGAACTGGGCGCTTTAGGTTTTGGTTTTATAGAAATTGGCACTTTAACCCCCAAAGCACAGCCTGGTAATGACAAGCCTCGGTTATTTAGATTACCAAATGACCATGCCCTAATTAATAGAATGGGCTTTAATAATGAAGGGGTTGACGCCGCCGTATTAAAACTCAAAAAGAAAAAAACGAATGTTATAATTGGTGGAAATATTGGTAAAAATAAGATTACACCCAACGAAGAAGCCATTAAAGATTACGAATATTGTTTTAATGCGCTATTTGATGTGGTTGATTACTTTGTAGTGAATGTAAGCTCACCTAACACCCCTAATTTAAGAGAATTACAAGACAAACAGCCTCTCACTGACTTATTAAATCATTTGCAAAATATTAATCATAAAAAACAACAGCGTAAACCTATTTTACTAAAAATTGCTCCTGATTTAACCAATTCTCAACTAGATGATATTATTGAGATTGTAAGATTAACTCGAATAGACGGTATTGTAGCCACAAATACAACAATAGCACGCGAACCGCTTTCATATCCTAGAGCCGAAATTGAAGCTATTGGCATGGGAGGATTGAGCGGAAAACCACTCACTAAACGAAGTACCGAAGTTATTAAATATTTAAAAACACATTCTAATAACTCATTCCCTATCATAGGTGTAGGTGGTATTCATAGTCCTGAGGATGCCATTGAAAAAATACAAGCAGGGGCTGATTTAATTCAATTATATACGGGTTTTATTTATGAAGGCCCATCCTTAATAAAACAAATTAATAAAGCCTTAGTGAAACTTTAGGCAATTTTTTTACCCTTCATTGCCTTTAATTTAGTACAATAAATTGAATTATTGTTTTAAAACTGATTTTTGTCAGCTTTTGAATTGATTTTGGTCATAAAAAACTGTGTTGTTGAGACTAATTTAGCTTATCTAAAAACCTAAAATTATGTCTATATACCAAAAACACGGAAAAGTTCCTCACAAACGCCATATTGTTTTTCGCTCAGATAAAGGCGAATTATATCACGAAGAATTATTTGGAACTGAGGGATTTTCAAGCACATCATCATTAATTTATCATCTAAACCCGCCAACACTGGTTAAAGAAATTGGCAAATCGTATTCTATAAAACCCGAAGCAGTAGATAATATTGCCTTAAAAGCCTTGAGTTTTAAAGGATATGAAGTAGCTCCAGAAGAAGATTATATAAAAAGTAGAAAAGTTTTTTTCTTTAATGACGATATGCAAATTGGCATTGCAGCGCCAAGCAAATCTATGACCGACTATTTCTTTAAAAATTCCGATTCGGAAGAGATGTTGTTTATACATAAAGGTAGTGGGCGTTGCAAAACCATGTATGGCATTGTAGATTTTGAGTATGGCGATTATGTTATTATACCAAGAGGCACAGTATATCAATTAGAATTTGATACAACAGATAACAAAATTTTATTTATCGAATCTAATAGCCCAATACGCACACCTAAGCGTTATCGCAACGAATTTGGACAATTATTAGAACATTCGCCTTTTTGCGAACGCGATTTTAAATTGCCACATAGTTTTGAAACACATCATACAAAAGGAGATTTTAAAATCAATGTAAAAAAACATGGCTCTATTCATCCTTATATATACGAAACTCATCCATTTGATTTAGTAGGATGGGATGGTTATGTGTATCCTTATGCTTTTTCAATCTTTAATTTTGAACCCATTACAGGTCGTATTCACATGCCTCCACCAATTCACCAACAATTTGAGGGGCGTAATTTTGTGGTGTGCTCGTTTGTTCCTAGATTATATGACTACCATCCTGATGCTATTCCTGCTCCATACCACCACAGTAATATTGATGCCGATGAGATTTTATATTATGTAGATGGAGATTTTATGAGCCGAAATAATATACAAGCCGGACAATTTTCGCTACACCCAGCTGGTGTACCTCATGGACCACACCCTGGAGCTATTGAGCGTAGTATAGGAAAAAAAGAAACAAAAGAGTTAGCCGTTATGATTGATCCTTTTAATCCAATAAAAATAACCACCGAAGCCCTAAAACATGAGGTAAAAGATTACTATAAATCATGGATTAGTAACCCTCAATTAGCGTAAATTATCCTAAAATAATGTGAACACTACTTAATATTAGCTAACTTTGACATTACTTAATAGTTTAGTTCGTATTCATTAAATTAAAATATATTTAACCTTAAAAAAATAGTTATGACAGACGTACAAAAAGAAATCGTTTCACGTATTGAAGAAAAATACAAAAGCATTGATCAGAACCCTGATGTGCATTTAGAAGGTTTAGTATGGGCAAATCCTATTACTTATTGGGATTATATTTTACCAGATGCTTTATTAAGTTTACAAATTCAGCGTACCAACCAACCAGATGAAATGGTTTTCATTATGTATCATCAAATTAATGAGTTAATTTTTAAGATGATACTTTGGGAAATTAATCAAGTAAGTGATAGAGAGGATGTAAGCACCGAATTTTTCACTGAGAAATTATACCGCATCAGCCGTTATTTTGATATGTTGTCGTCATCTTTTACCATTATGGGAGACGGAATGGAAAAAGAACAATACATGAAATTTAGAAACACACTTACACCTGCCAGTGGTTTTCAAAGTGCTCAATATCGCTTAATTGAATTTGCATCTACTGAACTTATCAATTTAATTGATAACCGATTTAGAGCTACGATTGATAGAAATACACCTTACGAGCATGCTTACGACCATTTATATTGGCAAGCAGCTGGTAAAGATTATAAAACAGGTAAGAAAAATACTTTATTACAACTTTTCGAAAAACGCTATAAGGCTGAGTTTTTAATTAAAATGGAAAAATACAATACCAGCAACATGTGGACAAAGTTTAAGCAATTACCTGAAAGTGTTAGAAAAGATGAGAGCTTAATTAAAGCCATGCGTCATTACGATTATACTGTAAATATTTCATGGGTAATGGCTCACTATCACGCTGCTGAAAAATACTTAGGAAAAGGCGAAGCAACAGGTGGAAGCGATTGGCGTAAATATATGTTACCAAAATACCAACGCCGTATTTTCTTCCCCGACTTATGGTCGAAAGAAGAACTAGATACTTGGGGTGAGAATGTTTAGACACAAATTATGAATCGTACGATTGAATTAATGGCGCCTGCAGGTTCTTATGAATCTCTAATGGCAGCCATCAAAGCAGGATGTAATTCGGTTTACTTTGGTGTTGAGCAGTTAAACATGCGTGCTCGCTCAAGTAATAATTTTACTTTAGATGATTTAAAACGCATTGCTGAGATTGGTAAAGAACATCATGTAAAAACGTATTTAACATTAAATACTATCCTTTACGACCATGATATTTCTTTAATGAAATCCATTGTAAATGCTGCTAAAGAAAATGGCATTACAGCTATCATTGCTGCCGACCACGCTGTCATGAATTATGCTAAAAAAATTGGGATGGAAATTCATATTTCTACTCAAGCAAATGTATCGAATATTGACACCATCGAATTCTATGCTAATTTTGCCGATGTAGTGGTCTTAGCTCGTGAACTAACCCTAAAGCAAGTAGCCGATATTGCCCGAGAAATAAAACGCCGCGAAATTACAGGACCTTCGGGCAAATTAGTAGAACTCGAAATTTTTGCTCACGGGGCTTTATGTATGGCAGTATCTGGTAAATGTTATATGAGTTTACATACTAATTACGCTTCGGCAAATAGAGGAGCATGTATTCAAAATTGTAGAAGAAGCTATGTAGTAACCGATGATGAAGGAAATGAATTTGAGGTAGATAATGAATTTATTATGTCTGCTAAAGATTTATGCACTATCGATTTTTTAGATAAAATACTAGACGCAGGTGTTAGTGTACTTAAAATTGAAGGACGTGGTCGTTCGGTAGATTATGTATATACCGTTGTTCAATGTTATAACGAAGCCATAGAAGCCTATTTAAATAACAACTACACTCCCGAAAAAATAGCTAATTGGAAAGAGCGACTATCAACTGTTTTTAATAGAGGTTTTTGGGATGGCTACTATCTTGGTAGAAAAATGGGTGAATGGTGCGATGAAAATGGCTCTAAATCATCTAAACGAAAAATATATATTGCTAAGGGCTTAAAATATTTTGAACAAGCACACGTTGGAGAGTTTAAATGCGAATCGCATACTTTATCTGTAGGCGATGAAGTAATTGTTACAGGCCCAACAACTGGTTACTTGCAAGTTATTATTGATGAATTGAGAGTAGATGGAAAGCCAGCCCAAAAAGCAGAAAAAGGAGATGTGTTTACATTAGCGCTTAATGAAAAAATAAGACCATCTGATAAATTATATAAGTTGGTTCCTGAGAAATAATACATTCATGATTCGAATAATTCAGCAAAGAGAAAAATGTATTGGGTGTAACGCTTGCGTAGAAGTAGCTGACTATCGGTGGCGAATTTCAAAAAAAGATGGGCGGTGTACCTTAATAGGTGGAGTTGAAAAAAAAGGTTTTTTTGCGGTAATTGTTAATGACCATGAATTAGAAGATAATTTATTAGCAGCTAAGAATTGTCCCGTAAATATTATTAAAGTTCAAAAAATATAAGCAATATCATGAGTTCAAATCCTCCATTTATACGTGTTACAAAAATATTTACATTCGACATGGCTCATGCCTTATATGGCTACGATGGCCCGTGTAAAAATATACACGGACACACTTATGTATTAAGCATTACTCTAAAAGGAAAAGCGATTTCAGATGCTCATCATCCAAAAAATGGAATGGTGATAGATTTTACGGATTTAAAAAAAATTGTAAAAGAAAATGTGGTTGATTTTTTTGACCACTCATTAGTACTTAATGCTAATTCCCCACACGCTTCGTTAAAAGAATTTTCAAATACTTTTGAGAAAATAAATTATGTAAACTATCAACCTAGCTGCGAAAATTTATTGACAGACATTTTAAAACGCATCGAACACCTCATACCACAAGGCATTACTATCAATAACATAAAACTAGAAGAAACACCGACTTCTTATGCAGAGTGGTTTGCCGAAGATAATAAAAACGAAAAGTAAGCTAAAGCTTACTTTTCTTTATTAATCATTAATTGTTTTTCAAGACTAAATGTTTCGTCTTTTCCAATTTTAAGTTCCACCTTTTCTTCAGCTGCACTATATCCTTTTTTAATGGCTTTGATTGTATAAGTTTGATCGCCTTTTAATGTGATAAAATATTCCCCATTATCATTAGTAACAGTACTTGCAATTAGCGCACCACTAGCATCTACAATTTGTACATCTACAGCAGACACCCCTACTCCTTCAAAACCATCTCTAATGATACCTTTTAAAATACTTAAATCTGATTTTACTTTTTTCTTACCGTCTTTTTGTAAAATTCCATAATTACTTAAATCAGCTTTATAAATATCGCTTCCACCTAATCCTCCTTTTCTATCACTCGCAAAATAAGCTGTTTGAGCATCAGCACTTATTACTAATGGGCCATCATTATATACCGAATTAATTGGGTAACCTACATTCACTGGCTTTGTCCATTTACCATTTTCTAACGTAGTTTTAAAAATATCATAAGAGCCCATAGAACCCTTGCCATTAGAAGAAAAGAATAAGGTTTTTCCATCTGGCGCAAGAAACACACCCACTTCATCAAATTCAGAATTAATCTCTGGTCCTAAATTTTCAGGTTTACCCCACTCTGTTTTACTTATACGCTTTACTGACCATATATCTGCACGTCCATAACCACCTTTGCGCTCGCTAATAAATATAAAAGTTTTTCCATCTGGCGAAATACATCCTCCACCTTCCCAATACGATGTATTGATAGGTTTACCCAATGGTTCTGGTGTTTTCCATTTATTGCTAATTACTTTTGAAACAAAAATATCTCCACCACGAGATTGATTGTCATTTACGTCATTTTTATAAATAAAAATTTGTTTCCCATCTGGCGATATGCTGGTACAAGCATCGTGTGCATCTGTATTGATATTACCAGGCACTTCATCAGCAGATTGCCATTTCTTATGAATCGTATCCCAATTAGAAATATAAATATCTTGAAAATATTTACCATCACCCTCTACATCTTTAGGTGCATCTGTTGAACTAGGACGGCGTGAATTAAATACTAATTTTTTCCCATCAGCCGAAATACATGGTGTTTGGTCGTCGTATTTCGAGTTAATTGCCTCTCCTAAATTTGTAATTACTACATCTATTGGCGAGGCCATCATTGCTTTAGCATTTGTGCAGTGAGCAATATAAACATCTACGTCTTCAAATACCGCATCTTTAGGTTTTGCAGCCGATTTATAAATATTAAACTCAGATAAGGCTTCATCAATATTGGCATCAGCTAAATAAATTTTACCTAAAACTAAGTGCGTTTCGGGTAAAACATTTTTGTTAGTTGCTACTGCTTTTTTCAAATGTTCTAGTGCTACATCATATTTCTTTAGTTCATAATTACAATATCCCACATAATGTAACACAGAAGCGTCTTCAGGGTTTTTTTGTAATACCTCTTTATAAATATTTAATGCCCCAATATATTGCCCAGCATATAACTTTTGCTTTGCTAATACCATTTTTACCTGATCGCCAGCATCTAAAGCATAAGATACTGAAATTGCTGAAAACAAAACAATAGATGTAAATAGTTTCTTCATAATTTATTTAATCATTTCAATTTATAAAGATAGAAAAAAGAAATGAAAAGCGATTATTTTTACCAAAAAATGATATTAAATCGTTATAATATCTGTAATTTTAGCCTATGTCAGCCATCGTATATTATTTAATTCTCCCTTTTTTATACTTAATAGCTTTATTGCCATTCCCATTATTTTATCTTTTTTCGGATGCTATTTACTTTATATTGTATAGAGTAATAGGTTACAGAAAGAAAGTTGTATATGAAAACTTAAAAAATTCTTTTCCAAATAAAAGCCATCAAGAACTTAAACTTATTGAAAAAAAATTCTATCACTATTTGTGCGATTTATTTTTAGAAACTCTTAAAACATTAACTATATCAAAAGAAGATGCTATAAAAAGGTGTAGCCTAACGGATAACGCTATTCGACTATTCGATGAATTAAACCATCAAAAAAAATCATGCATTTTAGTCCTTGGCCATTATGGCAATTGGGAATGGGCAGGTAATACTTTTAGTTTATTAAACAAACAACAACTATATGTCATTTATCATCCACTTACTAATAAACACTTTGATAATTTAATGTATCAGCTACGAACTCGCTTTGGCACTAAACTTTATGCCATGAAAGATACCATGCGAGAAATGATTAAAAACAGAAACGAAGTAAATGCAACCGCTTTTATTGCCGACCAAACACCTTCACCAGAGGGAGCTTATTGGACCACTTTTTTAAATCAAGACACTCCTGTTTTTTGGGGAACCGAAAAAATTGCTCAAAAACTTAATTTTCCCGTTATATATGTCTCTGTAAAACGTGTAAAGCGTGGCTTTTATGAAATAGATTGCGAATACTTAGTAGCAGATCCAAAGAATACAAAGGAGGGCGAAATTTCGGAATTACACACTAAGCGGTTAGAAAAAGACATCATAGCGCAACCCGAAATATGGTTGTGGAGTCACAGGCGCTGGAAGCATAAACGAAAAGTATAATTAACTTGCTTTAAAAACAATCTCGAAATGCGCCCCATTTTGATTATACATTTTTAATTCGGCGTTTATCTGATCACTTAAAATACTTACAATTTCTAACCCTAAAGAATCGCTTTTTTCTGCTTCTATATTACTTGGTAATCCCATGCCATTATCAGAAACCTTAAGGCAATATGTATTTTTTAGTATTTTAGTGAGTTCAACTTTAATTTCACCTTCGCTTTGTTGGGTAAATGCGTGTTTATACGCATTAGATAGTAGTTCATTTGTAATTAATCCTAAAGGAATTGCTGTATCCAAATCTAAATCTAACTCTATTAAGTTTGTTTTTATCATTATATGTTTAGATGAGGATGCAAAGCCTAATGACACTTGTTGTAATAAACCTGATAGATAATCCTTTAAATTTAAAGTGGTCATATCATTCTTACGGTACAACAACTGATGAAGTAAGGCCATCGAGTTAATTCTATCTTCAGCCTCGGTTAATGCGGTTTTAATTTCGGTATTTATTGATTTCGCTGCTTGAAGTTTTAAAAGACTGGAAATAATTTGAAGATTATTTTTAACACGGTGGTGTACTTCTTTTATTAATAAATCTTTTTCGTTTAAAGCTTTATTTATTATCTCATTTCTAGTTTCAATGCGTTTGTTTTTAATATTCAATAATGCATTTCTAGCTTTTAATTTTTGGAGTTGAATGGTTACAAAAATACTGGTAAGTAGCAACACTATACCGCAAAATAAAATAGCATTTCGAATTGTTTTTTGCCTGCTTACCTCATTTTTCTTCTCCTGTAAATGACGAATATTTTCAGCAATTTGTTTTTCTTTCTCAAACATTTGACTAGTAACTTGTGATGCTATTAATTGCTTCACAATTTCTTCTCTGTCTATACTATCCTTAAAATTTATATAACGTTTATAATATTGTATAGCTAAAGGAGCCTCCCCTACTTTAGAATAAAAGGAGGCATATTGCTTAAACAACTGTAGTTTTGATGCCACATCATCATTGTTCTTTAAGATACGATCAGCACTATCCAATTCCGCTTTAGCCAGTGATAATTGATTGGTTGCAATAAAGCATTCGGCCAAACTAATACGAGTAGAAGTTGTATTTTGATAATCTTTAATAGCCAAACTAGCCTCAAGGTCATTTTTTATTAACGGAATAGCCTTATCATATTTTTTCAATTGAATATATACAACTCCTGTATTCCCGTTTAATAATCCCAGTAATGCTTTATCATTAGGTGTCAGTTTATTTTTATCATAAATTTCAAAAAACAATTTTCTTGCATAATCATAACTGGCAAGTGCACTGTCGTAAGTACCTTCTTTCATCCAAAACAAGCCTCTGTTATTGTGATACCCCAATACCATATTCTTATCATGTTTAATTTCTTTGTATTCTTGTAGTTGTTGATTTAAGCATTGCTTAAATAATTTCATGTTATAATAAATAACACTTAGTTTTGGATGGTACATCCATTCGCTTATTCCTGGATGTTGCTTTTTTAGCACCTCCATCACTTTATGAATTTCAATAGCCTTATGTAATGACTGCACTTTTACATAACTATTTTTTAATAAATATAAAACCGAGATACTATCTCTAAAATTAAATACCCTATGCTGGGCCAATAAATCTGTAAGTAATGAAATGGTTTGTGTATAGTTTTTGTTGAGATAATGCATCTCTGCATCTATTTTTTGTAACTTAGCTATTATCTCTTGTTTATTATCAGCAAGTGCCTTTTGTTTAATGGTTTCTAATTCAGCTTTCACATCAGGATAATACTTTAACTTCTGATTACCATGCAACGAATCAAAGGCGGCTATTTTTTTGGCATAGCTAAGTTGGTTAAAATACTCTAAAAAACGAATCTCATCCGTGTTTTGTGCATGTACTGATTTCTCACACACAAATACAAACACAAAGCAAAGGAATATATATGTAATTTGTTTAATTGTCAAAACTATAAAGTAAATATACGGCAAGATTCTGTAATAATTTTATAACAATACATTAACTTTTTAATTGTTTATAAAATAAATAGCACTTTCTTAACAATACTCACAGTAAAGTGAATAAAAACATTTAACCAATTGGTCATTTTTTCCGAATTGAAAATCAAGGCATTATATCTAAACAATTATACATATTAACAAACAATAAACATGTTTTTTAATAATTGCAAATGCGCTCAAAATTTTGTAACTTCCGTTATTAGAAAGTATTGAGCATTTTTGCTTTCACACTATTTGAACTATGCAAAATTTCGAGAACCAAAATAAAACCAGAAAAAAATTATATACTCCAGTTACTACTATTGAAGGTGGAAAGATACAACCACAAGCCGTTGATATGGAAGAAGCGGTACTTGGTGCTATGCTCTTAGAAAAAGATGCTCTTAGTACTGTAATAGATATATTGTCTCCTGAAAGTTTTTATAAAGAACAAAACGGCATTATTTTTAAAGCTATTTACAATTTATTTAATCGCTCTGAAGCAGTAGATATTTTAACAGTAACCCAAGAATTAAAACGTTCTGGAGAATTAGAAATTGTTGGGGGTTCATTCTATGTAGCATCTCTTACCAATCGCATTGCTTCGTCGGCTAACATTGAGTATCATGCACGCATAGTTGCACAAAAATATCTTCAACGTGAGTTAATCCGCATCAGTACCGAAACCATTAAAACAGCTTATGAAGAAAGTACCGACGTGTTTGAATTATTAGATTCTACCACTCAACATATTTTTAAAATTTTAGATTCAAATGTTAGAAAACAACATTCGAATATGACCTCATTAATTGCACAAGCAATTAATGAAATTGAAACCGCTTCTGCACAAACAGATGGTTTGCTTGGCGTGCCTTCTGGATTCTCAGCACTAGACCGTATTACAGGTGGCTGGCAAAAATCCGACTTACTAATTTTAGCTGCTCGTCCTGGTATGGGTAAAACAGCCTTTGTGGTTACTATGGCTAAAAATGCAGCTGTTGAATTTAATAAACCCGTTGCTATTTTCTCGTTAGAGATGTCGTCTATACAATTAGTAAAACGATTAATTGCATCGGAAACTGAAATTGACCAAGGAAAAATTTTAAAAGGAAATTTAGATAATCATGAGTTCGTACAATTAAATGAACGAATTAAAAAATTATCGGTAGCGCCTTTATATATTGATGATACACCTGCGCTTTCTATCTTTGAACTAAGAGCCAAGGCACGTCGATTAAAAGAACAACAAAATGTATCTTTAATTATTATTGATTATCTACAATTAATGAGTGGCGGGCCAGATAGTAAAGGCAATCGTGAACAAGAAATTTCGCAAATATCTCGTGGTTTAAAATCGTTAGCTAAAGAACTAGAAATTCCAATTATTGCCCTTTCGCAATTAAGCCGTCAGGTTGAAAACCGCCCAGGTGGCAGTAAACGCCCTCAATTAAGCGACTTACGTGAATCGGGTGCTATTGAGCAGGATGCGGATATGGTTATGTTTATTTACCGTCCTGAATATTATGGAATTGAGACTGATGAACAAAATCAACCTACAAAAAACAAAGCAGAAATTATCATTGCTAAAAACCGTCATGGTGCGATTGTAGATGTACCGCTTAAATTTATTGGTCAGTATGCTAAGTTTACAGATTTAGATTATGATGATAATTCCGTTTACCTTTCTTCTTCATCTGGTATGCCACAAAATGACGAATTTTTATCTCAAGATTCTAATAGTGTAAAAGTATTACAATCTAAAAATTGGGGGAAAGAAGATGGCTCTAATAGTAGCGACATCATTAGAAGAAATGATATTGATGAAGCGTTTTAATAAAACACTTTAGCTATTCAATTCTATCCATTTTTTAAAGTGTTCGTGTTCTAACTTTTCTTTGTGCTCAATTTTAAGGGTATCAAAATAACTGTGTTGTTTTTCTTGAAGAGGTAGTTCAATAGTTTTCAATTGTTGATTTGACGAGACCGTTAACTGAATACTTGTGCCTTTAAAATAAGTCATCCACTCATGAAAATCATTTTTAAGCGTATAACCATTTACAGCTAATATTTCATCGCCTATACTTAAATTTGCTTTCCAAGCAGGCGAATATGGCGCAATTAAAGTAATCTTTTTGTTAGTGCCAATATCCGCTGTTTTAAATCCAAATACAGATTCGGACACATGCGTAGAGGCTTTTTTAGTGAGACTTAATCCTAAGTATTCAAAACAAGTTATCAGTTGTGGTTCGTAATCTTCAGTGCCATACACATAATTTTCAAAAAACGACTGAAGACTAACTCCTGCAGCTTGTTCGCATAATATGATAATGTCTTTTTCGGTATAACCACTATTTTTTTGTCCAAATTGCTGATACAAATAACGACACACATCTCTTAAGCCTTTTTGATGTTGGCTATGTTTCATAATTAACACATCTAACATAAAAGCTACTAAATTTCCTTCGTCGTAAATAGATGTTTTGCGGTAAGGAGCGCCTGCCACATAACCATCTAACCAAGTTTCAAAACTAGAGTGTGCTACCGATAAATTATATCGCCCGTAATTATGAAAATGTTTATTTAATCGTTCTTCTAGGGTTTCAAAATATTGAGCTTGAGTAAACACACCGCTTGTTAAGAGTAACACATCGCCATAATAGGTTGTAAACCCTTCGTAAACATAACCCGTGCGTGCATAGTTCTCTTTCGTAAAATCATAAGGTAACATTTCTGCAGGGCGAATGTATTTAATGTTCCATGTATGAAATAATTCATGACTTGATACACCCAAAATGTCTTCGTAGGTTTTACCTTTATTCAAATGATAACCTGGCCCAATAGCAATAACTGTTGATTTTTGATGTTCAACGCCATGATAATACTTATACGGTAATACCTGAAATAAAAAATGATACTCATTAACTGGAAATCCCTGCCAAAAACTAATTTGAGTTTTAGTAAATTTAATAAAATCCGTTTTTAATTTTTCAAAATCGGGTTTACATTCTCCTAAAAAATGAAGCCAAAATTTTATTTGATTCACTTCATAATACTGTGACTGTAATTGCGCTGAAGCTAAAACAGGACTATCGGCTAACTCATCAAATGATACGGCTGTGAGTTTTTTTCCTTCTTGTTTTAAGGATGTTGCTATCTTGTAATCATCAGGTATATCTAATTCTAAAATATGTTCTTCGTGCATACGTTGTGGAACATATAAACATAAATGCACAGGGTTCAAATACAACTGAGTTTCATCGGCGTAGCAATTACCAGCATTAATTTCAGAGGTATGATAACTATAAGTTACTTTTACAGATGTGGAGCCATGAGTTGTTATTTGCCATAAATCTTTAGTTAATTTAGTATATGGTAATGCTTTTCCATTTGCATCAAAGGCATCAACACGTTTTATGTTTTTTGCAAAATTACCTAATTCATAGCGCCCTGGTCGCCATGCTGGTAATTGTAGTTCAAGTGTATTGCTCTCAATCTTATCTATCGTTAAATCAATATATATGTAATGCGATTGAGGTTTTTTAAGGTAAACTTTATAATGTATCATGCCTTAAAATTATAATAAACATAAGGAAAAACAAAGTATATTTACAGCTAATGTTAAGATACATTTTTTATAGCTTCCTACTTTGTTTTAATGTGCTTATGGGGCAATCGCCCGATTCGTTGTTGTATCAACTTCAACAACTTGAAAACGATACAGAACGTGTTAATCAGCTTTGCACCAAAGCTTTTGAATTAAGAACAATAGATTTAGATGTGGCTTTACAATTTGCCAACGAAGCCGAAGTTGCTGCTAAACAAAGTAACAGCATGCGCCATTTGGCTAAAAGCGAAAACATATTAGGCTTATTACATTATAAAAAATCAAATTTTGAGCAAGCTATTTTATATTTAAAACAATCGCTTCAACATCACGAACAATTAAAAGATGAAATAGGTGTAGCTATGAATTTAGCTAACTTAGGAAATGTGTATAGCGATATGAATGAGTATCAGCTCGCCGAAGAGGCTTATTTAAAATCCTTACAAATTTCGCACAAACTGAATCATGTGTTACAAGTAACACGTTGTTTAATAAATATTGGTACTTTAAAATTCAGTCAACAACAATTTGATGCTTCAATACATCAATTTAAAACTGCCTTAGGCTACGCCAATCAATTAGGCGACATACAACTAACTGCCACTTGCTACAATAATATTGGTACCATTTTTAAAGAACAAGATAAACTAGATAGTGCACTACTTTATTTTGAAGAAAGTTTGAAACAAAAAGAATTAATTGGCAATGAAATTGAACTGGCTGATAGTTATTTGAACTTAGCATCTATTTATTTTATTCAAAAAAATTATAACCAAGCTAGTAATTTTTTGTTGCTTACACATAACATTGCTACTACCAAAAATTTACCAAGTATTTTAGCAGATTATTATTTACAACAAAGCCAGTTATTAGAAGCACAACAAGACTATAAACAAGCCATGGTGTTTTTAAAAAAACATTATCATTTGAAAGATAGTTTAACAACCCTTCAACCAAAAGAATTAGCCACAACACACCATCTTGCTACGGTATTAGCGCCCACTAAAACCAACTATGCTGCAAATTATATTTGGATGGCTATCTATATTTTATTGCCTATTATCATAATCATTACCTTATTTAAAAACAAGCGATGAGTAAGAAAGATAAAAACCGAGTAAATGTAGTTTATTCTACTAATCCAAACTTTAACTACGAACATAACGAGGAAGAAGAAGCTGTAACCTTAGAACCAGCCAAACAAAATTTAAAACTATTTTTAGATAGATTAGGTGGCGGAAAATTACTGACACGCATCTCAGGATTTATAGGCACAGAGGCTGATTTGAATGATTTAGCGAAAACACTCAAACAAAAATGTGGCGTAGGTGGCAATGCCAAAGATGGCGAAATTTTAATACAAGGCGACAACCGAGATAAGATTCTAGACATCTTATTAAAAGCAAATTATAAGGCTAAAAAAGCGGGCGGTTAATTCTATTTTTTCGACCGATATATGATGTAAATCCACATAAGATATGTATCTTTAACACTCTAATAAAACATACATAATGAACGCATTAGTTGAAATTTTAAAAATATTAATTCCTGCTGGAGCTGTATTTGCAGCCTCCTATTTTTTAGTTAAACGATTTTTAGATAATGATAAAAACCGCCGAGAGCATGAATTAAAGAAAACAAATATTGGCACAATAACCCCTTTAAAACTTCAAGCCTACGAGCGCATTGTTATTTATCTTGAACGCATGAATCCTAACACATTAATTGTAAGAGTGAATCGTCATGGGATGAATGCTCGACAACTTCAATTAGAACTTGTGAACGCTATTAAATCTGAATTTGAACATAACTTGTCGCAGCAAATTTATATGTCGGCTGGTGCTTGGGAAATGGTAAAAAATGCCAAAGAAGAAATTACACAATTAATAAACCTAACGGCAACTAAAGTTCCTGCTGATGCGCCAAGTAATGAATTAGCCATGATGATTTTAAGTGTTTGCTCAAACTTAGGTAAAAAATTACCTTGCGAAATAGCCGTAGATTATATTAAAAAAGAAATTGCTCAAAATTTTTAAGACTTGCTCATGCAACCATTATTTTCTGAATTTAGCCCAACCAGTGTCAATCAATGGAAAGAAAAGTTAGCCAAAGATTTAAAAGGTATTGATTTTAACCAATTAACTTGGCAAGCAGATACTGGAATTTCGATACAACCTTTTTATACCAAAGAAGATTTACCTGCACAAGCTCAACCTGTGTTTTATCATAACGATTGGAATATTGGTGTGAAAATTCAGGTAGAAAACGAGTTACAAGCTAACAAACAAGCCCTCGAAGCGCTGAA
Source organism: Bacteroidota bacterium (assembly GCA_963169355.1). Lineage (GTDB taxonomy): Bacteria > Bacteroidota > Bacteroidia > B-17B0 > Aurantibacillaceae > UBA4416. The sequence continues at coordinate 31,172 of CAUJCR010000005.1, read as the reverse complement.
TGGTGGTGCCTCTGCCCTTTGTTTTTATTTAAATAAAACTACCAATTTAGCTCAACTATTAAAAGACATTCAAATTGAATTTATTGCTACTCAGTTTTATGTTACACAACCTGTTCAAGAATTTATTGCTCAATTAAATCAGTTTATTACCGAACAACAATTAGACACAAAACAATTAAACCTTAGTATTAATTATGATGTACTGGCTCGTTTTGTTAAAACAGGAAACTGGATTCAAAACCAATCAACTGATTTTGATGCCATCAAACAAGTAAGTCAAGTACCATTTAATCGTTATCAATTATTAATTGATGCTTCTCTTTATCAAAATACAGGTGCTCATCAAGTAACAGAATTAGCATTAATATTAAGTCATTATAACGAATATCTACAATACTTTAATGAACAAGGTGGCAACTTCTCATTCTTAGAAAAAGGCGTTCAAATTCACGTTGCTATTGGTACTGATTTTTTTGCTGAAATTGCTAAACTCAGAGCATTACGAAAACTAATTACTTTTCTTCATACAACATACAACATCCAAGCGCCTATTTCAATTGCTTGCACTACCTCACATCTTACACTAGCTCCCAAAGATGAGCATACCAATCTTTTAAGAAGCACTACTCAAGCAATGAGTTCGGTAATTGGCGGTTGCGATTATTTATATGTTGAACCTTTTAATGCCACATCTAAAAGTGAGGAAACAAGCTTAGCAACTCGAATGGCTAGAAACCAACAAATTATCTTAAAAGAAGAAAGTTATCTTAATAAAACAACCGATATTGGAGCTGGTTCGTATTACATTGAAACCCTAACCGAACAACTAGCTACTAAAGCCTTTGAGCAATTTAAAACCTACGAGGCCAAAGGTGGTTTTATTGCAGCCCTAGAACAAAACATTATTCAACACGAGGTAGAACAACAACAAGAAAAGCTCGTAGAAAAAGCGCAAAAAGGAGAACTTGTTATCATTGGCGTTAATAAATATTTAAACCCCAATAGCAAAACTACTGTTCATGTTAATACAACACAAAACACTGAAAAAAGCCTCATTAAGCCATTAAGTGCCTTATCACTTGCTGCACATATTGAAACTGTTCAACCTGTTACAAAATAACTATGCGTAAAGATTTTTCAAATATTACTTATACTTCACCAAAAATTCAAGCAAAGCAAACAGAAGAAACTCACGACACTTTTGTAACGCCCGAACAAATTGAAGTAAAATCTGCTTACCAAGCTAAGGATATACAAGCATTTGAACACTTACAGTTTGGCGCAGGTTTAGCACCTTTTTTAAGAGGACCATACACAAGCATGTATGTTCAAAACCCGTGGACGATTCGACAATATGCTGGATTTAGTACCGCCGAAGAAAGTAATGCTTTTTATCGTCGTAACTTAGCGGCAGGACAAAAAGGCTTGTCGGTAGCGTTTGACTTAGCCACACACAGAGGCTATGATAGCGACCACGAGCGTGTAGTAGGAGATGTTGGAAAAGCAGGTGTTGCCATTGATTCGGTTTTAGATATGAAAGTGCTTTTTGATCAAATTCCGCTCGACCAAATGAGTGTGAGTATGACTATGAATGGTGCGGTGTTGCCCATATTAGCTTTTTATATAGTAGCTGCCGAAGAACAAGGTGTAAGCATGGAGAAATTAAGTGGCACCATTCAAAACGATATTCTTAAAGAATTTATGGTGCGTAATACTTACATCTATCCGCCCGCACACTCTATGAAAATTATTGCCGACATCTTTGAGTTTACCTCTCAAAAAATGCCAAAGTTTAATTCCATTTCAATTAGTGGTTACCACATGCAAGAGGCTGGCGCAACAGCCGACATAGAGCTTGCTTACACCCTAGCCGATGGATTAGAGTACATACGCACTGGTATAAAAGCTGGATTAAATATTGATGATTTTGCACCTCGCCTTTCTTTCTTTTGGGCCATTGGCATGAATCATTTTATGGAGATAGCAAAAATGCGCGCTGCACGTATGCTATGGGCAAAATTGGTAAAACAATTTAATCCTAAAAACGAAAAAAGCATGGCCTTGCGCACGCACTGTCAAACTAGCGGATGGAGCTTAACCGAGCAAGACCCATTTAATAACGTAACACGTACTTGCATTGAAGCACTAGCAGCGGCAATGGGACACACACAAAGTTTACATACCAATGCTTTAGACGAAGCCATTGCCCTACCTACCGATTTTAGTGCACGCATTGCTCGTAACACACAAATTTATTTGCAGCAAGAAACTAATATTTGTAAAGTAGTGGATCCATGGGCAGGTTCATATTATGTAGAAACATTAACACACGACATTGCTCATAAAGCTTGGGCATTAATTGAAGAAGTAGAGCAATTGGGCGGTATGGCCAAAGCCATTGAAACAGGTATTCCTAAAATGCGCATTGAAGAAGCAGCCGCACGCAAGCAAGCCCGTATTGATAGCGGAAAAGATATAATTGTAGGAGTAAACGAATACCTAACCGATGAAAAAACAGCGATAGAGATTTTAGATGTTGATAATGCCAAAGTAAGAGCACAACAAATAGAGCGCTTAAAACAATTAAAAGCCGAACGCAACTCGGAAGAAGTAAAAAAAGCTTTAGAGGCCTTAACACAAGCTGCTAAAACTGGCAAAGGAAACTTATTAGAACTAGCAGTAAATGCAGCACGAGTAAGATGTAGTTTGGGTGAAATATCGTATGCGCTGGAAGAAGTATATGGAAGATATAAAGCCAACATTAGAAGCATAGCAGGCGTGTATAGTAAAGAAATAAGTATGGATAAACACTTTTTGAAAGCTAAAGAATTAGCAGATAAATTTGCTGAATTAGACGGTCGCCGACCAAGAATTATGATTGCCAAGATGGGGCAAGATGGGCACGACCGCGGCGCTAAAGTTATTTCAACCAGTTTTGCTGATATGGGTTTTGATGTAGATATTGGCCCATTGTTTCAAACACCAGCCGAGGCGGCAAAACAAGCCGTAGAAAACGATGTGCATATTTTAGGCGTTTCATCATTAGCAGCAGGACATAAAACACTCATTCCGCAGGTTATTGAAGAATTAAAAAAATACAAGCGCGAAGATATTTTAGTGATTGCAGGCGGTGTCATTCCGCAGCAAGATTATGACTTCTTATATAAAGCAGGCGTAGCAGGTGTGTTTGGCCCTGGAACAATTATTAGTTTATCAGCTATTTCTATTTTAGAAAAATTAATTAGTAGCTTAGAAAATTAATTTTTTGATTTTTATAAATTTCTTTTGCTTCAAGGCAAAAGAAAGTAAGAGATTTTTTTTACGATACTTTTGGCGCCAAAAGTATCCAAAACCGTTTTATTTTTCGGAAGGATATTTTTGTTTTCTGCGCACGTTCCTCCGTTAAACAAAACCGCCGATTCAAAAACCCCACGAAGCGCTCGTGCCCACCCTTCGATTTTCTCACTGCCATATCTGCGAAAAATAAAAATCCACGCACTCAAAAGCCTGTGCGTGGGGTTACACGCTATACTATTTCGGTTAGCGCCATGGTATTTTAAAATGTTGCGTAAAAATCGAGTGGTATCAAAGGCGAGGACAGAAAAGAGCTATAGTTGTTGAGATCAACCTAATAAGGTTGGTACTATATAACGTCTATGCTTTTGTAGGAAATCTTTTATTAAAATAAAAGTAGTGCCCTAGAATCTATTTTATCTAAAAATGTTCGTTGGACTTTTTAAGTGAACTCAATTTAACTTGTTAAGATCAAATATTATTGTAAATTTGTATACAATTCAGTTAATGATTATGAGAAAAGTAATATTGAACTTTTTGTTGCCGCTAGTCACAACTGCTTCGTTTTCACAAATACAAACACCTTCTCTCTTATGGGAATACTCACACAATATAGATGTTAAGCAAGTGGCAAATGATAATTATGGAAATTTTTATTTGTGTGGTTCATTTGCAGGCACTAAAGATTTAGACATAACATCGGCTACTACAATAGCAACCAGTACTGATAATGGTTTCGGTACTCCAACTGCAGATGCTTGTTTGGCTAAGTACGGCGCTTCAGGAAATTTAGTGTGGAAAATAATTCTAAGTTCAACCACGGATGACTTGTACCATAATGTTACAGTTGATGCATCTGGCAATATTTATGTGTTTGGAACTACTACTAATACAACAAATATAAATCCTTTAGGAACTTCATTTTATTTATCTGCAAGCGGTAATTTTATTGCAAAGTATTCAAGTAATGGTCAATTAATATGGGCTTTTCAAACGGATATTTCAGTTCCTGTAGAATCATTTGCAGTAAATCACGTGGAGTTTATTACACTCGATCAAACAAATCAACAATTACTTGTTGCTGGTTTTTTTGATGATACGGTGGATGTAGATCCTGCAATAGGTACAACCTATTTACTTTATGATACTACAACAACACTAAATCGGAAAACATTTGCAATAGTTAAGTACGATTTTAATGGAAATTTTATTTCTGCTGCTGATTTTGAAGGAGCAAACGACCGTGCTCCAATTGGAAGTAATATGTTTGAATTTTCTCGTATAAAAACCGATGGAATTGGAAACATCTGGATTTTAGGCCAAATATATCAATACACCGTAGATATAGACCCTTCTGCAGCACTTAATAATGTAGTTGGAACAGGAGGGCTTAATACCGGATGTATTGCAAAGTTTGATGCTAATTTTCAATTTCAGTTTGCAAATGTTTTAACAGGCTCAAGGTTTGCTACTCTTAATTTTGATTCTCAAAATAATTTATTGTTAGCAGGCGATTTTGCGGGAACACCTGATTTTGATTTTGGCGCTGGTAATACATACTTATCTGCGGGCCCATCAAGTCCAGATTTTTTTGTTGCAAAATACAATCAAAATATGGGTTTTATCTCAGCATTTACACATGGTAATACCCCAACAACATTCTCTGGGATTTATTCAATTTTTGCAGATGTAAATGATAATGTTATTGTACAGGGGCAGTATGATTTAAGTTCTACTGTATCCGACTTTGACCCTAGTGTAGCCGGTACATATACAGTTACAGGCTTTGGTAGTTTTATTGCTAAATATTCGCCAAACGACTCATTAATTGCAATAGGAACCATTAATTCATTAAATGGTTATGAAAATTATATGCAATATAATAGCATAACTAATAAATTGGATTTTTTTGGTGAGCATGCAGCTAACCAAACCTTTGATTTTGACATGACAGCTAGCGGTACATTTAATGTAAACCATCCTACAAATATGATGTTTATTGCAAGGTACAATTTGAATTGTGAAATTGGTAATGTTGATACAATTTACCAAACAATATGTTATGATGATACTTTAGTAATTGGAACACAAACATTTAATACTTCTGGGGTGTATCCGCTAATCTACAACTCGGTTGGCGGCTGCGATAGTATTGTAAGTTTAAATTTAAATGTTATTCCGCATAATGTTGAAATTAACCAAACAATTTGTTCTACACAGTCATATAATTTTAATGGCACAATATTAAATACTTCAGGTGTTTATATTGATACACTTTTAAATATATTAGGTTGTGATAGTATTATTACCTTGAATTTAACTGTTATTCCTTTAAATGATAATGTTACCTTATCTAATTATGTTTTATCATCTGCAGAAACATTTATAAATTATCAATGGTATAATTGTACAACAAGCTCAATTATTAATAATGCTACTGCAAAGGATTTCTCGGTTAATTCAAGTGCAGATTATGCTGTAATATTAATGAAACAGGGCTGCACAGACACTACAAGTTGTATTCAAGTTAATTATAATCAAGCCTCTTCTACCTTGCCTTCTAACATATGGGGAAATCAACTATCTACTTTAAATGTAAAAGCATTTACAGTTGATAAAAACGGAAACTCGTACTTAGTAGGATATCAATTACCCCTAATTGATTTAGATCCTGGGCCTTCAACTGTAACTCCACCAAACGTAATTAATGGCTTATATATTTTAAAATATAACCCACTCGGAAATTTAACATGGGCAAAGTGGATTGAGCCAATGCCGGGCGAATCAGGAACCTTTACTGTTAATAATGTAAATACAGATACAAGTGGAGCAATTATTATTTCTGGTGGTTTCGTGGGTATATTTGATGTTGACGCGTCAGGTGTTGTAAATGATGTGTATTCAAATGCTAATTCTGCGCCAAACTCCGATATGTTTATGTTAAAATATAATAGTGATGGAACTTTTGGATGGTTTAATAGTTTTGGTGAAGGTTCAAAAAATTATTTTACGGATACTTATATTGATGAAAACAATAACATACATTGTGTAGGATATGTACAAGATAATATAGATTTTAATCCTGGTGCTGGTATTAATTATTTAGATACCTATTATGGTTTTATAGCAAAGTACAATAGTAATGGTAATTATGTTGACGGCATTGGAATGGATGATGGAATAACAGTAAACCAAATTTGTTTAGATGATAATAATAATATTTTCGTTTCTGGTGATTATACCTCAACACGAGACATTGCCCCAGGCGTAAATAATGATTTATATATTGGCGATCCATACCTTGGTGTTTCGAGTAGTTATGTGGTAAAATTAGATGCGTTATACAATCCAATTGTAGGAATGGGATTAGTATCGGATAATACAATTAAAATTATTGATATGTTAGCAGATAATAATGGGAAGTTAGATATTGTTGGTACTTATAATACCGCAAATAACAATTTTAATTATAATGGTAGTACCACTAGTCTTACACCTTATGGTGGAGGAGGTGATTGTTTTCTGGCTCAATACAATACTAGCTTAGAATTAAATTGGATTCGCCGTGTTGCTAATTCATTTGCAGAAGATCCAAAACAAATTGTTTTAGATAGTATAAACAACATGTTTATTTTAGGAGGATATAAAATGGATATAGATGTTGATGGCACTGCGGGCACTTTAAATTTAACTGGAGAGTTTAGCACAACTGATACATACATTGCTTCATATAATGAAAATGGGTATTTTAATTGGGGAATAAAGTTAGGCTCTTCGTCTAACGATGACGCAGTTGGTATTGCGATTGATAATAATGCAAATGTTTATACCTGTATTAATGCTAGTAATACAATTATTTATAATAGAGAAGTCGCAAACCAAAATCAATTATTTACAACCACAACAGGTCCTGGAGCATATTATGCACGATATGGAAACTGTAATTTTTTAAACAATTCAATTATTGTAAATGCTAATTATTTAAGTGCTGCTGAACAAAATGCAAATTACCAATGGTATGATTGTAACAATGCACAAATCATAATAGGTGAAACTAATAAAGATTTCTATCCAACTGTATCTGGAAATTATAGTGTGTTATTAATCAATGGAAATTGTAGCATAACTTCATCTTGTGAAAGTTTTATTTACACTTCTATTACCGAAAATCAGATTACTTTAGATTCTTTTGATTTATATCCTAATCCTACAAGTGATAAATTAACGATTTATGATAAATCATATAATGATAAAATAAACCATAGCATTTTAATATATAATGCATTGGGAGAAGTTGTAAAAACTTATAATATAGAAGGTGAGAAGTCTGAAATAAATATTACAGGATTAGCTATAGGTATTTATTGGTTAGAATTAAAAACTAATAAAAGTAAAATAATAAAGAAGTTTATCAAGAATAACTAAGCACTTATTTAGTTTACTACGACCCGCTCGTGCGGATATGAAGCGTGAGAAGTTGGGCTGGTATCCGTGCATTTATATACTCATTTTCAGAATCTAAGTTAATGAAAAACTTTTGTTTCTTTTGCTTCAAGGCAAAAGAAATAAAAAGAAATTCAATTACACGAACACACGTTCGGGTTAGTTAAACTAATTTCAGTTAATTTGAGATCTGTTCTTTTTAATAATTACCTTTCATTATCTTTCCTAATCGTTCATCATCTACAATGGTAATGTTACTTCCTTTTATTTCAATTAACTTATCCTCTCTAAAATCGCTTAGTGTTCTTATTAATGATTCGGTAGCTGTACCAACAATATTGGCTAAGTCTTCGCGCGATATAGACATACTAAATTTGTTATCCGCATTTTCTTTATAACGTTTTTGCAACAGTAATAAAGCCTCTGCCACTCGTTTCTTTACGCTGCTATAGGCCATTTTTAGCAGTTGATCTTCTTTCTCTTGTATTTCGTTAGATAACAACTTTACAAAGCGTTTCATAACACCATGATTATTATTGAGTAAAGCATAAAAATCTTCTTTCGGAATTTGAACAATCGTACAGTCTTCCAATGCTTCAGCACTTTCAAGATATGCTGATTCATCTAATAATGCTGTGTATCCAAAAAAGTCGCCCTGTTTACATAAATTGATAATTAATTCTTTACCGTATTCATGCGATCTGTAAATCTTTACTTTACCTTTTTCTAGTAAATACAAATAATTAGGGCTATTGCCTTCTGTAAAAATTAAATCTTTCTTCTTAAATACTTTTGATTTAGCACCATTGGTTAAGTTTTTAAGTTCTTGTAAGGATTTTGCCTCATCCATAAATTTTACAATACCAGCGCTATCTCTCGAATATTCTGTTTTAAGCAAAGATGTTTTCTTTAAACGGCTTTCTACAGCTTTTAATAGTTCCACATCATCAAATGGCTTAGTGATATAATCGTCGGCACCCAATTCCATTCCTTTTCTAAAATCATTACGTTCTCCTTTGGCTGTTAAAAATATAAACGGAATAGAGGCAGTATCAGGATTATTAGATAAAATATGAATTACTCCATAACCATCTAATACAGGCATCATAATATCGCAAATAATTAAATCTGGTTTTTGTTTAATGGCTATTTCTGAGCCTACTTTACCATTTTCTGCTTGTAATACTTTATATCCCGATAATTCTAAAATTTCGGCAGTATTTTCTCTTACCTCTGTATTGTCTTCTATTAATAATATTGTTTTCATTCTTACAAATTTATAAAAATTAGTCGTTTGTTTTTAAGGGCAAAATAATACTAAACTCGGTACCTTTATTGAGTTCACTCTTAAATGAGATTTCGCCTTTTAATGCTTCTACATATTTTTTTACAATATTTAACCCCAAGCCAGTACCTTGAATATTGGTAACATTCTTTGCTCTAAAAAATCTATCGAATAAATATTTCTGTTCTTCTTTAGGAATACCAATACCTTTATCAGCAACTGCTAACTGAAAACTCAACTTTTCGGTTTTAGATGTTACAGTTATTACTTTGCCTTCTGATGTAAACTTAATGGCATTTGAAATTAAGTTGATTAATATATTTCTTATCTTTTGTTTATCAGAATAAATCTCATCGTTTCCTGTGTGATGATAAATAATATTTTGTCCTTCTTTTAATAGCGTTTTAATTTCGTTAATCACTTCCTGAACCAGCTCGGTATAAGAGAACAAACTTAAATTAACCAATACTTTTCCTTCTTCTAAGTGCTCGGCAGATAAAAAATCATTTAAAATTAAATTCATATTTGCCACTGCCGATTTAATACGCGACACATGCTTCTGTCTTTTTTCATCATCCTCGGTAGTAGTATATTTCCCAATTAAAGAGGTAGATGATAAAATTGTACTGAGTGGTGTTCTAAACTCATGAGATGCCATAGTTACAAATCGCGATTTCATTTCATTTAATTCCTTTTCTTTTTTAAGGGAATCGCTCAATTGTTGCTTCGATTCTTCTAAATCTTTTAAGGCTTCTTGTAAATTTTTCGTTCGTTCTTCAACCATTTTTTCTAGGCTGTGCGTGAGCTGTAGTATCGAATTGTGGTATTTCTTACGCTCAGTAATATCTACTATAAATGCAATAACAAAAGTTTCATCTTCATTTCTATAATACGATAAACTAATTTCTACTGGAAATTCTGTAAAATTTTTTCTTAGTCCATATAGCTCCAAATTTTTACCCATTGCACGAGAGCGCGGGCTATTGTTGTAATTCTCTCTATGCTTTGGATGTGAATCGGCAAAACGTTTTGGAATTAATTTTTCTAATTTCTCACCAACCAACTCCCCTTTTTCATAACCAAACATCTTTAATGCGCTTGGGTTTATTCGTATAATTTCCCCTTTTTGATTCGTAATCATGATACCTTCGGTAGCAAATTCAAATAAGGCATTTAAGCTCTCCATAATTATCCTATCATTATTGTTTCCTACGATATTCATGTTCAAATTATTTAAATTAAGAGGTTTTTGCTAAAAATAATTAGCTCCCCTTTTTAAATAACTGATGAATATCAGTTAAATATATGATATATTATTGATATGATAACCAAGCTTTGTCTAAAAAAAGGCAAAAGCAAATCCCAACAACCTTTAACTGTTGCTTGAAAGAAATAATCGATAAAATGAAGAAAATAGAAGTTTACTTTAAAACTACATCTTTAGTAGTTGTTTTGCCTTCTTCTAGCTTAACTATAGCAACGCCAGTAGTAGAGCCATAAGTTGCCTTAACATCTAAAATAGCTGGTAACTTAAATGTGTAAGTACTTGTACCACTTCCATCAGAAACACCTTCTGCTTTTAAATCAGCTTCTACCGTAGAACCAGAGGCAGTTTTTATATTAGCATATAGCTTTACACTAGCATTTGCCACTATATTGCCATACTGATCATGAGTTGTGATTACCAATTTGCAATCCGTTTTTTTAACGCATGAACTACTAAACATGGTAATAATAAAGCATATAGCTAAACTCGAAGTAAATAATTTTAATTTCATATTTTAATATTACTTTCTAATATTTGTAGTCAAATATAGTAAAAAAAATAATAAAATGTACATAAAAGCCATAATATTGAGTTTAAGCCTACTTTTATTGAGTAAAATTGGTTTTTCTCAAACCTACTCATCAGAAACTATCCTCATAGCTACTAGTTATGGGAATATGACTGTAAAATTATTTAACGAAACACCTCAACATCGTGATAATTTCATAAAACTGGTACGTGAACATTTTTACGATAGCTTATTGTTTCATCGAGTAATTGAGGGATTTATGATACAAGGTGGCGACCCGGATAGTAAACATGCTGATTCTAAAAAGTTTTTGGGTGATGGCGACTTAAATTATACAGTACCTATGGAGTATGTTCCTTCACTTTGTCATAAAAAAGGCATGTTGTGTGCCGCCAGAAATAGCGATGATGTAAACCCTCAAAAAGCTTCTTCGGCTTGCCAGTTTTATATTGTACAAGGTAAAGTTAGAACCGATGAAGATTTGGTTTCTTATGAAAAGAGAATCAATAACGTTTTATTAACAAAAATAAAAACAGATTATCTAGCAAAACCTGAAAATAAAGAATTGAATGATAAAATAAATGCTTTTAAAAAAGCGCAAAATAATGATAGTTTAATGGTTTATTTCAAAAAACTAAATGAGGCCGTTCAATCTATTTATGAAAATGAACCTCATTTTAAATTTTCGGACGAACACAAACAAATCTATAAAACAATTGGAGGAACACCTCATTTAGATAGTCAATACACTATTTTTGGTGAAGTAATTGAGGGGCTAGAAGTAATAGATAAAATAGCTTCTGTTGGAAAAAATAAAGATGACCGCCCCCTAATTGATATAAGAATGTGGATTAAAATTATCGAACAAAAATAGTGGTTCTAAAAATCGTCATATATCAAATACTTTTTTCTTATTTCTTTAAATTTATAAATACCCTCCTTCCACGAAGCCCTTATTTCATCGGGTGATAAGCTTAAATCGGTTTGTTTTTGTAACTCATCATTCCCAGAATGGTAATTAAAATTTCGATCGAAAAAAGAACCTTTTAAATTTTGGCTATGATGATAAAATTGATTTAAAACGGTTAGGTTTATTTGTTTTTGTTTTAAAATAATTGGGTAAAAACTAGCCATATTTAAACCATAACATAACGTGTCTTGAAACTTAGGTTTCTTGGATATTTTGGTAACATGTGGTGTAAATTTAAAAGGAAAAGAGGTACTATCTACATACGGACTACCAATATATTGAAAAGGATAATCTGTTCCACGACCCAGACTAACCGCTGTTCCTTCAAATAAACCCAAGGTGGGATATAATAAAATAGAAGTATCATTTGGTAAATTAGGTGATGGTTTTACTGGTAGCCCCGTTACAAACTTTTTTCTGTCATAATTCTTTAAAGGAATAACCGACAATTGACACTTTATTTTATTCTTTAACCAAGCCTCTCCATTTACCATTTGAGCATATTCACCACAAGTCATGCCATACACAATTGGAATAGAATGTAAGCCTAAAAATGATTTGTATTTATCATTCATAATTGGCCCATCAATATAAAAGCCATTAGGATTTGGTCTATCTAAAATAATTAACTCTTTATTATTTTCTGCGCAAGCCTCCATCACATAGGTCATTGTAGAAATGTATGTATAAAAACGCACTCCTACATCTTGTATGTCATATAACACAATATCCACACCTTTTAAATCTTCTTTAGTTGGTTTTTTATGCAAGCCATATAATGATATAACAGTAATATTTGTTTTAGAATCTTTACCGCCTACTACTTTCTCTCCAGCATCAGCAGTACCCCTAAAACCATGTTCAGGGCCAAATATCTTCACAATCTTAATGTGATGTTTAAGCAATGAATCTACAATATGTTTATTCCCAATTATGCCCGATGCATTCGTTACTATTGCAACTTGTTTACCTATTAACTTTGGCAAATACAAATCAGTTTGTTGAGCACCACACACAATTGATTCGTAGCGTTGTGTAAGTTCTTGTGCATTCGCACTTGTAATAAAAAATATCCAAACAATTAAGCTAAAGCAAAAGCGCATAACATCTTTTTAGGGTAAATATAAGCAATACTTATTTTTACGCATCATAAAAATTGCTAACTCTATTTTTTCATTATCTTTATATCCTGTGAAACTTGCACGATACATAGCATCAAGAATCCTTCAAAACAAGGATAATCATCATGCCATTTCAAGACCTATTATTAAAATTGGAATTATTGGTATTGCACTTGGTGTGGCGGTAATGATTATAACTATCTCTGTAATTACTGGATTTCAAAACCAAATTACCAATAAAATTACCACCTTCAATACGCATCTTCAAATTAATGATTACGATATTCATCAATCATTAGAACCCAATCCAATTACATTAGATTCTACTACACTACAATTAGTAAAACAAAACGAACTAGTTAGGCATATTCAAGGATTTGCAACTAAAAATGGTATCTTAAAAACTAAACAAGAAAATGAAGGGGTTATCTTAAAAGGTGTTTCAAAAGATTATGATTGGAGTACTATAAAACCTTATATTATTGAAGGGAATGTCATTGAACTGAATGATAGTCTAAGTAGTAAAGATATTTTTATTTCAAAAACCTTAGCTGATAAACTCAACTTAAAACTCAATCAAAAAATTTTATTGTACTTTATTACCAAAAAAAAATTAACCGATACTACCCTTTCACAAAATCAATTTATCACTTACGAACCTAGAGTAAGAGATTTTTATATAAAAGGCATATTTAACACAGGGCTTGTAGATATTGATAAAAACTTAGTATTTGTAGATATAAAACAAATACAAAAACTAAATTATTGGGATAATAATCAAGTGGCAGGATACGAGGTATATCTCCATGATTTTGACAACCTTAATCAAGCAAAAGAAGAAATAAACGATCTAATTGGATATAACTATTTAGTATTGACAGTAAAAGAAATTCAAAGCGCCATTTTTAGCTGGCTCGACATGATTAATGTAAATGCTGAGATTATCATTACCCTTATGGTGTTAGTAGCCGCTATTAATATGATTTCTGCACTATTAATTCTTATGCTTGAGCGTACCAATTTAATAGGTATCATAAAGGCTTTAGGAGCAAATAATAAACAGGTTAGAAAAATATTCTTTCATGTTTCTGTTAGTTTACTTACTAAAGGCTTAATTTACGGAAATGTGATTGGTGTAGGTTTATGTTTAATTCAATATTATTTTAAAATTGCTACATTAAATCCTGTTACTTATTACATTGAGTATGTACCAATAAATTTGTCGCTACTGGCAATTATTCTAATCAATCTAGGTACCATCATAACTTGTTTATTAATGATGTTTTTGCCTACATTAATTCTTAATAAAATTACACCAATAAAAGCTATTAGATTTAGCTAAGCTTTAAATATTATGCCGCTAGAAATTTCTCGGCATCTTTTTTAGATTCAACCACCTTAAATAAGGTATGTAGCTTTGTGATAATCAATAAGTCATTCACTTTTTTGTTTACATGACAAATGACACTTTCGCCGCCTTGTACTCTGGTTTTGGTAAGTAATTGAATAAGCACATTAAGCCCGCTACTATTCATATACTTAAGGTCGGTAAGATCAATAATAAATTTGTTTTTCTCTTGTTCAAGTAGCTCATCTACTTCACGCATCATGTCTGTAGCTTGATTTTTATCAATCAACTCCCCTCTTAAAACTAATACCTGAATATTATTTTCTTCGCTTATTTTGTAATCTAATACCATACGTACAATTTGCTTAGTATAAATTTAACAATTCAATGCTATATTCACAAATATGTTACAATTTTTTCGACGGGTTTTGTTTTTTATGCTCACAAACTCCAGTTTCTTTGAGCGTACGGCACTTAGCGAAAAAGTTTAATGAATGATGAAATACATCAAATTTTAAAACATCTTCAGCCATTTTTTGAATTTGCATAATTCGAGGATCACAAAACTCAAACACCTTTTCACAATCACTACATATTAAGTGATCATGTTGTTTAAATTTATAGGCTTTCTCAAACTGAGCTAAATTTTTCCCGAACTGATGTTTTATAACCAATCCAGCGTCTAATAACAATTCAATATTGTTATATAAGGTAGCACGACTAACCCTATATTTTTTGTTTTTCATCATTACATACAGGCTTTCAATATCAAAATGCCCATCATGCGAGTATATTTCATTTAAAATAGCAAACCGCTCAGAAGTTTTACGGTGGCTATTTTTCTCTAAGTATTCGGTTAAAATTTTTTCAACCGCCTCTTTTGTTTCTTGTGTAAGGTCTCCCATTAGTTATTATCTATACGTGTAACACTAGTAACTCCTTTTACTTTTAATAAACTATCTATTAAATTATTTAAATGTTTTGCATCATGTACAAACACCATAATTGTACCATCAAAAATACCATCTTCGGTATCAAAACTAATGGAACGCATATTAATATTTAGTTGGCTCGAGATAACTTTGGTGATATTATTTACCAAACCAAGCTCATCTGTTCCTTTAATTTTAATGCCTGCCAAAAATGAGATAAGGTGATCATTATTCCATTTAGCTTTTACAACTCTATAAGCATAATTAGATAAAAGTTTTACCGCATTAGGACAATTTACACGATGTATTTTTATGCCCTCGTTTACGGTTACAAATCCAAACACATCATCACCTGGAATTGGACTACAACATGTTGAAAGTTGATAATCTAACTTTTGCATATCGTCGCCTATTACAAGCATATCCTTTGATACGCCTCTTACCGAAGTAACAAGTTCTTCTATCTTATTTTCTTTTTTCTTCTCACGTTGTTTCTCAGGATGAGCTTTAAAATCTATAAATTCTTTTATATCCTTAACATCTATATTTCCTAAAGCAGTTCTATAAAATAACTCTCCAGATGACGGTAATTTTAAAAAGGCAATTAATTCATTTATATTTTGAATTGTAAAATCAAGCTTACATTTATAAAATTTCTTCTCCAACATTTCTTTGCCCGATTCAGCTACTTTGCGTCTATTTTCCTTTAAAGCGTTCTTAATTTTTGATTTAGCGCGTGCTGTAATAACATAAGAAATCCAATCCTCTTTTGGAGTTTGCTTTGAAGAAGTTAAAATCTCTACTTGATCGCCACTTTTTAATTGGTAGCTTAGAGGTACGAGTTTATGATTCACTTTGGCTCCAATACATTGTTCACCAACCTTTGTGTGTATTTCAAAAGCAAAATCCAAGGCAGTAGCAGAAACTGGCAGCGTTTTCATTTCACCTTTAGGGGTAAACACAAAAATTTCATCAGCAAATAGATTCAGTTTAAAATCATCTAAAAACTCTAAGGCATTGGCATCTGGATTATCCAATATTTCTCGAATATGACGAAGCCAATTTTCTAAATTACTTTCCTTTTCAGCCGTTGCCTCTTTATATTTCCAATGTGCAGCATACCCCATCTCAGCCAACTCATCCATTCTTACCGAACGAATTTGAATTTCAACCCATTTACCATCAGGTCCCATAACAGTGGTATGCAAACTTTCATAGCCATTACTCTTAGGGGTAGAAATCCAGTCTCTTAACCTATCAGGAAATGGATGATAAAAATCGGTGATGATTGAATATATTTTCCAACAGTCTGCCTTCTCTCTTTCAATAGGCGTGTCTATAACAATACGAATGGCAAACAAATCATATATTTCTTCAAATGGTACACCTTTGTTTTTTATTTTATGATAGATTGAGTAAATAGATTTTGGCCTTCCAAAAATTTTAAACTTAAAGCCTTGTTCTTTTAAAATTTCATTAATAGGAATAATAAAATTTTTGATATACTTTTTTCTACCTGGTTCACTATCTTTTAATTTTTTTACAATTTCGTTGTACCAAGCCTCATCAGTGTATTTTAAACTTAAATCTTCTAACTCAGATTTTATAGAATTTAGTCCTAAACGATGTGCCAAAGGCGCATAAAGGTAAAGCGTTTCTCCAGCAATTTTCATTTGCTTATCGCGCTTCATGTGATCTAAGGTGCGCATATTATGCAACCTATCGGCTAATTTTATTAAAATTACCCTTACATCTTCTGAAAGCGTTAATAACATTTTTCGAAAATTCTCCGCTTGAATAGAAGATGTATGATCAAATACTCCTGATATTTTAGTTAGTCCATCAATAATTTGAGCTACTTTTTCACCAAACATGGCTTTAATATCATCTAAAGTCATGTCGGTATCTTCAACTACATCGTGCAATAAAGCGCAAACAATAGATGTGGTTCCCAATCCAATTTCTTCGGCACATATTTGGGCTACCGCAATTGGATGATAAATGTATGGTTCACCTGATTTACGACGCATCTCTTTATGCGACTCTACTGCCACCTCAAACGCTTTTCTAATAATCTTGCTATCACCTGCTTCTAATCGGCGTTTACATGCTTTTATTAGATTCTTGTAGCGATTTAAAATCTCCTTCTTCTCTGCTTCTAAATCAATTTCCATGTTCCATTTTTTTGAATTAATTTTTTAAGCTTCTAATTCCTTCTACTTTTTCTCTTTTTTCGATTTATACTCAGCGTTTAATCCAGTTAATACCTCAGATGTTATATCTAAAGCCGGATTAGCTAATAAAATAGTAGGCATTAACTCGGAGTACGAAAAAATATAATCAAATCTTCCATTATTTATTTTAAGTAAATAATCATGTACGGTTTTATTTAATTCTATATTCTTCTCTTCTAATTCTATACCTAAATTTTGCATTTGTAATTCCTTATTAGCCAATTCTTGTTGTTGACGTTCAAGATTAGCTTGTTGTTTTTGGAGCTCGGCTTGTGGTGCAATACCAGCTTGTGCTGATTGTTGAAAAGCCTCGTAATCTTGCTGAAATTTAAGAGTCATACTTTGCATTTGAGCCTCTAAACTAGATTTCTTAGCTCTTATCACTTTGGTGTAATCCGAAATATAATCGTAATGCTCATTTATGCTATCCGTATTAACGTATGCTATTTTAGCATTTTCAAGTTTGGTATTACTTGCAACAATTATTGGTTTTGGCTCAGGTTGTGTATTCGTGTCGCTGTTATTACTACTGCTTGTACTTTTTAAACTGTACACTTGATAAAATAAAAAGGCAACCGCAATAGCTAAAATTCCATTAAGGATTAAAGAAAGATTTTTCATACTTTATTAATAAAATTGGCTTAAAGATACTTTATTTAATCTTTACTTTAAAAGTAATTATCAAACTTTTACATTTAGCACAATTTGGGTTCAATTAATTAAGTATAAATTCTAACCTGTGGGAGTAAATAATTTGAATTCTCCTGATTGTAAATTTCCAATTTGAATCTCATCAATTCTTGTTCTTACTAAACGTTGTACATAATAGCCAAGCACTTTACACATTCTTCGTATTTGCCTATTTTTTCCTTCGGTTAATATAATTTTAAACTCCATATCGCCTAATTTCTCCACCACACAAGGTTTAGTAACCGAAATTCTAATATCTACTCCCCTACTCATTCTCTCCATAAACTCATCTGTTATTACTTTATCAACAGTTACTAAATATTCCTTTTCTTTCTCAAATAATGGATTAGATAATTTCTGAATATACTTACCGTCATTAGTTAGTAATAATAGGCCTTCGGATTCTTTATCTAATCGACCTATGTATCCCAAATGTTCATTAAACTTAAATATGGTGCCTAAATTATCTGGAATTTCGGGATTAAATGTTGTTTCAATACCCCTAGGTTTATAGCAAGCAATATAAGTAAATGCAGTACGTGGTTTAAGCAATTGGTTTTGATAATAAATCTCGCAATGTTCGTCAAACTCAACGTTTTCTGTAATTGTTTGTCCATTAACAACTAATTTTCCACTTAATATAGCTTTACTCGCTTCTTTATTAGTAAAGCCTAGCTGATGAACTAAATAATATTTCAAATAAAGCCTAAAACTCAATGAATTTGAATTGTTTCGACAATATTATATTTTTTTATCTAATTCATCATAATTTATTAATTTCGTAGTCTGTTTTTTATATGGATAAATTATATTTTGCACACGAATCTGCCATCATTGATGAAGGTTGTGAAATTGGAAAAGGCACTAAAATATGGCATTTTAGTCATATTATGCCTAATTGCAAGCTGGGCGAAAACTGCAATATTGGTCAAAACGTAGTGGTTTCTCCGGGTGTGGTGCTTGGTAAAAATGTGAAAGTGCAAAATAATGTATCTATTTATACAGGCGTAACGTGCGATGACGATGTATTTTTAGGGCCATCAATGGTATTTACTAATGTTATCAATCCCCGAAGCGCCATCAATCGCAAATCGGAATATGCCAAAACACATGTTGGAAAAGGCGCAAGTATTGGTGCTAATGCTACTATTGTGTGTGGTCATGATATTGGCGAATTTGCCTTTATTGGTGCTGGAACTGTTGTTACGAAAACAATTCCTGCTTATGCCTTGGTTGTGGGAAACCCGTCCAGACAAATTGGTTGGATGAGTGAGTACGGTCATCGCTTAGAATTTGATGATGCTGGGCTAGCAACTTGTACTGAAAGCGGACAAAAATATCAACTAAAAGATAATAAAGTAACTAGAATAGCATAATGAGTAAAATTAAATTTGGCGTTATAGGCCAAGGACATATAGGAAAACGCCATGCTGAAATGATTCGACGTAATGCGCATTGTAAGCTAGTTGCTGTGTGCGATGTGTTATCTCCTAATGATTTAGGTATTGAATCAATTAAAGAAAAGATTTACGACTCAATAGATGAATTATTAAAAAATCATCCTGAAATAGATGTCATAAATGTGTGTACACCCAATGGTTTACACGCTACACACGCATTAAAAGCCTTAGAACAAAACAAGCATGTAGTGGTTGAAAAACCAATGGCACTCAATAAAGTAGATTGCGAAAAGATTATTCATACCGCTTTAGCACATAATACAAAGGTGTTTTGTGTGATGCAAAATCGCTATTCGCCTCCAAGTGTTTGGCTAAAGGAAATAATTGATAACAAAACACTAGGCGAAATATACATGGTGCAGCTAAATTGCTATTGGAATAGAGATGAACGTTATTATAAAGCTGGCAACTGGAAAGGTACTCAAAGCCTAGATGGCGGAACTCTTTTTACTCAGTTTTCGCATTGGATTGATATTATGTATTGGCTATTTGGCGACATTAAAAATATTCAAGCAAAATTTGCCGATTTTAATCACCAACACAACACCGATTTTGAAGACAGTGGCTTGGTGAGTTTTGATTTTATAAATGGTGGTATGGGCTGTATTAATTACTCTACAGCTGTATTCGATAAAAATTTAGAATCATCGCTCACTATTGTTGGCGAAAACGGTAGTATTAAAATAGGTGGGCAATATATGGATCAGGTAGAAACCTGCCACATAAAAAATTACACTATGCCTACTTTAGCCGAAACCAATCCAGCCAATGATTATGGCGCTTATAAAGGCTCGGCAAATAATCATAGTAATGTCATAGAAAATGTAGTAGATTCGATTACTGGAAAAACAAAAATTACAACAAATGCTTTAGAGGGCATGAAAGTTGTAGAAATCATCGAGCGAATTTATGCACTGAGAAATAAAGAATTATTAAAAAACAATCATTAAAAACAACATACAAATTAAGATTATGGGAATATATAAAGACATCGTAGATAAAAAAGCAAGTATTGCAGTTATTGGCTTAGGATATGTAGGTTTACCTATTGCACTAGCATTTGCTAAAAAAGTAAAGGTAATAGGGTTTGACATAAATGCCAAGCGTGTTGATATGATGAAAAAAGGTATTGATCCAAGTAACGAACTTACCAAGAAAGATTTTGAAAAATCGGATATTACATTTACGCATAAACTAGAAGATCTAAAAAAAGCAAAGTTCTTTATTGTAGCGGTTCCTACGCCTATCGATGAACATAATTTACCAGATTTAAAACCACTTATTGGCGCATCTACAACAGTTGGAAAAGTACTAAAAAAAGGCGACTATGTAGTTTATGAATCTACCGTTTACCCAGGTTGCACCGAAGATGATTGTGTACCTATTCTCGAAAAAGAATCAAAATTAAAATCTGTAAAAGATTTTAAAGTAGGTTATTCGCCAGAGCGTATTAATCCAGGCGACAAAGAACATACCATCACTAAAATTTTAAAAATTGTTTCGGGCTGTGATAAAGAAAGTTTAGATGAAATTGCCAAAGTTTACGAAATTATTGTAGAGCCTGGCACTCACCGTGCATCAAGTATTAAAGTGGCCGAAGCTGCTAAAATTATTGAAAACACACAGCGCGATGTAAACATTGCTTTAATGAATGAACTTTCTATTATTTTTAATAAAATGAATATTAATACTTATGATGTTTTAGCAGCGGCTGGTACAAAATGGAATTTCTTAAAATTCTCACCAGGCTTAGTAGGCGGGCATTGTATTGGTGTTGATCCTTATTATTTAACTCATAAGGCCGAATCATTAGGTTATCACTCAAGAGTTATTAATAGCGGACGTTATGTTAATGACAGCATGGGATTTTATGTAGCTAAAAATTGCGTTAAAAAAATTATTGCAGCTGGAAAAAACATTAGCAAATCAAAAGTATTAGTAATGGGTGCTACTTTTAAAGAAGATGTGAGCGATATTCGTAATAGCAAAGTAGCCGATATTGTAAAAGAATTAAAATCATTTGGCGTAAAAGTTGAAATTGTAGATCCACATGCCGATAGCGATGAATTAAAACACGAATATGGTTTTGGTTTAAATAAATTGGCAAAAGGATACGACGGTGTTATTGTGGCTGTTAATCATAAAGAATATAAAACACTTGACGAGAAATTCTTTAAATCTATTTTATCTTCAAAAGGTGTATTGGTTGATGTAAAAGGCATGTACAAAGGGAAAATAAAAGGATTAACGTATTGGAGTTTATAATACAAGGTTTGTAGTTATTACACTACACACACCTAGTATTTATCCTAAAATGGAATGAGTTATAAATTAAGCGGACTAAATACCGAACAACAAAATTTATTAAATGCAGGTAAATTACTTCCATTAATGGAAGAATTTTACACCATACAAGGCGAAGGCTTTAATACTGGCAAAGCAGCTTACTTTATTAGAATTGGTGGTTGCGATGTTGGTTGCCATTGGTGTGATGTAAAAGAAAGCTGGGATGCACACATTCATCCACTTACAGCCTCTGAAACAATTTTACAACATGTATTAGAAAGTAACACTACCGCTGTTGTTGTTACTGGTGGCGAACCATTAATTTATAATCTACAATACTTAACCTCCTTACTAAAAGAAAAAAACATTCAAACATTTATCGAAACTTCTGGTGCTTATGAACTAAGTGGCATTTGGGATTGGGTTTGCTTATCTCCCAAAAAAACAATGTTGCCTAAAGAAGCAAATTATAAAAAAGCCAATGAATTAAAAATTATTGTGTTTAATAAACATGATTTTATTTGGGCAGAAGAACAAGCTCAAAAAGTTTCTGATAATTGCTATTTATACTTACAACCCGAATGGAGTAAGCGCCATGATATAACGCCGCTTATTGTGGAATATGTAAAGAAAAACCCTAAATGGATGATATCTTTGCAAACTCACAAATACATTGATATTCCTTAATTGTACAGCAAATGAAAAAGATTTTATGTGTTGATTCTAATCACGAAGTTCTACATACTACTTTAAGAGAAGCTGGATTTCATTGCGATTTATTTTGGGATAAACCCAAGGAAGAACTCATTGCTCTTTTACCTCAATATGATGGCATTGTTATTAGAAGCAAATTTAAACTCACTCAAGCAATTTTAGAAAGCGCCTCTCAGTTAAAATGTATTGGAAGAGTTGGCGCAGGCATGGAAAATATTGATGTAGAATTTGCTAAAAAGCAAGGAATTACCTGTGTGAGTGCACCCGAAGGCAATAGAGATGCCGTTGGCGATCATGCTTTAGGAATGTTGCTTATGTTACTCAATCATCTCAAACGTGCTGATAGCGAAGTAAGAAATGGCATTTGGAGAAGAGCCGAAAACAGAGGACACGAAATAAATGGTAAAACCATAGGTATTATTGGCTACGGAAATATGGGTTCTACATTTGCTAAACGTTTTCAAGGATTTGACTGTAAAGTGTTAGCGCACGACAAATACAAAACCAACTTTGGCACTCCATTTATACAAGAAGCTACCTTAGATGAAATATATGAACAAGCCAATATTGTTAGTATTCATTTACCACTAAACTCCGAAACGCACTATTACATTAACGACGAATTTATTTCTAAATTCAAAAAAAACATCTACATCATAAATACCGCACGCGGCAAGTGTTTAAACACAAGCGATTTGGTAAAACATCTCCAAACTGGGAAAGTAATTGGTGCTTGTTTAGATGTATTAGAATATGAATCCAGTTCGTTTGAAAATGTAGAAACCACTACCCTACCCGATCCTTTTCAATATCTTTTAAAAGCAGAAAATGTAATTTTAACACCACACATTGCTGGTTGGACACACGAGTCTAATTACAAAATGAGTAAAATCATCGCCGAAAAAATGATTTCGGTTTTAAAATAAATAGTATATTTAACCGTACATTTTTCAAGATGCTTGGACTTAAATTAGAAACCGACCCTCGCTGGGTAAATATTGTAGAAAAGAATATTGAGGAAATTCTTACTGATCATGCCTATTGTGAGCAAAAAGCTGCTACCAATGCCATTACACTCATGATTAATTTTCCGTATTATACAGATTTAGTAGAAGAAATGGTAAAATTAGCTCAAGAAGAGTTATCACATTTTGAAATGGTTCATCAAAAAATTAAAGAAAGAGGCTTAAAATTAGGTTTTGAACGAAAAGATGAATACGTGGGCGATTTGTATAAGTTTATGCGTAAGGGCGACCATCGCAAAGAAATTGTATTAATTGACCGATTACTATTTGGGGCCATGATTGAGGCACGCAGTTGCGAACGTTTTAAATTACTTTCAGAGCAAATAAACGATGAAGATTTAAGGGCTTTCTATAGAGATTTAATGATAAGCGAAGCCAATCATTACACACTTTTTATTGGTTTTGCTCGTAAATATGGCGGAAACGTGGAAGATGTGGATAAAAGATGGCAAGAATGGCTTAACTACGAAGCCGAAGTATTAAAAAACTACTCTAAAAAAGAAACCATTCACGGATAATCTTAATTTAACTCCAATATTATAATTATGAAAAAAATACAAATCACATTAGGCTTAATTGTTATTATTACCTTATCATCCTGCCGAAAAGACCGTAACTGCGAGTGTACTTCCAGTTCGAGCGGTGCTACTTATAATCAAACTTATGCTATTGGCAACTCAAAAAAGAAAGATGCTCAAACAATATGCAGTAGTTATCAAAGTACTTATAAATGGGATTCGTGCGTTTTAAAATAGCGAATTTGCCATTTTATCTATGACATTCATCAATTTAACAAAAAAATACCCATTACTGGGTATTTTTTTTATTAATTATTTACATATATTTACATCAAATTTTAAAAAACATTATCCAATGAAAAAAATTACTTTATTAGCAGCTGTTGTTATTGCAGCTTCTTTTGCTTCTTGTAAAAAAGCAAGAACATGTACTTGCACTGTAACTTATGGTGCATCTACAACTACTCACACTGATGGAACTCCTTCATCAACAGGAACTGGTTCAACTGGTAGCTACACGGATGTATCAACCACTAAGTTAAGTAAAAAAACTGCTAAAGCTTGGTGTACATCTGCAACTACAGAAAACACAACCACAACAACATCAACAACAGATGTTGCTACAACTACTCAAACAGATACAAGAAGTTGTACATTAAAATAAGTTTAACTTAAAAAATTATTAGAAAATGAAAAAATTAACGATTATATTATCAGTTGTAGCAGTAGCTGCTTTAACTTCTTGTAAAAAAGACCGTGTTTGTGAATGTACATACACTTCAAATGCGCCATCAGGTCCTGTTACTACTACAAATGTAGATAAAATTACTTACAGCAAAGTAAGCAAAGGAACTGCTAAAAAAGCTTGTGTAACTACTGAAACTACCTATACTGGAGCAACATACGTAAGCACAGCAGATTGTAAATTAAAATAATTATAACTATTAAAAAAACATTTTATACAATGAAAAAATTAAGTTTATTAGCAATCGTAGCATTAGGTGTTTCTTTTGCTTCTTGCAAAAAAGATTATACTTGTACTTGTTCATACTCTCCTGGAGCAGGAAGTGCAACTATTAAAATTAAAGCAGCTTCTAAAGGTGCTGCACAAGCAAACTGTGTTTCTGGTACTAGAACAAGTACTGGTTCTTATGTTTCTACTTGTACTTTAAGCAAATAATTTATTGCTTAATTAATCTTAAAAGCTCCCGAAATTTCGGGAGCTTTTTTGTTTTATAAAGAATTTACTTAGTAAATTAGCTCCTTATTAGAGCCTACTTAAAATGAATAAATCCCTACTCCTAAAAATTTTATTTTTTATTTTATCTACACTGTTAGGTTTGGTATTTATATATAGTGGCTATACCAAACTAGAACCTATCGAACCATTTGAATTAACTTTTGTTGATTTAGGTATTGGTGGATGGCGCTTGGCACCTTTCATTGCTCGATTTATGATTGGAATGGAGTTTTTTATTGGTTTTATGTTAATTACAAGTTTGTACTCTAAATTTACTAATAAACTAACCATTGCCACTTTACTTATTTTTTGTCTTTACTTAATTGGAATTATACTTACAACGGGTAATAATGGTAATTGCGGTTGTTTTGGCAATGCTATTTCTATGACACCACTACAAGCTATTATTAAAAATATAGTAATGATGGCTGTTAGTTTTATATTATATCGCTATTACCATGGCTTTCAAGTAGATAAAATAGCTAAATGGGCAACGGTTATTTTAGCCATAACCGCTTTAACCTTGCCGCACATTTTAAATTATGTAGATATGAGCTATGCCGAGGCATACTTAACAACTAAGGAAGACCAATTTACTTTAGAGTTAGATAGTGTATATAAAGATGCTAAAAAACACACGCCTCCGCAAAGTTTAAGAACTGGCAAACATATTATAGCGTTTATGAGTTTAACATGTCCTCATTGCCGTATTGCTGCCAAAAAAATGCGCTTAATGAAAGAAAAGAACCCTTCTATTTCTATGTATCTTGTATTAAATGGTGATGATAAAAATATAAATCCATTTTTTGAAGATACTAAAGCAACTAATATTGATTACTGTATCTTAAACGGAAAAAACTTTGTTTACCTTGCTGGTCTTAATATGCCAGCTATTTATATGGTAAACAATTCGGTGGTAGAAAATTGGGTTAATTATATGCAACTCGACCAAACCGAAATCGAAAAATGGTTAGCTAAACCATCACTTTAAGAAAATACTCCTATAGAGTTTATTTCAATTTGCAGGTTGTTTCGCCTGTAGATAAGTCTTTGCAATCTTTTTGAGCGGTAGATTTTAGTTTTCTCTCAATAGTACCCGCTTCATACGTACCATTAGAATTAGAACATTCGCACACGTAATCTTTTTTACATGATACCGAACATAAAACTAAAAACAGTAATAAAATCCTTAAAAAAGCCATCGTTTTTATATTTTTACAGCTAAAATACACATTTATTCGGTATTATATTTTGTGTTTATTGAAAATATACATATATTTGCCACCCAAATTTAAATTTAATAATTAAAATATAATGTTAGTAGTAGCTGTAAAAGAAGGCGAAAGTATTGAAAAAGCCTTAAAAAAGTTCAAGAAAAAATTCGAAAAAACAGGTGTTGTTAAAGAATTACGTAATCGTAAAAATTTCGAGAAACCATCTGTAACTCATAGACAAGCCCGCATTAAAGCTATTTATAAGCAAAAAATGCAATTAGGCTTAACTGAAGAATAAGACATTTCACATAATTTATATTTAAACCTAAGTTTATTAGCGAATAAAAACGTAAATTCGTTGTAATAAACTTAGGTTTTTTATGTTTAGTACCGAAATAAATAACTTCCTAAATTATTTAAGTTTCGAAAAACGGTACTCACTTCACACCCAGCACTTCTATCATCAAGATATTATACAGTTTGTACAACATCTTACCGAAGAAAACGAGTCAATTTCTATTAATGAAATTAATTATCAGCATATAAGAAATTGGATAAGTTCTTTAAATAATCAACAATTATCCGCAAAAAGCATCAATCGAAAATTATCTTCGCTTAAATCTTTTTTTAAATATTTAATGCGTGAAGAAGTCATTTCAATTAATCCGCTTGCTAAAATAACTGGACCAAAAACACCAAAACGCTTACCCATTTTTATTGATGAACATCAAATGGAACAGTTGTTTGCTCATGTAACCTTCGATAACGATTTTAAAGGAATAAAAGATAAACTCATACTCGATTTATTATACCAAACAGGTATAAGACGTTCTGAGTTAATGACACTAAAAGAAAATGATGTGGATTTATTTAACTCTACCATAAAAGTTTTGGGTAAACGAAAAAAAGAACGGTTTATACCTATTTCTTTAAGCCTTAAACGAAACCTTGAAGCCTATATTCAAGTAAAACATAGTAAGCAATTCACAAATCCTATGTTGTTGGTAAATGAGAAAGGAAATAGTCTAACCGAACAAAGTGTTTACAAAATAGTAAATCATTACTTAGCGCTTATTACAACAATAAAGAAAAAAAGTCCTCATGTTTTAAGACACACATTTGCTACACATTTGCTAAATAATGGTGCCGATATAAATTCCGTAAAAGATTTGCTAGGTCATGCTAATTTAAGTGCAACACAAGTATATACACACAACACTATCGAAAAATTAAAAAAATCATACAAACAAGCTCACCCAAGAGGTGACTAATTAAAAAAGAATAAATAAACCCAAATATAAACCAAAAAGAAAAGGAGGATTAATTATGACAACTAACATCCAATCAGTGCACTTTGATGCCGACAAAAAATTAATTGCTTTTGCAACCGAAAAAGTAAATAAACTTACAACCTTTCACGATGGTTTAATGAGTAGCGATATTATCATGCGTCTTGATAAATCTTCGACAAGCGACAATAAAGTTGCCGAAATAAAGATATTAGCTAAAGGTCAAGAATTGTTTTCAAAAAAACAATCTTCATCATTCGAAGAATCTATTGATTTAGCCTGCGAAGCATTAAAAACACAAATTAAAAAACATAAAGAGAAACATGCAGGTGCAAAAACAGGGCTAAAAGGCTTATAATCTAGGTTGATTCTGTTAAAATTTAAGAGGTGATTTTTATGTTAAATCACCTCTTTTTTTTGTATTCAGTTATAAATAACATTATTTTTGATAGTACTAAAAAAACTTATATGAAAAGATTTTTACTCTTTATTATTTCCGTTATATTATATTACAACGCTAACTCTCAAGATTTTGTTGGCTTTAACCAAAGTAATTATTCAGGCGTAACAGGCGTATATTACAATCCTGCAAGTATTGCTGATAACCGCATGATATTTGACATGAATTTATTTGGATTAAATCTTGGAGCTTACAATAATTATCTTGGTATTCATCGTTCGGCCTTCAATCGTTCTAAAGATGCTGATGGCAAAACCGTTATGAAAGCCTTTGATGATGATAACTTTATGGATATTTATGTAAAAGAAAAAATTAAAAACAAAGATAAAAGCATTTACTCTAATTTAAGAGTGGCAGGACCTTCATTTATGGTTTCTATTAATCATAAAAACTCGTTCGCTTTTACCTCGTCGATACGTAATTATATTAATATTGATGGAATATCGCCCGATTTAGCAAAACTTGCCTATGAAGAGTTTAAATACCCTAGCCTTTGGGTAAGTAATTTAGAAAACAAACGCTTAAGTATTCAAGAAATGACTTGGGCAGAATATGGTTTAACTTATGCAAGAGTTATTAAAGAAGACAATGAACATTTTTTAAAAGCTGGAATTACTGCCAAATTATTACAAGGTATTCAATCGGCTTATATGTATGTTAGCGATTTAAAATACAATTTCCACACCGATACTGTTTTATCCCTTTTTCAATCAAATGTAAATTATGGACACTCTGATAACCTTTCTTTTAAGGATATTCAAATTGGTGGAAGCAATACAGGAACAAAAGTTTTTGACTTTAGCCAGTCTTACCCAGGTGTAGCTTTCGATTTTGGAGTTGTTTACGAATGGCGTCCTTCATATATGGATTATAAATACGATATGGATGGAGAGAAAGGTTTATGGAGAAAAGACAAGAATAAATACAAACTTAAGGTTGGATTATCTGTTACAGATATTGGCTCAATTAAATTTAAAAAAGGCTCTACAAGTGGAGATTTTCAAGCCGATGTTGGCTTTTGGAATTTAAAGCCTATTAGTCCAAAATCTGTAGGTGAGTTTGATGACACCCTCAAAGGTAGATTTGGTAATATGTCAGGGTCAAGTACTTATAAAATGAATTTACCAACCGTAATTAGTGCTCAAATTGATTATCAAATTTGGAAAACCATATATGTGAATTTAACTCCCTATTATGCTTTACAATTTAAAAGAAACGACACCAAAGTACATGACATAAGCAGTATTACATTAACACCACGCTGGGATCACAAATGGTTTGGCGTGTTTATTCCTGTGCAATACAATTTCTTAGATGGTTTTAGAGCTGGTGCTGCAGTTCGCCTAGGTCCATTAGTTGTAGGTTCATCAAATCTAGCACCGTTGGTAGGTCAAAAATACATTTATGGAGCCGATGTTTATGCTTTACTTAAACTTCCTGTGCCTTATGGTAAGCCAAAGGACAAAGACAAAGATGGTATTAGTAACAAAAAAGATAAATGTAAAGATGTACCAGGTGTTTGGGAATTTATGGGTTGCCCTGATAAAGATGGCGATCATATTCAAGACAAAGATGATAAATGCCCTGATGTAGCTGGCGTTAAAGAACTACAAGGCTGCCCAGATAGAGACGGTGACGGCATTACTGATTTAGAAGATAACTGCCCAGACGACAAAGGATTAGTTGAATTTAAAGGTTGTCCGGATAGAGACGGTGATAAAATTATAGATAAAGAAGATGAATGCCCAGATGAAGCAGGTTTAGCAGAATTTTTGGGCTGCCCGGATAGAGATGGAGATAAAACACCAGATAAATATGATGCTTGCCCAGATGTACCAGGTCCAAAAGAATACAAAGGATGTCCTGATAAAGATGGAGATTCTGTGTTAGACAAAGACGACGAATGCCCTGATGTAGCGGGAGCAGTTGAAAACAAAGGATGTCCTTGGCCAGATACCGATAAAGATGGTGTAGTAGATAGAGAAGATGACTGCCCTACTACACCAGGCTTAAAAGAGTTAAAAGGTTGTCCTCCAGCTCCTGTATTAAAAGTAGAAGAGCAAAAAATATTAGAAAAAGCATTTGCTAGTCTCGAATTTGCTACTGGTAAAGACATCATTAAGTCTGTTTCGTTTAAATCCTTAAATGAGTTAGCAGGTTTAATGAAGCAACATGCTACCGATTGGACACTACGTTTATCTGGTCATACCGATAACCAAGGAGATGCGGCTAAAAATATGATATTATCAGAAAAACGTGCTAAAGCCGTTAAAAAATACCTTATGAAAAAAGGTGTTAAAGAAGATAAAATTATAGCTGAATGGTTCGGTCAAACAGTTCCAATTGCTGATAATAACACACCAGAAGGACGACAAAAAAATCGTAGGGTGGAGATGAAAGTAGAATATAAAAAATAACAAAAAAGCCCTTTGATTCAATTTCAAAGGGCTTTTTTCATACAATTAATTATTTTATCAAAAATGCTTACTTTTATAATAAAAATGCTATTTTTGAAACAATTTTAGAACTAAACCTTAATTTATCATGAACATACACGAGTACCAAGGAAAAAGCATCCTTAAAAGTTTTGGAGTTGCAATACAAGAAGGTATTATAGCTGAAACTCCCGACCAAGCAGTTACTGCAGCAAAACAAATAATGGAAACCTACAAATGTGAAGGTGTTGTAATTAAAGCACAAATTCATGCTGGTGGACGTGGTAAAGGAGGTGGTGTAAAATTTGCGCCAAACTTGGACAAAGTAAAAGAGGTTTCATCTAAAATAATTGGTATGCACTTAGTAACTCCACAAACAAGTGCCGAAGGGAAATTGGTTAAAAAAGTATTAGTAGCA
>CAUJCR010000004.1 GCA_963169355.1 Bacteroidota bacterium | reverse complement strand
CTGCTACGGTGATTGAGAAAAAGTTGCGAAGCTTCATATTTTGCAGGGATTTTAGCTCGTAATAGAATTGCTAATGCATAATTTGGGTTTAAGTTTCGTAATTTTTTTTGTGAGTTTTGTATTAAGAAAAGAAGCTTCATTCAACCTACCAAAGGCAGATAGGCAAAGGATTAAATCGAAGCAGAGCTTCGTTTAATCCCTAGATGTTAGCTGTGGTTTTATTTCTTTTAAAAATTCTATTGAAATATATGTTTTTACTAATTCCTAAATATAACCCTGAACCAGTTGATAAAAATTGACCGACTTTATGCTTTTCGCCATTAACATCTGTAATTATTACAATTCTTTCTTGAAGCCATTTAGTAGATTTTAGGTTTAAATTATAGTTTATAGTCAAATTAAATAAGTTAAAATTATTTGTATTTTTCACTTCAAATGTTAAACCCAAGGTTGGCTTAATATTTCTTTTAGTGATGCTTCTTTCGGTTATTATTTCAATTTTAATTTCATTTATACCGTCAATTGAATTTGAAAATTGACTTACCTGTCGATGAACAGAACCATAGTTAGTTTGAATTTCAAATCCACTAGTTAAAAATAAGCTAGTAATAATTTTATCATATATTTTGGATTCTCTTTGAAGAATCTTCATGCCAAGCCTGAATGGATATGATCTCTGAGTTATTCCAGAAATAGAATAAGCGTATGTTTCAAAACTAGTGTTATAATTTGGGTCATAGGTTATATATTTCATTTGTATATTACTACTTGTAACATCAGAATAATAACCAAACTCATAAAAAAAATTAGTTGCTCTATAACCAAAATTGATTCCTAATAAAATTTCTGGGTAACTTTGATAAAAATTATTTGTAGTAATAGTTATTTTAGATCCAGATATTGAATTAAAGGTTGATCCTTTGTCATTATTTTTATGAAATTTTAAATAATTGACTGCTGGTTTTAAATAAAATCCTTTTTGGGCAAAATTTTGCCCAAAAAGGATTATAAATGATATTAATAAAATTATATGTTTCATATTACCCGCTCGCGCGGATATGAAGCGTGAGCTAATTGGCTGGTATCCGTGCGTTTTTTGCATTCATTTTCAGAATCTAAGTTAATGATTTTTTTGTTTCTTTTGCTTCTAGGCAAAAGAAAGTAAGAACTTTTTTACTCTTCCTAACTTTTCTTTGCTTCTCCAAAGAAAAGTTACAAAAGAAAAGAGCCCACAAAAGCCAACAGAAAGTTTCATTTGTCGCACCTGCCTGCGCTTGCAAGCCATGAAACTTTCAGTTCGCACCTTTCGTGGACGTCCACGCACTCAAAAGCCTGTGTGTAGGCTTACACGTTATACTATTCCGGTTACTGCTATGGCATTTTAAAATGTTGCGTAAAAATCGAGTGGTATCAAAAGTGAGAGCAAGTGTGTAGATTCTTTGGGCTGTTCGCGAAGCGCTTTCAAAGAATCAGCTTGATATTACGATGATTTTAGCAAGATTTTAAGGAGCCTTGAACTTTTGTTTCTTTTGCTTCAAGGCAAAAGAAAGTAAAACAATTTATATACAAGGCACGGATACCTCTCACACAACACTACGCTTCATATCCGCGCGAGCGGGGTTCAAAAACTCATGACTTTAGATGCAGAAGAATTTTTGCGTAGGTTTTGTTTACACATCCTTCCGCCAAAATTTATGAAAATCCGTCATTACGGCATTTTGGCAAGTCGTTGCAAACCCATGCTTCGCAAGCATCAATTTGCACAGGGGATAATCATGCCAGCCATAGAAAAGAAAACATGGAAAGAGATTGCTAAAACAAAACTGAACTTTGATGTAGATAGCTGCCCATGTTGCAAAACAGGTAAAATGATTAGGGTGTTTAGTTTTGACACCAATGCACCACCAGAAATTTTACAACTCATACAACATCAAAAAAAGATGAAAAAATAATTTGGGAACATCACCGTATTTGCTTGCAAAAAGCGAACAGGCTTTGTATTGAGCAAAAATCAAAAATAAAACTAAAAATAACGAAAACAAGATAATAAACAAGAAAAAAACAACCATAAGCACAACACAAACTCCATAAAACACCCCTCAAACGGTACTAAAAAGTACACTTGTTTATTGTTTAAAAGCACACCTAATTTTTTAAAACCCCATAATATAATTTACTTGCAACTGAGCTCCAGAAGCTTCATTCAACCTGCCAAAGGCAGACAGGCACAGGATTAAATCGAAGCAGAGCTTCGTTTAATCCCTATATGTTATCGGCTGCCCTTCTTTCATATTTTTTGTTGGGTGTCCAAATGCAGAAAAGCCCTGACCGTTGCGCAGTCAAGGCAATTTTCTTGTCTTTAAGATTGATTAAAACTTTCCGTTGTCGTTTTTCCAATTCTCTTTTGCAGGTATTGGCTCAATCACATCCCAATGCTCGGCAATTTTTCCATTCTCAACTCTGAACAGGTCGTAAAATGAATTGTGCTTTCCGGCAAGATGCCCTTCGCTGACCACTAAAACAAAATTACCCTCGCCTAACACTTTATGAATGGTATCATATTTCATAGTGATGCCTTGTTTTGCCCATTCTGCCAATGCATTTCCAAGTCCTGAAAGTTGATCTGCAATCAGGGGATTGTGCTGGATGTAATTGTCGCCATCAAAATAGCCTGCAAGTTTTTCCATTCTTCCATTTACTAAAATGTCGTCAACGAAATTTCTTACAAGTGTTTTGTTGGCTTCAGTTTTGTCAAGGTCTTTAATTTCAGTTGCACCGTCAATCATTGTGTGTCCGCTTGGGTTTGACTGGCTTGGTGTTTCCTGCAAGTTGTCCCAATGTTCAACGATTTTTCCGTCTTCAAAACGGAAGATGTCAAACCCAATTTTTGGACCGAAAAAATTGTAGTCTGTGTGTGTAAATACAAAATCACCGTCCTGAAACGCCCGAACGGTATTTACTTTTGCTGAATTGGGCGGTAACTGTTGCAATAATGCGCCAAATCCAGCAAGCCCATCAGCTGCACCTAAATTGTGCTGAATGTATTTGTCAGGGTTAATGTAACCAATAGGTTCTTGTTCACCTGTTTCAATGCTTTTCAAAAGAGCAATAACTTTTTCTTTGTTTGAAATTTCCATTTTTTCTTCTTTTTGTGTTTGTGAATTAGAGTTGTTTTGATTGGTGCAAGCTGAAAATCCAACTCCTAAAATTATCGCTGCACTTAGTATCGTCTTGTTCATTTTGATTTGATTTAAATGACGATGCAAAAGTGCAACGATACACAAGAAGGTAAAAGGTAGAAACAGTCCTTTGAATGATACTTTTAAGCCAAAGCAAATTGTTCTCTAAATTCAATAGGTGTTGAATTGCTGTGTTTGCGAAAGTATTTTATAAAGTTGGTCGGCTCATCAAAGCCCAGATTATATCCGATTTCTTTTACGCTTTCGTTAGTGTGTGCTAAAAGCCTCTTTGCTTCAAGCATTACTCTTTCGTCAATCATTTGCTTTGGCGACTTGCCCAAAATCTTTGATGTTGCTTGGTTCAACCGCTTTGCGGTTATGCTTATTTTTTTTGCGTAGTTGCTTACTTGTTTCAACTTGCGGTAGTTGGATTCTAAAAGGTTTTTGAAAAGCATAACATAGTCAAGATCAGCATTTTTTTTAATTTCCGTGAAATTTTGTTTTCGTCTTTCTCTTTCGGAGAGTAGCAAAAAGTTGTGTAATAGATTTTTTAGAATGTCGGACTGTAAAATGTCTTTTTCGTTTTCTAATTCTGTTTCCATTAGTTGAAACAATTGGGCAAACAGCGAAGCTGTTTTGCTTATTTGAATGTGAGAAACTGAAAACAGGTCATTGAATAAAATACTGCTCCGTAAATACTTTATGTCTGCTTCTGTCTTGCAGAAAAAACTGTCAGTAAACAGGATTGCTTTGCCGTCAAAACCACCTTTCTTATCAAATCGCTGAACCGTGTCCTTGTTCAGAAACAAAATTGTGTTGGGTTTTATTTTTACTGGATTGAAGTCAACCAAATGTGTCGGACTACCTTTTTGAAACCAAAGAATATGATAAAAACCTGCCCGATGTGGAGTTGTCAATGTGGAAGAATGGTTGTTGTATAGTTGTCCGATACCAACCAACTCAAATTCTTGTGGCAGTCCCTGTTTGAATGAATATTTCTTAATGTCAGACTTCATTTTCTGTTGCACTGTCGTCTTTTAGGGTTGCCGATAACATGTTTATACCCCTGATATTTTCAGACTTATACAGCCTAAAATAGCTAGATATGTCTGGTTCATATCAGAAATGGCACTAAACAAATTTAATAAAAAACTTTTATAAATCATCAAAAGGACTTTTAATACCCGCTCGCGTGGATATGAAGCGTGGGTTGATTGGCTGGTATCCGTGCGTTTTTTGCATTCATTTTCAAAATCTAAGTTAATGATTTTTTTGTTTCTTTTGCCTCTAGGCAAAAGAATAAACAAATTGTACTAAATTGTAGTTTATTTGCTATTAGCTAGTATTTTGTAGATTTGTGCAACTTATTTTGAAGTAAATAATTTGCCAAAAATTCTTTTTATAGTCGATCATCGTTTAAATCGTTCGCCAAGCCAGCGTTACCGTTTTGAGCAGTATTTATCGTATTTTAAAGAGCAGGGTTTCGATTGGGTTTTATCGGAGATTATCAATGCAAAAGATGATAAAATATTTTACCAACAAAAAAAATACCTTGCCAAAGCTTGGGTTATTTTAAAATCAATTTTTGTTCGGTTTAAAGATCTTAAACGTGCCAAACAATTTGATGTTATTTTTATTCAGCGCGAAGCCTTATTAATTGGTTCTTCGTTTTTTGAGAAACAATTTTATAAACGCCATCATCACATTATTTTTGATTTTGATGATAGCATTTGGTTATTAGATACCTCGCCAGGAAATAAAAAGTTTGAGTTTTTAAAAAATCCTCAAAAAACAAAAATCAACATTCAACATGCGCATATTGTTATTGCCGGAAATAGTTATTTAGCTAACTATGCCAAGCAGTTTCATCAGCGGGTGATAGTTATTCCCACAACGGTAGATACGCAGTTTCATTTTCCAATTCGTAAAGTTACTGTAGATGATTATAAAAGAGAGGGAAAAATTATTATTGGCTGGAGTGGAAGTATCAGCACTATTAAACATTTTGAGATGGCTATTCCGGCTTTGTTAGAGGTTGATAAAAAATATCCCAATCAATTAGAGTTTCATGTAATGGGTCAAGGAAATTATTCGCATCCCCAATTACAGGTTGTGAGCAAAAACTGGAACCCTAAAACAGAAAATGCTGATTTAAACGCTTTTGATATAGGTATTATGCCATTGCCCGATAACGAATGGGTAAAGGGCAAATGTGGTTTAAAAGGCATAACCTATATGGCTTGCGGAACGCCTACTATTATGTCGGCTGTGGGTGTAAATACGCAAATTATACAACATGGCGAAAATGGATTTTTAGCACATACGCACGAAGAGTGGGTGCGTTATTTATCGCAATTGATTGAGGATGTTGAGTTAAGACACCGATTAGGCTTAGCTGGTCGTCAAACAGTTGTTGAGAAATACTCGGTAAATGCCAACAAACATCATTATTTGGAGGTTTTGAAATCCCTAATATAATTGTAAATTTACCTCATTTTATTTCAAGTACTTAACTTAATTATGAAAAATACCTCATTAACTCAAAAACACATTGCCTTAGGGGCAAAAATGGTTCCTTTTGCTGGATACAACATGCCCGTTTCTTATAGCGGATTAAATGAAGAACACCATACTGTACGCAATGCCGTAGGTGTATTTGATGTAAGCCACATGGGCGAATTTATTTTAAAGGGTGATAAAGCTTTAGATTTAATTCAAAAAGTAACCAGTAATGATGCTTCTGTATTAACCGATGGAAAAGCTCAATATTCTTGTTTACCAAATGCCGAAGGTGGTATTGTAGATGATTTAATTGTGTATCGTATTGATGAGAAAACTTATTTATTAGTCGTAAATGCTTCTAATATCGAAAAAGATTGGAACTGGATAAGTAAGCATAACACTTTTGGAGTAGAGATGAAAAACATCTCTGAAGAAACATCGTTATTAGCTATTCAAGGACCTAAAGCATTAGATACATTACAAAAACTGACGGATGTAAAATTGGCTGATATACCGTATTACGCCTTTGCTAAAGGAAAGTTTAATGGAATAGATAATGTTATTATTTCTAACACAGGCTATACAGGTGCGGGTGGTTTTGAAATTTATTTTAAGAATGAGGATGCGGAGAAAATGTGGGATGCCATTTTTAAGGCAGGCGAGGAGTTTGGCATTAAGCCTATTGGATTAGGCGCTCGCGATACCTTGCGTTTAGAGATGGGATTTTGTTTGTACGGAAATGATATTGACGATACCACATCGCCCATAGAAGCAGGACTAGGTTGGATAACAAAATTCACTAAAGATTTTACAAATCGTGCAGCTATTGAAAAACAAAAAACAGAAGGAGTAACCAAAAAATTAGTGGGCTTTGAGATGATAGATAGAGGAATTCCTCGCCATGATTACCCAATTGCGGATGCACAAGGAAACATCATTGGGAAAGTAACTTCGGGTACTCAGTCGCCTACATTAAATAAAGCAATTGGTATGGGTTATGTGTCAAAAGAGTTTTCAAAGGCAGATACCGAAATTTTTATTATGATTCGTGATAAAGCCATTAAGGCTAAAGTTTGTAAAATTCCTTTCTTAAAAAAATAAACCATTTATTTAAGCACATGAATATTGAAGTCTGTTTTACACCACAAGCCTATCATCTTTTTCATAAAGACGAGGCTATTGTGGTTGTAATTGATGTACTAAGGGCTACGTCGGCTATTGTAACGGCATTTTATAATGGCGTTAATAAAATGATACCAGTAGCTACTGTAGATGAAGCCAAAGAGTATCAGCGAAATGGTTTTATGGCGGCTGCCGAACGTAATGGAGAGATGATAGAAGGATTTGAATTAGGCAATAGTCCTTTTGGCTATATGAATAATAAAGTAAAAGGAAAAACTATTGCCATTTCTACTACCAATGGCACGCAAGCTATTGAAGCCAGTAGAAAAGCATCGAAAGTGGTGATTGGTAGTTTTTTAAACTTAGATGTGTTGTGCGAGTATTTAATAGAGCAGAAAAAAGATGTGGTGTTGGTGTGTGCAGGTTGGAAAAACAAATTTAATTTAGAGGACTCAACCTTTGCGGGAGCTATTGTGAGTAAATTAACCAAAGAGGCTGGCTATGAAACCAATTGCGATTCGGCTATTGCTTCTCGTTTATTATACGAAACAGCCAAAGATGATTTGTATGAATTTTTAGCAACTTCATCACATCGTAACCGCTTAGCAAAGCTCGATTTAGAAAGAGATATTAAATACTGTTTAACGCCTAATCAATGTCCTGTTATTCCGGTAATGGAAGGAAAATATCTAGTGAAGTTATAAAATATGGAATCTACTCAAGCACTTGGTAAGCGCAGTTCGTTACTAATCAAAAATCAAATTTATAGTTTGGTTATTTTACCCACTTCCGAGAAACGAAAACTCAATTTGTTATTTCTGTGGTTAATGGCTTGGAGTGTGAGCGGTGTTTTGGTAATTGCTAATTATTTTACACTAACAAATGAAAATGAAAAAACAGTTTTGATTGTTTGGCTAGCATTTTGGGCATATTTTGAGTTTAAAATTATGCGTGTGTATATGTGGAAACGCTTTGGGAAAGAAAAATTATGGATTAAAAATGGTACTTTATTTTATCAGCAAGATATCAATGGGCGTGGTAAGATAAAAGAATACGATATCAATCTTATTTCTGAGTTTAGAGTATTACCCATTAAAGAATCAAGTTTTGTAGATTCCTTTTTTCAATCGTATTGGGTAAAGGGTGGTGAGCGAATAGAATTTAATACCCAACAAAAATTACAACGCTTTGGCTTGCAACTTGAAGACGATGAAGCCAAAAAAATTGTTGCTTCGCTCCATAAGTTTTTGAAGTTGTAATATCCTGTTATATAGTTTCTTCCCCAAAATTATTAGGCTTGTGTGGTAAAGGTAATTCCCAGTTATCAATTTTTAGTTTAGTAAAAAAAGCACTTTCATCTATCTCTAAAACTTCGCCTACTTTTAAGTTTAAGATATTCAAATCTTCGATGCTTTCTCGTACTAATCGTTTACAATCGTGTCCAACTACAGCTACCATTTTTCGTACTTGGTGGTATTTGCCTTCGGTTAAGGTCATTCTTAACCACGAGCAAGGTAAGGCATCTGAAAATTCGTGTTGCCTTTTTTCTAAATAACTTGGTTTTACAATGCGTTCAACCTCGCAAGGTTCGGTTGTATAAGTTTTACTGCCTTTTCCTTTTAAAATAATTTCTACACCAGTTCTTAATGTTTGCAGTGTTTCGTCGCTAATCACACCTTCTACTTGTATGATATACACGCGCCGATGTGGTACACCACTTTCAAAGAGTAATTTAGTTACTTTTTTGTTAGTAGTAAGTAGTAGTAAGCCTTCCGAATTATTATCTAATCGTCCTATGGCGTGTGTCCCTTCCGGAAAATTAAAATTCAAATCGCTCAATAGTCTTACCTTGTCGGGGCTTACAAATTGTGAAACCATTTTGTAAGGTTTATGAACCAAGAAGTAACGGTTAGTTTGCAGACTCATTGGTATTAGGTTTATAACCAAATAATTTAAGAATAATAAGCGTAAGCAGCCAACCCAATACACCAGCAATAACAGAAAGTACCGTGGCTCCTATATAATAAATGTATAAATTTTTAAGCGTTTCGATAGTTAAAAATTTATTCAAATCAATATCTACTTGTTCTCCGCAAACCCATTCGCCCATTTTCACACTTGCATATAAAATAAATGGAATCATGGGAGGTATTGATATTTGAGCTGTAAGACCTACAATTGCTTTGTTGAGTTTAAAAAATACGGCTGCAAGAATGGCTAACGCAAATTGAAATCCCCAAATTGGCACTATCCCAAAAAATAAGCCTACACCTACGGATATAGCTTTAATAGAGGCACTTTCTTGTGCAGCTATCACTTCTTCTTTCCATAGTTTTTTTAAATTTTTTAAGGTTAGCTTTCGTATAAGCATTACTGGACGCCAAAACAGCAGGGCTAGAATTACCAAATACGTATTTAAAAAACTAATGCGCGTACTATCTCTACTAGGAATAAAATGAGACACTCGCTCGTTGGCAGGGGCATAATATACACTAACCGGAATAGATATAACAGGGATGTTGTGCCAAGCGGATTTTACAATCACTTCAATTTCCAGTTCAAATTTGGTGGTAAATAACCAAATATTTTTTAATCGTTGGACTGGATATAATCTATAACCACTTTGCGTATCGGGTAAAGAAATGCCAGTTTCTGCCCAATACCAAAAATTACTAAACTTATTTCCAAAGGTGCTTTTATTGGGTACGTTTTCCACAGTCATGTTTCTTGCTCCAATAATGAGGCTACCTGGTTCTTTTTCTATTTTTTCAAGAAATAAAATAAAATCTTTGGGATAATGTTGCCCATCGCTATCAATACTGATGGCGTAATCAAATCCCAATTCAACTGCTTTTTTAAAACCATTGCGTAAACCCATACCTTTGCCTAAATTGTGTGGGTGTGTTACAATATGAAGTGTAGGATATTTCTCTAAAATTAACTTGGTGTTATCCGTACAACCGTCATTTACCACTATTACATCATTGCAGTACTCTAATGTAGATTGAATAACACCTTCTATTGTTTTTTCGTTATTATAGGTAGGAATAATAACACAACATTTAAGTTGTTTAAATTTCTCTTTTACAAATAGTGTATGTTCGCAGTACTCACTCATTTTTAAGGTTGCAAAAATAAGCATTATCCATATTTAAAATAATAATTAAATTTGTTTTGTATGAGGTTTAAATTATACGTTATATGCTTGCTTTGTTTGATGAGTGCGAGGGCTTTTTCGCAAGCAGAACCTGCCAAGGAAAAGCCAGTGAAAAAAGAGAAGAAAAAAAAGGAAAAGAAACTACCTGAAAACATTGAAGTTTTTCCGAAAAATTATCTTATCCGACCTCGCTTTGTATATCCCGCAGTGAACTTAAATGTAAGTAATAGAATGTTTGGAAAGGGCGAAAACTTTAACTATAAACCTGCTGTTTTGGGTGTTGTGGGCTTATCGGTAAAAATTAAAAAAGTATATGTATCGGCAGCCGTTCAATTACCACCAACCGACCAAATAAAACACGATTTTGGGAATACAAAATTCAGAAATATCAATATTAATATACAAGGTAGGGTGTTATATTGGGGATTGTTTTATAGAGATTATAAAGGATTTTATTTAAAAACGTATGAGCCTTATTATCCTAATTGGAATAAAGATTCATTAGGCTTTCCAAAATCACCTACTTTACGAATTATAGATGCTGGTTTAAACTTAGGATTTAATTTTAATCATAATTTTTCGTTAAATGCAGCTTTTGCACAGGGAGAGCGTCAAAAGAAAAGTGCAGGTTCTTTTTTAATGGGTTTTAGCGAGCGCTATCAGCGAATAGAAGCCGATACTAGTTTTGTGCCGCCTACGCAGGGGAAATTATATCCTAATTTGGATAAATTAAGGTATGGAAATTTTATTAGCTCTATTATTTATTTTGGATTTGGTTATCAATTTGTCATTAAAAGATCTTTTCATCTTACCATTGTAACTATGGGAGGGAGTGGCTTACAAATACAAAACTATACTCAAGA
Organism: Bacteroidota bacterium; assembly: GCA_963169355.1. GTDB lineage: Bacteria > Bacteroidota > Bacteroidia > B-17B0 > Aurantibacillaceae > UBA4416. Next base: position 9,599 of record CAUJCR010000004.1, on the reverse strand, counting down.
TAATAAAAAACGTGCTTGGATTAACTACCCAACTTATGCCACTATTAAGTCGCAGTTTGGATATAATGGCGAACATTTTTTTACTAACTTAATATATACCTACGAGTATAATACCATTCCAATAAAGGAGTCGCGCCTTAAAATAATTAATAATTGGATTGAATTAGGGGTGGGAGTAAGGTTTTAAAATCTACTTCTTTTTTTCGAACTCACCCACTTGGTTATCGTAGCAGAGGTAATACTTTTCTTTGTTCAAGTTTTTAATATCAATTTTTTTACCAAATCCTTTTTTCACAATAACACCGTATGTGTCATAAATTTCATAAGCTGTTTCGGCAGTAAACTGAATTTCATTAAAATTTTGAGTAATCATAAAAGATGGTTTACTAATAGAAGAAGTCATCATCACAGTTGAAGAGGCTTTTGGTGCTACCGCAAATCCTTTTTGTTTAACTCTAAATTTATTTTCTCCGCTATGGGTTAAAACTTTAAAAGAATAATCATGATTTTCGGGCGTGCCAATGCCTTGTACTTCGCCTACATATACCCATTTGTTCCACTTAAATTGTTCAATGATATAAGGCAATGCACCATTTTCATTTTTAGTAGTCCATTTTAAAATACCTTCAGCATTCACGTTCATGCTCACAATGTCAAAGGTAGGTTTTGGTTTTAGCACTTCTGGATTTAAAACCACAGGCATACAATCGTTTTTATGACTAATTTCTATTACTACTTTTTCGCCTGGTTTTATATTCATAGCGGTTAAGTCAATTTCAAAAGAAGAAGAATTCACTTCATCAGTGGCAATACGTCCATTTACTTTTATTTCGGTAGCGCAAAACCCTACGCCATTAGGCCCAAATGAGTTTTGTATAAAAACATTTTTACTTTGAAATTTTCCTTCCAAAACTAAAACATCGGTCGAAAAGGCGACAGAAGTTGTAATACTTAGAATAAATAACAATAGGCGTTTCATTTTCTCGAATGGGTTTTTAATACACTAAATTAGTGAAAAAATAGATTAAAATTACACTTTATGACGTAATTTAACATATAATATGACAAGCCCAAAAATCACAAGTATTGTACCTAAAATCTTTAAAGAGCCTTTAAAATGGAGTTTATTAACGATTTTATCTTTGCGATAAGACCATAGCATTCCAATAATAAAGACGATAAAAAAACTTATTGCAAATATAATTTTACCACTTGTCATCATTTTTAGGCTTAATTGCCTGCAATTTATAAATTTACACTTAATTTTTTGAAAAAACTTATTACATATTTATTCATACTATTGTCTCTAAATGTGGTGGCATCTACCATTAGTAAAGCTTACGAGGCTTTATCTATATATGATTATTTTAAGGCCAAGCAGTTATTTTATAAATCTATTAAAAAACAACCAGCTTTTGCGGCTTATGGCTTAGCCACAATTTATGCTCGAAATGATAATCCTTTTTCTAACTATGATAGCGCTGCAAAGTATATCTATGTGGCATCAACTCAGTTTAAAGACACAGCTACTTTTTCTACTTTTCATATTAGCTCTAGTTCGATAGCTCAATTAGCTCACTACATTAACGATAAGGCTTTTCAAAAATATGTTGAACAAGGCAACACTCATTCAATTTCCCATTTTTTATCCACCTTTCTTTTAGCTTCTGATTCTATTAAACAAGTGTGTTTTGATAAACGTGATCTTTTGGAATTAACTAGATATATTGCTTATCAAAGTAGCGATAGTGTTACTTTATTTTTAAATACTTATCCCGAGAGTGCTCTGTATTCTAAGGCACAGAAACTGTTTTTTGATTTTGAATATAATGAACAAACCAAAGAAAAGACTAGAGAGCAATATCAAAAATTCTTAGTTTATTATAAATCTAATCCTAATGTAATTTATGCCGAAAGAAATTTATTAGAACTAACTCGCCAGCTTCATTCTACAGATAGTTTATACCGTTTTATTAAATATTTCTCTACTCACACTACGCAAGTAGAGGCTTGGAAATTATTGTATAGTTCATCTATGAAAACATATAGCAAACAAGAACTTACTCGATTTATAGAGCTTTATCCCGAATATCCTTTTACTCAAGATGTGCTGAAGGAAATTAATTTATCTGATATTAAATTAATTCCTGTAAAAAATTCTCAAGAAAAATTTGGTTTTATTGATACATTAGGAAATTGGAAAATTTTACCTCAGTTTGATGATGCACTTAATTTCAATGAAGGTATTGCCTTGGTATGTAAGAATGATAGTTGCTTTTACATTAATAAAGAAGGGGGGCGAATCTTCAATCAAACTTTTGATGAAGCAGAAAATTATATCAATGGCGTAGCGATTGTTAAGCGTCAATCAAAGTACTACTTAGTTAATAGAAGTGGGCAAGTTATCTCCGATGCCTTTGAGGATATGATAACTACCAACGGTAAATATTTTGTGTGTAAAAAACAGGATGTGTACGGAGTTATTAATGCCAAAGGAGAATTAGTAATCCCGTTTACATATACCAAGCTTGGTAATTTTGAAAATGGTTATGCTTATTATTTAAAAAAACAATATGGTTTAATAAGCACCAGTAATAACGTGTTACAAGCTAGGTGGGATTGGATATCCAATGTAGATGAAAATGCTTTATCTGTAGTGAAAAAAGATAATTTTTTTGGTCTAATGAATCTTCATGAAGAGTTATTATTACCAACACAATTTGATTTTATTTCACTGTGTACGAATGGAATTTATTTGGTAGTAAAAGATAACTTGTATGGTTTTTTTAATGCAACCGAAAAATGTTTTATAACCTCTGTAACTTACAATTACAACGTCGCAAATCCAGTTTCTTATTACACCAATGGCACGCTTTTTAAGTTGGTGCAGGGCGATAAAATAGCTTTGGTAGATGCTAATGGTAGGCAATCTATTCCTTTTGGGCAATTTCAAGATATTTACTTTGCCAAATCTAATATCATTCGGGTTCAAAAAAATTTAAAGTATGGTTTTGTAGATAGAAAATTAAAACCAATAACACCTATAGATTTTGAAGAAGCCACTGATTTTAATGGTAATACAGCTATTACATATAAAAAATCAACTGTTTTTTTAATTGATACTGAAGGTAAAATATTGTTTAGTTTGAAAGATGGAAAGATTGAAAACGAATTTAATACCTCTATTTATCGATTAATAGACAAGGGTTTAAACGGATTGATAACTGATAAAGGCGATGTATTGTTAAATGCTGAATATAAAGAGATAACAGCATTAAGTTCTACCTTGTATTTATGTTATAAAGATGATGGAAATGTTTATTTATATAATTGTTCCACAAGAAAGCTGAAGAAATTATAGCGGCTTAAATGCTTATTTCATTAAATTGCATTGTAAATACGGTTCCTTTCCCAACTTCTGATTCAAAAGTGATTGTGCCACCAAAAGACATCACCGAATTTTTTACCATGGCTAATCCTAAGCCTGTTCCTGTACTTTTGGTAGTGAAATTAGGTGTAAATAGCTTGTGCTTGAGCTCATCTGGAATTCCAATACCGTTATCTTTGATTGAAATTTCGATGAGGTCATTTTTTTTATGTGCTAATAAATGAATGAGTCCTTTTTTGGTTTCTGGAATAGATTGTTCGGCATTTTTAAGTAAGTTCGTAAATATGCGAATGCATTGCTCTTTATCGGCTTTTATCCATAAATCGGTATGACACTCAATAGTAATTTCGCAAGATGAATTTTGTTTAAATAACTCTGTTATATTCTCAATTATTTCTTTAAGATTAACGGGTTCTAAATTGGCATTTGGTAGTTTTGCAAAATTTGAAAACTCAGTGGCTATATGAGAAAGCGTATCAATTTGTTCAATTAATATTTTTGAAACTTTAAGCACTTTCTCATTCATTTCTTCGGGATGGTGTTCGGCAATGCGTTGCAAATGTTGAATGTTCAACTTCATGGGCGTGAGTGGGTTTTTAATTTCATGCGCTACTTGTTTAGCCATTTCGCGCCATGCTGTTTCTCTTTCTGATGCTGCTAATAACTCCGAACTTTTTTCGAGCTTCACTAGCATTTTATTATACTCTTCTACCAGATTACCAATTTCGTCTTTGGTTTTCCATTTTAGCGCTTCGTTATATTTACCAAACTGAATATTAGAAATCTGTTCCTGAATAATTCGCAAAGGCTTAGTTAGTAAATTAGATATTAATAACGCTGTTAATGTGGTAATAACAAATAAGATGGTGTAAATATTAATTAAGGTGGTTAAATAAGCTGTTAGTTCTTTTTCTAAATCTTTTTGTCTTGAAAAATATGGCAAATTGATATAGCCGAGTAATTTGTCTTGTGAGTTATAAAATGGAATGTATGATGATAAGTAATTAAGCGAACCTATATTTTCTTTTTGAGTAAAATTTGCTTTGATGCCTTGTTCAAAATTCATAAAAGCTATTGGGTTCATAAACCTAGAGAGTAACCCTTGGTCATAAATAGCGGGTTGCGAACTGGTATATAACACACCATTATTACTAAATAATGAAATGTCGCTACCAAATAATTGTGATAATCGTTTTAATCGGAAAGCGGTATTATCTTTCATTTGAGCATCAAGCATTTCTTGCTGACCTATGTTTTGTTGTAACTCTTTTAAAACAGATTGTGCTTTTAATACCAAATCTTTTTTATTCTTAAATTCAAATTGAGAGGTAACAACCCACACTGTTCCAGTAGCTACAACAGCTAATGAAATAATTACTACAGAAACTAAAATAACTTGAATACGTGTATTAAGCGATTTAAACTGTAGATGGCGTTTAATGACTAGAGCATTGAACCAAATTGTAATTAAAACGATAATAGAGAATAATGCAAATAAATAAGAATTAAAAGTAAACCGACCCCAAAATCCAAATCCTTTATCAGTAATTATTACAGTACTGTTAGAACTTACGTCGTATCTAAAATGTTGGAATGAGCCGTTGTCGTTTGATTTAAAGCTACTTTCTTTTATTAATAATGGATATTGATATTCACCAAATGTAGATAGTAGTTTGCCTGATTCATATACGGCATACGAAATATGTTTATTCTCAAATTTATTTTCTAATGATTTGTCTAATAATAAATCGGGGAAAGCTCCCAGATTAACAGCCTGTTTTGGTTCTAGTTGCAGAAATAGATGAAATGTTTTACTAGAGTCAGAAGTTACATCATCTATTTTTACATGAGCAATGTATCGTATGTTTTTTCTATCACGATTAATAAAATATAAATCATCGCATATAGTTTGACTTCCTGATTTTTCAATTTGTAATTTAAAATAGTCTTCATTCAAATACTCGGGGTTTATATTAGTAAAAATAGGAGTACAATCATTCTTAAATAACGACATGATGATTTCGTAACGCTCAAAATACCCACTAAAATTTACCTGCCTCAGACTTTGTTCAATTTGGTCGGCGCTTAGGGGTAGGAGCGTTAATAAATTCTTCAGTTTCATGTCCGTTTTTATGGCATTACTTACTTTAATAAATTCATTTTCTGCTACTACATCTTGTTTGTCAGTTAACGATTGAGAAATAACTTCATAAGTTTGAGTTTTATTTATTTTTTCATATCTATTAAATAATGTTGAGGTAATTAATGTGAAAATTAAGATGATTAATCCAACATTAATGATATTGAAACTCATTTTTAATTTGTAAAATACAAAAGGTAAAGGAGTGAGAAGTAAAAACAAAAGATGTTTTAGGTCGCTAGTTGGAGATGTTGCAATACAAAATTCATAGATGGCATAACTAAGAAAGATAGCGTAATAAACAAGTATATATTTTGTATTGGATTGTAATACTAGGATTGTTTTTGATATAAAAAGATAATAGGCATAACATAAGAGCCCTACAGAAACAATTCCAACAAAACTATAAGGTGTAATATTAAATAGCTCATTGATATTGTATGAAACCGTAGAGTTGTTAATTAAGCTACTTATAAGCTGTGTAAGTCCTAAAGAGAAAATGATAGTAACAACAGATTGTATAATGAGCCATATACTTTTTTGCCAGTTTTTTTGAAATTCATGAGTGTAGTTTTTGTAGAATAAAACAGAAATAAAAAAGAGAATTAAACTATTTATTAATGTATCTCCTAGATAAGCAAAATAAAAGGAAGATGCATTGGCAAATATTTTTGCATCATATAATGTACTATGATAAAAGATCTCTGGAATTTTAAAATAAATCATGCTTGTTCGAATTACAAATGCAAGAGCAGTGATTATGAGTAAGCTGTATAGTTTATGTTGTACGGTAGATTTTACTAGAATGTAAATACTCCATAAAAACAGTATAAAAGAGATTAGTTGAAGAATGAAACAGTAACCAATTATTTTTTTACTCTTATATAAACCATCGGTGCGATATATCTCAAATAATAATGGGCCATTTTTAGATTTAACCGCATGATTAAGGTAACTTACAGGCGCAACTAGTTTAGTGTGTTCGGGTAAATTTAGCCAAGTACTAAATTGATTATTGAGGTATCTATTCTCAAAATCATATTCGTTTTTTATATTAATCAGCGCTATTAATGTGTATTCCGAGTTGTTATAATCTGTTTTTTTAATGTATTCGTACCAGCCATTTCTAATTTTTATAAGTTGTATATTATATTCGTTGGTGTAATTATAAAAATCAATGGTTGGTTCGTTATCCGACCAAAAACATAAACTATCGTTTTTATAAGCATATATGGAAATATCTTCTGTTTTTTTGAGTTCTTCAAGTAATTCTTGGTTTACAACAAAAATGTTTTGCTTTTTTGATGAATCAATGTTAAGAGCGAGCTTTTTTAATAATTCTTCTGCTTCAAGTTCTTTAGTTTGTAATGCTTCCTCAGCATTTTTAGCTAATTCTTGAGTTGTAAAATTATTGCCTTGAGATATAAAAAAAGATAAAACACCTAACAAGATGCTGCTAAGTAGAACAATATAAAAGCTGAAAGGCAGTTTTTTCATTTATATAAGAGCCAATTTACTGCTTTTTAACTAAATTTTATGGACTAAAATCCTTTTTTTTGAAGTTTTAAGTATATTTGTGTATTAACCTTAAAAATATGGCAAAGCAAACAACTGTATCTAAACAACCCGTTTTTACCGAATTAAAGAATACTTACCGTTTTTTTCCATTTAAAAACCATAAAACACCTTTTATTGTAATATTATTACTAGGCTTAATTTTTAATATTACTACGTTACATAATGAATATGCCTTAGATGACGGTATTATCATTCATCAAAACGATCACGTAATTAAAGGCGTAAAGGGCATTAAAGATATTATGACCAAAGATGCCTACGAAAGTTTTTATCGCCGAATGAATGCTACCGATCAATTAGCCGGAGGACGTTATCGTCCATTATCGGTAGTAAGTTTTGCTATCGAACAACAAATCATAGGAGCTTACCCTAAAGATGGATTATATCCAGCTAATTGTTGGGACTTGAATGGTAATAAAATTAATGATAAAGAAGAAGATATTAATAATGATGGTGTATTTAATGAAGTAGATTGTCAAGTAAAAGGTGCGCCACTTCGTCACTTTGTGAATATTATTTCATTAATTATTGGAGTCATGTTACTTTATATGGTGTTTAGAGACTATATGTTTAAAGAAAATCATGATTTGGCTTTTTTATCGGCGCTTATTTTCTTAATGCTTCCAATTCACACCGAGGTAATTGCTAATGTAAAAAGTAGAGATGAGATTTTTTCATTAATTTTTATATCGCTTACTTTCTTATACTCTTTTAAGTATATGGAAAATCGAACCACCAAGAATTTATTTTGGGCATCAATTAATTTCCTTCTAGCCTTACTTTCAAAAGAATATGCTGTTGTATTAATTGGATTAATTCCAGTAGCTTTTTATGTATTTGGGTATATCGAGTTTGATTATAAAAAGTTTACTCAATCAAAAGAGTTTAAACAAACCCTCTATGTATGCGCTGCTTTCTTTATTTGTGCGGTGCTTATGTTAATGGTTAAGCGTAGTTCGGATATGCACATTCAGCCAGGGCAAAAAGCTACTTCATCTTATTGGCTATTTCCAATTGTATATTTAATAGTAGGTGTATTTTTATTAGGAAATAATAAGCGTAAAGACTTTGGAACTTTAATGAGTTGGAATTTCTTTATTGTATTATTTTACTTGGGAATGCGTTTAGTGGCCGTAAAACTAAAACCTGGCGTACCTGATACCGAAATTTTAAATAACCCATATTTATTAGCTACAGGCGAAGAACGTTTTATGTCAAAGGCTTATGTATTACTAAAATATTTTACCTTGTGTATTTTCCCTCATCCGCTTTCTTCCGATTATTCATATAATACTATTGAATATCGTCATTTCACAAGTTGGGATTCTATTCTTTCTATTTTCTTGCATTTAGGGTTAGCCTATGTTGGTTTTAAGTTAGTGCTTCGTAAGCATATTTTAGGTTTTGCTATTGCTACTTATTTTGCATTCTTATTAATGATTGGTAATATCTTAATGGATATTGGAGCAACAATGGGCGAACGTTTATTATTTCACTCTACCATTGGTTTTGCCATTGCATTTGGGTGGTTTATATTACAAGGTATAGAGAAACTTCCGCAGAGCATCAGTGTAAATTCAAAACGTGTAGTTTTAATTAGTATAGTTGCTATCATGACTTTCTTATACGGATTTAAAACATGGGAACGTAACTGGGATTGGAAAAGCGACATCACTTTATTTTTAAAAGATGTAGAAACAATGCCTAATTCTGTGTTAGTATTAGGTAATGCTGGTGCGCGATATATTGATTTAGCTGACACTAAAACTTATGTATCTAACCCGTATGATAGCACATTAATACAGTTAAGAGATTTAAGTGTAAAAGATGGAGAGGATAACTTAGGAACTTTAGATAAAATTAGTCAGTATTTAAAACCAAAAGTAGGTTCTATCGAGACTTATCATGTAGATTCTGTAGATCCGGTAGAGTTCAAACAAAAACGAACCGCTTTTTTAGAGAAAGGTTTAAAGTATTTAAAACATGCTATCGAATTACACCCACGCTATGTGAATGGATACTTGAATTTAGGGTTAGGTAGCTATAAATTAGGTAGAGATAGAGATGCGTTGTTTTACTGGAAACAAGCAGAAGCTTTGTATCCAAATAACCCATATCTAAAAAATTATTACATTGTATTTTATAATGATTTAATTAATAGGGGTTATCAAAAAGCACAACGTGGACAGTTGGATAGCGCTATTTATGAATTAAGAAAAACGATTATATTAGATAGATTTAATCCAGAAGGTTTTTATAATTTAGGAGGCGCTTATTATCAAAATAAACAATACGATAAGGCTAAATTTTACTGGGAACAATGTTTAAAAATTAAGCCAGATCATGCGCAAGCTAAAGCGGGATTATCAACTATTGTTACAGTTACCGTACCTACACCGCCTGTAGCCGCAAACAAATAATTAAATCTTTTAAAAATAGTTTTATGGCAATATCTTCTAAATACCCTAAGGGATTGTTTTTTCTTGTATTTAC
>CAUJCR010000003.1 GCA_963169355.1 Bacteroidota bacterium | reverse complement strand
GCACTAGTACCTCCACTTGGTGCCCAATTGTAAGTATAACCCGCTGTACCACCAGAGGCTGACACAGACGCTACTCCATTACTACTTCCACAACTTGCAGCTGTTGTGCTCATAACGGCTGTAATTGAACTAGCAGGTTGTGTTATTTGAAGGGTTGTAGTACCTGGACAACCATTTGCATCGTTCATTGTAATAGTATAAGTGCCAGCCGATAAATTAGTTTGCGAAGCGCCATTTAAGTTACCAGGCGACCATGTATAAGTATAAGGTCCTGTTCCGCCATTTCCTGCTACAGTTGCTGTACCCGTATTAGCACCAAAACAATTTACATTAGTTTGAGAACTCACTGAAATGGTTGGCCCACTTGCTGAAGTAATATTTGCTATGGCAGTTAACGTACAATTTTTAGCATCGGTAATGGTTACTGAATAGTTACCACTTGCTAAACCACTTGCTGTAGCACTAGTACCTCCACTTGGTGCCCAATTATAAGTATAACCTGCTGTGCCTCCAGAGGCTGACACAGACGCTACTCCATTACTACTTCCACAACTTGCAGCTGTTGTGCTCATAACGGCTGTAATTGAACTAGCGGGTTGTGTTATTTGAAGGGTTGTAGTACCTGGACAACCATTCGCATCGTTCATTGTAATTGTATAGGTACCAGCCGATAAATTAGTTTGCGAAGCACCGTTTAAGTTACCTGGCGACCATGTATAAGTATAAGGTCCAGTTCCACCACTTCCAGCCACGGTTGCGGTACCAGTATTAGCACCAAAACAATTTACATTGGTTTGAGAACTCACTGATAATGTACCTCCACCTACAGATGAAACAGCAGTAGTAGTTGTTGTAGTACAACCTCCAGATGTTACAGAAACTGTATAAGTTCCAGGTTGATTTATGACCGCAGATGCCGAACTACCTCCTGATACAATACCAGGTCCACTCCAACTATAAGTCCCTCCACCTGTTGCTGTTAAGGTGGCTGTTGTATTTGTACAGGATAATGTTGCACTATTTACTGTAACCGTTGGACCACCACTTGCAGCACTTGGAGAAACAGAAATGGTTAACATGGCTAAACAACCTGATGCTCCTCCAACAAAACAAGTGTAGTTCGTTGGAGCAGTAGGAGTAACAATAATAGAAGGCGACGAAGTTGAACCAGAAATAGACCCTGGATCAGTAGATGCCCAATTATAAGACGATGCCCCAGAATTCACGCTAAGTGTTGTTGAGCCTCCTGAACAAAGCGTACTTGTTACAGCGGTAAGGCTGTATGAAGAAGCACTAGCGCATATCGCAACTCTTGACATAGAGGCTGTGTTGTTTTGACCAGAATAATTATTAGCTGTTGTTAAATTAGCTGAAGTTATGGTTGGATTTGCAGTATTAATTGTTGGTACAGAGTTGGCAGGTGTAATTATGCTTCCACATGTTGCAGAAGCTCCAGCAAAACCACTCGTGTCGGTTACTACTAATCCAAAGTCCCATCCACTACCTTTATTTGGTCCCATCCAACCACTCGCTAAATAAGTACAACCATTTATTGTTAAACCATGAAACCCATCATCACTAGCGCCCGCACCACCACCATTACCATAGCGTTTGCACCACATAACGTTTCCTGTACTTTCCACTAATTTCACCAACATAGAATAGTTATTATTAGTTTCGCCTGCTACTACCACAGCACCATAAGGATCCATTGCGCAACTTATTCCCCACGAATTTCCCATTTGAGTAGGATTACGCATATACCAACTATATTGTCCGTTTACTTGGCGAGTCCAAATTATATTACCTGATAAATCAATTTTTGCAATCACTAAATTCCCAGGATTACCACCTGTAGAAGCAGCAGTTGCTCCACATAAAATTAAACCACCAGACGGTGAAGCGCACATACCAGTAAAATGAGGGCTAAACGAAGCTCCTACATAAGTTTTGCACCAGTTCACATTTCCAGTGGCAGCATCTACACTCAACACATACGATCTTGCGTTACCGCCTTCATCTAAACTTCCCGTCATATAATAATTAGAACCCACCTGGTGTATCATGTATGCGTCTGCATCTTTTCCAGCAATTGTAAATTCTTTATACCAAATTAAATTACCATTGGCATCTGTTTTTAAAATACAGGGCTTTGAGTTAAATCCAGCAGCAACCACATCGGTTCCATCCATAATGATATATCTTATATTTCCTGCGCCATAGTTTTTAGTATATAACTGCGCCATAGCAGGACTATATTTTACAATGTATTTATTCTCTGCACCAATAGAACCATAATAACCACCTCCATAAATATTATCAGAAGCATCAATAGCAGCAGTAAACAATTCTCCTGAACTTGCTACAACACGATTAGTAATATAAGCTCCTGTAACATCTGCAATAACAAGGCATGGCTTGCTATCTAGATAACCCGCCATAACTAATTCTCCAGCAGAATTAATTACTAAGTGATTTGACCATGATGCTTTACCTGTTTGTCCATAATTGAAATAACCAATATTTTGACTATTACAATAACTATACAGACCTATAATTAGCAGAAATGTTTTTAAGTACCTCATACGATTTCAATTAATGAGTTTATTAGCTCGTAGAATTTATAGGAGCAAATTACAAAAGAAAACAAGGTAATTTTTTGACCTAAGTCAAAAAATCATATTATGTGGCTTTAGGTTTGCCCACAAAAAAAGGCTTATTCAAACGAACAAGCCTTTTAATAGTATAATAATTAACTAGTTTAGAAATCGAAACGACCTCTGTGGTCCTCTATATTAGCTTTAGCTTTTAGAGCATCAAACATTTCATAATCCACTCTACCACCTACCATTCTTTCAATTTCTTGTTGTTTACCTTTAAATTCATTTGGTAGTACAGCTTCGGTTACAGCCGAAACACTAACAACAAACACCCCATTTTCACCTTTTGTAGGTTTACTTGTTGTATTGGCTTTCATAGATGAAGCTGTACCAATTAAAGCATCTTCACGACCTACAGCAGGTAGATTAAATGAAGCAAAATTTAACTTATCGGCTTGCTCAACTGTTAAGCCCATTTTTGAGGCAATGTCGTTAATTGAAGTTGAAGCACCAGCTTTAGTTTTAAACTCATTTATAAACGTTTCGGCTTTTTTATCACGGATTGCTTTAATTGTAACATCTTCGATAACCTCCTCAAGTGGAGCAATTCCTTTTTCTTTAATACCTGTTAAAGTTGCTACTACAAAACGATCTTTAAATTCATATACTGGAGATACATCTCCTTTGTTAGCTTTGTAAGCCCAACGTACTAACTCTTTAGCGTCTTCTAAGCCTGGTAAAGCTTTGTCGCCTTCTTTAATGTTATCGGCAATACGTTTGTTTAATTTTTCTGTATCAACCGCTTTGTTAAAAGCGTCGGTGCTTTGATTTTTACCTGCAAAGTCGCTAGCTGATTTATAATATTGTTGAGCTGTTTCTTCGCTTGGTGTAATAAGCTTAGTAATTTGAGCTATTTTATATGAATTATGACGTGTTTTAGAAACACCTACTACTTCGATAATATGGAATCCAAATTGTGTTGGAACGACAGAGATGTCGCCTAAAGTTCCCAATAATCCTGCGTTTTTAAATGGCTCTACAAAACTTTTAGTTTCATCAAACCAACCATAATCTCCGCCTTTATCTATGGAGCCCATATCGTCAGACATTGTTTTTACAAGGGTATCAAAATTTACTTGCTTAGCTTTTAAAAGCACTAATAAACTATCTGCAATACGTTTAGCTTGTTCGGTAGTACGTTGTTGTTGTGTTTTTGGGTTTTGAAGCCCAATTAAAATATGACGAACTTTAGCCGAATCAGCAACTGAATTTACATCTTCGAGTTTGTAAATTTTAAGGTAAGTTCCTTCGGTGTACGGGCCAAATACAGTGCCCTTAGAAGCGGTATAAATAGCAGAGTCATTAACAACCATGTTCTTCTTACCATAATTAGCAATACTAATCATGCCGCCTTCACTTTCTTGGGCGATATAGGCCGAATCTTCTGCTAAGGTTGTTTTGTTTTTAAATTCTTCTGCAACTGTTTGAGCTTCTTTTACTAAGTTCTCGTAATCAGCCTTAGATGGTAAAACATCATAGGAGATGTATTCGATTTTACGTGTTGTTTCTTTAACACGATAACTGTTTTGGTGATTATTGTAGTATTTATTAATTTCTTCGTCTGTAACTTTCACCGTAGAATCTGGTACATCGCTATAACGCTTAATAACAAACGATGCTGTTACTTGTTTGTTTTGTGCAATAAATTGATCTTTAGCTTCGGCAGTAGTAGCATACATTGCTTTTTTTACAAGCGCTGTATATTTTTCAGCTAAACGAACCTCGGTAATTGATTTTTCTAATTGTTTCCAAAACTGCTCTTGTTCGGCATTCATTTGGCTCACCCTTTGATTTAGTTTTACTAAATCTAAACTTCCATCAGGACGAGCAAACCCTTCATAAATTTTTCCTGTTTGTTGATCCGTTAATTGTTGAATAACGTACTGGTGTGGGTGAATAAGCATTAAGTCTGCTAATTCATCGTCTGAAACAGTAATCCCTAAATCTTTATAATGTACTTTTAACACTTTGTCATTAATCATTTGATTCCAAATAGCATCCGCAATTTGTTCTTTCATGCGCTCATCTACTGTTGTATTTGGATTAGATTTTTGAATTTGGGCTATTTGTTCATTCACTTTTGCGCTAAAAGATTGAATATCTACCACATCGCCATTTATTTTACCTACCATGGTATCATTGCTTTGAAATAAAGCACTTCCAGAGCCTAATAAACTTTCTAAAATAAAAATTAATAAAGCCACTCCAACAAATCCAACTAAAAGACCTGTTTTACTACGAATTTTTTCTAAAACACTCATGTTTGTTTATATTTTAAGGACTGCAAATATAAAATTATTGCTGAAAATCGAAAAATTAATTATCAATATTTTAACCCAGATGAGGTATTAAAATCTTTGGGGTTATTTTCGTGGTTCGTTATTTAACAATCGGTCTTGGTTTCTGCGCTGGTATTTTCGTAAAAAGTACATAATACAGGCTATTAAGAACACAAAAAAGAAATATAAAGCACTATCGTTGTCTTTAATTATTAAAAAATAGGCTGAAATACCTGCGCATACCAAAGCAGTAATTAACCAAATAATTTCGAGAATTTTAAAAAGTTTTCGGTTTTGCATCATAATTTTAGGTTTAAAGTTGGCTGTCATCTAATTTAATAGAGCCCGTAATTTCTTTTATTTCATACTGAGAAAAATCTTGATTAGCCTCTAAGCCTTTTCCCATAATAATTTCTTTAGCGGTTGTAATTTTTACAAAACTATTAGAAATTATTTTCTTTTTTTGTTCATCCCAAATGAGGTGTTCTGTATTTAATTTCTCACCGTTTACATTTACAACCTCCACATTGTACTTAGCCTCCATGCGTTTACTGTATTCGTACCGCACACCATAATCTGCCTTTAAAGTAGTGGTTTGTTTGCCATCGTTATCATAAAACACAACATAAAGTCCTTTGGGCATAATGGTGATAGGCTCTTTTACATCTCTCTCATACTGTTGCATTTGAGGTGTAATGAGTTTTATTTTTAGTAGTGTAGAGTCTGAATACAACATGGTTACCTCTTTACCTACCAACATGGGCATTACTGGTTTTTTACCAATTGCCATCACCTCGTTTCTATCATTTTGGCAAGAACATGTAAGTAATCCCACTGTTATAAACCATAACAGATAACTATGTTTTACAAGCCTCATAAACATTAATCGTATTTATATTTAATGAACCAGCGTTTATTAAATGTAAAACCAACTACTAAGCGAATAAAATCTTCTTTTAAAAGGTTATTACTTAAAGTGCCGTTTTTGCCATATTGTACAGCAATATTTACCATCCCTATTTCATCGTCAAGTCTTCCAAAACCAACAGGTAAACCAAGTCCTGCAGAAACAAAGGCATTAGCAATGGCTGTGTTTTTAATATCCAAATATCCATCCGAATAAGATACCCCTAAGCGATATTGTACACGCTTATGATAATTAGAAAAACCTCTAATAATTTTATTAGGCACATAATTTAATCCCGCCGACACACGATAAGTGTTTCTAAAATCGGTGCTTGGTGTATTAAAATATTTAAAATCTTTCCATTGTGTCATAGCAGCATCAACTAATACTGTTAGTCGTTCTCCTTTTTTAACTGATAAGCCAAAGCCAAACTCAATGGGCAATGTAATATTACCTGCATTATTTTGCGAATTAAGCGCTGTATCTTTTGGTGTTTCGTTACCAAAGCCATCTAACGAGTAATTATAAATAATGGTACTTTGTTTGGCGTTTATTGTCATTGGTGTGTTTACAAATGCTCCAAACCCTATTTTTATTTTTTCTTTTAATACACGTTTCCCTTGTTTAGATTTTACCGAGTCAATAATAAAATGGGTTTGAATACCTCCATTGCATGTAAAATCATTTACTTGTGTAGCACGTTGTCTTTTAGCATTGTAATAAGTAATGGATCCAGGATAAATAACATCGGTTGTATTATTAATAGTACCAAATAAATAATTACCTATAATACCAATAGATAACTCCGATAGTAATTGTTTGCCAAATTTTATGCGTTTGTATTTAGCAGTTTGTTGGTGTTTAATTAAAGTATCGGCTAAAGCAGAGTTGTAAAATTTTAAAGCTTGTCTTCTAAAAGGCTTTATGCCTGTGCCTAAAAACACTTTGTTAATACCACCATCTCCTTGAAATACATAATTAATAGTGCCTATATTAGCATCTTCTTCGGTTGAATTTATTTTATATCCTACCGTGCTGTAAGGCATAATGCCAAATGCCATTCCGCCAATACGCTTTAAAGGAAAGCCTATAGTGCCATAAGAAAAATTCACATTCTTCTTTTTTATAGAAGCTGTTTGGTTGCTTATAGTTGTAAACTGTCCTTGCCCTCCTACTTCAAATGTGGAAAGTCGTAAGCCCGCTAATCCTGCAGGGTTAGCCACGTTTATAAAAAAAGGAGCAATACTATCTTCTTGCTGATAAGCAATAAATGAGCCTCCAAAACCTGCCGATGAAGCAAAAGTAGGTAAGTTTAACTCACCAAAACCATATCGCGAATAAGGACTTGATGTTAGAATTTGAGCATGAAACGGGGGAATTATGCTTATTAAAATAAGACATAATACTAAAAATCTTTTTCTCAATTTATCCTTTTGAATGTTCAAGTGTGTAATTTAAAATATCATTAAGCCCTTTTGCTACCAAATTTTGGCGGACAAATATGCGGTTTTTTAATTGTTTTGCCAAGTATTCGCTATCGCCCCCTGTTAAAACACAAATAACATCGGGATATTGTGCTTTATATAAATTAATCATGCCGTCTATTTCGGCTACACTGCCCATTAAAACGCCTGATAATATGGAGTTTTGTGTATTATTTCCTATTAACTGATGAAATGAAAAATCGGGAGACACAAGTGGTAATTTACTCGTGTGTTGAGCCAAAGCTTTCAGTTTCATTTGAATGCCTGGAGATATAGCGCCACCTAAATACTGGTTTTGGGCAGTAGTAAAATTATATTTAATACAAGTGCCTGCATCTATTACTAATACATTAGCATTAGGATATAATCCATAAGCGCCCACCGATGCCGCTAACCTATCAGAACCTAGAGTAGTAGCCGATTGATATAAGTTTGTAAGAGGTGTTTTAGTATCTGCATTAAAGCAAATAGTGGCGGGTATGTGTGTTTTAATAACCTGGTAGAGTTCATCTGCGTGGCTTACCACGCTGCCAATGATGCAATGTGTGGCCTTTAAAAAAAGTGACGGATGATGTAACAATTCTTGATAATTATTAAAATAAGTGGTTTGATGAACATTTTGTTGATCAAATAAAACCACCTTGGTGCGGGTATTGCCAATATCAATAACTAAATTCAAGGAAGTTAAAGATACTTAAAAGCTTTAAAATAGAATGAGGATTAAGATTTTTTAATAAAACTTTTTGTGTTACCAATATTTATCTTAAATTTGCAACCCAATTTGGTTAAAACCAAAGCTGGTACCTTAGCTCAGATGGTAGAGCAACGGACTGAAAATCCGTGTGTCCCTGGTTCGATCCCTGGAGGTACCACAACCCCACTAAAGCGGTGGGGTTTTTTATTTAACTATATTTTCCTCAAAAGTTAATGCTTTGACGTGTTTTTAATGTTCCCTACCACTTCCTAATGCATTATTTTAAAATAAAAAACACCAAAGTTTTTTATTATAACATCAAAAACTGGATATTTATTTTTACAAAACGTTGTTTATCAAAACGTTACACTTTTAAACTGTTTGAGTATAGCTGTAATACAAAAAACGCATAAAAACTTTTCAGTATCAAATAATTAGCTTATATTTGCACCCCTAATTTAAAATTATAAACATGGAAAAACGTTATGAGACGGTCTTCATTTTAACTCCCGTTTTGTCTGATGATCAGGCAAAGGAGGCCGCGAAAAAGTTTGAAAAAATCCTTACGGATTTGGGAGCAAAAATTAATCACAAAGAAAACTGGGGTTTAAAAAAATTAGCTTACCCTATTCAAAAGAAAACAACTGGTTTTTATCACTTAGTTGATTTTACTGGAAAAGGAACTGAAATTACTGAATTAGAAGTTCAGTTTAAACGCGATGAGCGTATTTTACGTTTCTTAACTGTGTCGTTAGATAAACATGCTGCTGCATGGGCTGACAAGAGACGCGGAAAACAAGGTGAAGCAAAACCAGCTAAAACTAAAAAAGCAGAAGCTTAATTTATTAACCCAAAAAAAGATTAATTACAATGTCACAAAACGAAGTACGCTTTTTAAACCCTCCTAGTGTTGAGGCTAAAAAGAAAAAATATTGTCGCTTTAAAAAGTTAGGTATTAAATATATTGATTATAAAGATGCTGACTTTTTATTAAAATTTGTAAACGAGCAAGGTAAATTATTACCACGTCGTTTAACCGGAACATCATTAAAATTTCAACGCAAAGTATCGCAAGCTGTTAAACGTGCGCGTCATATAGCATTAATGCCTTACTTAGCAGATGGTTTAAAATAATAAAAGGAGGAAATAAACATGGAAGTTATATTAAAACAAGACGTTAAAGGGCTAGGATATAAAAATGATATCGTAGAAGTAAAAAACGGTTATGGCCGTAACTTTTTAATTCCTCAACGCATGGCAGTGTTGGCTACCGAAAGCAACAAAAAAATGCAAGCTGAAGAAATTAAACAAAGTTCATTCAAAGAACAAAAAATGCGTACAGAGGCTACTGCTAATGCCGAAAAACTTTCTACTGTTACGGTAAAAGTAGGCGCAAAAGCAGGTGAATCTGGAAAGATTTTTGGTTCAGTAACTAATATTCAAATAGCAGATGCATTGAAAAAAGCTGGTTACGATGTAGAACGTAAAAACATTGAGTTAAACGAAGAACATATTAAAACTTTAGGAACTTATTCTGCTAAAGTTCGTTTATTCAAAGAGATTAGCGCTACTGTAAACTTCGAAGTTATTGCTGAATAATTTTTTAGTAAAAACTATAATAAAAAAGAGGCTACATTTAGCCTCTTTTTTTTATCCCAGATTGTGCTTTAGAAATTAGTAATGAGAGTTAAAAGCCCTATAAAATATGAACTTTTGCGAATGAAGCGTAGCCACTGCTACGGTGAAAGAGAAAAAGTTGCGAAGCTTCATATTTTGCAGGGATTTTAGCTCGTAATAGAATTGCTAATGCATAATCTGGGTTTATTCGCTAATTTCTACTCGATTCTTATTTCTTTGCGAAATCAATATTAATACCGCTCCAAATAATAACATCAAGGCTACAATAAACAAGGCTTCATTTACATGGCTAATTGGAAAATAAGCAAACGAAGCCACCCCCTGAATACCAAGCACCAACTCGTTTAAAAACACACCTACTAAAAAAACAGATAAGGCAATCCTAGTTTTTTTATTTTGAAAAATAAGTTCGTTGGTATAAAAATAAGCCAATAAATAAACAGAAATAACAGCTAGTAATACTAAATGCAAGTAAGCAATAACAACAGGCCTAAATCCAAAAGCTAAATGACTCACCTCTGGTATTGTTGAGCCCAACTGTAACAATAGTTTTATTGTAAAAGCTAAGCCAACATATAAAAACATAAATTGAGCAAAGCGAGGTAGCAAGTTTTCTCCTTTTAGAGCTTTTCTTATATCCTTAACAAACATAAACCAAGCCACCACCTGCATAATAGCAGCAATTACTACAATAATATACAACCACATTGGCAATTTAGCCCACAATACCGATAAAAAATAAGCAGGAATACAGGTGGCTAAAAAAAGTGTAAATAGGCGTTTGTTATATTGATAATCGGGTAAAAACTTAGTGAGTTTATTAATCATAAAACCTATACAAGTAAATGTAAAGAAACCGTTATACTGAAAATGTAAATAATAATACACCGATGCTAAATACCATTGCTCATTAAAATTACGAGAAGATATAACATACGCTAAATAAAATGGTCCTATAGCCGAAATGTTATTAAACCACAATGCAGCCTTAAACCAAATAATACTTGGTTGATAAGGAGTAATTTTATTAAGATCTTTAAATATAAAATAGCTTAAAAACCAGCTATTAAAAATTACCAAAGTGGCTAAAACAATAGAAATAAAACTATACCCACTTACAAAAAAAGAGATGATCATTCCATAAGAGAAAATCAAGTTGAGTAAAACAGATTTTTGATAAAACTTAGAATAATTATGCTCTACTCGATGAATAATGTAGTAAATTATTAAAATATATAATGAATGAGCTATCCAACCCGAAAAAGCAAAATGGGAATGAGCGTGTTGTATGTTTTTTTGAGAGAAATACGGAAACTCAAATCCAATTTTATACCGCATTAAAACACCCAAAGAGGCTACAAGTATTAAGTTAAGAATTGAGATTTTAATCCAAAAGTTCGTGGTAAATTTCATAACGTAATTATTTATTTATATTAATAGAATAGTTTTCGATTTGTTATTTTCACTATCCCATTTAATTTCATTTTATTTAAAGTTCTTATAACCGTTTCTACTCTCAAGCCTGTGAAATTAGCTATTTCTTGTCGGGTATAAGGTATTTCTATCATATTATCTATTTCATACTTTCTTTTTTTATACCCATTTAATACCGCTAAAATGCGCACCTCTGGCGAAGTGTTTATCATCTCACGAGCCGTAACTGTTTTGTTATAAATTCTGTTGGCTAATATATAGGTTAATTTTTTTTCAAGAGCAGGATAATTATTAAGTAAATCACAAAAGCTCTCTTTTTTTAATTTTATTATAACGGTATCTTCCACTGCCACAACCGATGCAGGATAAGGCGCATCAATTAATAAAGCGGGTTCACCAAAGCTCTCGCCACTCATAAACTCTAAATGAGTAAATTCTTTGCCTTGACTACCTACATTAAACATTCTTACTCTTCCCGAAACTATCTGATAAAAAAACTGGGCTGGTTCGCCCTCCTGAAAGACGTATTCTCCTTTCTTATACTTTTTTGCAACGCCACCCCATGTTACAAGAACATCATTCTCAATAAACATCTCTACTTTATCTCTTTTATACTTTTATTTTCACCATTACTGGTGTCATTTTTCAGTACAAAATTATCTCTCAAGTCACTTAAAGATTATGACTTAAATCACAAAATTATATGACACTTAATTTTTTACTCTACTAAACCGTAACGCTTTTAAAATAAAATTAGGTAATGGTTTTTTAGGGTCTCTCTTTCTTAAATCTAAATACCAACCTATTTTTTTAATAACTGGTAATTTTTTAGTTTCTACAAATTCTATTAAGGTTCCATCAGCGTCTTCGATATAGGTAAAATGCCCTGCTGCCTCGCCCATCTCAAATCCTGCTCCTCCATCTACTGTAAAAGGTTGTCCTGCTTTTTTACAAGCCTCTTCTAAGGCTTTCATGTTTTTTATATCAAAACATAAATGAATAAATCCACAATCGCCCCACAAGCGGTTTTCAAATATTTTACGAGGCGAATAATCTAACGCTTGAATGAGTTCTATTTCGTTATCACCTAATAATGGACCAAAACTACCTTCGCGTGGCTTAGAATTACGTAAAACAACCCTTCTAAATTTTTTATGTGCACCTTCTACTCCTTTCCAATCCGTAAATTCAGCAGTTGTGTCGCTTATAATTTTGTCAAATCCTAATACGGTTTGATATAAACCAATAGATTTATTTATATCACTTACTCCTATTACTGCGCCTAAAATTCCGCCCGTTGAAAAATTAGATTGTTGATACCATGATGTTTTTTCTTCAATGACTTCAAATACATTTCCCCACAAATCTTGTAAATAAAAATGTTTTCGGTTATCAGGAGACTGGGTTATCTCAGTTAATAATTTTGCTCCAAATTTTTTTAGATGATTGTATGATTCTTGAATATTAAACGATTTTATTTTACCAGCAAATATTCCCAAATCACCCAATTGAATAGTAAAATCAGCTTTTTGAGCAGTTCTACTAGTATATTGCCAAATCTCAAATCCACCGCCACCATTCATGCTTATGGCTAAAATAGCGTGGCGTGCATGAGGTTTGTTGGCGGTATAAGGCAACATTAACTCTGCCATTGCAGCTTCCTCAAAAATCTTAATATCAGTACCAAATGCCTGGCGATACCACTTAAATGTTTCATGAACATTGGTGTTTCCAACGCCTAATTGTTGAATGCCTGAAATAATATAACTCATATAAAAAATTAGAGTACAAAGATAAAATTATAAATTAAACCTTTGGCTTATATTGCATAACAACATATTTTTCGGGCACTACTAATTCATCCGTACAATAGCGCAATTTCTCGGCAATTTCAATTGGGTAGTTTTCGCAAATTTCAAAACCTAATGGTTTAAAATAATCTGGAATGATGCAAACTAAAAACAAGGGTTGAGTAGCTTTTTTTATTAAAGCTTGTACCACTGTTTTTCCAAACCCCTGTAATCGTTTTGGTTCTGTAACCCCTAAAGAACAAAGCTCAGAACAAGTGGGGTGTTCTTTAATTCTACCAAACGCAATTATATTTTGTTGATGGGAAACAGCTGCAAACTCTTGTTTTTGTAAAGCTCTATTATCTAAATCAAATAATGAGATGTAGGCTACAATTTCTTCAAACGACGACTGCGAAATAGTATGTAAAAGTTCAATGTTTGGCATGAGTTAGCAAATGTATTATAATAATTAAAAGGTTAAAGTATAAAGTTTTAAAACTAAATTAATTTCCCTACCTTTAGGATATTAATTAATTAACAATGAAAAACATTTTTACAATACTTGTTTTGTTTTTGAGTTATCAGGTCTTTGCTCAAAAAATATATTCATTACCACATCACATTAACGAAACAGATTACATGGCAAACACCATTATTATAAAAGTAAAACCACAGTTTGCACATCTATGTAGTAATAATCGAATTGAACACCCTTTATTTAATCAATTACTAAGTGGGATACAGGCAAATAGTTTACAAAAAAAATTTCCATTCAATCAACCGCCCGAAACACCTTACAATGCTGCTGGGCAAGCATACGCCGACCTATCCTTAATTTATGAAGTAAAATATATTAGTCCTTTATCAGTAGAAAAAGCCATCAATAAATTATTATTATCTAATATTTTAATATATGCTGAACCACACTTTATTCCAAAATTAAGTTATAATCCTAATGATCCATTAGCCAACCCAACCGACCAATATCATTTACAAACTATTAATTGTTTTAATGCCTGGAACATTGACAAAGGCGATTCATCTATTGTAATTGGTATAACCGATACAGGAATTGATAAAACACATCCCGATTTGTTTAATAGTATTAAACGCAATTATAATGATGTAATAGACGGAATAGATAATGATGGCGATAATTACATAGATAACTACATGGGCTGGGATGTGGGCATGAATGATAACGATGCTACGTGGGAAGCCAATGCACATGGTGTACATGTAAGCGGACTTGCAGGCGCAACCGCCGATAACAATTTAGGTGGTGCAGGCACTGGTTTTAATTGTAAGATATTACCTGTAAAAATTGGTGATGCTGGTGGAAATTTAATTGCAGCCTATGAAGGCATAAAATACGCAGCCGATCATGGATGCCATATTATCAATTGTTCTTGGGGTGGCGGTGGTAGCAGCCAATATGGTCAGGATATTATAGATTATGCAACTATTAATAAAAATGCACTTGTTGTGTGTGCCGCTGGAAACAACGCAACCGACGGTGATTTTTTTCCAGCAGCCTATAATTATGTTTTATCTGTAGCTAATACCACTGCAAGCGATACAAAACAAGGTTCATCAAATTACGGCTACATGGTAGATGTATGCGCCCCAGGCGATAATGTAAATTCTACTTGGCCAGGAAGTTTTTATATTACTAGTAGTGGCACATCTATGTCGTCTCCGGTTGTTGCGGGCGCAGCTGGTATTGTAAAACATTATTTCCCCTCATACACAGGTATGCAAGTAGGCGAACGCTTAAAAGTAACTGCTGATAATATTTATCCTCAAAACCCTTCTTATCTTAATAAGCTTGGCACTGGCAGAATTAATTTATATCGAGCCCTCACCGATCCTGCAGTTCCAAGTGTAGTGATGACAAGTAAAACCGTAACAGATCATAATGACAACTCTTTTATTATTGGTGATACGTTATATATTGTGGGCACTTTTATCAACTATTTAAATCCTACATCTGCTTTAACTATTTCGGTTACACCATTAAGTTCTTTTGCTGTGGTAATTGATAACACTACTAATTTAGGTAGCATCAATACCTTAGCAAGCGCCACACACACCGCCGATCCTTTTAGATTTAAACTAAGTGGTAGCATTCCTATTAATCAACCTATAGATTTTGAAGTACTACTTAGTGATGGTAGTTATCAGGCTAAACAATTTTTTACGTTGTTTGTTAATGTAGATTACATCAATATTGATATTAACGATGTAAGTACCACAGCCACTAGTAAAGGAAAAATTGGATATAACCAAGATGCACAAAATCAAGGTTTAGGATTTAAGTACAACAATACCGCTTTATTATATGAAGCAGGATTGATGATTGGTACAGATACTACTAAAGTTTCTGACTGTGTGCGTGGTGCTAATCCGTCAGTTTCTGATGTTGATTTTGGTACCATAAATCGTATTGCTCTACAAATACCATCTGTTTTTTCAGACTTTGATACAAAATCTAAATTAAATGATAACCTATCTTTTAATCCGCTCAATATTAATGTTAGTCAGAACACATACGCTTGGGCTACCACACCCAACACTCAATTTGTAATTTGGGAATACTTCGTTAAAAACACTCACAGTGCTGATACATTAAAAAACATGTATGTTGGAATTTTTGCAGACTGGGATATCGACGGAGCTACTTATGCTCAAAATCGTAGTGGTTATGATGCAGCTACTAAAATGGGTTACTCTTTTTGTACCAATACAGGAGGAAAATATGGTGGTATTAAATTATTAACCAATACCGCTCCGCCTAATTTTTATGCAGTAGATCATGTAAGTGGTGGTAATGGCGGAATAGATTTTGCTAATGGTGTGGACTCCAAAGACAAATACCTTACCTTATCTACCTCTAGACTAGCCGCTGGATTAAATGGAAACGGAAATGATGTTATTAATGTAATGAGTAGTGGTCCATTTACTGTTAATCCTTTGGATAGTATTAAAGTAGCCTTTGCATTAATAGGCGCTGATAGCTTGTTGCATTTAATTGATGGTGCTAATCATGCTCAAATTAAGTACGATGGCACGCCAACAAATATTCAAAATACAAACACAGCTACTCACCATATAAATATTTTTCCAAACCCTACAACTCACATCATTACCATAAAACAACCCGAGATATATTATACGCGTTTTGAAGTTTATTCAATAAATGGACAATCGGTTTTAAAAAACAACATTGAAAACTCTTCACAAATTGTTGATTTATCCTGTTTAAATAAAGGCGTATATTTTATAAAATTGCAGAATAAAGAAAGTCAGGTTATACAAAAACTTATTTTAATTCAATAAAAACATGTCTGTTTCTAAATTATTTATCATACTCGCTATCTTTGTTTCTTTGGTTAGTTGCCAAAAAGATGAAGAGGCTTGCGAGGGCAACAACTGTTTAGGCTCACACGCACTTACGCTTACAAACGAAAGCAAATCAATGGTTGTTACAAAAGATACTACTTTTCGTTTTGCTAGTAATATAGACACGCTTCAATTAAAATTTGTAGAAACGTATAATACTGTTTATACACAAACTGCCACCTGTGAATGCCCTGATAAAAACACCGCATTATATGGCGAAGCCAAATATGGACGATATAAGTTTTTAGGTAAAAACTTGGCAATGTATTATCTAGGAGCAGCAGGCTATCCAGATAAACTAGGCTACGACTTAGTATTTGCTGACACCAACATGATATTGCATGGAGCCAATTCAGCTAATTATAGTTTGTTTAGAAATTATGATTTAAACAATAAGATTATAAACATGGATTCTCTTCAATTAAATGGAAAATATTATTATAAAATTATCAATAGCTATGATGTTGTATCTACGTTACCACACCTTGTTACTGATTGTTTCTTTTCTAAAAAAACAGGCTTGGTTAAATTTACGTTAGATTCTGTATCCTATCAGATATTACACTAGCGCCATATAGGTAAAAATTAACTATATTTACCCTTTATTTTAATACTATGGAATTAAATGCCCTAACTGCTATTTCACCCGTTGATGGTCGTTATAGAAAGGCAACGCATGAGTTGGCCCCGTTTTTCTCAGAATTTGGATTAATTAAATACCGTGTGCAAGTAGAAATTGATTACTTTATTTTATTAGCACAACAAGGATTAGCTCAACTTCCTAAATTATCTCATTCACAAGTTGAATCACTAAAATCTATTTATACCAATTTTTCTTTTGCAGATGCTGAAACAATTAAAGAAACCGAAAAAACAACAAACCATGATGTAAAAGCGGTAGAGTATTTTGTAAAAGAAAAATTAAAAACGCAAGGATTAGAATCTTATTTAGAGTTCGTACATTTTGGTTTAACTTCACAAGACATTAATAATACTTCTATTCCATTATCCTTAAAACAAGCAACCTTACAAGTTATCTTACCTACATTAAACGATGTGGTGTCAAAACTTAAAGCTCTAGCTCAAGATTGGAAATCGGTTTCGTTATTAGCGCGTACCCACGGGCAGCCAGCCTCTCCAACCCGAATGGGAAAGGAAATTTATGTGTTTGTAGAAAGAATAGAAAAACAACTAGAACAACTCCAAGCCATTCCTTATTCGGCAAAATTTGGCGGAGCAACTGGAAACTTTAATGCACACTATGTGGCCTATCCTCATCATAACTGGATTGCATTTGGAAACAATTTTGTAAATAACACTTTAGGATTAAACAGGAGTCAATTCACCACACAAATTGAACATTATGATAACATTGCCGCTTATTGTGATGTGATGAAACGTATAAATACCATTTTACTTGATATGTGCCGAGATATCTGGACATACGTTTCGATGGAATATTTTAAACAAAAATTAAAAGCTGGAGAGATTGGATCTTCTGCTATGCCACACAAAGTAAACCCAATAGATTTTGAAAATGCTGAAGGTAACTTGGGAATTGCCAATGCCATTCTTGAACATCTATCAGCAAAACTTCCGGTATCTCGATTACAGCGCGACTTAACCGATAGTACCGTATTACGTAACTTAGGTGTGCCTATGGCGCATATTCTTATTTCGTATAAAAGCATTTTAAAAGGCTTAGATAAATTAATCTTAAACGAAAGTGCTTTTGCAAATGATTTAGAAAATAATTGGGCTGTTGTTGCAGAAGCTGTACAAACTATTTTAAGAAGAGAAGGTTATCCTAAACCTTATGAAGCATTAAAAGATTTAACTCGCACTAACACACATGTTACAAAAGAATCGATGCATGCGTTTATAAATGGATTAAATGTGAGCAACGAAGTAAAAACAGAGTTATTAAAAATTACACCACAAAACTTTGTAGGACAAAATCCTGAGTTTTAATGAATGAAAGTAGCAGGCTTCACTATTATACGTAATGCTATCAAGTACGACTATCCAGTGGTAGAAGCTATTTCCTCTATCTTGCCCATTTGTGATGAGGTAATAGTTGCTGTTGGGAAAAGTGATGACGATACCTTACAATTAATTAAAAGCATTAATTCTCCTAAAATAAAAATTATTGAAACCATTTGGGATGATAACTTACGCCAAGGGGGGCAAGTATTAGCAGATGAAACAAATAAGGCATTTGATGCCATAAGCAAAGATGCAGACTGGTGTTTTTATATACAAAGCGATGAGTGTGTACATGAAAAATATTTAGCTTCTATTAAAGAAGCTATGCTGAAATATAAAGATGATAAACAAGTTGATGGATTATTATTCAATTATGTTCATTTTTAT
Source organism: Bacteroidota bacterium (assembly GCA_963169355.1). Classification (GTDB taxonomy): domain Bacteria; phylum Bacteroidota; class Bacteroidia; order B-17B0; family Aurantibacillaceae; genus UBA4416. Next base: position 72,186 of record CAUJCR010000003.1, on the reverse strand, counting down.
GGTTCTTATAATTACGTTGGTAATTCAAGACGTTGGTACAGAAAAGAAATTCGGATTATCAAAAACAATAAATCAATTCGGTCTTATAAAGACGCTCAAGGTTTTAGAAAAAAAGATAACTCTAAATTACATGTAAAATTGATAGACGCCTCTATCTATCACTACGGTTGGGTAAAACCACCCAAAGCCCAACAAGCCAAGCAAGAGAGTTTTCATAAAATGTGGCATGATGATGAATGGATGAAGAAAAATATTGCACAGGTAGAAGAATTTGATTATTCGCAAATAGATAGTTTGGAAGAATTTAAAGGCACACATCCTAAAGTTTTACAAGATAGGGTAAATAATCAACAGTGGAGTTTTAAATTTGACAGCTCTCAAATAAAATTAAGCCTTAAAGACAAACTCTTGTTAGCTATTGAAAATGCTTGTGGCTGGAGAGTAGGCGAATACAAAAATTACAAAGAGGTGTGATGCTATTATCCAATAAAAACCTAAAGGTTAAAACTGAAAATAAATAAACGGTTGCATCTCGCCACTAATAAGTTGATAGATACAAAACACCGCCACTACAACTACTAAACCCATAACGGGTAATGGTAGGGTTGCAAAACGTAATCGGTATTTTTCTTTAAAAGACTCAGGAATCCAATGTATGAGGTAGCCTATTAGCATTACAGTAAAAACTACTGCATAACCTTGTATAACCTGTAGAGTCAACAAGCCTCCAAAATGATTTGAAATTCTATCAAAAATTAATCCTACTGTTTCTAAACTGTCGCTTCTAAAAAATATACGCGTAAAACTAATAAAGGTAAGCGTAATAATAACGCTCCAAAACTTTACGAGAAACGAATTTGAATTTTTAAATGGAGAAATTTTTAACCACAATTTATGTATAACTAATCCTAAACCATTTAATCCTCCCCAAATTACAAACAACCACGAGCTGCCGTGCCAAAAACCGCCTAACAACATTGTTACCATTAAGTTTACATTAGTGTTAATGCTCTTTTTAAAACTATCTGAAAAATAAGCAATAAGCACGCATATCATCGCAAGTAATAATAATACTAATAGTAGCCACAATTCGCCAGTTAATAGCACAAGTACTACCGATAAAAAAGCAATACAAATGTATGATCCTATTGTTCCGTTTCTGTTCCCACCTAACGGAATGTATAAGTAATCTTTTAACCATGATGATAATGAGATGTGCCAACGTTTCCAAAACTCGCTCACGTCTTGCGCTTTGTAAGGCGATTTAAAATTTGTTTTTAAGCGATAACCTAACAACAATGCAATGCCAATTGCAATATCGGTATAGCCGCTAAAGTCTGCATAAATTTGTAAGGAGTATCCAAAAATTCCGAAAATAGTTTCAACTCCCGAGTAATAATTAGGATTATCAAAAATGCGATCAATATAATTTACAGCAATATAATCGGCCATTATTTTTTTTGCCAACCCATTTATAATCCAAAAAACCGCATAACCAAACTCTTTGCGAGTTAAACTATAAGGCTGATATATTTGATACAGAAATTCATTTGCTTTTACAATAGGCCCAGCTACTAAATGAGGGAAAAAGCACACAAAAAAACCATAATCAAAAATAGATTTAACTGGTGTAATCTTTTCTCTGTATAAATCTATGATGTATGATATGGATTGGAATGTGAAAAACGAAATACCGACTGGTAGTAGTAATTTATCAAGCGGATCTTTTGTGCCAAAAAACGTATTGCTAAATTCGCTAAAATGATTATAAAAATGCACATCGGTACCTGCAATGTCGTGTACGCTTTCTACAAAAAAATAAGCATACTTAAAATAACACAACAAGCTTAGGTTTAAAATCATGCTGATGGTAACATACAGCTTTTTCTTTGCGGTAGATTTTGTTTTACTAATTAATCGTCCCCAATTATAATCGCTTATGATGGTAAAAATTAAAAGCAATAAAAACACACCGCTTGTTTTGTAATAAAAAAAGAAACTAACCAGTAATAGGTAAATAGTGCGCGCTTTATTTTTTTTATATATAAACGAGTAACCTAAAAGAACAATGCCAAAAAATCCCCAAAAATACAATTGAGTAAAAATAATAGGTTGCCCTTTAGTGTAGAGAAGATAAGGTGTTATATATGACAATATATCTTGCACGCGCGTGGGTTTAATTTATTTTTTTAGTTTACTATTATATTGATAATTTCTTCTAATTGCATCAAACATCATGTTGCCAATAATTCTATATCCTTTTCCGCTAAAATGCACTTTGTCTCTTGAGGCGTATCCTGCTCTATACCATCTATAAATACTTTTATAACCTCCCATTACGGCATATAAATCATACACTGCGCCTTTATGTTTCTCTGCCAATTCGTAAGCAGCTTCGGCTGCTTTAATAGGTCTTTTGTTGGGTGTTTTTCTTCTAATATAATTATCGGTAGTAGTTACAAATAAAAAAGCGCAATCGGGTGATACTTTCTTAATTTGATTTACCAAACTATCATAATTAGCAATAAATCTTTCCTTCGTGAAATTCATATCATGTGTATCGTTTACTCCCAAACAAAAAATAACCATATCAGGAGGAATAACTTTTAAATCATTTGTAAACTCTGTACAACGAAGAAACGAAGATGTACTTGCTCCATTAACGCCCAGTGTAGCATAATAAAAGCCACGATTTTTATTCTCGGCACTCATTCCTCTTAATACAAAATCTCTTTGAAGTGTATCTAACCTTAAAACCTTAAATTGAATAGAGTCTATCTCATTTTCAAACACAAATTCTGAATAACCATTTTCTTTAAATTCTATTTGTTGATACCTAAGTGTAGAGTCAGTTAAGCTCATCTTAAAATTAGAATTAAAATTATGATACACTTTTAATGAGTTAAATGATTTAGGGTTACTTGTTGCTAATAATTTAAATCCAAAACTTGTTAAGCTATCATTTGTAATAGCCGCCATACCACTTACACCTAAATTGTTGCACAACTCTTTAGTTATGGCGCTTCGGCATCTTTTCCATTTACCAGTACCAAACGAACGATAAAAACTAGGGGTATTAGACCGAACAATTTTAAACGGAAAGATATAAACCCCTCCTCCTGAATAATTGCCTAATCCTTGAAAACCATTCATTAATTGTTCTGCCCACAATCCACCTTGTGTATGAGAACCTCCCATCTGTGCTATATACAATCTATCTTTTTTACCTTCTTGCATTTCATCCATTTTTTGATAAAACTTTAAGAACAAGGAACTATCTTTTGCTAATAATAGTTTACTTTTATCTTGATGAATAATAGGTGTAGATGTTGTTTGTGATTTTAACACACCACTAATCATAACAGCCATTATCCAGAAATATTTATTATTCAATTGCCATTTCTTCATTGTTTCTCCTTCTTTATATAGTTATTATAATCTTTACTTAATGAGGCATATAACAACACCGCAATTTTTCGAGCGCCCGCAGGACTAAAATGAATATAATCTCTAGCAGCAATTCCTTGTTCAACCCAAGCTAACATACTATTACGGCCGCCCATGCAAGCATACATATCAAAAAATGCACAATCCATATCAAAAGCATTTTGCCTAATAGCATCTCTTAAATTTTCAAGCTGTGGATGTGTAACATACTCAGTTCCCTCTTTTACACTCATATCAGCAGGTCCTATTACTAAAATAGAAGCTTGTGGAGCCACCTTTTTTATAATGCCTATTTGATACTTTAAGTATTTTCCGAAATTAGCCGCTTGTTCAGGTGTTTCAATATAAGGTAGAGAGTTCCCCCCAAATTGAAGTATAATGAGTTTTACATTCAAGTAATCATAAAAGTTTTTTAATTGTGTAAAATTTATTTGATTAAAAAATGTACCCGAACTTCCACGTAAACCAAAATTATCCACCATCACTCCTTTTCCCCCTTCTAAAGATAAACCATAAAAATCAGGGCTATCTTTCCCTTTAAACCTAAACTCATGTAATAACGCTGATTGATTTAAACTAAATTCTTTAATATTAAAATTTCCGCCCGCTACTAATGAATCAGAACTATTTAATGTTCCGTTTTCATATAACTCCATATATGTTTTAGATTGTGAGCCACCATAAAACAATTTCATTTTCTTATACGCTGCAGCTTTTTCGCCTCCATTTTTAGAGGTCATAATCTTTACCCAAGCTGATTTTATAGAACTTGTGTCTGTAATTGTATTATAAGCATTAAAACGTGTAATATGAGCTAAAGCACCAAAATTGCTATGCTTTACTCTTTTATCTCTTCCTGCAAATACAGGGTATCTATCCCATGTAGGACTCCACGACATTTTGTTTATTACACTAGAGGCCACTGGCATAAACGAGACTAAGCCAGGTCCTTCGCCCCCAAATTGGTTTTGTAATTTTAATCTTAAATAATCCGTAATCCTATCTCCTTCTATTTGCGAATCGCCATAATGTAATATTCTAATACTCTTTGATTCATTATCAATATGCGCTAAAGCATCAAAAAATTTGGCTAAAGCTGATTTGTTTTCGTTTTTATATTGAATTTCTGTGCTCAATTGAACAGTACTTGCAGAGGTAGCCATTAATTTAGTGCCTATTGGTTTTTCTATTTCGGAAGAATCTAAAGTAGAAACTGAATCTTTTTTTAGTGTTGAATCCTCAGTGGCTTTATCCTCTTCATCAGCTAGTTCAATAATTTTACTAATATCCACCTTCTCTTCCTTTTTTTGAAAAAATAATGATTGAACAGTAGGAAAACGAATGCTAAATGTTTCATTAATGTAAATGCCGTTTTCTGGAAAAACGAAACTAATACCTAGCAACACTAAGCAAACACAAAATATAAATAATAATGTATGTAATGGCTTTTGCAATGAGCAATTATTAAAAATGCAATTTGCTAATTACTTCTTTGTAATATAAAGTGCTTTAAAATAAGTTTTACACAATAAAAATTTAATACTTATTGTTTAGATTTTTTAGCCTCTGCTAACCAAAGGAACAAAGAATAGTATAAAATAAAAAACGTTACTCCAGCTTGTGTTTCTAAGGTGTCTTCGGAGATGTAAGACAATAAAATAATGATTAAAAATGGCCAAAACAAAGGGTGTAAAAAACTTCTTAAGTGCCATGCTGGATAAAACATATAAATTAAAAAAACAAATAGCCCTCCTACACCAAAGGCAATTAAAATAGCGAGGTATTGATTATGACAACGCAACTGCCATTCTTTAGTAAGCTGTGAGTTCGTTTCTTGATAGGCCTTATTATATTCTATTTGTATATCCCCTGTTCCAACACCAAATAAAAAATGATGTTGGGCAATGTACCAACCTGTTTTCCAAAATTCAATTCGCATAGCCAAGGTATGACCCGATGGGTTTTTGCCATGGGTGTAGCTTACATATTCCCAAACCAATTCCCTCCACCTAATTATTAATCCACTATTACTCGTAAATTTAAAATTAGTATTACCATCTTCAATATGTTTAATTTCTAAATCACTTAACTTGGTTACTCCCACCGAGTCTTTTCTTAATCCTTTACTCGCCATAAAACGATAAAGCGTATATTTTATAAAATTTTTCTTATTGTCAAGGCCATCAAAATTTATAGCGCTTCGCTTTTCCCATTCTCGTTTTAATTCCTCATCATTTATATTCACTAATATTAAATTTCCATTCTCTGCTAATTGTGATGTTGTATCATGATAATAATTTCTATTATTAGCCGTCTTATCAACTATAATGTTTGCTGAGTTTGAACGAACAGGCTCATACATACTTATACTTTTTGAAACAGTTAGATACACATAAAAGATACCCGCTATTGATAATATTGAGAGTATAATAAACCCTAATTTAGAAGCTCTAGAAATAACAAGATAAAATAATAAAACCACACCTGTAACAAGCAAACAAATAACCCCTGTTACCATCTCTAATTTATACATAAAAAAGAACAACCACAAAACCACTATCATTAACCCAATTTTAGTGCTTTTATTAGTCTCATGTATTATTTGATAAATAAAAGCGATAATGGCAAATGCAATGATTAACGAAAAGCGAATATGCGACATAAAAACAGATGCTTGTCTTACATCAATTATTGTTTTATGTGTGAATCCCGCATAAACCATAAAACAATACAGAGTACTGCCCACTATACCCAACAAAAAGAAACGATATATTAATTTTAATTCAGAAGAGTTAAACGGCTTAGTAGTAAACAACACCAATGGAATTATAACTAAAGGTAATTTTGTTTTAATATCTTCTAAACCTCTTGTAAAATCAGAGGTATAAAACAATCCTAGCAAATGAATTATAAACAACGACATTAAAACCCAAAACAATTTATTAGATTTTATTTGATTCCATTTTCTTAAAAAATCTTTTTCAAGAAGCCAGTTGGCTAACAAGATAGCTTGAGAAATACTAGTGGGCGCTGCGCCAAACAATAAGCCTGTAACAAGAGCAATAATTCCAAACAAAAAAATATTTCGGTGCCACGTTAGCGACAGCATAAGGCTAAATTTAGTACAAGTATAACGATATTAGTCTAATATTATTGTATTTCTACTCCCCTTCTTTAAATGGATTGCGTGGAATCCATTGCGTTGGCTGTAAAAACTGAATAAAGGGTTTTAAAATTAATTTTGAAACCGTGTTTTGTGGTCTGATGTAACAAATTAACTCGTGTGCTTTAGCGCCAATAGTTGATTTTATTTCTGAGGCTGTACGCCCTAGGTTTAAACGTTGTTTGTTAGCAAGAATGGCGGTTTCTAAATAACTATATAAAATGTTTTGATACAAGTCGTACTCTTTATTTATTTCATAATCAAACCCTACATAATGAGCTTCTATTTCATTTTTTAAATAAAAACCGCCTGCAAACGAAACCATTTTACCATTTAAAAACCAAGCATCCATATAAAATTGCTGCGGTAATTGTTGCATTACATCTAAAAAATAGTTTTCGCTTACATGCGCCAATTTAAACTTAGCTTGCAAAAAAACATTAGTATATAATTTATATATGCTTTGTTTGTGTTCTATAAGATCTTCTATGGTTAAGCGTTTTTTTACCAAAGGTGCGCCAGCTTTTAAAATTCCTTTTGCTCTATTTCTATACTTTTTAGAAAACATAGCCAAATAATCATCTAGTTTGCTTAGACCTTCTGGTATTTGCACAATCATATTAGGCTCTCCATTAAAATGAATAAACTTAGGACAATACCAACAATCTTTATTTCCAAAGGTTTCTTCATAAAAATCTTTAACCAATACTGCCGATATTTTACCTCTTAGTTTCTCAACCCTCGACACGCAATCTATCACCTCTTCCAACAATTTAAATCGCGTTTTACGATGATTAATATTTAAATAAAATCCATGTTCGCCACTTATAAAATTATTGCCACAGGTAACCAAACGCATAACGGTTTCGTTTTTATTCTTTTCAATATACTTTTGAAAAACAGATGAACGATGGTTTTTTAAATCATTAATTTGTGACTCTACAAGTTCTCCAAATAATGAAGCAGAGAAATCGTTAATTTGAAAATAAATAACACCTATTGGATTTTTTCTATTATAAACCAATACGTATCTAAACCTAAAAGCATCTGTTTGTTGTAGTTGAAGTGCTTTTAGATAATTATAGGATAAAAACAAATTAGCACCATTCAAAGCCCTCTCCCACTCTACTTCTGCAATATGATTAATATCTTCGAAACACGAAAAATTATAATTACCAAATAATCTTTTATTCGGAATTGATAGTCCTTTTTTTAAAAATTTATCACACCACGTAAACATCATCAAATTGCCAATAAAGGAAAAATATCATCAAACATTATTGCTACACTTTCTTGAATAGGTAAAGAACTTGGATTTATAGTATATAAAGCATTTTTAGGCTCCTCAAAAGGGTTTGTAACACCTGTAAATTCTTTTATTTCTCCTTGTCGTGCTTTAGCATAAAAGCCCTTAACATCACGTTCTTCGCACACAGATAAAGGCGTGGCTATGTGATATAAAATAAATCGTTCTTGACCGATAATATCTTCAGCCAATGCTCTTAATTCATTAGTAGGTGTTATTAAACTGCAAATTACCACTACGCCACAATTAGCTAATTGCTTAGCTAATTCAGCCGTGCGCCTTATGTTTTCGCGTCTATCACTTAACGAAAAACCAAGTCCAGCGTTTAACCCCTGCCTTAACACATCTCCATCTAAAACGGCTGTTAAAATACCCTCATCATGCAATCGTTTTTCTAAATGATAGGCGAGTGTTGACTTACCAGCACCTGAATAACCTGTCATCCATACCACAATTCCCCGATGCGACAACAAATGTGATTTGTCCGCTGCCGAAACCAATTCTGATTGTCCTGAAAATATATGATTATCCAAACTCAAAACTCTTTACTTTAAGAATTTAAAAATACAATTAAATATCTTATTTTTGAGGGTAATATTTCCTTTTAAAGATAATTAACATGACCTACAATTTCAAAGATAGTCCTACAATAGACCAAGTAGGTATTGAAGAAAGGGTTGCCCGTTTTAATACACGTAGTATTAAAAAAGACAGCAAAGTGCAAGCCTTAAAACTGGCTCTAAATATGATTGACCTTACTACACTAGAAGGAAAAGACACCGAAGGAAAAGTAAAGCAATTGTGTTATAAAGCAATGCATCCGCACGATCATTTGCCCAACTTACCTACTACTGCAGCAGTGTGTGTGTATCCTACATTTGTAAAAGTAGCCAAAGTGGCTTTAAAAGGTAGTGATGTAAAAGTGGCTTCGGTTTCAACAGCATTTCCAAGCGGAAACTCTACTCTTGAGATTAAAATACTAGATACCACACTTGCACTCGAAAACGGCGCCGATGAAATTGATATGGTTATTAGCCGTGGCGAATTTTTAAAAGGAAACTACAATTTTGTTTACGACGAAATTGCTACCATAAAAGCATTATGCCAAAAACACAAAGCGCGCTTAAAAGTTATTTTTGAAACTGGCGAAATTTCTACCCTCGATAATGTACGCAGAGTAAGTGATTTAGCCATGTGTGCTGGTGCTGATTTTATAAAAACCTCTACTGGAAAAATTGGTGTAGCTGCTACCATGCCTGTTACATTGGTGATGTTAGATGCTATTAAAGATTTTTATTATAAAACAGGCATTATGGTAGGCATGAAACCTGCTGGCGGAATTAGCTCCGCTAAAAGTGCTTTGCAATACTTGGTAATGTTACACGAAACATTAGGGAGTGCTTGGTTAAACAACAAGTGGTTTCGTTTTGGCGCTAGTTCATTAGCCAACGATATTATTTTACAATTAGAAAAAGAAGCTAAAGGCGTTTATTTTAGCAAAGATTATATAAGTATTGATTAATGAAAATTGAGGAAAATAACATGTCTAAACAAAAAGAAAATAAGTTAACGTTTTTTACCGACTGGAAATATGCGCCATCGCCTGAGGCTACCGATCATATTCGTTTACAAAACCAATATGAGCTTTTTATTAATGGCAAATTTGTGAAACCAAACTCTGGAAAATATTTTGAAACCATTAATCCGGCTACCGAAAAGACAATTGCACGCATTGCCGATGCCAACGAAAAAGATGTAGATACCGCTGTAAAAGCAGCTCGCCAAGCATATAACAAAACTTGGCGTAAAATGCCTGCTAAAGAACGTGCTAAATATATTTTTCGTATTGCACGATTAATGCAAGAGCGCGCACGCGAATTAGCCGTTATTGAAAGCATGAATGGTGGTAAACCCATTAGAGAAAGTAGAGATATTGATGTTCCATTAGCGGCTAATCATTTTTTTTATTATGCGGGCTGGGCCGATAAATTAGAATATGCTTTTCCTAACCGTTCACCTAAGCCATTAGGCGTTGCCGGACAAATTATTCCTTGGAATTTTCCGCTGCTAATGGCTGCTTGGAAAATTGCTCCAGCGCTAGCTACAGGTAACACCGTGGTTTTAAAACCAGCCGAAACAACACCACTCACCGCATTAAAATTAGCTGAAATAATTCAAGAAAGTGGTTTACCAGATGGTGTAGTAAATATTGTTACAGGGTTTGGCGCTACTGGCGCAGCTATTGTAAACCATAAAGATGTTGATAAAATTGCCTTTACGGGGAGTACCAATGTGGGCAAGTGGATTCAAAAAGCTACAGCTGGAACTGATAAGAAATTAACTTTAGAATTAGGAGGAAAAGCTGCTAACATAATATTTGAAGATGCGCCTATCAACCAAGCTGTAGAAGGCATCGTTAATGGTATTTTCTTTAACCAGGGGCATGTATGTTGCGCTGGTTCGCGTTTATTTATTCAAGAAAGTGTAGCTGATGAAGTTATTCAAAAATTAAAAGACAGATTAGAAACATTAATTGTGGGCGACCCATTAGATAAAAATACTGATATTGGTGCTATTAACTCCAAGGCTCAACTTCAAAAAATAAACGACTATTTAAAAATAGGAAAAGCCGATGAAGCAGAAATGTATCAAAGCAACTGCGAAATACCTAAAAAAGGATTCTTTGTACGCCCTACCCTATTTTTAAATACTGCTCAATCACATCGTATTTCGCAAGAAGAAATTTTTGGTCCTGTATTAGCCATTCAAACTTTCCGCACTATTGAAGAAGTAATTGAAAAAGCGAATAACATACCTTATGGTTTAAGCGCTGGTGTGTGGACAGATAAAGGTTCTCGAATTTTTAACTTAACCTCTAAACTTAGAGCGGGCGTTGTGTGGGCAAACACGTATAATAAGTTCGATCCTACTTCGCCATTTGGTGGTTATAAAGAAAGTGGTTTTGGAAGAGAAGGCGGATTACACGGCTTGATGCCTTATTTAAAGTTTTAATTTAATTAGGTTACAGCATCTTTAAGAACTCATCAACCCTAACGTAAAAAGCATAACATTTTGATTTTCAATTATTTATGTTCAAAAACCCATTTTAGAGCTTTTTCTTTAGTAGCTCTAAAAATAGTATGATGTTTTTCTTTAGGCTCATCAGAATAAAAAAATCTTAAACTGCTATAGTTAGCTTTATTTAATTCTCTGTTTAACTGTCGGGTATATTTATATATATCTTTAGCAGAAGAGCCCGCAAACCATAATGTAATTAATTTATTAGGTAGTTTTTGTAAATACGTATTTGCATGATTTACCAAGGTGTGATTATTCCACCACAATGAGGGATCAAAAGCAATATAATAATCAAACATTTCGGGCTCTTTAAAAAAAGTTTCCATTACAAATAACCCAGACAATGATTCGCCCAGAATTCCTTTTTTAGATGTGGTTTTATAGCGCTTTTCTATTTCAGGAAAAAGTTCGGATTTTATAAATAAACGAAACTGTTCGGAGCCACCAACCACTGGTGCAATTTTTTTATCCGATTCAACTTCTGTTGGCCCCGTTAAATCACGTCTCCTTTGAGTGTTCTGTATTCCAACTAAAATCATAGGAGGTATTTGTTTTTGTGATATCAACAGCGCCATGGTGTTTGCAACATGAGGAAAATCTTCTTCAATAATACCACCATCAGCCATATACATAACTGGAAAGGAATCTAAGCTAGAATTATAGGTTGTGGGCAACCAAACATTTATAGTTCGTAATTCATTAAGGCTTACAGATTGAATTGTGAATGTTTCGTGGTTTGGTACAGAATCAGTGGTTTGCTGACTAATCATAGACTTATACAAAAACAAGAAAATAGTGATTGACTTTATAATTTTCATACTAGAGTACATTTAAGTTTCAGTTCCAAAAATAATCTTTTATTTAATCCAATACACACAGATACAAGTAAATTAGCACATAAAAATGTTAATTCTATATCGGGATAAGAAATCCTTAGTAACATTAAGCTTTACTCATAAAAGTTTAAATTAAGTTCATTACAAACTCTTATTATACAATACTAGACAAATAAAAAAGCCATTTGAAAAATCAAATGGCTTTATTGTTTCACGTGGAACCTTTTTATTGATGTTTAAAAGCATAAATAGTACTGGAATACTGTGTGCTATCTTTTGCCTTTAAATTAGAGATAAACCCTGTATAAAAAGCTTTTAAAAGATTCATGTTTCCTGTTTTATATTTCTCACTTAACATGCTTACATAAAAGCTGTCAAACTTCATTCCTTTCGTTTCAACAAGTTTAAACCCATAATTCTTTAACAAGGCTGTCATCGAGCTAACATCAAAATGATGAATATGACGAGGAACATCATAAGCTGCCCAAAATGATTGGTAATGTTTAGCGTCATAAGACACATGATTAGGAACAGCTATAATAAGCACACCATTGGAATTCAGTTTGTTTTTAAAAAAGGATAAAGTCTCCTTCATATCTGTTACATGCTCTAAAACATGCCAAAGAGTAATCGCATTAAATTGTACCTCGTTTATATTAGCTTGTAACTGTGTTTTGTCAGAAAACAAATTGGAACAATTTTCTTTAGCTATATTTCTCGCTTCATTATCTGGCTCCATACCAAAGCCATTCCAACCGTTTTTTACACAAGCTTGTAAAAACATTCCTGTTCCACATCCGTAATCTAAAATTGTTCCACGTGAAACATAAGAATTAATGAGCTTCACTTTTTGCTTAAGGGTGTAATTTCTAACCGCATGATACAACTTATTAATTAATCCTTTTTTGGTATTAGTGTGTGACACATAAGATTCGGCTTTGTAATAATTTCCAATAACAGCATCTTCGGGACGAGGATTGGTAAACTTAAATCCACAAGATTTACAAGAAACAATTTGAAACTCTTCTTGACTAACTGTGTAATCTTTACAAGACAAAAACGGTTCGAATTGAGTGGAACCACACACCATACAATTATTAATTGATAACATATTAAAACACGAAATAATTTATTTGTAATTAAATGTTCCACGTGAAACATTTGCTTATTATCTTCCCAAATGTACTAATAATACCGAAATATCAGCAGGGTTAATTCCTGAAATTCGACTAGCTTGACCTATTGTGGTTGGCTTGAGTTTAGATAGTTTATCTCTAGCCTCTAATGATAAACTAGGGATTGATTTATAATCGAAATCAGGTTTTAGTTTATAGTTTTCTAGCTTTATCATTCTGTCAGCATTTTCTTTTTCACGCTCAATATAACCTTCATACTTCATTAATATTTCGGCTTGTTGTACAGTTTCATCACTAAACTCACTAATTAAATTTGAGACATCAGGGCAAACATTGGCTAAACCTAAAATTGAAACATCGGGACGAGAAAGCACATTAAAATATCGCCACTTTTGTGTAAGAGGGGCAGAGTTTAAACTTTCTAAATAAGGATTCGCCTGATCAGGTTCAGCACTATTGTTTTTAAAATACTGTATTATTTGTTGTGCGTGTTTTATTTTATTTTCAACCACTACGTGTCTTTGTTCAGACGCTAATCCTAATTGATACGATAAAGGCGTTAAACGAATATCGGCATTATCCTGACGTAACAACAAGCGATACTCAGAACGAGACGTAAACATACGATAAGGCTCTTCGGTTCCTTTTGTAACTAAATCATCTATTAAAACGCCAATATATGCTTGATGTCTTAATAACACAAAAGGATCTTTTTCATTAATTTTAAGATGTGCATTTATTCCTGCCATCTGGCCCTGACATGCTGCTTCTTCATAACCAGTAGTGCCATTAATTTGTCCGGCAAAATATAAATTTTCAACCAACCTTGTTTCGAGTGTGAGGTTAAGTTGAGTAGGAGGGAAGTAATCGTACTCAATAGCATAACCAGGGCGAAACATTTTAGCATTTTCAAAACCAGGAATTAATCGCAATGCTTTATATTGAACATCTTCGGGTAGGGAAGTAGAAAAACCATTTACATAAATTTCAACCGTATTCCAACCCTCTGGCTCTACAAATATTTGATGTCTTTCTCTTTCTGAAAAACGATTAATTTTATCTTCAATACTTGGGCAATATCTTGGGCCAAGGCCTTGAATTCTGCCTGCAAACATTGGCGATTTTTCAAAACCTGTTTTAAGTACTTCGTGCACCTCGTTATTAGTATAAGTAATATGACAAGGTATTTGTTTTTTAAGTTTTGATTTATCGCCTTTAGAGTCGGTATAAAAAGGAGAGGTGTTTTCTAAATAGGAAAATTTATCAATAGCTTCGTCGCCTTCTTGAACTTCCATTTTAGAGTAATCTAATGTTCTACCATCAACACGAGGGGGTGTGCCCGTTTTCATTCGCCCACTTTCAAATCCAAGCGACACTAATTGTTCTGTAATTCCATAACTTGCTGATTCTCCGCTTCTTCCGCCTCCTAATTGTTTTTCACCAATATGAATTAAACCATTTAAAAAAGTGCCATTTGTTAATACAACTGCTTTTGCTTTAAACTCAATACCCATTCCGGTTACAACACCCTCAACCCGTTTACCATCTTTAGAGATAATTAATTGGCGACACATATCTTGCCAAAAATCAACATTTGGTGTTTGTTCTAACATCTCTCTCCAGGTAGCAGCAAATAACATTCTGTCATTTTGCGTACGAGGGCTCCACATTGCGGGACCTTTACTTCTATTCAACATTCTGAATTGAATGGCCGACTTATCAGAAACAATGCCGCTATAACCACCTAAAGCATCAATTTCTCGTACAATTTGACCTTTGGCAATACCACCCATGGCAGGGTTGCAGCTCATTTGAGCAATGGTTTGCATATTCATGGTTAAAAGCAACACTTTTGAACCCATGTTTGCTGCTGCCGCTGCCGCTTCGCAGCCCGCATGACCAGCGCCTACTACTATAATATCGTATTGAAAATTCAATTTAAGAACCTATGCCACATAAAGAACTAAAAAAACATCGTGCTTATTAGTTGCTTTAATTAAATCATATTTAAGCGTGCTAATAACTCATCTCTATACAGTCCGCCAATAGGAATTACTTTTTTATTTTCCTCGAGCACTACTGTTTGATTTTCGATGGTTTGTATTTTATCAATGCGCACAATAAATGAACGGTGCACACGAATAAAATCACCATTATCTAATTTTTTCTCAATATCTTTCATGGTAGAATGAATGGTGTAGCGCGTGTATTGAGTGTTTAATACCACATAATCTTTAAGCGCCTCTACATAAAAAATATCTTTAAGATTAACTTTTACTAAACGGCTATTTGATTTTACAAATAAAATATCTTTTGAGGCTTCGTCTTTATTTTCAACCAAAGAATATAAGAAGTCGCGCTCTTTTTGTACTTCGGTGTCTTTCTTATGTTTATACAAAGCCATTTCGATGGTTGAGTGTAAATCAATCTCTTTGAAAGGTTTTAAGATATAACCATAAGGCTCGGTAATTTTTGCTTTTGCTAAGGTGCTTTCGTCGGCATAAGCAGTTAAAAATATAACTGGAATATTATATTCTTTCTTGATTGTTTCAGCCACATCAATTCCAGTCATAGGGCCTTTTATCATAATATCCATTAAAACAATATTAGGCTCTAAATCCACAATATTTTTTATAGCATCGGCGCCATTATTACTAATACCTAATACATTATAGCCTAATTTTTTAAGGCTGTTTTGAATGTCTTTGGCCACGATGCTTTCATCTTCAACGATGTAAATATTAATGTTGCTATTACTGATGTTTTCCATTGCTTAAATATTAAATTCTATACTAAAAATGGTGCCGTTATTTCTAATTAATTTATAAGTGCCGCCTATTTGTTCAATCAAAGTATCTACTAATTGTAATCCCAGAGATGATGAATTTTTAATATCAAAGTTATCAGGAATACCTATTCCATAATCACCTATCTCGAGAGATACTTTTTGATTTTTAACACGCAAAGTTACAAAGATTATTCCATCCGATTTATGAGAAAATGCATATTTTAATGAATTTGATATAATTTCATTAATAATAAGGCCGCAAGGTATCGATAAATCAAGGTTTAGGGCTAAATTATCTAGTGTTAAAATTAATTTTATGTTTTTATTGCTTAAAGTATATGAGTGAACTAAATTTTTGGCCAAAGTGGATATATACTCTGTAAAATTAACCATTTCAAAGTTTTTACTTTGATATAAGCTCTCGTGTATAAAAGACATGGATTTTATACGATTTTGGCACTCTTTTAATAAATTGAGAGCGTACACATCAGTAACATACGAGGATTGTAAATTTAAAATACTAGAAATAACCTGCATGTTGTTTTTAACACGATGATGTACTTCTTTTAAAAGCACCTCTTTTTCTTTTAAGGACTGAGAAATACGCTCTTCATTTAATTTATTTTCGGTAATATCAAATCCAATGCCGCTTACTTCTAT
Organism: Bacteroidota bacterium; assembly: GCA_963169355.1. Taxonomy (GTDB): domain Bacteria; phylum Bacteroidota; class Bacteroidia; order B-17B0; family Aurantibacillaceae; genus UBA4416. The sequence continues at coordinate 55,772 of CAUJCR010000003.1, read as the reverse complement.
CACGTTTCCTTGATTATCTTTTATTGGATGTAATAACATTTGACGAATAACTTTTTCGCCTCTTAGATTTTCTCTTTCTGAGATAAACTCTACTGGTTTACCATCAAAGGCTAATTTATATTTTTCATCCCAAATAGATTGATATGGTTGAGTTTTTATACTCCTCATTGGCTTTCCAATCTCTGGATAATAATTATATAAATCAAAAACAGCATCGGCATAATTTTGATTAAAAGATGTTATTTTTAAATCTTTAGAGATTGTCCACATTAACTGGCTACCACTTTCGAAAATAGCTTTAAGTTTAGCAGATTGATTGATAATTTGTTGTTCAAATAATTTATGTTCGGTAATGTCTATTGACAAACAAGCAACTTCGACTATTTGACCACTGGTGTTTTTAATTGGATTAAGAAATATTTCGAGATACGAAGTATTACCTTTTAAATCCAAATTTTTATACTCAAATTTTAATGTATTACCAGCAAATACTTTGTCGTATAAACTAAACCAGTAAGACTTATATTCTGCCTGAAATTCTTTTGGAATTTGGGATAAAATCGACTGATTTAATTGAGGTTTAACTCCTATTTGTTTTTTAAACAAAACAATAAATTGATTATTAAATGACGTTAAAAAATAATCTCTATCAACTGTCCAAATAGCATGAGATGTATTATTAAAAATAGAGTTTAATTTTGAAGCTTGATTAACCGCCTCGTTTTGTAAATGAGTTAATTCGGTTATATCATGCGATATACAGTACAACTCAGTAATTTGATTATTTTTTATAATTGGTTGAATAAAAATTTGACGGTAATAAATTTTCCCATCTTTTGATTTTTGTTTGGTGGTAAACTCTGTTCCTTTTCCCGACTCAAAAACGGTTTCATATTTTTCTATCCACCATTTATGGTATTTTAATCCTTCTTTGGTATGATGTGGCTTATAATATTTATTTATTTCTGGTTTAATTTTATACAACTCAAACATAGAGTTAGAAAAATTGGTATTAAAAGAGGTGAATAAATATTCTTTATTCACGGTCCATATTAATTGATTACCACTTTCAAAAATTGCTTGAAGTTTGGCCGATTGATTAATTAATTCTTTTTCGGCTTTTTCTCTAATAGCAATTTCTTTTTTTAATAATTTATTAGATTCTTCAGCTAATTCGGCTCTTAAAATTTCTTTTGATAATTGTTGTTGTGCAGTTACGTCAATAGCTGTTGTTTGTACACATGTTTCTCCATTATACATAAATGGAGTTGTTCTTAATTCAACAATTTTATAATTACCTTTAAGTGTTTTAATCTTATAATTTCGGGTAATCTGCTCTTGTCCTTTTATAGCATTAGTAATTCTTTCAACTGCTATTTCTCTTTCTTCAGGAACAATAAATTCTATAACATTTTTACCTATTACCGCTTTAGCACTTTTAGCCTCTACTATTTCTACGGCTTTAGTGTTACAATACAAACAAACACCTTTATGAATATATATTCCAACAGGCGAAGAATCAATTAAATTTTTATAATTAATCCACTTTTGCTCTAATTCTAATTTTATAATTTTCTCTTTTGTAATATCTCTGCTAATCCCTAAAATAAATTCAATTTTCCCGTTTTCATTAAAAATGGGTGAGTAATTATCTTCTAACCAAATTAGTTTACCCGACTTGGTTTTATATTGTGCTATGTGTGTTGTGTTTTTTAATTTACCTGTTTTTTGAAGTTTACTAATATTTTTTTCGAGTGCATTAAATTCTTTAATATTATGTGTATTAAATGCACATAAAAAAGGATTTTCATAAAATTCATCGGGATCATATCCTAAAATGTTTTTTACATTAGGGCTAATGTATAAATACTTAGGTTGTGGATGATAGGTATAAAAATAAATTAAATCGTTAGCGTTTTTAGTAATAAGTTCTAATTTATTATTCGATTCTATAAGTTTATTTCTGTATTTAACTACTTCTGAAACATCTTTAAAAATGGTTTGAATAGCATTTTGACCATTAAAAATAAGTGGTGTAGATTTAATTTCTAAATCAATAATTTCATTTTTAGCATTTTTAATTTTTAATTCATACGGTACAAATTCTTCACCATTAAAAATACGTTGATTATTTTCTTTTATACGTTGATGGTATTGAGGTAAAAGAAATTCAAAAATAGAGTGTTTTGTAATATTCTTTTTTAATTCGGAATTTGATTTTAATATTTTTAAGGCTATTTTATTTATAAATAAAAAATTACCTTTTGATAATGAAAAAATAATTACACCTATTGGTAGTGTATCTAATACAGCTATTAATGATTTATTATCATCTTGTACCTGTATTATTTTTTTTGAAGAATTAGTTTTATTCTTCGTTATTTTTTTCATTTTTAGTTTTATCTAAAAGTATTGTTTTATCTGGTTTTTGGTTAGCAGGAGAGTAATCTCTTAAACTTTCTTCGTAAGTAGGTAATATTTTAACTCCCTGAAATTTTCTTTCAATATCATTTTCATAAAAAATAGTTAAGTAATTAACGCCTCTTTCATCATAAAATTTCCAATCATTTTGTTTCATGCCACCAACATAAAAACCTTCAATCCATTTTCTACCATTTTCGTAATACCACACATGTTTTCCTTCGGGGTCGCCATTTAAAAATTTACCTTCAAATCGTATTTTTTCTTTAGGCATATAATAACTTTTCCAAAGGCTATCTGGTTTATCATTTACATATTTACCAATTTCTTTATATTCTGGTGTTTCGTATATCCAAAGTCCTTCTTGCATGTCTTCTATAAATTCTCCTTTAGTAATAATTTTTCCGTCTTCGGTATATTCATTCATCATACCATCACGTTTGTTATCAATATAAAATTCATCACGCATTAAAGCACCATTTTCATAATACCATTTCCATTCGCCCTGAGCCTTTCCTTTTTTATCGTATTTTCCTTTTTGTTCAATTTGTTTATTTGGATAATAAAATATCCATTCGCCTACACGTTTATCATTAGCATATAATCCTTTACCTCTAAATTCACCTGAATTATGATATTCTGTCCAAATACCTATTTTATTTCTTAAACTATCTACGGCACCATAAGCTAATTTAATACCTTCTTCATAAATAATGGCTGAATCGGGTACAGGCTGATTTCTACAAACGTATTTTTTTATCATTACATCACTTGTATCATCTCTTGATACTGGTAATGAATCGCAAACATATTTTTGTTTATAATGATAATGCGTTCCCACAGGAAGTCCATTAATATATCCACCTTCATATTTCATGGTTCCATCTTCGTAGTAATCTTTATATACATCTAATTTAGCTAATTCGGGTGCATTTTTAACTTGTTTACCATTATCAAATTTTTGTGTATTAGTTAAATTTCCTTTAGTATCAAAAGTTTTAACGTAGCCATCTATAATATCATCTTTATATTTTTTTTCTTCTTTTAATTTACCATCGTCGTAAAATTCTTTCCAAACGCCTTGTTTTTTACCATTTTTATCTTTTCTATTTAAACGTTCAACACTTGCTAAAATTCCTCCTTGATATTTCATTATTGAAATAATTAATGAATCTTCTGAATATTCATAAGCATAACCATCTGGTTTTCCTTTTACATAAGGCGTTACTAATTTTGTTTTACCAGATTGGTAGTAAGTTATGGTATTACCTTGTTTAATATCATTAACAAATAGCTCTTTACTTACAACTAATTGATTAGTATCGTAATTAAATGTATAGCCATTTTTTTTACCTTCAAGGTAATTAACAGATTTAGTAAGTTTACCTTTTTCGTTATAAAATTTCCAAACACTATCTAATTGAAAATTTTTACGATTTCCTTCTATTTTTAAATTTCCATTTTTATAATAATTTTTCCAATAACCATCTGCTTTTCCATCACGCATAGTTCCTTCTGATGATTTAGCTCCATTTTCGTAATAAAATATATTATAACCATTAGGATTAATGGTTTGAGAAATAAGATTAATACTAAAAAATATAAAACAACAAATTACTAGACAGTAATTTGAAAAAAATAGGAACATATTGTTTTTAAAAAACTTCACTAAAAAAATTTAATCTACTAATTTAGAATTTTTAAATGAAATATAATAATTTATTTAAAGTCCAAATTTTGCAGATAATTCAAGCATTTTATCAATAGGTTGTTTGGCTTTTTGCATTAAAACTTCATCCATTAAAATCTCTGGTTGCTCATATTTTAATGCAATATAAATTTTTTCTAAGGTATTTAATTTCATATAAGGACAATTATTACAAGCACAATTATTATTAGGTGGCGCTGGAATAAAAGTTTTATCAGGACTAGCTTTTTCCATTTGGTAAATAATACCAGGCTCAGTTAAAACAATAAATTCTTTATCATTTGATTTTTTACTGTAATTTAATAAAGCTGATGTACTACCAATAAAATCTGCGTGTTGTAAAATAGCTTCTTCACACTCTGGATGAGCTAAGGTTATAGCTTTAGGATGTTGTGCTTTTAATTGAATTAATTTTTCTAAACTAAAAATTTCATGTACTTCGCAACTACCATTCCATAATACCATATTTCTTCCTGTAAGCTTATTAATATAAGCTCCTAAATTTTTATCGGGTGCAAAAATTATTTTTTGATCTTTAGGAAACGATTCTACTATTTGAACAGCGTTAGATGATGTTACAATAATATCTGTTAATACCTTTATATCAGCACTACAATTAATATAACTTAATACAACATGATCAGGATGTGATTGAATAAAATCAGAAAATTTTTGTGGAGGACAAGAATCAGCTAAAGAACATCCAGCATTCAAATCAGGAATTAAAACTTTTGCTTTTGGTTTTAAAATTTTAGCTGTTTCGGCCATAAAATGAACACCAGCAAATAAAATGATATCTGCATTTGATTTTGCAGCTTGTTGAGCAAGCCCTAAACTATCTCCAATAAAGTCTGCAATATCTTGAATATCAGGGTCTTGATAGTAATGCGCTAAGATGATTGCATTCTTTTCTTTCTTAAGATGCGAAATCTCTTTGAACAAATCAAGAGCTGGATCAATTTTTTTTTCGAGGTATCCTTTTTCTAAATTCATAATATATAATAATAAAAGAAATTAAATTTAAAATTATGGTAGTATATTATAAGCTGTTAATACTGTGTAAAATTACACTTTTAATAGCTTGCTTTTTATAATAATAACACTCAATTAACAATTATTAAACGCTTTATAAATTACTAATCTATTGAAAATAAAGTGTATCTATCATAATCAACAAACTGATTTTAATCAAGTATGGTTAATTAAATAGAATGAAATTGTCATAAAAAACAGTTAATAAATGGGTAATAAATGAATAATTTGTTTCAAGTAATAATTGAAAATAAATTTTGAAAGATGAAAATTTTAGCTAAGTAAAAATAGCTATTAACAAATGGGTAAATAATTACTGAAACTTATTAACTATAAATTTAATTTTACACAGTTATTTTGTTAATTCGCAAGTAGTATAAATTACTCATTTTCAGCCAGTGTTGTTATGAGTGTTAATTAACGTTGATTATTAATTTTAAACAAAATTAAATAAATTAAAATTAGTTTATTATGAAAATAGCAATAGGTAGCGACCACGCTGGATTTGAATTAAAAGAAGTATTAGTAACATATTTAAAATTTAAAAACATTGAAGTAATTGATAAAGGCTGTTATAGTTCTGAAAGGGCAGATTATCCAGATTTTGGACATGCTGTAGCGATGGCTGTATTAAATAAGGAGGTTAATTTAGGTATATTAATGTGTGGAAGCGGTAATGGAATAAACATGAGTGCAAATAAACATAATGGTATTAGGGCTGCTTTATGTTGGAATGCCGAAATTTCGGCGCTAGCGCGCCAACACAATGACGCTAATATTTTAACTTTACCAGCAAGATATATTTCTACCCAAGAAGCTCAAAAATGTATAGATGCTTTTTTAACCGCACAATTTGAAGGCGGCAGACATGCCGATAGAATTAAAAAAATAGATTGCTAATGTATAATTTGGGTTAAATAAGATATTTTGTATATTTAGCTTTCTAAAAAATGAATAACTATGATTAAAAAATTACTTTATACAGTTGTTGTAATGTGTGCATTTACTTCAGTGAAAGCTCAAAAAGAAGAACCAAGAGAATTAAACTGTTATAATAAATGGGCCATTAGATTTGAAGAAAGAGGTGCCGAGGAAGTAGCTGATGGTGTTTATACAGATGTTATTATTACCATACGAATTGGACCTAAGGCTAATTGCTATAATGGTAAAGCTGAAGTATTAAAAGGAAAATTACATAAGTGTTATATTGTGCGTGAAGATGGTACTTATGAAGAAGTAGTACGTACATGGAAAAATAACTCCAATAAAGATGTAGATATTATTAATGGAATGAGTACTTCTATGATTAGTGTACATAATGAATTAATAAACGTACTTTGGCCTAAAAAAGTAAAACCTAAAAAAGCGAGCTTTCAACAAGCTGCTGAGCCAACAGACGATTAATTTTATTGCCAGCCACCACCTATTGATTTATAAAGATTAATAAGTGCTAGGTTTTGGCGTTTGTATAAATCAATAAGTTCTATTTGAGATTGTAATGCGTTTTTTTGAGCCGTTATAATTTCTAAGTAATTAGCTCTACCGGCTCTAAATAAGTCTTGTGCGGTACTAATACTTTCTTTTAAAATTTGAGATTCTTCATTTTTTAATAATAACATTGATTGACTGTTTTTGATATTATTTACCGAAACAAAAACTTCTTTAAAACTGGTATTTATTGTTTTTTCATAATTTATATAGGCCTGTTTTTGTTCGGCTTTACTTAGCATTAATTCAGCTTTAATTTTTCTACGATTTAATAAAGGCGCTGTTAATCCACCAAAAACACCATAAGCTAACGAAGCAGGTGTTTCTAGTAATAATAATGAATTAAACGCCTGTAATCCTAAATTTGCATTAATATTTAAAGCGGGGTAAAAGGCGGCTTGTGCTGATTTTACATCGGCATTAGCAGCTTTTAAAGTATATTCAGCTTGTTTTATGTCGGGTCTGTTTTTTAATAAATCGCTAGGCACACCTGTTTCAATAATTTTTTGAATGTTCTTAGCTAGAAATGCCGTATCGCGCGAAATGCTTTTAGGATAAGTGCCACATAAATAATTCAAATGACTTTCGATATTTATAATTTCTTGCTCAACCTTGGTGTGAAATACTTTTGAGTTTAATAATTGAGCTTTCATCATGCTTACACCTAATTCATTAGCTCTGCCCACTTCTTTTTGTGCCATCACAAGTTCTAAAGCAGCTTGTTGTAAATTAATATTGTCATTTAAAATTTGTATTTCTTTATCTAAAGCAAGTAATTCAAAATAAGAGCTAGCAATTTCAGCTATTAATTGCGTAGTTATTAAATCCTTTCCGTATTGTGAAGCAATAAACTGATTAGCCGCTGATTTCTTTTTGTTTTTTAATTTTCCCCACAAATCAATTTCCCAAGATGTTTGAAATCCTACAACGTAGTCAGGGTAGGGGTTTGGTATTTTTTGTTTGTCGTTTAAGTTGGGAGATAAATTAGAATCATAATTTCCAACACCATCCATTGTATAATCACCAAACTTACGTTGGCTAGCAGAAGCTGTTGCCCCTAATTCTGGCAACCTAATACCTTTATTTGATTTTAAACTTGCTTTTGAAAGTTCTATTTTTTGAAGGGCTAATTTTAAATCAAAATTATGTATAAGCGCACTATCGATTAAAGCAATTAAATAAGGATCAAAATAAAGTTCTTTCCATTTAATAATTGGTTTAGATGTTGAGTCAGACGCCGAATGAAATGTTTTTGGAATTTTGTTGTGAACGGTTTCTGTTTGTAATTGGGTGCTTTTACACGACGAAAGAATAATAAGCAAACTAATGAATGAAAAATATATTTTTATTTTAACCATGTTTAATTACTATAAAGTTTATTAATGTTTTTTATGTTTGGGTTTGTTTTTTGCAAACATAACATAGAGACCAGGAATTATGAGCACCCCGAAAATGGTTCCGAATAACATACCGCCTGCCGCTGCTGTTCCAATGGTTTTGTTTCCAATGGCACCAGCTCCAGAAGCCATCATTAAAGGAATTAAACCTGCAATAAAAGCAAACGAGGTCATTAAAATTGGTCTTAAACGAGCCATCGCTCCTTCTTTAGCGGCTTCTATGGCACTTAAACCTTGTTTTTGTTTTATTATTGCGTATTCAACAATTAAGATAGCGTTTTTACCAAGTAAACCAATAAGCATTACCATGGCTACTTGCGCATAAATATTATTCTCTAAACCTAAAATCCATAACAAAAATAAGGAACCAAAAATACCCACAGGTAATGATAAAAGAACAGGAAGCGGTAATAAGAAACTTTCATATTGAGCGGATAAAAGTAAATACACAAAAATTAAACAAATAGAAAAAATAAATATAACCTGATTTCCAGATGCTATTTCTTCGCGTGTCATTCCCGACCAATCATAACTATAACCACGAGGTAATGTGCTTTTTGCTACTTCTTCAATGGCCTTAATAGCATCACCACTACTATATCCATCTGCCGCCTCTCCATTCAACATCGCCGAAGTGTACATGTTATAGCGGGTTAGTTGTTCGGGACCATATATTCTTTCAATTTTACTGAATAAAGAATATGGAACCATTTCTCCGTCTTTATTTTTAACTCGCAGTTTTAATATATCTTCTGGTTGTGCTCTATACTTTGGGTCGGCTTGCAGCATTACTTTATACATTTGTCCAAACCGAATAAAATTAGTTGCGTAAAAACTTCCCATCAGTGTTTGTAAATTACTCATGGCATTATCTACTGATATACCTTTTTTTGAAGCCACATCTTGATCTATGTGAATTAAGTATTGTGGAAATGTAGGATTAAAGCTTGTAAAAATGTCTTTTATTTCTTTTCGCTTTTTTACCTCTTCAATAAATTTTAGAGTTACATCGTAGGTTTGTTGTAAATTACCCGAACCTGTTTTATCTAACAAACGTAGTTCAAATCCACTAGCGTTACCAAACCCAGGAACCGCAGGAGGAGGAAAGAATTGTATCTCGGCATCTTTAATATGTTTTGTTTTTTCTTCAAGAAGCGTAATAATTTCATCAGCTGTTTTGTTTCTATCTTTCCAAGCTTTTAAACTAATAGTGCTCATTCCAAAAGATGCCCCAGAACCATCTGTCATCATACTAAAACCAGCTAACGTTGATGTTGACTCAATTTCTTCGATGGTTTTTGCAACTTCATCTATTTCAAACATTACCGCTTCTGTTCTTTCTAGGGTAGCACCAACAGGCGTAGTAACATTCGCATAAATAGTTCCTTGATCTTCGGAAGGAATGAAACCAGTAGGTAATATTTTTGCAACACCCCAAGTTAAAATACAAAACACCACCAATACAGCTAAGGTAACAGTACGTCTATTTATAAATAAGCCTAAAATGTTTCTGTATTTTTCGGAAATTGACAAGTAGTAGTAATTAAATTTATCGAAGAACTTGCTTAATAAATTATTTGGCTTAGCGTGATGATGAGGGTTTTTTAAAATAATGGCACACAATGCAGGAGTTAAGGTTAGGGCATTAACTCCAGAGATGATAATAGAAATAGCCATTGTAATAGAAAATTGTCGGTAAAATACACCTACTGGGCCACTTAAAAATGCAACAGGAATAAAAACAGCAGACATAACTAAAGTAATTGCAATGATTGCCCCGCCTATTTCTCCCATGGCTTGCATACTGGCTGTTTTTGGATCTGAATTATGTTCTTCCATCTTGGCATGAACAGCTTCTACCACCACAATAGCATTATCCACTACAATACCAATAGCTAAAACAAGCGCAAATAAAGTAAGTAGGTTAATAGAAAAACCAAATAATTGCATAAACGCAAAGGTACCTATGAGCGATACTGGCACCGCTAAAACAGGTATGAGTGTGGAACGCCAATCTTGAAGAAAGATAAATACAACTAATGCTACTAATAAAAAAGCTTCAATTAATGTTTTAATTACTTCGTGTATTGAGGCATCTAAAAATCGAGACACATCATAACTGATGGTGTAATCCATCCCAGGAGGAAAAGAAGTTTCTTTAAGAAATTCCATTCTAGCTTTAATGTTTTTAATAACTTGGCTGGCGTTAGATCCTGGTCGTTGTTTTAAAACAATAGCCGCCGAAGGCTGACCATTTTCTTTTGAAAGCACATCATAATCTAACGAACCAAATTCGATATCAGCCACATCTTTTAAGCGCAGCATTTCACCGGTTGGGGTTGTTTTTATAACAATGTTTTCATATTGTTCTTTTTGTGTTAATTTTCCGGTGTATCGTAACACATATTGTAGTGATTGTGATTTTCTACCTGAGCTTTCGCCAATTTTACCAGGAGCCGCCTCTACATTTTGAGCCCTTAATTGAGTAATTATTTCTTCTGCAGATATTTCATAAGCATCTAGTTTTGATGGTTTAAGCCACACACGCATAGCATATTCTCTTTGCCCCATGATATCAGCAAATCCAACTCCATCAATACGTTTAAGCTCAGCTAAAACATTTATATCGGCAAAATTGTAAATAAATTTTTCATCAATAGTGGTATCACTACTTAGTAAGTTTAAATAAAGCAACATACTGTTTACTTCTTTTTCGGTAGATACACCTGCTTTGATAACCTCTTCAGGCAACTCGTCTAATACAGTGGCTACGCGGTTTTGTACGTTTACTGCTGCTAAATCAGGATTTGTTCCTATTTTAAAATATACTTGTATAATACTTGTACCATCATTTCCAGAAACCGAGGTCATGTAATCCATTCCAGGAACGCCATTGATTGCTCGTTCTAAAGGAATTACAACAGCTTTAGAACACACTTCGGCATTTGCACCTGTGTATTTAGTGGTTACGTTTACTGCGGGAGGTGCAATATCAGGATATTGAGTAATTGGTAATTGAAAAACAGCCAATAGTCCTAATAGTGTAATAAACAAAGATATTACAAGTGAGAGAATGGGGCGTTGTATGAATTTTTTAAACATAATATTTTATTTACCTGCTAATTCTTTAATAATTTGTCGCATATTAATTGTTTGAGGCGTAATTTCCATATCAACTTTTACATTCTGAATACCTTCGTATAAAATATGTTCGCCAGCCTGTATGCCTTTTTTAATAAGAAATAAATGTGGTAATCTAGCAAGGGTTTCGATATTTCGAATTTGTATTTTATCGTTTTTATCAATAACATATACATATAATTTATCTTGTATTTCAAATGTTGCTTTTTGAGGAACTACCAGCACATCTTCAAATTTTTTTCTTAATCGAACCCTACCACTTGCACCATGTTTTATGATTTTTCCAGGATTTTTAAAACGCGCTCTAAACGCAATATTCCCTGTTTGTTCATCAATAATGCCCTCTACAGTTTCGATAATCCCAATTTGATTGTGCTCGCTACCGTCTGCTAAGATTAGAGTAACGTATTTAGATGTTGTACTATCTGATTTTAAATTCTTAGCATAATTAAGATATTCTTTTTCAGACACATCAAAATATGCAAATACTTCGTCGTTTTGAGAAATACTAGTAAGTAATGTGCCTTCTTCTATTAAACTTCCAATTTTGTGAGGTATTCTATTTATTACACCAGTAAATGGCGCTTTAATTTCGGTATTGTTAAGTTTAATTTGTACATAAGCTTGGTGTGCTAAGGCTTCATCCATTTTGGCTTTTTGAGCTTCGAGTTTATTTTTAGCTAAAGCTACTTCTGTGGTAGAAACTATTTTTTTATTAGCTAATTCTTGCACATTGTTTAATTCGAGTGTGGCAGCGTCCACTTCTGCAATGGCACTTTTATATAATGCTTTTGCTTTTGCTAATTCTTCAGCGTATTCTCTGTTGTTTATAGAAAACAATACTTGTCCCTCTGACACAGAGGCGCCTTCGTCGATATGAATTTTCTCTAAATAACCACTCACACGAGCTCTTACTTCTACATTTTGAATGGCATGTATTTCAGAAACGTAATCAAGAAACGTAGAGGTATCAATGCTAATTACAGTTGTAGTGGGAAAAGTTTCTTTTTCCTTAATGGTAGTGTTAGTGTTGTTACAAGCAGTTAAAAAAAATATACTAGTGCTTAATGCAATTAAAGATGTTTTCACGATAAAATTAATTTTAAAATAACGCACAAGATTGTGCTTTGATAAACTTTAAAAAACCTCCAATAAAATGGATTAACAAGTTTGCTTAGGAGGCGGAGAGGTTTTTGAGTTTAAAATAATTGGAAGGTTGTATTTTTTATTTTCAAAATCTAACTGTTCAATAGGTTGAATTACCTGTATAACAATATAATTAATTGCAGAATCCGTTTCTTCTATTTCATATGAGATGACCCCATTATCTTTTTGAATCATTCCATCATTGTTAAATAATATAGCAATAGACGATTCTTGTGATTGAATGTATTGTAAAGCAGTAGCTGAAAAAATTCCCAAAACAAATACACTAATCAAAAATGATTTTATGATTAGATAATATTTAGGGTTTAAATTCATTTAGGTGCAAATTTATTGTATTAAATTTACAAATTGGATTTTTTTTGAATTTTTATGATAAAATTTTAATCGTTAAAAGCCATATTATCTAAAAATACCTGTGGGCTAAGCGCTTGTGTTAATGAATACTCACCAATTTTAGTTCGGCACAACTCTGTTAAATAAGCGCCACTATTTAAAGCCATTCCAAAATCTCGAGCAATGCTGCGAATATAAGTACCTTTACTACAAGTAATTTTAAAGCTAACGTAGGGTAATTTAATATCTGTAATATCAAATGTTTTAATCTCTATTTCTCTCGATTTTAATTCAACTTCTTTTCCTTCCCTAGCAAATTCATAAGCTCTTGTACCATCTACTAAAACAGCGCTATATAAAGGTGGCGTTTGTTGTTGAATACCAATAAATTTTTTTGCCGTTTCTTTTATAAGTTCTTCGGTAATATGCGAAGTAGGGTAGTGAGTATCAATTTCCTTTTCTTTATCAAAACAGGGTGTAGTAGCACCAATATAAAAAGTACCTGTATATTCTTTGTTTAAATTTTGGAATGAAGAAATTTCTTTGGTTTTTTTTCCTGTACACACAATTAATAATCCAGTTGCTAAAGGATCGAGGGTGCCAGCGTGACCAATTTTTAAATGAATGTATTTACCATCTAATAATAATGAAGGGTGTTTTTTTAGTCCGTGTTTTAATTTATTAACGGCTTGAAAAGAGGACCAAGTATATGGTTTATTAATAAGTAATATTTCTCCTTCACGAAAATTAAACGACATATTGTATGGGTTTAAAATCGGTGTCCCATTTTTTCTTTTTTGGTTTGCATATACTTTTCGTTATGCGGGTTAGATGGAATAATAATAGGTACGTTTTCTACAACCTCTAAACCATAACCAATTAAACCCACTCTTTTTACAGGATTATTACTCATTAATTTCATTTTACTAATGCCTAAATCTCTTAAAATTTGAGCACCTACGCCATAATCGCGCTCATCGGGCTTAAAACCTAGTTCTACATTAGCCTCAACAGTATCTAATCCTTTTTCTTGAAGTTTATATGCTTTTAATTTATTTAATAATCCAATTCCTCTACCTTCTTGATTCATGTACACAATAACGCCCTTTCCTTCTTTTTCAATCATTTCCATGGCTTTGTGTAATTGTGGGCCACAATCACAACGACACGAACCAAAAATATCACCAGTTACACAAGATGAATGTACACGAACTAAAACGGGTTCATTTTGTTGCCATTCGCCTTTTACTAAGGCTAAATGTTCTTCACCATTTATTTCAACTTTATAATCTATTAATTTAAAATCACCAAATTGAGTAGGCATATTAACCTCTACTTGGCGAGTAACAATACTTTCTTTAGCTAAACGATAAGCGATTAAATCTTTTATACTTACAATTTTTAAATTAAATTGTTTAGCAACTTTTATTAAATCAGGTAGGCGCGCCATGGTGCCATCTTCGTTCATAATTTCTACTAAAGCACCACAAGGCTCAAAACCTGCTAGTTTAGCAAAATCTATAGTGGCTTCGGTGTGTCCTGTTCTTCGTAAAACGCCACCCGTTTTAGCTATTAATGGAAAAATATGCCCTGGTCTGCCAAAATCAGCTGCTTTCATTTCGGGGTTAATTAATGCTTGAATAGTTTTAGCTCTATCTTGTGCCGAAATTCCAGTGGTGCAACCATGCCCAAGTAAATCAATTGAAACGGTAAAAGCAGTTTCGTGAAGCGCTGTATTAGACGAAACCATTAAGTCTAATTTAAGTTCTTTCGCTTTTTCTTCGGTAATAGCTGTGCAAATTAAACCTCTGCCGTGTGTAGCCATAAAATTAACCACCTCGGGCGTAATGTTTCTAGCGGCGGTTAAAAAATCACCTTCGTTTTCTCTGTCTTCGTCATCTACCACTATAATTACTTTTCCTGCTTTTATATCAGCAATAGCCTCTTCAATAGTGTTTAGTTGTATTGTGCTCATGGTTTAAATTTTGCGCCACAAATTTACGGAATTTAAAGTTATGAATATCTATTATCTTTGTTTATCATGTTTTTATCATTAATACAAGAATTACAGATTAAGTTACAACAACCACTACCAGGAGAACAAATTCAATTTCAAATGGCTCATTTAAATCGAGAAAAAGTAGCCATTACTCAAACAGAACAATATAAACAAAGTGCAGTATTAGTATTGTTATTTCCTGATGAATACAATCAATGCCATGTTTTATTAATCGAACGTTCTACATATAATGGTCATCATAGTGGTCAAATTGCATTTCCAGGAGGAAAAGCGGAGATAGGAGATAAAGATTTAAACGCAACAGCTTTACGCGAATTTTTTGAAGAAACTGGCTGTATAGAAACTCCTGTAATTATTGGAGAGTTGAGTGCTTTAGTAATTTCGGTAAGTAAATTTGTTGTAACACCCTTTGTGGCCTATTTACCAAAAAAACCAGTTTTTAAGCCTAATTACACAGAGGTTGCCTCATTAATACCATGGAAATTAGATAAACTGTTATTACCAGAAACCGTTAAACACACATCTTTAGAACCCATCAAGGGCTTAAAAATTCAAACACCGTATTTTGATGCTAACGGCAAAATAGTGTGGGGAGCAACAGCTATGATTTTAAATGAATTAAAATATATTTTAAGTCATTAAGCTTTTAAATATTTTCTATTAGTTATCCAGCCCAACCATCTCTATCTAGGCTACGATATTGTATAGCTTCTGCTATATGATTTGTTTCAATGTTTTGTGAATTATCCAAATCTGCAATGGTACGAGCCACTTTTAATATTCTATCATAAGCCCTGGCTGATAAACCCAAGCGCTCCATGGCGGTTTTAAGTAAGGTGCTTCCTGCTTCGTTTAAATAACAGTATAATCTTAAATCTTTACTCCGCATTTGGGCGTTACAATAAATACCATCAG
Source organism: Bacteroidota bacterium (assembly GCA_963169355.1). Taxonomy (GTDB): domain Bacteria; phylum Bacteroidota; class Bacteroidia; order B-17B0; family Aurantibacillaceae; genus UBA4416. The sequence goes on along the minus strand of CAUJCR010000003.1, from coordinate 40,150 downwards.
TGTTTTTATATCGTAGTGTTTGAATTTGTCTAGCTTTAATAACCCGCTCTCTTATTTGTTTGCTTGTTTCACTGTTTTGAGACTTATGTAATTCGCTAAACGGAACAGGTGTTACTTCAACATGTAAATCAATTCTATCTAATAATGGCCCTGAGATTTTATTCAAATATTTTTGTACAACACCAGGCGCGCATACACAATCTTTTTCGGGGTGGTTATAATATCCACACGGACAAGGATTCATACTTGCCATTAACATAAAGCTGGCAGGATATTCAACACTAAATTTTGCTCTTGATATACTAACCAAACGATCTTCTAAGGGTTGTCGCATAACCTCTAAAGCAGTTCGTTTAAACTCGGGCAATTCGTCTAAAAACAAAACACCGTTGTGCGCTAATGAAATTTCTCCCGGTTGCGCATTCATACCGCCTCCCACCAAAGCCACATCAGATATGGTGTGGTGAGGGCTTCTAAAAGGACGAGTTGTAATAAGCCCCATGGTTTTATTTGTTTTTCCTGCCACACTATGAATTTTAGTGGTTTCAAGAGCCTCATCAATGCTAAGGGGCGGAAGTATAGAAGGCATTCGCTTACTAAGCATGGTTTTACCTGCGCCAGGCGGACCAATTAATATCACATTATGTCCACCGGCTGCTGCAATTTCTAAAGCTCGTTTTATATTTTCTTGTCCTTTTACTTCTGCAAAATCAAACTCTATATCGTCTATCTTATTTAAAAACTCTTGTTCAATATCAATGGTAGTTTGTTGTAATACCAATTCATCATTAAAAAAATCGATTACTTGTTTAATTTTTGAAACACCATATACTTCCAGTCCTTCAACTACGGCAGCCTCTCGTGCATTTTCTTCGGGTACAATTAATCCTTTAAATCCTTCTTGTTTTGCTTTAATGGCAATAGGTAATACACCTTTTATGGGGCGTAATTCTCCATCTAATGAAAGCTCACCCATTATAACATAATCTGAAACTCGATCGCTTTTAATCTGTTCTGAGGCAGCTAATATGCCAACTGCAATCGTTAAATCATAAGATGAACCTTCTTTTCTAATATCGGCTGGTGCCATATTAATGGTAATTTGCTTACCTGGAATTTTTAATCCATTATTCTTTAAGGCAGCATCAATGCGTTGATGACTCTCTCTTACTGCGCTATCGGGTAAACCAACTAAATAAAAATTAATTCCTTGAGAAATATTAACCTCTACGGTTACTGAAGTGGCCATAATTCCATGCACCGCACTTCCATAAGTTTTAACTAGCATACAACAAAATAAGATAAGTAACTACAAAATATATTGAGTACAAATTAACGATAAATAATAACAGGTCTGTGCTATAATTTGTAGCATTTTGTTTTCAAATAAAAAAACATTTTGTTTTTACTTTATTGCCCTTAATTTTGAATACTTTACTTATGCCCTTAATTTTATCTAAATACAAGCATCCTAGTTTTATACTAAGTGTATTAGTTGCTTTGGGTATTTTAAGTGTTTTAATTTATAAAGCATCTAAAACTTCTTTTACACACGACGAAGCTTTTACCTATACACATTATGTTCACCAAGGATTTTTCGACATCATTTCTTTTAAGCATCCTTATTTAAACAATCATATTTTAAATTCTCTTTTAATGAAATATAGCGAAATGTTATTTGGTAAATCTGAATTAGCATTGCGATTACCTTCTATTTTAGGATTTGTTATTTATAGTGTTTTTGGATTGTTGTGGTTGTTTAAAATTTGTCCAAGATTAATATTGCCTTGCTATATACTTTTGGTATTAAATCCTTATTTGCTCGATTTTTTTATACTTGCTAGAGGTTATGGATTATCCGTTGGTTTTTTAATGGCTAGTGTATATTTTATCAGTTTATATTTAGAAACATATAGTTCCAAGCCTCTTATTTACCATCATATTGCTGTGTTGCTGGCTATCTTTAGTAATTTTTCGATGCTTAATTATTTTGTTGTTTCGTTTGTTGTTTTAAACCTGATATTATTAACTAATTTTTATTTTGTAAAAAAACAGTTTACAAGGCAGCAACTAATTTCTTTTTACAAAGTAAGCGCTGTGTGTTTTATAGGCTATGTTGTTTTTTTATTTGAACCTATTCGTCGTTTAACAGGAATTACTTTACTTGATTTTGGAGGCAAAGAGGGTTTTATGATGGATACAGTTCGGTCTATTATTTACGATGTGTTTTATGAACAGGCTGTTTCTGATGAATTATTATTGATATTAAAAAGTTTGTCGGTTGTAGTTTTTATTACAGGATTAATTATATCGGGATATATGCTATTTAAAAAAACTGTTTTTTTAATAACACAACATATGGTGTTATTTTATAGTTCTTTTCTATTGTTTGGGATGGTTTCGGTAAGTGTATTACAACACTATATTATTGGAAACGATTATTATTTGCATCGGTTTGCTATATTTTATTATGTAGTGTTTATGATAAATCTATGCGCTTTATTGGCATATTTACATCAGCGCGTTGCTTCTTTTGTTTCGGTTGCATTAAGTGCTTTGGGTGCCATTTTATTACTTATTAATGTAAGCGTAAATTTACCTTTGCATTATTTTAAAGATTGGAAATACGATATGAGCACCAAGCAAGTTATGCAGGTGTTACAACAAAAACAGCAAGAGCAGCCAAACAAAAAAATACAATTAGGGGTTAACTGGTTGTTTGAACCTAGCACTAATTTTTATCGAATAATTTGGGATTTAAAATGGTTAGCTCCTACTCATAGAAACGGCATAAGTAACACGGATGATTATTTGTATTTGTTTTTAACAGATAAAGAGTGGCAAAACTACCAACATTTGCCTAAATTATTAGAAAACAAAGTCTCTAACACTGTTTTGGTACAACAGCAATCTTTTTAAATTTAAAACAAATCCAAGTGGTTTTTTCAGTATCTTTGTAGTCTTAATTTGTTGTAAAAAATGGCTAAAGCAGGTCCAATCGTTTGCTCATTTTGTGGACGAGATAAAAAAGATGTAAAGATATTAATAGCAGGTGTTACTGGTCACATTTGCGACGCTTGTATTTCGCAAGCTTTTAAAATAGTGAATGAAGAGGCTGGTTCGCAAGGACAACAACAAGTGCAACAAGCACTTAATGTTTTAAAACCACATCATATTAAAAAACATTTAGATGAATACATCATTGGACAAGATGAGGCTAAAAAGATATTGAGTGTTGCAGTTTACAATCATTTTAAGAGAGTGGCTCATGCTAGTAGCGCAAAAGAAGATATTGAGATAGATAAATCTAACGTTATATTAGTTGGAGAAACAGGTACTGGAAAAACATTATTAGCACGCACTATTGCCAAGTTGTTAAATGTGCCTTTTTGTATTGCTGATGCCACTGTTTTAACCGAAGCTGGTTATGTGGGCGAGGATGTAGAAAATGTTTTAACACGTTTATTACAAGCAGCCGATTATGATGTAGCTTCTGCCGAAAGAGGCATTGTATTTATTGATGAAATTGATAAAATAGCTCGTAAGAGCGATAATCCATCTATTACTCGTGATGTGAGTGGAGAAGGCGTGCAACAAGCTATGCTTAAATTATTAGAAGGCTCTGTGGTTAATGTACCACCTCAAGGCGGAAGAAAACATCCAGATGCTAAAATGATTCAAGTAAATACTCGTAATATCTTATTTATATGCGGTGGCGCTTTTGATGGTATTGAGAAAAAAATTGCTCAACGACTTAATACACAGGCGATGGGTTATACCGCTTCGGTAGCAAAAGAAGAAGTAGATAAAGCTAATTTATTGCAATACGTTTCTCCACAAGATTTAAAATCGTTTGGTTTAATACCTGAGTTAATTGGGCGCTTGCCTGTTTTAACTTATTTAAAACCACTTGATAGAGCTGCATTACGCTCAATACTTACAGAACCTAAAAACGCTCTTATTAAACAATACAAACATTTATTTAAAATGGAAGGTATTAAATTAGAGTTTGAAGAAGAAGTATTGAACTTAATTGTAGATAAAGCTATTGAGTTTAAATTAGGAGCCAGAGGTTTGCGTGGCATTTGCGAATCTATTATGGTTGATTTAATGTTTGATGTACCTAGCGAAGAAAAATCGCCAAAAACAATTACGGTTACTTTAGATTATGCCCTTGAGAAATTAAAATCGGCTAAACTTACTCAATTACAAGTGGCTTAATGCGAAAGCAAAATGCTAAAACCTTATTATGATAAACAACTCATAGAAGCTGGTTGCGATGAAGCAGGAAGAGGTTGTTTGGCGGGACCTGTGTATGCAGCAGCAGTTATTTTACCTAAAACTTATAAAAATAAATGGCTAGACGATAGCAAAAAACTAAGCGACAAAGATCGTTATGAATTACGCCCTGAAATTGAGAGTCAAGCTATAACTTGGGCTATTGGCGTAGTTGATAATACTGAAATTGACGAGATAAATATTCTAAAAGCTTCTTTTTTAGCTATGCATCGGGCTATTGATAAACTAAAACAAATGCCAGAATTGCTTTTAATTGACGGTAACCGATTTACACCTTATAAAAAAATAAATCATCAATGTATTGTAAAAGGCGATGCTAAATTTTTAAGTATAGCGGCAGCTAGTATTTTAGCTAAAACGTATAGAGATGATTTTATGAAAGAAGCCGCAATCAAACACCCTGAATACGCTTGGGAACAAAATATGGGTTATCCAACAAAAAAACACCGAGAAGCCATTAAAATTTATGGCACAACACCATTGCACCGACTAACGTTTCAGTTACTACCTACTCAATTAGAGTTAAATTTTTAATATGGAATTTATCAGTAAAGAATTAAGTGATTATTGTAATCAGCACACCAAAGCTGAAACAACTATTTTAAAAAAATTAAATAGAGAAACACATGTAAAAGTTGTTTCTCCACGCATGTTGAGCGGACATTTACAAGGCCGTTTTTTAAGTTTAATTTCTAAACTGCATCAACCTAATTTAATTCTTGAAATTGGTACTTATACGGGTTATTCAGCCCTGTGTTTAGCCGAAGGATTAAAAGAAAATGGAAAATTAATTAGTATTGATGTTAACGAAGAAACATCTGCTTTTGCTAAATCTTTTATTCAACAAACTAATATTGCATCTAAAATTGAGCTTGTTGTAGCGGATGCTAAAATCTATATTAAAACCATTGATCAACCCATAGATTTAGTGTTTATAGATGCTGATAAAAAGAACTACTTACACTACTACCAATTAGTATTAGACAAAATGCCATCTGGCGCACTTATAATTGCCGATAATGTATTGTGGAGCGGAAAGATTACAATGCCAGAAGATGAGATGGACAAAGAAACATTGGCGCTACACCAATTTAATCAATTTGTTCAGCAAGATGAACGTGTAGAAAATGTACTACTACCTATACGCGATGGATTAATGATGGTGCGTAAAAAATAAATTATTCTTTTATAAAGCGCAACTTCTCAGATAAAGTAGAGTTTTCTAATTCAATAAAATAAACACCGCTTTTTAAAGATTCAATAGTTATTGCGGTGCTTTTATTACCTTGTAAACATAGGTTTCCGAGCACATCATAAATTTTAAAAGCGGTGTTTATTGAGCAATACAAGGTGTGTTGTGCGGGATTAGGATAAAGTTGAATAGTGTTTTTTGGCATTGTTGTGTTTAATCCAGTTGTTACACAGGGCGTGTATTTTCCAATATTCCATACAGTTAAGCTATCATTAACTACATCGTGTGCTATTTGTTGTAAAGCAGTAGCTGTGGCACTTGCAACGCCTGCGGTATAAGTATTGCTGAGTACACTTTTTTGAAACAAAAATTCATAAAACACACAAGCAGCTAAGTAAGAACCTTCCATAGCTGGGTGACTTTGGTCGGAGCTATACAGCTCTAAATTTGGGTTTAAGGTGATAGATTTTCGCCAAGCTTCACCTACTGGTGCCATTAGGGCATGGCAGGTATCTGCAAATTGTTTGTAGGATTGTTTTAATCGGTCTTGCATACCCGTGTAAGTACAAAGTGGAGGATAAAAACCACAATTTGCAGCGTCGCCATTTTTTCTCCCCCACGTTTCAAAAAATACTGTTTCGGTGCAATCATTATTTTTTTGGATGACGCTGTCCAATTTAATTGCATAAGGTAAAGTTTGTGAAGCTACTTGTGCTGGTGGAAATGAAGGCTCTTGACTTTGTGCTTGTAATACAACATAATCCCAAGCCTGCGCATTTATTTTAGCCAAGCTGGTTGTATTGTTAAAATGATTATTAAAGGTATAACCTCCCAAACAGTTGCTATCAAACACTAGTGTGTCGCCATTAGCCAAGGCAATGTCTTTTATTAGTTGAGGTAGATTATTAACGTAAGTATAACTGTTACCAATAAATAATACGCGCTTTGTTTTGTTTTGTGCCTGCATAAATACAGTAAGTTGTAAACATAAAACAAAATATAGGATGGTTTTTAAATTCATGTTTTTTTACAAAGTTAAGGATTATACCTAGAATAATTATTTACTAATTTTTAGACGACTGATGGATTGTTGTGATAAAACTTCAACAGTATATAAACCATCAGGGAGACTTGAAAAATCAATAGATATAATAGATGTATCAGTATTTAATTCCTGTACAATTTGTCCATTGATGTTTAGTATAATGAGTTTATGTATGATTTGTTGATCGGTTGATTCAACAGTTAAATGATTAACTACTGGATTAGGATAAACTTTAATGGTTGTTGTGTGATGTGTTAATTCATTTATTCCTGTTGCAGTTCCAGAAATGTTAATTGTGTAATCTTCGGTTTCTCCCCAATCTAAAAAGCCAGAAGCATCAGCAGTACAAGACGTTGCGTTGGTGTTGTTTTCTGCCCAAGTATATTCATCGTCTTCAAATACCATCACACGCATACGGGTGTTTCCAGTACTTGCGTTGGCAGGAATAGTTACACTCACAATCGCAGGATTTGGAATTTGATTGGCATCATTAATTGTTTTTTGCAATACACGCTCGCCCGCATCGTTAAAATCTCCATCGTTATTAAAATCAATATACGCAGCTAAAAAATGTATTGAAGTTCCGCCATCGTGCGAAACACTTAATGTGTAAGTGTTTCCTTTGCTAAGTGTAGGCGCGGCTATGTTATTGTAATACACATAGTGTTGTCCTGTATATTGTGTTGAGCCACTATTGTTGTTAAGGCTTCCAATAGATACATTGCTAATGTGATGGTCAACAGCCATAAAACCGTCGTCGTAGCCAGCAGCGCAGTATGGTGATGGATTAGTGCTTTGTGAAAAGAGGGATAAAGTAGTTAAACTACTTAGTGCGAAGAGATAAATGGATGTTTTCATGATATTTATAACATAATTGTTTGATGGTACAAAATTGTTGAATTTTTGTATTTTTATAAATTATAAATATCTTTATTATTAGGTTTCGAAAACGCATTATGACGCCCTCTAAAGATTTGTTTGAGCTTGTAAAATCAATGACTAAAGCCGAAAAAGGTTACGTTAAAAAACGCCTTTCTGTTTTTCACACCAATTCGCAAAATCAGCGCTTGTTTGAGTTAATAGATAGTCAGCGTGAGTATAACGAATCACTTATTCGTGATGAACTCCCTTTTCACTCTAATAATCAGTTTGCAGTTGCTAAAAATTATTTATACCAATTTATTTTAGAGTCATTAGAAACGTATTTTAAACACACGCCACTACAAAAAATTAAAAGCTTACTTAATTCGGTACAAATACTAAGTGATAAGGGATTAAATGAACAAGCTTTAAAAACAGTAGAAAAAGCCAAGCGTTTATCGAACAAGTATCAGCTTAATAAACAGTTGCTAGAAATTGCTGATTGGGAAATGGTGTTTTTAATGAATAAAAACCAGTCGAAAGAAATATTTACTGAAATTCAACATCAAAACAATGAAGTTAAAAAAATCATTTCACGTATTGAGGCCGAAGCACAAGCAAAGTATTTGCATAATTATGTAAGAAATAAACACCTTGTAATAGGCATGTTGCGCGCAGAAGACGAGATGCAAGAGTTAAACACCCTTTTTAAAGAGTACAAAGGCAAGCGTTCAACAAAAACGCAAGCTAATTTTTTAACAACCTATTATCATTTATTTTCTGCGGCTATTTATTATTTTACAAATAATGATTTTAAACAGTGTTATCAGTTTGCATTACAAATTGAAAATTTGTGGAATACACACGCTCATCAAATAGAGGTTTATCCAAATTTGTATCTTAATTTTTTAACCCGAAAGATGCTTTTTGATGAACGACTAAACCAAAAAGATAAAATTTATCATACCATTCAAAAAGGGATGTTGGCCTTGCAGGGGCGCTATACCTTTGATATTAAAACCAAAAGTGTGTTTTATATTTTTGTATTGGGCATGTATATGCAATACGCCGATTATAAAAATGGATTAAAAATCATTGAGTCAATAGAGCAATTTAGAAAAACCTTAGTTGGTAAATCATTTGCAGATAGCGAAGAACAGCTGTATAAAGTTACCGTTTCGGATATTTATTTTGAGATGGGGAATTTTAAAAAATCTAATTTGGTTTTAAATGAGATTATAGATAATAAGTTGAGGTATCGAGAAGACATATATTGTTTTGCTTTTGTAAAAAGTATTTTAATACATTACGAATTGGCTCATTATGATATTTTGCCTTATAAAATTAAAACCACTTTGGCTTTTTTAAGAAAGCAAAAACGCTTGCATGCTTCGGAGTATTTAATTATTCATTTTATTAGAGAGCAACTAAAAACTGGTAATGCATCGGTATCTACAAAAGCGTATAAACACTTAAAAACACAATTAGAAGAGGTTTTAAAAAATCCGTACGAAAAAAACAGTTTAAACTATTTTAATTTTTTAGTTTGGGTTGAAGCTAAAATTCAGAAAAACACATTTGAAGAAGTAAAATTAAAAACCTTATCCTAAATGATAATTATATTTGGTATAACACCAAATATAACTACAATTTAATCTAATCTGCTTGTTACAGGCAAGCGTAGGACGACCATATTAACATCAGTACTCACGACAAACTGGAGTTTCACTGTAACTTGACAACTACTGACACAAGGTTTTAAAATTTTAGCCCCCGCACAAAAAAATAATTTAGCCCCCGCTCAAAGCCAATTCTAAAAAACCAAAAGAGCCAAATAAGCTTTGCGATTCACAAACATCCAAAAAAACATAAAAATTGTGAGTAATTTTTCCACTCACCAACAAACCAATTTCAACTTTTTTAAAAATTAATTCTTGCAGAATGAAAAAGTTTATATACTTTTGCGAGTGAATACTAACTAACATAATTTTATTTAATTGCAATATGCAAGAGTTTACAGACAGACAAATAGAGATAATGGAAGCGGCTACCAACAGAATTTCAAGATTCGGCATTCAGAATTTGACAATAAAAACGCTTGCCGAAGATATTGGACTTTCGGAGCCTGCATTATACCGACATTTTAAAAGTAAAAATGAAATTCTTTATAGTTTATTGGAATATTTCAAAGTCGAAATGAAAATCCGTATTCAGTCTATTCTGATAAAAGAAACGGCAACAGAAGCAGACAAACTAAGAGCTATTTTCAATTCACAATTGCAAACTTTTGTAAACAAACCCGCTATTGTGAGTGTAATTTTTGCGGAAAGTATTTTTCATTACGAAGAAAACTTGAGTAATAAAGTTTCAGAAATAATGGATATGATGCAAGACTATGTGAAAAAGAATGTCAAGCAAGGACAAGAAAATGGACAGTATAACAAATTAATGGGAGCTTCTACTCTTACAACAATAATAATAGGCGGAATGAGGATGACTGTTTTAAAGTGGAAATTATCAGGTCATAAATCCGATTTAATAAAAGATGGAAAAGCTGTATTAGACGGAATTTTGAAAATGATTGAAAAGTAGAATTATGAAAACATACAACAAATTCACATTATTGCATCGCCTTCTGCATTGGATAATGGCAATGGCTATGTCTGTTTTATTCATTACTGGATTTTTGAGAATGTATTGGATGAACAAACATCACATCGTTTCAATTATAGAACGCAAAACAGATTTAATTACAAACGAAACGATGAACGATATTGCAAAGACAATTCGTGAGCCTATGTGGCAGTGGCACGAATTGTTTGCACACATTATGATATTTTCATTCCTTACCAGAATTATTTATATGCTGGTAAAAGGAATACGGTTTCCTAACCCTTTTATAAAAAATACTTCAGTAAAAGAGCGTTTACAAGGCTTTACGTACATCTATTTTTATGCTTTTGTTTTTATTTCTGCTGTTACGGGTATTTTCATCGAGAAAGAATTTTTTATAGAATGGAAAGATGGTATTGAAACAATACATAAATGGGGTATTTATTGGTTTCCAATATTCATCATTTTACACTTTGCAGGAATTGTAATAATGGAATTTTCAACCAAAAAAGGAATTACTTCTAAGATGATTGGGGGCGATTAAGATTGAATAGTAATGAAAACAAAAAAAATTTATCTTATTATGTTAGCGAATACTCACAAACTTATTTCCATCTTACTAGTATTTATGGGATGGAACATATTGCAGGCACAAGAAGTCTGGACACTAAAACAATGTATTGACACGGCACAAATACACAACAAAAACTTGCAAATTAACCGTAATAATATCAGTATTAGTGAACAAAAGAAAATGGAAGCAAAAGCCAATCTCATTCCCAAAATCACAGTTAATGCAGATTACAAGTATTTTATGGAATTGCCTACACAACTAATGCCGATGAATGCTCTTAATCCACAAGCACCCGAAGGACAGTTCCGAGATTTACAATTTGGTGTTCCGCACAACATCAATGCAAATGTTCAATTGGCGATGCCTTTGTATAATCCACAAATTTATGGAGCAATTGAGAATACAAAAATTGCAAATGAATTAACTCAATTACAGTATCAAAAAACAGAAGAACAAGTTTTATTTGATATAGCCACACTTTATTACAATGCACAAATTCTAAAACATCAACTTGATTTTATGGATAGCAATCTGATTAACTCAAACAGATTATTGCAAAATATGGAATTGCTAAAAAGTCAGTTGTTGGCAAAAGGTACTGATGTAAACAAAGTGAAATTGCAAACGGAACAATTAATCACGCAAAGAGAAAATGTTTACAGCAAATATTTACAAGTTTTAAATGCCTTGAAAATGAATATGGGCATTTCCTTAAAGCTGAATATAACAGTTGTTACTGAGGTTTTTCAACCAACATTAACAAATAATTCTTCTCGCAATTCCTTGGATTTACAGTTTATCAATATACAAAATAAGCTATTGACCAATGAACTTAAAATCCTTAACCGTTCGTGCTATTTACCATCTTTAAATTTAATCGCTTCTTATGGTACTACAGGTTTTGGCTATGATAAAACACCAAATGATTTCTTGAAGTTCTATCCTATCGGTTTTGCTGGATTGCAATTGAGTTACCCACTTTTTAACGGCACGGTTACATTGCGAAAAATCAATCAGAAAAAATTGGAAATCAATAATAATGAATTGCAAACACAATTAATTTCTGATAAAAATGAAATGGAAATTGAAAATGCCATTCGTAAACGGACGATTGCCCAAAACACCATTATTAATACAGAAAATCAAATTGGCTTATCAAAATCAATTTACGAACAAACCATACTGCAACAAAAACAAGGTACGGCAAGTTTGACCGATGTTTTATTAGCTGACAATGCATTGCGTGAAGCACAACAAAATTATTTAAATGCAATTATTGACTTTTTAAAAGCTGATTTGGAATTCAAAAAATTAACAGGAATGATTGCAATTAAGAATTAAGAATAATGAATTAAGAATTTAAAATGTATGATATGAAAAAAATAATCTGGATAATAGTAGGAGTTGCAATCGTTGGTTTGGTAATATTCAAATTGACAAGTAATAAAAAAACAACTGAAAGTAAGGTTTATCAATTTGATAAAGAAAAACCAATATTAGTTGATGTGGATACTATTCAATTGAAAAACATCAATGAAGAAGGTGTTTTTACAGGGACTTTTGAACCTAATCGAGAAGTGAAAATAAGTGCTGAAACACAAGGTAAAATCAATGCCGTTTTAGTAGATGTTGGTAGCTCTGTTCAACAAGGACAAACGCTCATTCAATTGGATAATTCTTTGTTGAAACTACAATTACAAACCATTGAGGTGCAAATAGAAGGTTTGCAAGATGATGTAAATCGTTACACCATTTTAGCGGAAGCCGATGCCGTTCAAGGCATTCAATTGGAAAAAGCAAAATTGGGTTTAAAATCTGCAAAAGTTCAAAAAGCAACTTTGCAGGAGCAAATCAATAAAACAACCATCAAAGCTCCATTTAGCGGTGTCGTAACTGCAAAATTAAGTGAAATTGGAGCTTTTGCAGCACCGGGAGTTCCATTGTTACAAATCACAGATATAAGCACACTTAAATTTACAGTAAACGTACCCGAAAGTGATTTAAAACTATTTCAGTCCAATCAAAATTATAGTATTTCAGCAGATGCTTTTCCTGAAATTTCCTTGAACGGAAAACTAACAATGATTGGGAGCAAAGCAAATATAGGGAATAGTTTTCCTATACAATTCCAAGTAGAAAACACTAAACAATCAACTATAAAATCTGGAATGTTCGGAAAGGTTTCATTAACCAAAAACAAAACAAAGCAAGGTATTATTATTCCATCTTCTGCAATTATAAACAGTGAAAATCAAACACAAGTTTATGTAATAAAAAACAGTAAAGCTATTTTAAAAACCATTACAATTTCAAAGAATATCGGGAATAAAACTATTGTTTCAGGTGGTTTAAATGTTGGCGACATCATCGTAATAAACGGCTTTATCAATCTTTTTGATGGAGCGAGTGTTTTAATTAAGAATTAAGAATTGAAAATTAAAAATTAGGAGTATGAAGGAGAATGTTATACAGCAGAAAAGTTTTGTGTTTGCAATAAGAATTGTGAATGCTTATAAATACCTCACAGAGCAAAAGAAAGAGTTTGTTCTTTCTAAACAATTACTTCGTTCGGGAACAAGTATTGGAGCTAATGTAGAGGAAGCAATAGGTGGACAATCTAAAAATGATTTTATCGCTAAAATTTCAATTTCTTATAAGGAAGCAAGAGAAACGAAATATTGGTTAAATCTTCTAACTGCTACTGATTATTTAGACGAAAAGTTATCAAAGTCATTAATAAATGATGCGGAAGAATTAAGTAAAATTCTATCATCCATTTTGCTTTCCTCTAAGCAAAATAATTCCTAATTCATCATTCTTAATTTTTAATTGAACAAAATGAATATTACAGAAATATCAATAAAACGACCATCGCTGATAATTGTTCTTTTCAGCGTATTTGCACTTTTAGGAATAGTCGGCTTTAAAAATTTGAGCTATGAATTAATGCCCGATTTCAACCAACCGGTTGTAGTGATTAAAACCGTTTATCCTGGTGCCGAGCCGAATGAAGTAGAAACTTCCATTTCCCGAAAAATTGAAGATGCACTATCCAATTTGGAAGGTGTGGATTATTTGGTTACAAAATCATTGCCCAATGCCTCGGTTATCATCGTTAATCTGAAATATGGTACCGATTTAGATAAAACGATGCAGGATGCTCAACGCTATATTGATAACATTCGTAAGGATTTACCAAAAGATATTTTGAGCCCCGTAATGAGCAAAGTATCGCCTAATGATTTGCCGATAATGTCTGTAAGTGCAACGAGCAATTTAAAGCCAACTGAGTTTTATCAGAAAATGAAAGACGATTATCTGCCACAAATTCAACAAATAAAAGGCGTAGCAGAGATTACTATTTTGGGTGGAGAAGAAAGAGAAATACAAGTAAAAGTAGATAAAGAGAAATTGAAATTGTATAAAATTTCCTTGTATCAAATTGTAGAAGCCATCAACCGTTCGGGTATTGATTTACCAGCAGGTAAAATACAAACTGAAACAGATAACAATTCTGTTCGATTGGTTGGAAAGTACACTGCTATTACAGACATTCAGAATGTTCAAATTGCAATGCCCTTGCCAGGAAGTCCTGTCTATGTAAAAGATGTTGCCGAAGTAACAGACGGTATCAAAGAAATTACTTCTTACAGCCGTTTTAACGGAAAAACAGGAATTGGTTTAATGATCAAAAAACAAGGCGATGCCAATGCAGTAGATGTTTCTAAACTGATCAAAGAAAAGTTTAAATCCATTGAAGAACACAACGCTAGTTCTGATGTAAAATTTGTTGTAACAGACGATAGTACAAACAACACCATTGCAGCCGTTAATTCCGTTGTTGTTGATTTAATTTTAGCAGTTATCTTAGTATCTCTGGTAATGTTGTTATTCCTTAGAAGTTATCGAAATTCACTGATTGTTGCCGTTGCCATTCCAACTTCTTTAATCACCGCTTTTGGAACAATGTGGCTATTGGGTTACACACTCAACTTAATGACACTTTTGGCAATGTCTTTAGTTATTGGAGTTTTGGTAGATGATGCTACGGTAGTTTTAGAAAATATCCAACGCCATTTGGATATGGGTAAAGACAAGCAAAAAGCAGCAATGGACGGGCGAATGGAAATTGGTTACTCTGCTGTTTCCATTACTTTGGTAGATGTGGTTGTTTTTGTGCCAATACTATTTTTACAAGTGTTTGTTGCCGATATGCTCAAACAATTTTCGGTAGTTATTATCGTAACTGTTTTAACAAGTTTATTAGTTGGTTTTACTTTAACGCCTTGGTTAGCTTCACGAATTGGAGAAAAAGAAAATTTAAAACCAAGCAATTTTTTCAACCGCTTTTTATTATGGTTTGAAAGACAATTAGAACGTTTTATCCATTGGTATGGCAATACACTGAACTGGGTTTTAAAACATAAACTCATTTTTACAGGCTTTGTTCTGTTACTTTTTGTAGGAACTGTCGTAATGATGAAACAAGGAATTATCGGAAAAGAATTAATTGCAACAGGCGACCAAGGAAAATTTCGTTTAGCATTAGAGTTTGATAAAAATGTTTCCATTGAACAAAACAAAAAAGTTTCTGAAAAGATAGAAACATACATTTTACAGCAACCCGAGGTGGAAAGTGTATTTAGTAATGTTGGCGGACCAAGTACGGGAATTGGAAGTTTGGGAGTTGGAGCAGCAAATAAAACGGAATTTACAATTCAATTAAAATCAAGGAAAGAAACCAACAACCTTTCAACGGAAGTTTTTATGCGAAAACTACGTGATGATTTACAAAGTGATTTTTCGGGAGTAAATTATTCTATAATGGCATTGGGATTAATTCCTCGTACTGCTCCGATTGAAATTACATTAAGTGGAAGTGATTTGAACCAAGTAATGCAAACCGGAAATAATTTAAAAAATATTATCGAAAAAATACCAGGAGCCGATAATGTTCGTCTTTCAGTAGAAACCGGAAGTCCGGAACTAAAAGTTATTCCTGATAACGATAAAATGCAACGCTTAGGATTAAATACGGCTTATGTAGGAATGAATTTACGAACTGCTTTTACTGGAAATGACGATGCTACTTTAACCGACAACGGAATAGAATACCCAGTTAGAATATGGTTAGATAAATTTAGTCGCCAAAACGAAGACGACATCAAGCAATTGAATATCATCAATCCGATGGGCGTTCCCATTGAAGTATCACAAATTGCAAGTATAGAAAAAGATAATTCACCCTCACTTTTAGAGCGTAAAGACCGACAGCCAGCCGTTACACTTATTGCCGATGCCTTAGGTCGTCCGTCAGGGACAGTAGCTGATGATGTGGTGGCTTATATCAACAAAAATCCTTTACCAAACGGCATACAAATGACTTGGGGAAGTGATATTAAACGACAAAACGATAGTTTTGGTGCGTTAGGTTCTGTTTTGCTGATTTCCTTTGTGTTAATCTATCTGATTATGGTTGCTTTATACGATAGTTATATTTATCCATTTGTTGCCTTATTTGCTATTCCTGTAGCGGCAATCGGAGCATTTTTAGCACTCAATTTATCTTTAAGCCACCTTAGCTTATTTGCACTATTGGGCTTAATTATGTTAATGGGATTAGTTACAAAAAACTCAATTCTAATTGTGGACTTTACCAATCAGCTAAAAGCAGAAGGAAAGCATTACAAAGAGGCCATTGTTTTGGCAAGTAAAGGAAGACTGCGACCTATTTTGATGACTACTTTATCAATGGCAATCGGAATGTTACCCATTGCGTTAGCGACTGGAACATCAGCCGAATGGAAAAACGGATTGGCTTGGGTAATTATTGGCGGTTTACTTTCTTCCTTAGCTTTAACCGTTTATTTAGTACCAATAGTTTATGATGTGGTAGATAGTGTTATTGAAAAATTTAATAACAGAAGAAATCTTAAAATGAAAAAATAATCATTCTTATCATTACACCTTTAATGCTCTTATTGTCTCCTTTTTTGGCAAAAACGGCAGAAAACAGCTAAATCATAATTATTACTTAGCAAGTAATTCTTTAATTAATTTTTCGGTTTTGGCGGTGTAAGCTTGGTAGGTCTTGCCAGTTGCTGGGCCACTAAAACCAGTGTAAATACTTTTTACTTGATGGTTTTTATCTAAAAAAATAGTAGTAGGAAAAGACATAATTCCGTTTAAAAATGGTAAACTTTCCGAGGCTTGTTTTCCGCCAGTTAGCCCCGTCAATAAAACATCATAGCCAATATCAAATCGTTTTATTAAGCGTTTTAAATTTGTTTTTGCTCTTTCTGTGTCTGATGTTCTTTCGTAGGCTATGGCTATAATTTCTAAGCCACTATCGTGGTACTGTTTGTAAACATTAGCAAGGTAAGCACTTTCGTCCATGCAATTAGGACACCAACTTCCCATTATCTGAATGATAACTGCCTTGTTTTTATATTTTTCATCTTCTAGGCTTACTTTTTTATTGTCTAGGTTATTAAATGCTATGTGTATTTTATCGTTTGGGTTTTTAAGATACGTTAGTTTTTCAGGATCTCTTAACTCAAACTTTGAGTTTCGAACCCCATGCCAATTCACGTAATTTTTTAATCCCGAATACACTTCGCCATTTGTAATTTGCGATTGGTTGTATTCGGCAAAAAACACATAAGCATGTGAACCATCAAAACAACTTAAATATAATTTGTTTTTATATTCAACTCCTTCTAGGTATCTATAATCTCCTGTTTCGGATAAAAATGTACCATACACAATAGATGAGTTGGGCAGGTTAGTAAACACGCCTATTGCTTTGGTAGTATCATTAGGGTTTGAGTAAAAAGTTACTTCCCATTTTCCATTAAAATTTGAAGTGGTTGTTTTATTCTCAAATAAAAAACGTTGCTGAATGCCGTATTGTGCTTTAAAAGGAATAATTTGAGTTTCTATTTTGTTTCTATTTATCCAGTGACCAGCAAGAAGAGTGTCGTTTATTATTTTAATTTTAAATTCAGAATCAAATACGGGCATCTTAAAGTTTAACGAATCTTTAGTAACTGTAACTTCATCTATCATAATGCGTTCGTCGGCATTTTTTATAGTAAGTTGTAGGTGATTTTGTTTGTCTTTGTGTACTTCAAAGTTAAACGGTAATTCTATGTTTTTTTCAGCATTAAGTAAAAGTACTCCTCGCCAAGTTCCTAATTTAACGCTTGATTGAGAAAATCCTACAAACGAAAGAGATAAGAAAATCAGTAATAGTTGTTTCATAGCTCTAATTAAAGCTATTTTTATGAAATTTGCAATTTACTTTACCTCTATTTCATCAATAAAAATAAACGCTTCGCCACCTTTTCCTAAATGCCACTCGGGTAGTTTGCCAAAGTTATGTGCTTTTACTTTTATGTATTGTGCTTTTGTGGCTTCGGTATTTGTTACTTTAAACTCTTGTGTGTGTACTTCGTAGTCATTAGCTGTTAGGTTGTTTTTAGTAGCTCCGTAGGGTTTAAAGTTTTTACCATCAGCAGAAACAAAATATTCTACCTGTGTAGGATAAATAATCCAAGAGCGGGTATCTTGCAAGTAATTAGAAACAATAGTATGTATATCTGTTTCTTTTCCTAAATCAATCACGCACACAAAGTCTTGCCCCTGATAGCCTTGCCAGCCACCACTTCGCCAATTGGTAGTGCCGCGTTTGCCATCAATAATACCATCTTCTCCTTCGGCATCGTATTGTGGGTTATACACGCTTTCTAATTTTATTTTCCATTGATTAGGTTTTTTATAAAGCTTAGCAATATTAGTAGCGCTTTGTTTGTTATTAACTACAGCTATTGCTTTAATGGTTACACTTGTGTCGCTGGTAAATGCTTGGGTATAAAGTTTTGATTTGTTTGTTGGTTCTGTATTATCGGTAGTGTAATATATTTTAGCGTTGGGTTCATCAGAGTGAATTTGAATGGTGCGATTGTTTTCTGTAATCTTACTAGGTGCAATAATAATGGGTGTTTGCACAATGAGTGATTCATTTATACTACTGTGTGGCATAAGTGCTTTTGATTTTCCAAATGCTCCATTGTTTTGAGGGTTGTTGCTCATTACAAATTCTAAATTACCTCCAGCCATAATGGTTTGATGTGAAAGAACAGTGCTATTACTGGCTTTACCATTTACAAAAGAATTTTGTATGTATTGAAATCTGTTTTCTGGATTCCGTTTTTTAATAGTAAAGGTGTGTTGGTTTTCTAAGTAAATAGTTGCTTCATCAAATAATGGTGAGCCAATGGTGTATTCGGGTTTACCCGGACATACAGGATAAAACCCCAAGGCGCTTAATACATACCAAGCACTCATTTGTCCGCAATCTTCATTACCTATAAGCCCATCGGGTTGGTTGTGGTAAAACTCGTTGAGTATTTTATAAATTTTTTCTTGTGCTTTTTCGGGTTTGCCAATGTAGTTGTATAAATAAGCCATGTGATGGCTTGGCTCGTTACCGTGCGCATATTGTCCTATTAATCCTGTAATGTCCACTTGTTCTCTGCCTACGGTTTTGTTACTAGCATTAAACAAAGCATCTAGTTTTTCTTCCAATTTTTTTGCACCACCCATCAGTTGTGTGAGACCATCAACATCTTGTGGTACATAAAAAGTATATTGCCAGCTATTAGCTTCGGTGTAGTGGTTGTTTACTTCTCGTGGTTCAAATGGCGATAACCAATTACCGTTTTTTCGAGGGCGCATAAACCCTGTTTCTTTATCAAACACATTTTTATATGCTTGCGCACGTTCAATGTGTGTTTTGTAATCTTGGGGTTTATTAAGTTGTTTGGCTATTTGCGCAATGCACCAATTATCATAAGCGTACTCGAGTGTTTTAGAAACGCTTTCGTGTTCATCATCAATTTGTAATCCTAAGTTTTTATTAAATGTAGGAATACTCCAACTGGTGTAGTTTGAGGCAGCACGCATAGCGTTATATGCTTCTTCTATATTAAATCCTTTAATGTTTTTAGTAATAGCATCGGTAATAACCGAAACACTATGAAAACCAATCATGCAATTGGTTTCGTTGGCTGATAGTTCCCACATGGGCAATCGTCCGCTTTCTTTATCTTGTTGAATAAAAGATTGTATAAAATCAACAGTTCTTTTTTGATCAATAATACTTAACAAAGGATGTAAGCCTCGGTAAGTATCCCACAAAGAGAAAACAGTATAAGGAGTAAAACCCTTAGCTTGATGAACTTTTAAATCTCGTCCTCGATATTTGCCATCTACATCGCCTGCTAATGAGGGATGCGTGAAACAATGGTATAAAGCCGTGTAAAACGTAGTAAGTTGTTGATGATTGTTGGTTTTGATTTTAATTTTAGAGAGTTCTTTGTTCCACGCTTCCTCTGCTTGTTGGCGATAGGTGTTAAAATCCCAATGCGGTGCTTCGCTGGTTAAATTTAATAAGGCGCCTGCTTCGCTGGTTTGCGAAACACCAACCTTAATAAGTAAAGGACTATGGTTATTATTTTTAAATTGTATAAACGCTCCAGCCACTTGAGCCTTATTACTAAGCCCTTCTTTTATCATTTTACTTGCTAAAATGGGCTTATTAAATTTCATAACAAAATATACATACTGCTCTCTTGCCCAAGCCTCGCTAATGCGGTAGCCCGAAATGGTAACGCTATCTAGTATTTGCAAATGATTATCTAAAACCACATCGCGATGTAATAAATCGAGTAGGATGGAAGCGGTATCTTTATCTTTTGGAAAATGGTATTGATGAATGCCCACACGCTGGGTTGTTGTAAACTGTGCTTGTATTCCATTACTTAACGTAACTTCATAATATCCTGCGCTTGCTTTCTCATCACGATGATTAAACGATGTAGCATAAGCTTTATTTTTAAAAGTATTATTGTTAAGCGTAGGCATTACTAAAATATCGCCATAATCGCTTACACCAGTACCGCTGAGGTGCGTGTGTGTAAACCCATAAATAACCGAATCGCTGTAATGATAACCACTACAACCTTCCCAGCTGCCATCGATGCGCGTATCGGGACTAAGTTGCACCATACCAAAAGGCATAACCGCACCCGGAAAAGTGTGCCCAGTGCCACCAGTGCCAATAAACGGATTAACATAAGATGCGAGTGTTTGAGCAAAAACACTATAAGAGCATGTAAGAAAACCGAAAAAGTATATTATTTTTTTTATCATCTTTCAGTGCGCTAAATCGGTTTAAATATAGTGTTTTTAACCATGATTACAAACAACATAAGTAAACAATAATAGTAATGCTATTACATAAATGTAATTCTTTTTTACTGGAAGTAAAAATAAATTCTTAAAAACCGAACGTATTAGTATTGTTCATTAATTTTGTATCTTTACAAGGAGCCACTATAGGCTCCTTGTTTTTTTAAATATGTTAGCCCGCTTTGCATATTATTACTTTTTACTTTTTATTGCTTTTACTTTAAAAGGGCAGATTAATTTAGTTCCTAATCCGAGTTTTGAGGATACGGTTGGATATTGTCAGAATCAGATGATAATTTCTCCTTTGGGTTCAAAAGTTAAAGAGTGGCAAGTTTTTTCAGATTTTAGTACACCAGATTATTTTAATATTTGTGTAAATACAGTTGCATCACCTCCTTATATCTGTACGGTACCTTATAATTTTAGAGGATTTCAGAATCCAAGAACAGGAAATGGATATTTAGGGAGTTATTTATATGGTGTTTCTAATCCAAATGATTCAGCCTTTGTTGAAACAGAATGCGTTGCTGTTAAGCTACGAATTCCTTTAACAAAGAGTAATTGTTATTATGGTGAGTTTTATATAAGCTTAGGTAACAATTCTGAGATTGCGACTAATCAAATTGGCATGCTTTTAACTAAAGACCCATATTATACTACGATAGGTTCTTTTACAAACACAATACAACCACAAATACAATGGGACACCACACAGTTTTTTACAGACACTTTAAACTGGGTAAAGATAAGTGGTAAGTTTATCTCAACTGATAATGAAGTATATTTAACCATAGGGAGTTTTAGAGATGGATTACACTTAAATAAAAAATTTATATCCTCTAACTTTGTTTCGACGGTCCCTAGTGTTGCTAAAAACAATTTTTACATCTACATCGACGACGTTGCCTTATACGAACTGCCAAGCCCACAGATACAAAACACAGCTATTACTATTTGTCCACATTCGGATAGTTTAGTGTTAGGAGATACTGCTCGTGTGCATAGCCGCTACCAATGGTACGCCAATGGCCTTGCCATTGATACCACCAGTTTTATAAAAGTAAAACCCAACCAAACTACCACCTACGTGCTGCAAACCACCCAGTGCGCTGTTACCACCCAAAGCATTGTAGTTACCTACAGTAGCAACTGCGAGCCAGTGCTCGTAGTAGAGCCAGTTATACCAAATGTGTTTACACCCAACGCTGATAGCATTAACGATGTGTGGCGCTTTAGTCTTGGTAAAGGTAACACCTTAAATGACATAGCTATTTTTAACCGTTGGGGAAATGTGATATACCAAATAGAAAATACTTTAGCACAAAACATGGTGTGGTGGGATGGTAGAACTAACAGCGGCGAAGAAACCAGCAGTGGTGTTTATTATTATGTATTACGCTACACCGATGTTAATGGCGAGGAACATCGTAAAAATGGTTATGTTACGTTGATGAGGTAAGTTTTTTATAAAACTTTTTGTCTTGATACAAAAAGTTACAAAAAAATCAAGGCTTCTTAAAATCTTGCTAAAATCATCGTGGCATCAAGCTGATTCTTTGAAAGCGCTTCGCGAACAGCCCAAAGAATCTACACACTTGCCCTCGCTTTTGATACCACTCGATTTTTACGCAACATTTTAAAATGCAATGGTGCTAACCGGAATAGCTTAATGTAAAAAAACATACAACAACCCCACCCACAGGCTTTTGAGTGCGTGGACTTTTATTTTTCGCAGATATAGCTGTGAGAAAATCGAAGGGCAGGCACGAGCGCTTTGTGGGATTTTTGAATCAGTGGTTTTGTTTTGTGGAGGAAGGTGCGTAGAAAACAAAAATATCCTTCCGAAAAATAAAACGGTTTTGGATACTTTTGACGCCAAAAGTATCGTAAAAAAGTCTTTTGTAACTTTTCTTAGGAGAAGAAAAGAAATTTATAAGTAATCTTTCTTACTTTCTTTTGCCTTGTGGCATCAAGCTGATTCTTTGAAAGCGCTTCGCGAACAGCCCAAAGAATCTACACACTTGCTCTAGCCTTTGATACCACTCGATTTTTACGCAACATTTTAAAATGCCATAGCATTAACCTGAATAGTATAGCGTGTAACCCAACACACAGGCTTTTGAGTGCGTGGATTTTTATTTTTCGCAGATATAGCTGTGAGAAAATCGAAGGGCGGGCACGAGCGCTTCGTGGGATTTTTGAATCAGCGGTTTTGTTTTGTGGAGGAAGGTGCGTAGAAAACAAAAATATCCTTCCGAAAAATAAAACGGTTTTGGATACTTTTGGCGCCAAAAGTATCGTAAAAGATTCTTTTGTAACTTTTCTTTGGAGAAGCAAAGAAAAGTTAGGAAGAGTAAAAAAGTTCTTACTTTCTTTTGCCTTGAAGTAAAAGAAACAAAAATTCAAGTTTTTTATAAAACTTTTTGTCTTGATACAAAAAGTTACAAAAAAATCAAGGCGCATAACCCAAAATATGTACTAGATAATCTATTCCGCCTCTAAATTTCTTCAAAACAGAACGCTTCGCCACTTTTACTCTTTCAACATAGTGCGTACTATGCTTCAATCGTGAAAGTGTCTGTTTTATTGAACTTTCGATACTCATAACGATTTCTAACACATAATTTGGGTTTATAAAATTTCACTAAAATCTGCATATCATCAATCCGATTGTTCGAAGCGCTTCGCGAACAGCCCGAACAATCTTCGCACATTCCAACGCTTTTGATAATATTTGATTTTTACGTGAAATTTTAAAATGCCATGGTGCTAACCGGAATAGCAAGATGTGAAAGTGATTTATAAAAAAGCCGTACTTTGAAAGTAGTTATAAAATGAGTAAATTTGTATTCCACTTAAACATGTGTGATATGAAAGGCGTTAGTTTTGTAACCAATGATAAAAATGAGAAAATTGCTATTCAGATAGATTTAAAAGCTATAGAAAAGCATCAGGAAGCTATAGAAGATATTTTAGATGGAATTCTTGCAGAGGCAAGAAAAGACGAAGAGAAAGTGCCACTAACTAAAGTAATTAGTAACCTGAAGAAATTGGGTAAATTAAAATGAGCCTTTATCAAGTAGTATTATCCAAAACAGCAGAAAAAAATCTTACTAAATTACCTGCTCAAATCGTCCGAAAGATTATCCCAATACTTAAAGACTTAGAAAAAAATCCTCGTCCTGTGGGTTGTAAAAAATTAAAAGGGTTTACTAATTTATGGCGTATCCGAATGGGTACATATCGAATAATTTATTCAATAGAAGATGTTATCCTATTAGTAGATATTAGAGAAATAGGACATCGAAAAGAAATTTACAAGTAATCTTTCTTACTTATTTTTACCTTGAAGTAAAAAAAACTTTTTGCCTTGAAACAAAAAGTTACAAAAAAATCAAGGCGAATAACCCAAAATATGTACTAGATAATCTATTCCGCCTCTAAATTTCTTCAAAACAGAACGCTTCGCCACTTTTTCTCTTTCAACATAGTGCGTACTATGCTTCAATCGTAAAAGTGTCTATTTTATTGAACTTTCGATGCTCATAACGATTTCTAATACATAATTTGGGTTTATAAAATTTCACTAAAATCTGCATATCATCAATCCGATTGTTCGAAGCGCTTCACGAACAGCCCAAAGAATCTACACACTTGCCCTCGCCTTTGATACCACTCGATTTTTACGCAACATTTTAAAATGCCATGGCGCTAACTGGAATAGCATAGTGCGTAACCCAACACACAGGCTTTTGAGTGCGTGAACTTTTATTTTTCGCAGATATAGCTGTGAGAAAATCGAAGGGCAGGCACGAGCGCTTCGTGGGATTTTAACCCGAAGTAGCTTGTAGGTTTCGTAGTGAAAGGTAAAATAAACAAAGGCATTGTGCAGCGCAGATTTAAGGACTGGAGAAATATTTGCAATATTTTGAAGCCCGCAGAATCGAGCACGCACGATGACTGAAGTTTATTTTGACTTGTAATAGAAATCCTATAAACTACTTCGGGTTTATATCAGCGGTTTTGTTTGGTGGAGGAATGTGTGCAGAAAACAAAAATATCCTTCCGAAAAATAAAACGGTTTTGGATACTTTTGGCGCCAAAAGTATCGTGAAATTTCTTTTGTAGCTTTTCTTTGGAGAAGCAAAGGAATTTAGAAAGAGTAATAAACTTCTTATTTTGAAAGTAGTCATAAAATAAGTAAATTTGTGTTTCACGTATAATCAAGGTTAGAAATGACAAAATCGAGCTTAAAAAAGAAAATTGTGGATTGTGTTGAGCAAATTGACGATGAAAAAATTTTAGAAGCTGTATATACATTATTGAACGGTCAGGTTTCTAATTATGATTATGAATTAAGTGCAGAGGATTTGAAAATTATAGAAGCACGTAGAAAAACTATATTAAAAGGGGAAGAAAAAACTTATACCGTATCACAAGTTAAAAAGAAATTATTAAAGAGTTTAGGTAAATGATTTATGAAATCTTAGTTCCTGAAAGTGTTTACCTAGAACTCAAGGAAGCTGTTAGCTACTACGAATCTAAACAAAGAAATTTAGGGTTAAATTTTGTTTTAAGTTGGGAAACCGCGATGGAACACATCAAAGTATCTCCTTTATTGTATCAAAAAAAGAATAAAAGATTAAGAACAATTAAATTAAACAGGTTTCCTTACCTCATCGTTTTTGAAGTTATTGGTTATAAAATTTATGTGTTTAGATTAACTCATGCCAAAAGAAATCCAAAAAAGGTGTTTAAAAATCATTCTTAAATTTTCATGTTTGAGCGTTATTGTTTTTGATTTTAAGTTAGATTTTAAAATAAAAACTAATTCATTGTATCAAATAATGAGAGATACTTTATGGCACTTGTATTCTTTATAGGTTCTTGAAAATAAATTTCTTTCTGTTTGCCAGCTTCTAAATCAAAATAATTGTCGCTTAATTTTAAATCACCATCTAAGCCATATAAATACAGGTCTTTTACCAATACATCTGATTTAAGAATTAATGAATGCTTGGTTTTAGTAATTTTAATAGTTGGTTTATGTAGCTTTAAATCTTTTGGTTTTACAAAATAAAAATTTTTGTATGCAATAGGTTTGTTGTGATGAATTAATTCACAATGCCAATATGTATCATTTAATGAATACGGTTTTATAAGAGATTCTGAGAGGCTATCAACTGGTAAACTGCTGTTGCTTGCAATAGTTAGTTGCTTAGATGTAGTATATAAAACTTCTCCTTTGGTGTTTTTAAGTTGTGTTTTTAATTCGGCATTTATAGTGTGCGTGCTGTCGTTTATTAAGTAAACAACAAAATTATTGCGTTGGTGTGTCATGCTAATCATCACATTTTGGTATAGTTTTTTGGTAGCAAAATACAATGCCTTTGGTACATTATCATAATCTATCGCACTCCACGAAGTAACAGGCCAACAATCGTTAAACTGCCAATAAAGTGTGCCCATACAGTATGGTTTGGCTCTTCGATGTGCTTCAATGGCGGTGCTCATGCCATCGCGTTGTAATAATTGCGACACATATACATAATTAAAAAAGCTATTCGGAATTTTATAATCTGTTTTTAAATACGCATTTATGGTTTGAAATCCTGTTGGGTGTTTTTGATGAGCTTTAATATAGGCCGAGTTTAAATTTAAACTGTCGCCATATTTTTTTAATGTAAAATAACTAGGCATACTTTGAAAACCATATTCACTCATAAAACGTCCTACTTTTTTGTTATACACTTCAAATGGCTCCATGCCCCACCACACACCCCAGTAATGCGAATCTCCTATTAATAAACTTTCTTTTCTTCCCCAACCTATCATGGGTGATGAGCTAATATAAGAAGTAACACCGTCGTGGTTTTTTACAGCAGTAGGTAATATATCATAAAATACTTTTTGATAATCACACCATATCTTAGCCGAGTCTTGTTTAGAGTAGTTAAATTGTTTTTGCCAACCCCAGTTGTGCCAAGCTTCGTCGTTTTCGTTGTTACCACACCACAAAGCCAAACACGGATGATTGCGCAAACGTTTTATTTGTTGCTCTGCTTCTATGCCTACACTTTTTAAAAACAAACTATCGCCAGGATACATAGCACAAGCAAACATAAAATCTTGCCACACTAAAATGCCATTCAGATCGCAAGCGGTATAAAACTCATCATCTAAATAAAGACCACCTCCCCACACTCTTAGCATGTTGATGTTTGCATCTTTAGCTTGTTTTACCAAAGCATGATAATCTATTTTTTTCGACATAAAATTATCAGGTGGAATAATATTCGCACCTTTCATAAATATTTTTTGTCCGTTTATTTTAAAATAAAAACTTTGTCCAAAAAAATCGGGCTCTTGTATAAACTCAATGGTTCTAAGAGCTACATGAAACAATTTATAATCGCTTATTTGTTGTTGATTTGATAGCCCCACATAAGCTTCGTAATAATTTGGAGAACCTTGCCCGTTACAGTTCCATAATTTTGGTTTTGGTATTTTAATTAAAAAGGTATCAAGCGTAATACCTTTCTGTAGTTTAACATTGTGTTGTTGTTTGATGCTTTGTTTATATTTTTCGGGTATAGAAGCGTCGTTTATCATCACCTCGATGTTGGCATGTTTATTTTGATGGCTTTCTATCTCAGTAATAACAGCTATTTCAGCTAAGCTATCCGAAAGTGATTTAACTTTATAATGTGTATAATTAATTTTAGCATCATCCCAAAATTCGAGCAACACGTTTTTATAAATACCGCAGGTAACTAATCTTGGTCCCCAATCCCAGCCATATTGATACTGCGCCTTACGCGTAAAAACACGTTCTTTTTCGGGTAATGTATAAGGTAAACTTTTAGCTGCTTCTTTACCTTTATTAACCGATGATTCAAAAATAATTTTTAGTTCATTCGAGTCATTTTTTAAATAAGGTTTAATATTAATATGATGGGTATGAAACATATTATGATTACTTAATATTAAAGTGTCATTAAGATACACTTGAGCATACGTATCTAATCCTTCAAAAACTAATTGAATGTGTTGGGTGGATTGTTGTTGTGCGTTTAATGAAAAACGACAGACGTATTCCCAGTCTTTTGTTTCTACCCATTGTACTTTAAATTCATTAAGGTTATAAATTGGATTTGGAATGATTTGATTATTTAATAAATCTGTATGAACAGTTCCTGGAACGCTTGCAGGATAATACACCGATGTGCCTACTTGTTTAAATTTCCAGTTTGTATGAAGAGGCACACGTGAAACCTGCGCTACTAAAATATGGCTTAACAAATAACAAGCTATGAAGTAACATTTAAACATGACTTAACAATTGTTGTTTTAGTTGTTTTACTTCTTGTTGATTAGTAAGAGTGGTGTCATCTACTAAAGCCGCCGAATGAAACTCGTAACAATGAGTAATCTGTTGTAGTGCCTGGATGTGGTTACTTCTAATAGAGCCGCCTGGCATAATTTGAATTTGGTGTCCGAATTGTTGTTGTAATGTTTTTATTTGGTTTTTACCTTCTAATGCTGTGTGTTTTCCGCCCGATGTCAGCACCTTGTGAAACCCTAATGAAATAAGGCTTTCAACAGCCTGAGGTATTAGATGGCAACTATCAATAGCTCGATGAAAGGTAGTAAGCATTTTATCACACACCGATAATAAGGCTTGATTTTTTTCTATGTCAATATGATGGCGTGCATTTAAAACCCCAAACACCACTCCATCAATTTTCTGTTGTTTACAAAATAAAATATCCTGTTGCATTTGTTGTATTTCTTTTGAAGAATATACAAAACCATTAGCATGAGGACGAATAATAACATGTAACGGAATTTTAATAAGAGCTCTAGCTTTTATAATATCATCGTAAGCAGGTGTTAAGCCACCTAAAGCATATTGCTGACAAAACTCAATTCTATCAGCTCCTGCTTCTTGTGCAATAACACAAGATTCTAAGTTAAAACATGCAATCTCTAATGTGTATTTATAAGATGTGTTTGGCATCAATAAGTTGATTGTTTATTTGGGGAGAATAAACCGCATAATTAAATCCGCTTTGTAAACAATAGGCGCCATGTTCTCCTTTTTTATTAATAGCAATAAAGCCAATTTGTAAATCAGCCAGTGGTTTTTTACGCATCTTGGCACTATTCACAATTCGTTCAACTGCTTTTTTACAAGCCTCTTCTGGGTGTAGTCCTTGACGCATTAATTCTACCACGGTGTGGCTTCCAGCAATTCGAATTACTTCCTCGCCATGCCCTGTAGCAGTTGCGGCTCCTACTTCATTATCTACAAATAAACCTGCTCCAATAATTGGTGAATCACCAACGCGTCCATGCATTTTAAATGCTAAACCACTAGTAGTACACGCACCCGATAAATTTCCGTGCATATCAAGTGCAATCATACCAATGGTGTCATGATTTTCAATATTTGCTTTTGGTTTGTATTCTGATTTTTTTAACCACTCTTTCCATTCTTCTTCCGATTCTTTAACTAATAAATTTTCTTTTGGAAACCCTTGAGAGATGGCAAAATCAAAAGCGCCATCGCCTACTAGCATCACATGTGGTGTTTTTTCCATAACAGCCCTTGCCACCGAAATAGGATGCTTGATGTTTTCTAAACACGCCACCGAACCAATATTAGAAAACTCATCTATAATACAAGCGTCAAGTGTTACACGCCCATCTCTATCAGGCCTTCCGCCATATCCAACACTTCGCTCTTTAGGATTAGCTTCTGTAATTTTCACACCAGACTCAACAGCATCTAGTGCTCTGCCTTTATTAGATAAGGTTTTCCAAGCTTCTGCGTTGGCTTCTACACCAAAGCGCCAAGTTGAAAGTACAATAGGCTGTATGGTGGAACTCGACTGCTGAAGTACTAATTGTGTGGCTTTACTTTTACTTACTGCCAGTAATGATGTTGTAATGGCTGATAGTTTTAAAAAATGTCTTCGAGAAGTTTTCATATTATTTAATTTGAATTTCATCGCAAAATAGCCAAGCGGGCGAACCAGCACCAGGATTGCCTTGTGGAATTAATCCGTAATAATTAGCTACAATTTTTACATAGCGTGTTTTAGTTGGGTTTATTATTATTTCCATAAAACGCTCATTGTTTAATTTCATTTTTCCGACAGAAGAAAATTTCTGTCCATCATTTGATATGAAAACTTCAGCATCTTTAGGTAAATAAATCCAATTAACTTCTTCTTTTAAAAAACCTACACTTATTGTTTTTATTTCTTCGGGTTGTTTTAAATCAATTACAGCTTCTAGGTTTTTTCCGCTCCAACCCAACCACTGATTATTGGTTCTTGGTAAACTTGCCACAACACCATTTATAAGTGTAAAAGCTCCACCATAGTTATAAGAACTATTTGGTGGTGTTGCTAAAGCGATGCTTTTATTGGTTGCTAAATTTATATCATAATAACGTTGTGATACCTTTCCTAATTGTTCGTTGTCTTTAAACAACGCCGCTTTAATGGTGGTGTTTTTTGAAATGGTAATAGCCTTTGTATAAGGTGTAGATTTAATGCTTGGTTCGCTTCCATCGCTTGTATAATATATGTTGCCTAATACCGAATCGGCTTTTAATTCTAATTGGATAGCTTGATGAGTGTTTGATGCAGTTGGAACTTGTTCTACATTATACAAAGCCTTTGAATAATTATAGTGTAATTTATCGAGTAATAAAAAATGTTTTTGTAACCGGGCTATAAAATTAGATTGATTTCTATTTTCGTTGGGAGACCACAACACTTCTGATAAAGCAGCCATACGAGGGTTTGCCATATACTCAACATGTTTTTCGTTTAAAATATACTCTGTCCAAATATTAGCTTGTGCGCCTAAAATATATTTTTTTTCTGAGTCATTAAGTTCAGTTGGCACAGGATTAAAACTATATACTTTTTGTAAGGGTGTATAACCGCCAAAAGCCAAAGGCTCATCAATAGGGTCGCCTTGAAAATGATCGAAATAACAATGTGTGCCAGGACTCATTACTGCGTTGTGTTTTTGTTTAGCAGCATTAATACCACCTTCGGTGCCTCTCCAACTCATTACTGCTGCATTAGGTGCAAGTCCACCTTCTAAAATTTCGTCCCAACCTATAATTTGTCGTCCTTTACTATTTACAAATTTTTCGATACGAGTTATAAAATAACTTTGTAATTCGTGTTCATCTTTAAGCTTCTCGGTTTTAATACGTAATTGACAATGCTTGCATGTTTTCCATTTCGTTTTAGGACATTCGTCGCCTCCAATATGAATGTATGTTCCCGGAAACAAATTCATCACTTCACTCAATACATTTTCTAAAAAATTAAACACAGTATCTTTAGTACAAAACACGTTTTCAAATACACCCCAACCTCTTTCTACATCAATTTGTTTTTCATCGCACGATAAAAATGGGTAAGCACTGATGGCGGCAACAGCATGGCCAGGCATCTCAATTTCAGGAACAATGGTTATATGTCTTTGAGCAGCATAAGCCACTACTTCTTTTATTTGTTCTTGAGTATAATAACCGCCATATTTAATGGTGTCAAATTCTTGATTGCTATAAGCGCCAATCATTGTGCCTTTTCTCCACGCACCTACTTGCGTGAGTTTAGGATATTTCTTTATTTCAATTCGCCAACCTTGGTCATCTGTTAAATGCCAATGAAAGGTGTTCATTTTATATAAGGCTAATAAATCAATGTATTTTTTTATAAAGTCTATTGAAAAAAAGTGCCGACATACATCTAAGTGCATTCCTCTCCATTTCATGAGTGGTGTATCTTTTATTTGAAGACACGGAATAACTAAAGTATTTGTTTTTTCGATAGGCAATAATTGTATAAGAGATTGTATAGCATAAAAATTTCCTGCGCCTCCACTTTCTGCTGTAATAGATATAGCTGATTCTTGAATGTTTAAGTGGTAATTTTCTTTTAACCCAGCTTCCCAATCAGGAAATTTAAAAATGATGTAATTATCTTTTTCAGGGATTTTATACACCACATCTAATACAAAACCATAATGTGTTTTTAAATACGCATTAAAATAGGCTATTTCATTCTTAGCTGATTGGGCTGTAACAACTATTTTGGTAGATGAAGTTAGATTAAAATTACCATTGGTTAAAACTAACGATTTGGGTTGTGGAATTAATGGTAAACTGTTTTGTTGTGCACTTACATAAAAACTAAAAAATAGAATAGCAACGATATTATATAACTTATGCTTCATCTTGTTCGTCATCATCTTGTTCTTTTACTAATGCAATGAGTTCTTCAGGAAAATCTTCTTTTAAAATATAAACACCTGTCATGGGATTTACAACGGGGTTAGCGCTTTTTAAATACACATTAAAAAGAATGCCTTGAGGAGTCTCTTTTTTTTCAGTTTTACTAATGGCTTTTTTAGAAAACGGAAGTTGTGTTGTTTGTCCGTTAGATAATGTACACTCCACCAACATCATATTTTTAATTTCAAACAAAAAAGATTTACCATTAGGGTAAACACCACTTAAAACATAAGTAGCTTGATTGTTTACTTTAAAATGAGTTACATCACCCGACACTTCAAATTCATCTTCCCACAAGTATCGGTAATTATCTTCGGTTTCAAGCCCTTCGTTTTCTTTATCAGCATAGGCTTGATTAAATTTTGAGTTTACAAGTTTTACATTTACCGTTACTTTCATATTCTTTTTGATTTTAATTTTTAATGTCCCGCACTTTTAGTATTCGATTCAAACTCTACACCTTGTTTTTTAAAAAAGTGTGGTACTTTAAAAGCATACCAAGCCAAATAAGCAAAACAAAAAATAGTTATTATATATGAACTATGAGGATTAGTAGCATCAGCTATCATACCTTGAAGCGGTGGAATAATAGCGCCTCCCAAAATCATCATCACCAAAAGCGATGAACCTTGATTGGTATATTTTCCTAATCCGTTTATAGCTATAGCAAATATACAAGGCCACATGACTGAACAAAATAAACCACCACTTAAAAAAGAATACAAGGCTAAATTACCCGAGCTTAATACACCCAACACCATCATGGCACAAGCTGTTAAGCTTAATATAAGTAATGTGCGCGCAGGATTATTACCCGAAATCATAAATAATATAGTAGCTAAAATAATGTATGGTATATAAAACCAATAATCGCTAATGTTGCTACCTCTTAAATAATTTACACCACATATAACAGCAAATGCAATAAAAGGTGTAATTATTTGCATGATGCGATTAGCTGTTTTACTGAAATTAAAAACCGACAAAGAACCAGTCCATCGCCCAATCATTAAGCTGCCCCAATACAAAGAAATAAAATGCGAAATTTGAGTGTGGTCTAACCCTTTAATCTCGGGCATTTCAAGCAATGCGCCCATGTTACTTTGTATAGTTACCTCAACACCTACATAAATAAAAATGGCTAACATACCCAAAGATAATTGAGGATATTTTAGTGCTCCTAAGTCGCTAGTTTCGTTTATTTCTTCGTTTGAAATTTGAGGTAATTTTGAAAACCAAAGTATCACAGAGCATAATACAAACAACGAAAACAAAATAAGTGCGGGTGTTTTTACTGCTTCTAAACTACTATCGGCAGCGGCTGGCGCATTAATATTTCCGAATAAAGCATAACTTAAAAGCACAGGGCCAATGGTTGTACCAAATGAATTAATGCCTCCTGCTAAACTCAATCGTTGAGCACCTTTTTCTTTTTCGCCAAAATTGATCACAAAAGGATTAGCCACTATTTGTTGTAATGCAAAACCTAAACCTATTACAAACAAAGCACTTAATAATAACGCATAAGAATTAACCGATGCAGCAGGAATAAAAATTAATGAGCCCACAGCCGAAATCATCAATCCAATTATTAAAGCTTTTTTGTATCCTATTTTATTAATTGGATCGCCAGTGGCGCGTGAGGTTATAAAATAAATGATAGATCCAACAAAATAAGCGGCGTAAAAAGCTAAATCTACTAACTGCGATTGAAACTGACTGAGGGTGAATTTTTCTTTAAAAAGCGGAATTAAAATACCATTACTAGCAGCTACAAATCCCCAAAAGAAAAACACAGAAATTAATGCGATAAAAGATGATTGTGATTTTTGCATAAATTATTTTTTTCTAAGGTAAAGATTTTAAAGCACCTAGTTTTTATAATGCTAAATCCTTTTATCAACAAGCAAAATTACCCTCTGTTTAATAAAATTCTAAACGTAGTACCTTTTCCTTCTTCACTGTTAAGTATAAAAATTTTACCATGATGGTAATTTTCAATAATGCGTTTACATAAAGAAAGACCAAGCCCCCAGCCTCTTTGTTTGGTAGTAAAACCAGGTTTAAACACTGCTTTTTGTTTAGATTTATGAATGCCTTTTCCAGTATCAGAAAGATCAATATAAACACCTTCGGGTATTTCGGTTATGCTAACTTTAAATTCTCCTTTACCATTCATGGCATCTATGGCATTTTTAGTTATGTTTTCAATAACCCAATCAAAAAGAGCTACTGATAACATAACAGGTATTTCGTGCTCAGGAATATGAAGTTGATAGGTAATGTTTTTAGACGTACGTTGTTTTAAATAATCAATAGCATTGCGCACTACCAAACAAATATCTTCTTGTTGTAAAGTAGGTTGAGAACCTATTTTAGAAAAGCGTTCGGTAATTCGGGTTAAGCGATGAAGGTCTCTATTCATTTCGTTTATCACGCTTTCATCAGTACCACTGGAACGTAAATGATCTGTCCAAGCCATTAATGATGAGAGTGGTGTGCCCAGTTGGTGAGCGGTTTCTTTACTCATTCCCACCCACACTTGGTCTTGTTCGGCTTTACGAGAAATACTAAATAAAATATACGCTACTAATAAAAACAATCCTATTACTCCAAATTGTACATAAGGATAATACGTTAATTGAGTAAGCAAAGGAGATTGCTCATAAAAAATATAATTTTTAATGCCATCGCCTAAGTTTACTAAAATAGGCGTGTTTTGTTGTTCCATTAAAGCTAAGGTTGCTTTTAACTTTTCAGGGCTATCTATTTTTTTGGTATTTATGTTGCCTATGGCTATAATGTTTGTTTTAGTAGAATCGGTATAAATAACAGGAACAGCCGCGCTATTAATGGCTACTTCGGTAATAAAGGATTTTATTAAACTATCAAATACAATTTTAATATCTGTAAATAGTCGGCTATCTTTATGGTATAAGTAATTTTTTTTGCCTTTATATACATCTATCACAACAGGCGCATAAAGGCTTTTCATTTTTTCTAATTCTTGTTGTAGCGCCTCTTTATTGTGTTCGGTTAATGAATCAAAGTTTCTACTGGCTGTAATATTGCCTTTGTCGTCTGTTAAAATTACAGGAACCGTGGTGTTATCTTGCAATACTTTTAATACAAATTCAGATACCGTAAACATGTCTGAACTTAGTTGTTTGGTTGCCAAGGCATATAGTTCAGCTTTTTTTCGTTCTTCATCTTGTAGGCGCTGAAATAAATCGTTGGTAAACTTTACAATACCTGCTTTTTTTTGTACTGCTTCAGCCCACAATCTAATCTTTTTTTCTTCGTCATACTTTATGCTATTTACTAATCGGTTGGTGTACCATAGCGATGTAAACACAATAAATAAAGCCACTATAAATAGTGCCCATTTCCATTGTTGTTTCCGCGAGTAAATATTCATAGTTAGCTTATAAAATTTAAAGCATGAAAATAAATTACTAAAAATGATAGAATAAAGATAAGCAACAAAAAATTAGCAAATCGAATTTGTTTTATATCAGCCAAATAATCACCCATAAAAATACTTAATGGGATTATACATGGTAATAGTATCATATCTGATACTTGTTCAAAAAAAACGATGGGCGTACAAATTAAAAGCATCCATAATAAAACATACTTTGCCTTTTGTGTTTTTACTTTTCCACCAAAACCCTTATTTAAGTAATTTAAAATGGCTAAAAATAAGATAAAGAGGGTAACAACAATAAATCCAATGTAATAGTTTGATAGTACTGGATTTTGAATACTACTAATTGCCTCTTGCATCATACCAAAGATTTCAAATGGTTTGCCTGTAATAAGGTAGGCTACACATAAATAAATATACAAAGGAAAAGTAAGGCCAATAAGCATTATAACCCATTCTCTCCAATTAAAGGGGCGTAAAACAAAAAGGGTTAAATAGCCAAACGGAAAAAGAACGATGTAATGAATACAAAAAAAACTTGCCAAGCCCATAAATAAAGCCGATTTAAACACATCTTGCAGTGCATATTCTTGTCGGTAACTATTGACTAGGAAATAAATAGCAGGTATAATAAATAGGTTAGCAACCAATAATGGTTCGGTTAAATAAGGAGTAGTGGCAGAAAATGAAAAAATGATATAAAAAAATGCAGGAAGGTAATTGGTTTTTGAAACAATTTCTTGTTCTATAGCAAGAAAATTAAGTAAAAAAGCACCAAATAGCACTACTAATAAGGTGATTATTTGATTGATATAAAATGTATAATGGTTGTCAAATATTAGGTCGTATAATACGTGCTCTTTATAATTTATATTTTCAGTGTTTATGTGAGTATAGGTAAAAGTGCTAAACCAAATGAGTATAGAAAGCAATAATAAAAAGAAAAGAGAAAATTGAATATTGCTTTTTAGAGGGGAAACAATCATTTTTTAGCTAAAATTTGCTTGATTTATAAAAAAAAGTATATTTTTGTGCTGTAAACTTACAAAATTAGATTTAATATGAACGCTTTAATGATTACAATGACCGATGTTTTTTATGGTATTGGCAATTTTTGTCAATGGATTTTTAAAGGCATGAAAGTTTTAGGACATGGTCCGAACATTATTATGTGGGCTATTATTGCCTTCTTAATAGGTTATCAGGTTGTGCGTATGATGAAAGAAAATAAAGAAGCTGAAAGAAACGGCACTTTAAAATAAATAATAAACATTTAAATGTATTAAGTAAAGCTAACTCAAAACATTGGGTTAGCTTTTTTATTTTTTATCAGCAATTTATAATAACATCTAAATCACCAGTTTAGCTTTGATTTCAACAAGTGTGTATAACAATGAACACCTGTGAATAATTAAAAAGTATTGTACAACTATCAACTCTTAAAATTTAATTTATTTTTACCACCGAATGATTACTGAGTTGGCTGTTTAGATATGTACTGAATAAACAGAGAATAGGGGGAATCAGGTGAAATTC
Organism: Bacteroidota bacterium; assembly: GCA_963169355.1. Lineage (GTDB taxonomy): Bacteria > Bacteroidota > Bacteroidia > B-17B0 > Aurantibacillaceae > UBA4416. The sequence goes on along the minus strand of CAUJCR010000003.1, from coordinate 3,023 downwards.
CTGAACTGTTGCGCAACTGTGAATGGTATAATAAACCAAAGTCAGATTACCTGCCAAATCAGTTTGAATTTTGTTTTCGCATAAAAAACGAGGTTCAAAGAAATGACTATTTCTTTTTCCCTAGCTTTTTGTGTATTTGTTTAACCAATTAATTAAACCTATGCTATGGGCATTTTTGACAAACGCGTACACTACAAACCATTTGAATACCCTGAGGTATTAGAATTTACCGATTTAATGAATAAAACTTTTTGGGTTCATAAAGAGGTTGAATTTACGGCCGACATCCAAGACTTTAAATCAAATTTATCGGAGGTAGAAAAAGAAATTGTAAAACGAAGCTTATTAAGTATTGCGCAAGTTGAGGTTGGTGTTAAGTTGTTTTGGGGCGATATTTATAAATATTTTCCAAAGCCAGAGTTTAATGGACTGGGAGCAACCTTTGCTGAATGTGAATTTAGACACAGTGAAGCTTATTCACGCTTATTAGATGTATTAGGATATAATGAAGAATTTAACCAACTACTTACTATTCCTGTGTTTAAAAAGAAACTTGAACTAATTGAAAATAGCTTATATTCTAATAATGATGTGATATCGAAATTGCTATTTTTTACAATAGTGATAGAAAATGCTTCTTTGTTTTCTCAGTTTGCAAATATTTTATCTTTTACGCGATTTAAAGGGTATCTAAAAAACACATCTAATATTATTGCGTGGACTTCGATAGACGAACAAACACATGCCAATGCAGGTATTTATATTTTAAACAAGTTGGCAGAAGAAGGTTATTTAACGAATGAAATCAAAGAGCGTATGGCGCAAGATGTAATGAATTATATTCAGTACGAGGAAGAATTGTTGAATTGGATATATGAAAAAGGAGAGTTAAGTTTCTTTTCAAAAACTGATATGCTTAACTTTATGAAGTACCGTGTTGATGAATCCATGGAAAAAATAAAACTTAAAAAAATATTTAATATTACATACGAACAATATAAACCCATGAAGTGGTTTGAGGAAGATGTGTTTGCAAACGAATTGGATGATTTTTTTGCAAAACGCCCAACAGCATATACTAAACACGATAAAAGCATTAGCGCAGCAGATTTATTTTAACCCTTAATTATATAATTACATTTTATGGAAAGACTATGGTGGCTCAACGAAGAGAGTGAGCAAATTTTAAACAGAGGTTACTTACTCAAAGGCGAATCAGTAAAAGGTGCAATAGATAGAATTGCAACGGCAGCTAGTAAACGCCTTTATAAACCCGAGTTAAAAGAAGCTTTTATTGAACTAATTGAAAATGGTTGGATGAGTTTAAGTTCGCCAATATGGGCAAACATGGGAACGGAACGCGGCTTACCAATATCTTGTTTTAATGTTCATGTACCCGACAATATCGAAGGAATTACCCATAAACTAGGAGAGGTAATAATGCAAACCAAAATTGGCGGAGGGACTTCGGGATATTTTGGTGAATTGCGCGGACGAGGAAGTGCTGTAACCGATAATGGACAAAGTAGTGGGGCAGTTTCATTTATGAAATTATTTGATACAGCTATGGACACTATCTCGCAGGGCGGTGTGCGTCGTGGGGCTTTTGCAGCTTATTTAGATATTGATCATCCAGATATTAATGAGTTTCTTCAAATAAAAGATATTGGTAATCCTTTACAAAATTTATTTTTTGGAGTGTGTGTACCCGATTATTGGATGCACGAAATGATAGAAGGAGATAAAGAAAAGCGAGAAATTTGGGCTAAGGTATTAGAGGCTCGTCAACAAAAAGGAATGCCTTATGTGTTTTTTACTGATAATGTAAACACTAATAAACCTCAGGTGTATAAAGATAAAAGTATGAGTATTAATGCAAGTAATCTTTGTGCAGAGATAATGTTGCCATCAAATTTTGATGAGTCGTTTATTTGTTGTCTATCATCTATGAATTTAGAGTTGTATGATGAATGGAAAGACACAAAAGCAGTGCAAATGGCAATTTATTTCTTAGATGCGGTATTACAAGAGTTTATTGCTAAAACAGAAGGAAATTACTATTTACAATCAGCTAACCGATTCGCAAAACGCCATCGTGCTATTGGTTTAGGTGTAATGGGCTGGCATTCATATCTTCAAAAAAACATGATTCCTTTTGAGGGCTTACGCTCTAAACAACTAACTAAAACAATTTTTGAAAACATAAGAGAGGAAGCTAATAAAGCTTCTGCTCGTTTGTCCGAGATTTATGGCGAACCTGAAGTTTTAAAAGATTATGGACTAAGAAACACCACATTATTAGCCGTGGCGCCAACCACCTCTTCTTCAGCTATATTAGGACAAACATCGCCAGGGATAGAACCGTATAGTAGTAATTATTTTAAGGCTGGATTATCAAAAGGAAACTTTATTCGCAAGAATAAATATTTACAAGCCTTATTACAAGAAAAGGGAATTGATAACGAAGAAACTTGGAGAGGGATTATGCTCAATCAAGGTAGTGTACAGCATTTGGTGGAATTATCAGAGGAAGAAAAAGCAGTGTTTAAAACATTTAAAGAAATTAGTCAATTAGAGATTATTCAACAAGCCTCTATTCGTCAAAAATACATTGATCAATCTCAAAGTTTAAACCTAAATATTCCGGCTAATTTACCTGTAAAAGAAGTTAATAAACTAATGATTGAAGCTTGGAGATTAGGAATTAAAACCTTGTATTATCAACGTAGCCAAAGCGTATCCAAAGAAATTGCTGTTCAGAATTTGGTAAACTGTGTGAGTTGTGAGGCATAGCTCAACTAACATCATGAAGGCTTTTATGTAGCTTTCATGATGTTTCACATTTTTTTATTAAACCCAGATTGTGCATTAGAAATTAGTAGTGAGAGTTAAAAGCCCAATAAAATATGAACTTTTACGAATGAAGCGTAGCCACTGCTACGGTGAAAGAGAAAAAGTTGCGAAGCTTCATATTTTGCAGGGATTTTAGTTCGTAATAAAATTGCTAATGCATAATCTGGGTT
>CAUJCR010000002.1 GCA_963169355.1 Bacteroidota bacterium | reverse complement strand
TGAGAGTTAAAAGCCCAATAAAATATGAACTTTTACGAATGAAGCGTAGCCACTGCTACGGTGAAAGAGAAAAAGTTGCGAAGCTTCATATTTTGCAGGGATTTTAGTTCGTAATAAAATTGCTAATGCATAATCTGGGTTAAACAAACATTTACTTGTTAATTATTCTTTTATTCACATCATATCTTTAAGCGTATCATTACTAATTTAGTGGGATAAAAAGTAATAAAGATTGTGTCGAATACTACAACCTCACAAAAATTAAAAACATCATCGGTTACAGTAGTGATAAGTCTTGCGTTGGTGTTGTTTATGCTAGGATTATTAGGCTTAGTGGTTATTAATGCTAAAAAATTATCTAACCATATTAAAGAAAATATTGGATTTCAAGTTATTCTTAAAGACACAACAACAAATGCCGAATTAGATGTGTTGAAACAAGAAATTAGTACCTCATCATTTGCTAAGGAGGTTAATTATATCAGTAAAGATTTAGCCGCAAAGAAACTACAAGAAGATTTAGGAGAAGACTTTATAAGTTTTTTGGGTTATAATCCTTTATTATCTTCATTAGATGTTAAGTTAAATTCTGACTACGCAAATATTGATAGCCTTGCTGGATTTGAAAAACAATTATTACAAAAACATTTTGTAAAAGAGGTAATCTATCATAAAGACATGATAAAGCAAGTTAATGATAATGCTAAGGTGATAAGTCTTTATATATTAATTTTTAGTGGGTTGTTACTTATTGTAGCTATTGCCTTGATAAATAACACCATTCGTTTATCAATATATGCCAAGCGCTTTTTAATTCGTACGATGTATTTAGTAGGTGCCACACAAGGCTTTATTCGTATGCCTTTTATTTTTAAAGGAATACGTCAAGGAGTTGTTGCTGGAATATTAGCCGGATTTTTATTAGCCGGATTTTTAATTTTAAGTACTAAATATATTCCTGATTTATTGCAACTTCAAGACCCAAATTTATTAGCTCTATTATTTGGTGGTATTGTGTTATTAGGTATGTTAATCTCTGGATTAAGTGCGGCTCTTTCGGTTAGCCGATACCTAAGATTAAAAACAGATGATTTATACTTATAGTTTATTTAATTGCTTTAATGGTCATCCAAGCCATTAACCCACTTGAAATTTTAAGAGCATCTTCATCAATATTAAAAGTAGAAGTATGTACTCCAGAGGTAATCCCTTTTGTAATATTGCCTGTTCCCAAACGATAAAAACAGCTAGGAACTTGTTGTGTGATATAAGCAAAGTCTTCGGCAGTCATTCTTAAAGGTAATTCTACCACATTTTCTTTTCCTAGGTATTCTTCAGCAGCTTGCTTGCAAAGGTTTGTGGTAGCTTCATGGTTTATTAAAAAGGGATAACCATCAATTATATTTAGTTCAGCAGAAACGTTGTATTGTTTAGTTATTTGGGTAATTATGTCATTAATTTTTGTTTTAATCTCTTTTCTCCAAACTTCATCCATGGTTCTTATAGTTCCTGCCATATAAACCGTTTCGGGAATTACATTAGTAGCACCTTTACCTTCAATTTTACCAAATGCAATCACGGTAGGAATGTTGTTTTGAGTGTTTCTGGCAACGCCTTCTGCATCAATCGTAACAGGAAACTGTTTTTCTATTTCAGTAATAATATGTGCAGAAACAACAAGTGGGTTAATGTAATCGCCCGCCATAGCGGCGTGACCGCCTTTGCCTATTATAGTTAAGTGAATTTCGTCTGTACTTGCCATATACATACCTGCTCTAAAGCCCACTTTTCCAGTTTCTAAGCTTGGAAACACATGTTGTGCAATAGCCATGTTTATAGATGGGTTTTGTAGTACTCCTTCTTTTATCATTAATGATGAACCTCCTGGCAATACTTCTTCTCCAGGTTGAAACATTATCTTAATAGTTCCTTCAAATTCATCTCTTAATTGATTTAAGATAATGACTGTTCCTAAAACAGAGGCTGTATGAACGTCGTGTCCACAAGCATGCATAACACCTTTATGCTTAGATTTATAACTTACATCGTTTTTTTCTTCAATAGGTAAGGCATCTAAATCGGCTCTTAATAGAATGGTTTTTTTATTAGGATTTTTTCCTTGTATAACAGCTATAATGCCAGTTTTTACAATCCCTTTGTTGTATGAAATGTGATATTTATCTAATATATCACAAATGTATGCCGATGTTTTAATTTCTTCAAATGATAATTCAGGATATTGATGAATGTGTCGTCTAATTTCGACAATCGTGTCAAAATACTGATGATTTAATTGCTTTATAGTGTCTATCACATTCATTTATTCTAGTTTTCCATTAGCCTGAATTACACTTAATTTTTCAAGAACCTTATCGTAAATTAATTTTAATTTTTGTGGATGTTGGGTGTAAAAATTCATAGTTGAATCAAATTTTGATTTTGAAATACCATGTTCTTGAAGCGGATTAAATACATAAGCCGAGTCATATTTTTCTCCTATTACATTTTTTACATTTATGCCAGAAGCTCCTTCTGATAAATAAGCATCTGTTAACACATTTACTAGTTGTTCTTCGCTTAATAAATAAGAAGGCATAACAACATCTTCTTCTTTATCTGGTTTACACGAAACTAAAATACCACCAAGAATTAAAATATAAAAAAGAGGCTTAATCATATTATACAAAAATACAATTCTTTACTAAAAATCAGACTTGATTAAATAAAGTATAACGTTTTTTAAGGGTTAATACCAAATACAACTACAATTTGGGATAAAAAATCACTAAGCATCTTCGGTTTAAATTATAATTGCATTTGCTATAATTCAATTCACAAAAGCGTTTTCATAACTCCTATTTACACTAATTATAATATGTCTTTAAACTATTTATTTTAGGTGTATGGAATTAGTTCGGAGAATTGTATTTTATGGCTTTCTATTAGCCTCAATAGCTGTGGCTATTTGGGGTTATTTTAAACTTCAAGAAAGTAAAGAACCAGATGCCGCTGTGTTAGAACATATTCCAGCTAATGCAAGTTGTGTAATAGAAACCAATAATTGTACAGAACTAATTTCGAAACTTACTCGTCAAAATTTAATTTGGAACCATTTATTAAGCAACCCTCAGTTGCTAGTTGCCCAAAATGGTATCACGTTCCTTGATTCACTCATAAGCGTTTCACCTGACATAAATGCCATAGTTTCTGGAAACCCTATTTATTGGGCTATGTGTAAGGGAAATAAGTTAACCGAACATTTAGTACTTTTTAAACTAAAAGAGAAAGATAATGCATCGTTGTTCGAAGATTTTTTTGCTAAAACCTTTTCTAAAGAAACAAGCATTTCATCTTTTGAAGCCTTTTATTTTATTAATAATAAGCAAAAATGGACAATTACGTGTAAAGATGGATTAGTTTATTTGTGTTCGGATTTATCGCTTTTACAAGAGTGTATGGACTTGGATAAGCAAAAATCATTATCAACTTCAAATTCATATCTTGAGTTGATAAAGGAAAATGGCGGACAAAATAATTTAGTATATATCAATCATGCGGAGACAAACTGTTTAGCACCTGATTTACTGATGGGTCAATCATTATGGAACGCAGAGGTACAATTAAACAAAATTACCTTAACAGGATACAACTCTTTATCAGATAAATCTTTATTTAATGGATTAGAAAACCAAGAACCATCTAACATAACAGGATATCAATTTTTGGCTGCTCATCCACTGGCAATAGAAGCTGTTTCGTTAAGTAACCCTAAGTCTTATTTTGAAAAAGTGAATTTATTATTTAATACGGATATTCAAAATCGAAATAAATCAGCTTGGCAAAATCTTTCGGATAGTGCTTTATTTGATATAAATAAAGAGAGTTATGAGAATATAGATAAAGAAATAATTTCAGCAGTCTATTCGGCTGAAAATACTTTGCAGAATATGTCCTTAATAAAATTAAAAGACACGCATAAAACAGCTGAGTTGCTTAAATGGATTTCTGATACAGCTCAAGTATATAATGAATTAACGGTATTTACATTAAACCCACAATTTGCAGAACTTTTTAAATTTACTCATCGCGACAATAAGAAAGAATTTGCAATACTTTTTAATAATATGTTGGTTATGTTCTCAAATCAAACAATGTTACAACAGTATTTACAAACGATAAGTAATAACACTTATTTGGGCAAACAAAAAGATTTTATGGATTATGCAGAAGATAATTTGTCTTTAGCTTGTAATTATTTGTATTACGAAAATCATCGACTTGTTGTGTCACAAAACCACCATTCGCTATTAAATTTAGAAGAAATTACAAATACAGATAAAGCTATTACGCATATATCTCTTACAGCTAAATTACTTCGTAAAAATGTGCAATTACGTTTAAATACTTTATATCAAACAGAACGAACAGAACACGAACATGAAAATGTATTATGGACATTTTCGGCAGATACAACACTAATTACTCCTCCTCAAATTTTTAAAAACCATCTTACACAAGAAAATGAATTATGTTTTCAAGACACGTTAAATCAACTGTATTTAATAAGTTCAACAGGTAATTTAATTTGGAAAAAACAATTAGATGATGTTATAAAATCTAAAATTTATACAGTTGATATTTTTAAGAATGGCAAATTCCAATTATTGTTTAACACTTCAAATCACCTACATTTAATAGACAGAAATGGAAATGAAGTACAGGGATATCCTGTAAAGTTACCTTCCCCAATTACTTCAAATATTACCTTATTAGATTATGAAAATAAATTGGACTATAGAGTGTTTTTTGCTTGTGCAGATAAACGAATTTATAACTATACGTTATATGGTATAAAAACAGAAGGATTTACTCCTGTAAAAACAGACGATGTCGTTACATTACCTATTCAATATGTGCGTGTAGGACCTAGTGATTATTTAATTACGTCGGATGTGGGTGGAAAAATATATGCGTTTAGCAGAAAAGGGGAAGGGCGTATTGATTTTAGTAATAAAACCATAGAACAATTAAATCATTTGACAATATTAGGAGGAAATAATTTAGGTAACACAAAATTATTTTATCTAGACGACAAAAATAATTTAATTAATAAAGTTTCTTTAACGGATAAAAAAGAAACGATTAAAGTTGGAGATGAGGTAAATGGGTATAAAATTACATTTATATTATTAAATGATGATAATCAACAGGACATGTTTGTTTATGGTAATGGCGCACTTTATGCTTACGATGTGTTTGGTGTAAAACTCTTTGAGTATTTTAATGAACAAGCAGTATTCGAATCTGTAAATTATATTCAAAGTGTAGATAAAGATGTTATTTTGGCTTATGATAAAGTAGGCTCTAAACTTTATGAACTAGATGTGAATGCTAAATTAATGGGGAGTTATGATAACATTTCTCAAGCACCTTTAGTTACTAAATTGTACCAAAACGAAAAAAATTATTTAGTTACAGTTAATCAAAATAAAATTAGTTGTAAGGCACTTAAATAAGTTAAGCTTTCCGTTTAGGATTATCATTTAAAAAAGCTTCCCATCCCGAGTAAGATTTCTTTTTTGTGGATGCTAACCCTTTGTTCTGAAAATAATGACAAACAGCTGCGCCTAAAGCATCGGTCGCATCTAGGTATTTATCTTCATGTTTAAATTTCAAAAGATTTTCGAGCATGGCAGCTACTTGTTCTTTAGAAGCGTTTCCGTTTCCGGTAATACTCATTTTGATTTTTTTAGGCGAGTATTCATTAATAGGAATGTTTTTTGATAACGCAGCAGCAATAGCAACACCTTGCGCTCGACCTAGTTTTAGCATGGATTGAACGTTCTTTCCAAAGAAAGGCGCTTCAATAGCTAATTCATCAGGGTGGTATTCTTCAATTAAACCAATAAGTCGTTCAAATATTTTTTTTAATCGGTCAGCGTGTTCTTCGTATTTATCAAGTTTAATAACTCCTAATGCTATTAAAGACAAAGTATTGTTCTTTAAATGAATTAATCCATACCCCATTACAAGTGTACCAGGATCAATCCCTAAAATAATTCTATCGTTTAATTTTGTCACCTTTATTTGTAATACCTACAAATGTAAATAAAAAAGCTATCTCGGTTGGAGATAGCTTTTAAAAACTTATGTGGTTAAATCTTATCTAAACAAGTTTATATATCCTTGTTGTTTATATTCTTTATCATCAAAGCCTTTAGCTGTTAAGATAAAGAAATAGGTACCATCTTTAGCATTATTTCCATCCCAAATAGCGTTTGTCCCTTCAAGGCTAGCAACTTTAGTTCCCCAGCGGTTAAAGATATCACAATGAAGTTCTTGAATTCCCGTTGTAATAATTTTAAACACATCGTTTTTACCATCGCCATTTGGTGTAAATACATTTGGAACAGTAATACTTGCGTTATCAAACACATTTATAACAACTGTTGAGGTTGATGAACATGAGCCCGATGCATCAGTTACTGTAAGTGTAACGGTGTAATCTCCAGTTGTGTTATACACGTGGCTTGGATTAGCGGATGAAGAAGTGTTGTTGTTATCATCACCAAAGTTCCAAGCATAAGTATTGCCGGTGCCACTACTTTGATCTGTAAAGTTTACTGTTAATGGTGCTGAACCGCTTGTTGGATCAACCGAGAACGAAGCGGTAATTGAAGTTGAAGTAACGGTTACTGTTTGTGAATTTGTACAGCCATTATCGTTATCAGTTACAGTAACTACATATTGTCCGGCTCCTCCAGCAATTGGATTAGCCGTATTACTACCTGAAAGAATGCTTCCTGACGATGCCGACCAAGAATAAGAAACATTGGTATTGGTTGAACTAGCCAATAAAGCTACTGACGGCGAGCCACAAGGTGTTGTTGTATTTGAGCTTGTTACATTTGGAGGTGTTATATTATTGGTTACAGTATATTGAGCAGTGGCTGTACATCCAGTAGATGCATTTAACACAGTAACAGTGTAAACACCAGCAGAAGTAACATTTTCAGTAACAGCTGTATTTCCACTAGGCGACCAAGTATAAGAATAAGTGGCACTTGGAGTAACCGTTGCGGTTAAGGTTACTGTATTATTTACACAAGTAATGACACTATTAGTACTTGCCGATATAGAAGCGCTTGGTACATTTGTGTCGGCAAATACTTGAGTACTTGCAGTGGTTGTACAACCATTTACAGCATCAGTAACTGTAACCGTATAATTTCCTGCTTGGTTAACAGTTATATTATCGGTTCCTTGTCCAGAAACGATAGTTCCTCCTGTCCAATTATAAGTTAATCCACTTGCTGGAGTAGTTGTTAAAGTAATAGCAGCAGTTGGAGAAGCACAGGTTAATGTTTGTGTTCCTGAAATATTAACACTTGGAATAGTTGTATTGCTACTCACAGATACTTGTGCTGTTGTGCTACAATTATTAACGGTGTTTGTAATAACACAAGTATATGTGCCTGCCGTATTAAATGTTGGTGTGGTAGAGTTTACACCACTTGATGGTGTAGGCGACCACGTATAATTTAATGGTGTAGGTGTGGTTGTAAGTGTTACAGTTTCACTGGATGAGATACAAGTTAATGTTACATCTGTTGCTGAAAGTGTATAAGTAGGAATGTTGGCATCAGCGGTTACAGTTACTGTTTGTATCGAAGAAACACAACCGTTAACGGTATTAGTAACTGCTACATCATAAATACCACCACTTAATGCCGTTGGATTATTAACGGTAGTACTACTTAATGATCCTCCTGATGAAACTGTCCAACTATAAGCAGAGTTCGGATCTGTATTTGAAGAAGCATTTAGCATAACAGTAGAAGTTGTACAAGTAGTAGTTAATGAATTAGCTGCTAAACTTAAAGTTGGAACAGCCGTATTGGTAGATACTGAAATTGTGAATGTATCAAAACAACCATTAATACTATTAGTTACTGTAACTACATAATTTCCGCCTGCATCTACACTTGGTGTATTAGTAGTACCATTAGTAATGGTGCCTGGTCCTGTCCAGCTATAGGCGAAATTTGTTCCAGTTGGAGTAGCGGTAAGGGTTACATTATTTGTTGCGCAAGTAATAGAACCACTGCTAGTTGCATTGGCATTTACCACCGTGGTGTTACTTGTTACAGCCTGAGATCCTGTTGTGCTACAACCGTTAGAAGTGTTTGTAACTGTATAATTATAGGTGCCTGGTTGATTCACAGTGATAGTACCTGTACCTGCACCTGAAACTATGCCTGGTCCATTCCAATTATAATTGACAGGTGTACTTGTAGTAGTTGCACTTACGGTTAAGGATGTGGTTGTACAACTGAGTGTGCCTGAAGTTGAAGCATTAACAACAGGTAATCCTGCACTTTGAGTAACAGTTTGAGAGCCCGTCGTAAAACAACCATTCGAAGTATTTGTAACAGTGTAATTATAGGTGCCTGGTTGATTTACAGTGATAGTGCCCGTTGAAGAACCACTAACTATGCTTGGTCCACTCCAACTATAATTTACAGGGCTCGCAGCTGTAGTAGCAGTTACATTTACAGTATTATTTACACAAGATAAAGTTCCACTTACAGAACTATTTACTACTGGTGCAGTCGTGTTTTGAGATACAGATCTTGTACCAGTAGTTACACAACCATTTGAAGTATTAGTAATGGTAAAGTTATAAGTACCTGGTTGATTAATTGTAATTGTACCAGTACCTGCTCCCGAAACAATTCCAGGTCCACTCCAGTTATAGCTTACAGGTGTGGCGGCTGTGGTTGCATTAAGATTAAGTGTGTTAGATACACAAGTTAAGGTTGCGGTGCTTGCACCGGTAACAACAGGTGTTGCAGTATTTTGAGTAACAGTAGTAACAGCAGTTGCTGTACAGCCACTTACTGCGTCAGTTACTCTTAATGTATAAGTGCCAGGAGCTGTAGCGATGGCGTTTTGTGATGTTGTACCACCACTAAATCCAGGTCCACTCCATTGATATGTTACACCGCTTGAAGGAGAACCTGTTAAAGCAACCGTACTACTAGAGCAACTTAAAGTTCCTGTATGATTGGCCGTAGGCGATGGGGTGGTAGTGTTTTGTGAGATAGCAACAGTTGCTACTGATGATGTACAACCTTGAGGCGATGTTACATTTAAACTATAAGTTCCAGGTGCATTTACCACAGGATTAGCTGTAGCTCCACCAGAAACAATTCCAGGTCCATTCCATGCGTAACTACCACCGCCAGATCCAGTTAATGTGGCTGTTGGATTTGCACAAGTAACGGTAGCTGATGAGCCTGCATTTGCAGTTGGAACGGAGTTTACAGTAACGGTTGCTAAAGCAGAAGCTGGGCTTGTGCATCCACCTTGAGAATAAACCACCGAATAAGAGGTGGTAGAACCTGGTGATACCGAAATGGATTGTGTATTCCCACCCCCAGGCGTCCAAGTATAAGTCCCTCCAGGTGTAGCAGGCGTAGCGGTTAATACAGCGCTTTGACCTGCACAAATAGAAGTAGAAGATACAGCAGGTGCTAATACTCCAAGAGTAGCAGTACCTCCAAATAAAATATTAAACCCTGCACCACCAGCTGTCCAATTGTTTATCATTAACATATAGGTTTGTCCAGCGGTTACAGTCATTGGTGAAGTCCAGCCATTACCAGTTACATCTTCTGAGGTGTCAATAGCGCCATTACCAAGTCCTGTGTTCCCAGTGTTTGCAGCATAAGAACATCTAAGAGGGGCTCCTAATGCGCCACAAGAAACATTAGGGCCAAATACTGCATAATCAAAATCATCACTACCTGTATTCGGATTAATTGTAAAAGTTAATGAACCAGACGTAGCAGCTGAAAAGGTGTACCAGTTAGAATATGTTTCTCCAGTAACACAACTACTTCCTGCACAGCCTTCAGTTGGATTTAAACCTGGTCCATTAGATACGTCATTAAATCCTAAATTTGAACAAATAAATGAAGACGCACACGCATCTGAATTTCCGGCTGGTTGAGCAGCACCACAAGGTACACAAGATAATGAGGCAGTAAATCCAGGTCTATTAACACTTCCATCAGATCTAAACCTAAAGGTTAAACATCCTGAGCTATTATTGGCTGTATAACTAAAAGGCACAGTGGGAGTTCCCCAAATTTGACCAGAAGCATTAGCTGGTGCACCCGTAAAAACAGCACTATTTTGCGCAGGGCCATTACCAATAGTTAAATAATCAAAGGTAGCTTCTGTATTAAAGCTTGTGAAAGTGGCTTGAATACAAGTTCCTGGCGTGGTTGGGCAAAACACTTGATAAATTTGATTAACCCCATTAGGGTAATTTCCTGCCCCGCCTGGGTCTAATAAGGTTCCAGAGCAAGTACCAACTGGGCATCCACCACTAAAAGTGTTTTGTACACCTGTAGACGGTAGAATAAAAGTTTGAGCAAACGTTGCTACAAACAGTATTGAAAACAAAAATGTAAATAGTTTTTTCATAGCTAATTAAATTAAAGGGTTGAGTTATGGATTAGCAATTTTATTTGTTGGATTATTTATCTTAGTGTTTGGATACAATAAAGCATTTTTTTCTTCCTCCATTTTATTGAGTGGATCGAGGATTAATTGTAATCCAGAGGCCTCATCATATACTAATACATTTTCACTCACTTTTCTGCTTAAATCATACTTTGTGATATCAATCTTTTGGAATTGTTCTTCTGTATAGTTTAAGGTTTGAACTTGAAATGATTTTGAATAGATATAGTCAAGAGATTTCAACTTTTGTGGATGTTGATTTAATTCTTTTTGATCTTCTAAAGAGTAATTCTTAGTAATCATTTTCTTAGTTAAATTCGATATAGGAACAACAAACTGTTCGCTTTGCGCTTTTATGTAAAAACAGGCTAAAAGTGCAATAAGTAGTAGGGAAAATCTTTTCATAACGGTAAGGTTTTGATTTTATAAAATTTATATTAAATATACTACAAAAATTCTTCCAAATTCCATTAAAATGAGATAATGACACTAGAAACGAATGAAATTCTATTTTTATTAGGTAGAGTGTACTAATTAATGAGTAAGCTACGGGATTGAATTATTAAAAGAAACATTCTTAATTAGGCTTAAATTTGTAGTTTTAACCTTGCTCATGAACCTAAAAAATAGTTTCTCCATATTCATTAAAATTATTATTGGAGTAATAAGTTTTTGGGTTATTTATTCTAAACTTTCTTCTATACCAGAGTTAAGAGAACAAAGTATTGTTATTTTAAGTCATTCAGCTACTGTTATTCTATTAGTTTTTAGCCTGGGTTTAATGCCAATTAATTGGGGTATTGAGAGTTATAAATGGAAGTCTATAACCAGCTTAGTGGAACCTGTAAGTTATTCAACTGCTCTTCAATCGGTGTTTTCTGGTATTTGTGTTGGAAATATTGCCCCTGGTAGAGCCATGGAGTTTGTAGCAAAGGTTTCCTTTTTTAAATCCCAAAACCGTCCAAGTATAACAATTCTTCATTTCATTAATGGTATGTTTCAAATGCTTATAACGGTGAGTGTAGGAATGATATGCGTGGCAGCAAAATTAATTAACCAACAAGGCTCAAATATTATTGTATATGGGACAATAGTTGTAGGAAGCTTATTAATTTTAGGATTTTGTTGGGCTATTACCCATGTATCTTTTATTCAAAGCAAATTAAGGTTTATAAGGTGGTTTAAAAAAATGGAAGCCAATGATTTTGTGAAATTGCCAAAAACATTAATTATCAAATTAGTTGTATTATCCGTGGCTCGATATATGGTATTTACCATTCAATTTTATCTTATTTATCAAGCTTTTTCTTCTAATACCGATTTTGTTTCTTTATTTATGAGTATTGCTGCCTATTTTGTACTAACTAGTTTAATTCCTATGATAAGTATAATTGAACCGGCTATTAGAGCAGCTATTGCACTTTTTGTTTTTAATACCTCGCCCGATCATACATTGGTTGTAATCTTGGCCTCTACCTTTTTATGGATAATTAATGTGGTTATTCCAAGTATAATTGGTTATATAGTTATCTTGCGAAAGAAAATGGATATAAAATCAATTCATGATTTTTGAGTTATACATATTTGCTGTAATTATTATTTTATATGGGTTATTTATAACACTTGCAATTTATGGCTTCAATAAGCATCAACGCATTGATGTAAGGCAAACGCAAGATAATTATACATCTATTAGCATTGTGTTATCTGCAAGAAATGAGGAGAAAAACATAAAAGCTTGTTTAGAACAACTCATGGCGCAAGAATATCCTAAAACTTCTTTTGAAATAATTTTAATAGATGATGCTTCGGAGGATGAAACCTTTAAATTGGCTTCTAACATTCTTTCGCAAAGTAATATAAAACATCAAGTTATTAGACAAAACGAACATACAGGAAAGAAAATTAATCTTACTAAGGCGATTCATCTAGCCACAGGAGATATTATTGTTACAACAGATGCCGATGTGATATATAGAAATGTTTTTTGGTTAAAAGCCATTCATCTATATTTTGTCAAGTATCAACCGGCTATGTTAATCATGCCTATTGATTATACAACACATCATCAGGTGTTAAGCACATTTCAAATAGTAGAGAATATAGCTATTTCGGGAATTACAGCTGGATATACCGGAATTAATATGGCTTTTATGTGTAGTGGAGCAAATTTGGCGTTTAAAAAACATGCTTTCATAGATGCAAATGGATATCAGTCGCATTTAGATATTAGTTCGGGAGAAGATGTTTTTTTATTGGAAGATATTAAGAATAAGAAAAGTGCTAACATCATGTATGGGTTCGACCGTCATTTAATTGTAAAAACTTTACCTGAAATAAATCTTCGAAATTTTCTCGAGCAGCGAATTCGTTGGGCATATAAAGCAAAGTATAATAAAAATCAATTAAACCTTTTTGGAGGTTTTATAATCATTGCGGCTAATTTATTAGTATTAGCTTTAATCGTTGCAATTATAAAACAATCAGCCATAATACCTTATTTATCGATTTTTGTGGCAACAAAGTTTGTTTTTGATTTTTTGTTACTATTTTTAGCTTCTAATTTTTTAAATAAGGTAAAGTATTTAATGTGGCTCATCCCTTTTGAATGTGTATATTGGATATATGCACTTGTAATTGGAGTAGCTTCATTAATTTATAAACCTTATTGGAAAGGTATAAAAACGAGTTAATTGTTATTTAAAAAGAAATATAGCGATTTTAAGTCAGAGTCATTATCTATTCAAACTTGGCGAAAGTTTAAGAATGATAAACTGGCTATGTTTGGTTTAATGTTGGTAGGTCTTGCAACTCTTATTTCAATACTTGGATATTTAATAACTCCCGATTCAACACCTTATGCTAACGACCAAAAGCCAGAGCTCTTGATTAAAAAACCAGGGTTTGAAACAAAAATATTACAGGTAAAAAAGAACGATCGTTTTCAACATGTTAATTGGTTTCAGAAAATGTTGTTTGGTAAGGTTAATGAATACACCAACATACCATATCATTCGTATAGTTTTTCTGGATTTGATATTATAGTAGAAGAATATACGGGAAACACACCCAATAATGGGACGAAAATTGCATTTAATTTGGCGGATGTGGTGTATGATGTTAATAATAATTCGCCTATTATAAACGATAGTATTCACAACAAGATAGAGTTCTATCAATTAAGTACAGGAGAAAAATTAAAATTAGATGTTAAACAATTACAAGATGAGATTGAAAAAAATCTATTAATTACTAAAAAATATTGGTTAGGAACAGATTTAGCAGGAAGAGATTTATTAAGTCGTTTAATGATTGGTACTCGTATTTCATTATCTGTTGGATTTATTTCAGTAATTATATCAATTTTTATTGGTGTGTTGTTGGGTGCCATTGCAGGCTATTATAGAGGACGACTAGACGATTCCATTATGTGGTTAATCAATGTAGTGTGGTCAATTCCTACTTTATTATTGGTTATTGCTATTACTTTGGTATTGGGTAAAGGTATTATGCAAGTATTTATTGCGGTGGGATTAACAATGTGGGTAGATGTGGCTCGATTAATTCGAGGACAAATATTAAGTATAAGAGAAAAAGAATTTGTAGAAGCGGGTAGAGCCTTAGGTTATAAGAATATGCGTATTATTGTTAGGCATATATTGCCTAATGTAATGGGGCCTGTTATTGTAATTGCTACTTCTAACTTTGCTTCTGCAATTTTAACAGAAGCTGGCTTAAGTTTTTTAGGTATAGGCGCTCAACCTCCTACGCCTTCTTGGGGCGAGATGATAAATTCACACAGAGGATATGTTTTAATTGATTCTGCCTATTTAGCCTTTGTTCCAGGAATTGCCATTATGATATTAGTATTAGCTTTTATGTTAGTAGGAAACGGATTGCGCGATGCGCTTGATTCAAAAACCCTCGACTCAAAACCAATCGTAGGTAATTAACAAAGCTTTGTCTGTTAAAAACACCAATTCGTGGACTAAATCCATATAATTTTTTTACTTTTAGCCCTTATTTAATTAAATTATGAAAAAAATCATATTACTATTTTGTTTGTTGTACGCATCAATTACCGTTGCACAAATAGATAAGTATTTGAATAAAGGCGACAAAGCTTTGGATAATAATAAAATTTACAAAGCCAAAGACTATTTTACAAAAGCTTACAATTTAGATAAAACAAACTATAAAGCTAATGCGGGCTTAGGTATGATTTTAGCACGTTATATAAATAACTATGCCGATGCCTTTCAATATTTAGAAACAGCTTATAACAAATCTCCTAAAGATACATTTCCTGATATTATTTACTATTTAGCAAAATGCTATCAATACAAAGGCGAGTATAAAAAAGCCTATTCATTATTTGACAATTTATTGGTAATTGCTACTCGCGATAAAGAAATGGATAAATATTATATTAATGATTTGAATAAGCAAAAAGAAGATTGCTTATATGGCGATAGAAACAAAGAAGCAATTTCTGACAGAAATATTTATGTAGGAAATGTTGGCTCAAAAGTAAACACAATCGTTGGTGAATATGCGCCAGTGTTGTTGTCCAATAATGAGCTGCTATTTACCTCTCGTAGAAAAGATAATGAAAAAGAAAAGGTAAGCAAGATAGATGATAAACCGTTTGAAAACATTTATACTAGTAAGCTTACAGATGGAAGACCTCAAAAACCAGCTGTATATACTATACCAAAAGAAATTTTTAAAACTAAACCCAACAAATCTCATTTAGCGGTTATCTCCGCATCTAGTGATGGCAAAAATTTATTTGTATTTCAAAAAAACAGTATTCATCAATTACAATTAGATGGAACCGCAAAAAAAGCTAAAACATTGTCTAAAAAAATAAATTTTGATTTTTATCAAAATCATGCATGCATTAGTAAAGATGGTAAAACATTATTATTTACCAGCGAAGACAAACAATTAGGAAAAGGTGGATTGGATATTTACAAAGCTGAGTTAGGAAGCGATGGCGAATGGGGAACACCACAAAACTTGGGCGATGTAATTAACACCGTGTACGACGAAGATTCGCCCTATTTATCGGACGATGGGCAAACCTTATATTTTTCATCAAAAGGACATCCAAGCTTTGGTGGTTACGATATTTACAAAAGTACCCTAGTAAATGGTGTGTGGACTACTCCAGTAAATTTATTACAACCAGCTAATTCACCAGGCGATGATATTTTTATGACTCAAGATGCTCAAGCTACTAACACTTTCTTTTCTTCATCAAGAATGGGCGGTTATGGCGATATGGATATTTATAAAATAACTTACTTAGACAAATTTAAAAAAGAATGCGCCACCGAAAATAGTAGCTTAATTACCATTAACACTAAACTTACCGAAACAGAAACCATTAATGTAAAATTTGAGAGCACTATCCCAGATAACATTAAGCCCATTGCTTATCAATGGACATTTAATGGAGCTAAATTACCGATAGATGCTTCTTCTATCACTCAAACTATTGCACTTACTTCACAAGGTGATTCGGTATATGTAAAACTCATTGCAGGCTGCGATACTTGTATGGAGCCTATTGTATTGTGTAATAATATGATTTATCATATACCAGATGATATACTAGCGAAACACAAAGAAGAAGAAAAAGGGAAGAATCCTTACGATACCATTCAACATCCATATCTAAATCCAAAGCAAATTGCTGCTTTAGGGTTTGATATTACACCCGTACATTTTAACTTAAACAAATCAAACATTAGAGATGACGCCAAAGAAATTTTAAAAAAGAATTTAGCTATTCTAGCCCAACACCCTGAAATTTCAGTCATGATATATGGTTTTGCCGATTGTAGAGGTAAAGAGAATTATAACTTAAAACTTTCGAAAAAACGTGCTCAAAGCGTTAGTGATTTTTTAGTTTCAGCTAAACTCAACAAAAAACAAATTGATGCTATTATAGGAAAAGGCGAAGCCTTTATTTTAAACAAATGTACCGAGGGTGTAACTTGCGAAGATGCAGAACACGAAGAAAACCGTCGTGTAGAATTTATTTTGTTTAATAACACAAAGTAGAGATTTGTTTTTTACTAAAGGTCAATTACTTTATTTCTGTTAGTTTACGAAAATTAAAAAATACTCTATCTAAAACGGATATATTTTTCGTTATAATATCTGCTTTGCCCTTCATTTGTTCTTTATATACTAGAGTTTTATTGTACGAAGTTGTTAAGCCATTCGCTAAAACAATATCAACTGCATAACTATCTTTATTAGGCACTTCGGAAATGTT
This sequence comes from Bacteroidota bacterium, assembly GCA_963169355.1. GTDB lineage: Bacteria > Bacteroidota > Bacteroidia > B-17B0 > Aurantibacillaceae > UBA4416. The sequence goes on along the minus strand of CAUJCR010000002.1, from coordinate 320,534 downwards.
TTTTACAACCCCTGTTAACATCCCATTTTCATTATAAGGATAATTGTCAAGTTTTATGTTTACAACTTGTCCAATGGTTAATTTCCCACTATTGGTTATTGGCAAAACACATTTTCCTATAAATTGCTGTTTCTTATTAGGAATGATAGCAAAAAGCTCATCACCTTGTTTGATGTTTTGATTGATTGCCCATACATTAAAAAACGATACTTTCCCACTCACAGGGCTTTCAATTACATATAACTGCTTCCATTTATTAATTTCATTAATGAGCGTTTTTAAATACTGTGATAATTCATTTTTAAGTTTCGCCTTTTCTTGATAATCTTGTATTTGTAACTGTAAGATGTTCTTTTCAATTCCATTAATTTGAATTAGTGCATTTGAAATTGTAATCTTAGTTTGTTCATTACTGTTTTGAGCACCTAAATAATTTTTCTTTTGTATTTCAAATTCCCTTGCTGATATTGCCCTTTCTTCAAATAATTTTTTATCCCGATTAAAGTCATTTTCAGCTAACTTTAATTGTTCATCGTTAATTTTTTGTTGATGCTTATAATTATCAAGCAAAGAATTGTAATGTCCTAAATCTTTTTTCAATAATGCAATTTGTTTAGTGTAAGGATTAATGCTTTCATAAAGATTAAGGTCTTTGACTGATTTTAAAAATTGTAAGTAGTAAGGTGTAATTTCTCCAGTTCTTAAACTATCTTTAATTAAAACATTATTAAGTGTGTCGTTTAATTTTAATTGTTCGTTTAATTGATTGCAGTTTGCCAATAAAGAAAGTACAGCTTTGTAATCGGCTGTGTTCTCTATAATACCAATCGGTTCATTTTGGCTTACCAATTGTTTATCTTTCACTAAAAGATGGGTAAGTTTTCCATTATTTTTTGAAACTAATGTTATTGGTGGATTTAATGTAGTCAAAGTAACATCAGCAGTCAATACATCTGGGTATTTAATAAAATATGAAAGTCCAATAGTTATAATAATCAATATAAAAACAACTAAAATACCCCAGCGTAAAATCCATTTCGGTGTTGAAGTCAATATCTCATTTACTTCTTCTGAACGCAAAATTATTTCCTTTTCTTCTATAGATGGCATCAGTTTCCTAATTCTAATTGATTTTTCACAAGTTCGTAATATGCCCCCTTAATTAGTGTCAATTCGATATGATTACCTTTTTCAATAATCTTACCTCTATCCAAAACAATAATTTGGTCAGCATTTTTAACTGTACTTAAACGATGGGCAATAATCACAACCGTTTTACCTTTAAAGAATTCGTTTAAATTTTCCATTATTATTTTTTCATTATTAGCATCTAAAGCACTTGTAGCTTCATCAAAAAATAAATAATCAGGGTTTTTGTAAACGGCTCTAGCAATTAAAATTCTTTGCTTTTGCCCTGTACTAATACCAATACCTTCCATGCCTATTTTAGTATTATATCCTAAAGGTAGGCTTTCTATAAACTCTTTAATATTAGCTACATTAACAGCATGTTTTAATTTATCTCTATCTACAACATCTACTCCAACAGCTATATTGTTGGCGATGGTATCATTAAAAATATACCCCTCTTGCATTACAACACCGCATTTATTTCGCCATGTTTGTGCTGATAAATGATTAAGATTTATTTCGTTTAATTTTATTTCTCCATGCGTAGGTTCATAGAATTTTAGTAAGAGTTTTAATAAGGTTGTTTTACCACTACCACTACTTCCAACTATGGCTGTAATTTTATTGGACGGAATGGAAACGCTTAAATCGTATAGAACAGCATCATTTCCTACGCCCTCATATTTAAACGTAAGGTTATTTAGGTGAAATGAACTGTTTTGTTCAATTTCTGAAATTTTTTCTTTACCATTAGGTTCTTCATCCTCTTTGTTATGAATTTCTCCTAAACGCTCCAAACTTAATTTAGCATCTTGCCATTGCTGAATAAAATGCACCATTTCGTTTACAGGACTATTTAACTGACCGATGATATAACTTATAGAAAGCATCATGCCTAAGGTAACTTGACCGTCAAGTACTAATTTGGCTGATAAAAAAGTGATAATAATGTTTTTAAGTTCGTTAATTAATTGTGAGCCTGAGTTTTGGGCGGTGGTTAAAGAAAGTCCCTTTAAGTTAATCTTAAATAATTTGGTTTGTAGGTTCTCCCATTGCCAACGCTTTTGCCGTTCGGCATTGTGTAGTTTAATTTCCTGCATTCCGTTAATGAGTTCCATTACCTTACTTTGGTTTTGGCTACTTTGCTGAAAACGTTTAAAATCTAGATCGGCACGGCGTTTTAAAAAAAAGGTTATCCAAATAAAATAGATAACAGAGCCAATCAAAAAAACTAAAAATATTTTTAAGCTATACCAAGCTAAAACTCCACTAAATATGATAAAATTAAACAATGAAAATAGTGTATTTAGTGAATAGCCAGTTAAAAAATTTTCAATCCTGTGATTATCATTTATGCGTTGCATGATGTCCCCTGTCATCTTAGTGTCAAAGTACCGTATAGGTAACTTCATGAGTTTTACAAAAAAATCACTTGCCAGCAAGATATTAATTCGGCTGCTAACGTGCATTAGTATATAACTTCTTATGACATCGATGGTAGTTCTGCCAAAAAACACCATTAATTGAGCTAAGAGAATTAAGTAGATAAAGTTTATGTCTTTATTTTGAACACCAATATCAATAATGCTTTGCGTTAAAAATGGGAAGATAAGCTGTAACAGGCTACCTGCCATTAAACCAATAAAGAGTTGTATTATGGCTTTTTTATGTTTAATTAAATAGGTGTATAAAAAAGAAAAATTGTTTTTTTGCTTCTCGTTTGAAAGACTTTTATCCTCTGTGTAAAATTCGGGAGTGGTTTCAAATAGTAATAAAATCCCCTCATCTTTACCATCGCTCACCCATGCTTTTAAAAAATCTACTTTGTTATACGTTAATAAACCGTGTGCAGGGTCTGCAATATAAATTTTATCAGCCTTAATTTTATAAATTACAACAAAATGGTTTTGATTCCAATGCGCAATACATGGCAAGGGGGCATTTTCAATTAATTTATCAAATGGGACTTTTACTCCTAGTGTTCTAAATCCTAGCCTTTCAGAAGCTTCACTTATACCTAGTAAGTTAACCCCCTCTCTTGTGGTTCCGCTTAGTTGAACTATATCAGGCAATGAGATGGACTTACCGTAGTGCTTGGCAATCATGCGCAAACAAGTTGCGCCACAGGCCATTTCATCGGGTTGTTTATAATGAGTAAAACTTAATCGCCCCACAATTCTTTATTTATTGTGTTTATTTTTTTGCGATTTAACTTAAAGCCCTCTTGGTTTGATGTAACACCACATTCTGATAAAGTCTTGTATCCTTTTTCGCCACGCCATTTCGCAATATAGGGGTTATAATTACATTCTGTATCGAAATACCATTCTTTTTCGTTGCGTTGTAACGGTATTCTATTATCAACACACATATACCGAAACTCACATTGTTTACATACATCTATTATACCTTTATGTATAAACCAATATTTTTGAAATTCAATCGAATTTATAATTTTTAAGATATCGTCGGGTTGCTTTAGATTATTTATATTTCCAAATTCTGTCGGTGACTCTATCGAATTTTTAATTTCCCCCTTATCTCCTATGAATAGTTTACGATTAAAATATGTATTATGTAGTTGTGATTCTGTAAACAAAGTTATATTTACGTTAAAAAAATCTAACGATTTAATATGAGTGATTTCAAACTTGTTTTTTGAAGTAAATATTTGTTGTAAACCTAAAACATGTCTTTTAATAAATTTGTTAACAGGTGCAGAATAAATAAAGATAAACGCAATGTTTTTATATTTGTTAGTTAATAATTCATAGTTAATACCAGGGCTATATGCCACTATAAGTTCAATAGAATGTAGACCAATGTCTTTAATTACATCTAAGTATTGTTCAATTTTATTTATATCAAATGTAGAGTCAGTTATTAATTGAATATTAAAACATTTTAAAGAAACAAGTATATCTTTAATCTTTTCAAAATCAAGATCTTTATTAACTCTTATAACTAAATTGGATATTATACTTGGAAACTCAAAATTTAAATTTAGTTTTGGAAAATGTTTTTTATTAATCTCATTAGGGATTTCTAATATATATTCTTTCTCTAGGCAATATTGAAAATATTCACTTAAATATGTTTTATTCTCTTCAGTAGTATTTCTATAGATTTGAGAAAATGATTTTTGTGAGAGTAGTCTCAAAAAATCATGAACCGCATTAGGTACAAATTCATAAGTAGCTTTTGGCAAATCATATATAGCAGTTCTTAGAAAACCTTTAATAGGAAAGCAAGTTGTTGTTACACAATAATTTTTATTTATCATTTTAGATTATGAATATTTCAATGTTTTTGTAAAATCGAATTCCTCCAAAAAAAGGCGTTTGATGTCTTGTACTTTTTACAAATATTGTATCAGATATGATACTTATTGGTGAATTCAAATCGGTTGAACTTGCCATTTTTTTGTAAGTAACAGGTAGTTTGTTTATTTGATTCAACGATGCTTGCTCTATTAGTTTATACGGTTCCATATTATCGTTTTGATAGGCTTATTGCCATTTGTTTTTCTAAATAATAATTGCACGGAAAAGAAACTTGAGTAAATTGACCTACTGGATTTACTTCTAAAAAGACATATTCACCATCCTTGGTTACAATAATATCTAATGAGCCTGAATTAAGGTTTAATGCTTTCATCAACTTTCTAAATTTTGCTTCTTCAGTTTTTGGCATATTAAACGGTAAGACTCTATTTGGATTCGATTCATTATAATTTCTAAAATCAATTTTTGTTTGTTCATCATTCTGTGAAAAAATTGCTGAGGAGTAAAATACTCCATCTAAATAAAACACTCTTAATTCAAATGCTTTTTCAATATAATTTTGTAGTTTAATAGGCGAGAAGTTATTAGGATAATTCATTACATCGTTAGCTGTTAGTAAATGTGTTTCAGTATAAAAATTCACCCCTTCAATTTTAAAATTTAATGCCCTTTTTATTGGTTTTGTAATAACTTTTTTATGTTTAATTATAAAAGATAGAACTGAATTTTTATTAGTGGTTATTAAAGTATCGGGGATTTTAATTCCTAATTTCCGCGCCACAGTAAGTTCAGTTAATTTATTTAAAGAATTATCATTAAAACTATTTACGTTGCTGACATTTGTTTGCAGATAATAATGTATATAATTAATAATGTCATTATCATTATCGGTTTTGTGTTTATTTATTTCAATAATCATATCGTTATCACCAATTAGTAAGCTATTGGTAAAGTCTAAATATCCTCTTCTATACCAATATTTTGTTAATGAATCGATACTACATTCATTCTGATCGATGAAATTTATCTTAATTGTATTATTTGAAATATTAATCTCAGGATTTGTTATATCGCCATCATTAAATCGTTTGAATTCTATATTATAATATAGAAGCCAATTTATTACGTTTTGAGTTAAGAGTTCTTTCTCTGTTGAAAGTATTAGGATCACTTTGTTTTTTTTGGCTTATAAATTATATTAAATCGTTTACAGTAATCAGCCATAGATTCCATTCCAAATTCTGCACGCCGTTTATCTACATTTACTTCATCTTTAATAAAAAATGGTTGATTGGTTTTACTGTTTATTTGGGTACCATAAAACTGCGTACCATTATTTTTATCAACTGATATTCTATCAAAAAGCAGCGCATAGTTACTACCTTGTATCTTTTTTTGTTCATATAATTTTTTTATTAGAGGTAATATTTTTTCTTGTGTTTTCAAGTCGGCATGTTGTATAACTAAAAAACATTTATTTGAAAAGTTACCAACTACCGAATCAGATAAAACATTATAGCCACTATCTAAATAATACATAACAGTTTTCAAATTTGCTTTATTTAAACTATCCTTCTCTTTCCATAATTTTAAAGCTGTTGACGATTGTGAACCATATTTATCTTCATAAAATAATATCTCACGATAATGAGCTTGGTCGTTTATGCCTATTTGAATTAAAGCAGTATAAATGCTATCTGGAATATTTAATTTTCTAAAAAACGTATCCGTTATCTCACACTTATGTTTATGCTTAACTAGAAAAGATTTCCATTCATTTGGACGTGCCACAGAGACTCTATAAAAATCTGGATCAGTGTAGAAAGAAATATAATAATCATAGTTGCTCCATTTATTAGGAATATAAAACCCATCTTTATTAGTTTTACTTTTAACAAATGTGTTTAATTGTTTTAAACAGTTATCATATTCATTATTTAATGAATATATGCAAGCTAAATTAATCTCGTCAACATCTTTGGCGGTTGTATTGCCATTTTTATACTTGATATAAGCGTTTTTTTTAATTTCCCTTTTTAAGTAATTTATACTTTTTTTGTATTGTAATGAATTAAGGTAATAATGAGTACTATCAAATTGTGCTATACAATTTTTTATAGTAAAACATAGATAAATAAATATGACGGCTTTTTTCATTTACATAAAAAACTAAGCAGTAAACGCATTAATTTACTACTTAGTTTTATATATTTAGGATTCAACAATAACATTACTTACTATTCACAGTAATATCTTCTTTGGGCCATGTAGGTATGCCCGGGCCACCGCCATTCGGGGTTTTACTTTTGTCATCAGCAGTGTCTGGTAATTGACATCCTCCTGGCTTACCAGTCATCACTTGAGTACCACCTAAAACCATATTATGGCTTTCTTTTTTTAATTCATAACCTTTGAACAGGTCCAAAGTTAATCTTTTAAATTTTCTCATTTTAATTATGTTAAATTTTTACTACTCATAGCATTCGCAGGCTTTTCGTTTCCGCCCGTAAAATTGTAACTGCGCAGTATTACAAAACTAACTAAAACAAATTTATTTTTTAATTGATTAGATTATATATTTTTAAGTTCAAATATTGAATTATTTTTACTATTTTTGAACTATTTAGGTAAAATGATGATAGAAAATTTAAACGAAAAAATTAGGCAGATAAGAGAATTAAAAAATTTATCGCAAGAATATATGGCGCAGGAGCTTGGATTATCTACACGCGCCTATAGTAAAATAGAAAGTGGCGAAACACAACTAACTATTAATAGATTAAATGAGATAAGTAAAATATTAGCGGTTACGCCTCAGGAAATATTAGGTTTTGATGCAACTATTATTTTTAATAACGGCAACAACCAGCAGGGAGGCAAATATGAAAACACCATATACCATCAAACCGAAGTAAAATTATTAAAAGAACTTTACGAAAAATTATTGCTCGAAAAAGATAAACGTATTTCTGTTTTGGAATTAATGCTAAATAGGAAATAATTTGGGTTTAAGTCGGTTTTGATTTATTTGTATTGTATCACAGATGCCTTGAAGAATTAGTCTTCCCTCATTATTTTTTATTAATTGGGTTTCATAAAGTTGAGTTTTATTGAAAAAATCTGTTAGAATCCTATTCGTAGCTAGAGCAAAATCGTGGTAGGATATATTTTTTCAAAGAATGCTACTGAGATATATGGATAGTAGTAAATTTTTTAGAACCCACCGCTCATTTATTATTAACCTACAAGAGCTTACAAAAATAGAACCGCTTGAAAAGAATAGCTATGTGGTTTTACTAAAAAATGGCAAAAAAATACCATTAAGTCGGGCATCTTACACTAAATTAAAGGAACATTTGGGGCTCTAACACAACCTTGCTTAATTTTATATTTCCATGCTTGAAATGTGAATTAAAGGCAGTATATTAGCACTTCATAAATAATTATGAAGGATTTTTTTGCTTATTTAATTTCAAAAACTTTTTTAAAACATTTAATCATTTCTGGAGTATGTTTAATGATAGTACTTTGGATTTTGTTTAAGTTGTTGGATGTATATACCCATCATGGCGAAGTGGCTATAGTGCCTGATTTTACGGGTAAAAAAATATCAGAACTTAATCAGTTTGTTGAGGGAAAGCATATTGGTTATTTAATTATTGATAGTTTATATAATCCAGAGGAAAAACCAGGAATTGTTATAAAACAAGATCCTGAACCAAAATCTGCTGTTAAACACAATAGAGTTATTTATTTATACGTTACTAGTACACAACCACCACAAATGGCTATGCCCAAATTGGTGGATAGAAGTACTCGACAAGCCATTTCGATGATTGAGAGTTATGGCTTAAAACAAGGAAAAATAACCGAAGTAACAGGAGATTGTAGTGGATGTGTTTTAAAACAATTGTATGAAGGTAAAGAAATAGCACCTGGAGATCCAATAAAAAAGGGAAGTAAGATAGATTTGGTAATTGGTAAAAAAGAAACATATTATGTGTCTGAAAGCGCTGATAGTACTAATACCGAAGAAAACGCTAACGATTTTAATGAATGAGTATGAATAAATTGAAAAGATCTGTTTTATTAAGTATCATGTTGTTTTCTTTTTTTGGCTTTATAGCTCAAGAACAATTAGTGCCATTAAGCGGAAATGCTATTCTACAAAATCAAAAATTAGACAAGACATTAGCTCAAAAAACAACTACTACAACATCATTACAACTGCCTTTTTTTGATGATTTTTCGTATGCTTATAAAACACCTTTTCCAAGCGCCTCATTGTGGGCAGATTCTAATGTGTATATTAATACTGGTTTTGCTATTCAACCCATAAGCCTTGGTGTGGCAACATTTGAGGGGCTTAATAAATTGGGTTATCCTTATAATTTCTCGGCCAACGAGGGAATGTCGTACTCCGCAGATACGCTTACTTCATTGCCTATTAATTTGTATTCTATTCAAACTTCAAGTTCTACAACTTATTATTATCAACCATCGGATAGTGTATTTTTAACCTTTTACTATCAAGCCGAAGGATTTGGCGATGCTCCTGAACCAGATGACTCTTTATGTTTGGATTTTTATATGCCCTTATTAAATCTTTGGAAAAAAGTGTGGGGAAAGGCTGGTTACAACCCTTCGTCAAGCGATACTACTTTTTATAGAGTGAGAGTTGGTGTAACAGACACCGCTTATTTTCACGATGGATTTAAATTTCGATTCAGGAATCAAGCCACCACCAGCGGTAGTGTTGACCATTGGCATATTGATTATGTAACGTTAAAAGATCAATATTTTTATGATGACACGGTGTTAGTAGATGTTACGTTTTCGTATATGCCTACTTCATTTTTAAAAAATTATTCTACAATACCTTACCGCCAGTATAATCCTGCTACTGAAAAAGGAACTGGGTTTAAGAACTTTATTAGAAATAATAATCCAGGAACATCAAGCAGTAACACAGGTGCCTTATCTGGGCAATATGCTTACACTGTGAAAGATGAATCGGGGAACACCATTCCTACAGACGTGTATGTTACCATTAATAACCCTGGTATTCCCTCATACAGTTATTTAAATCACGGTTATTTTAATTGCACCGATGGTGTAGCGGCCTGTCCTGTGTTTACATTATATCCATTTACATCCACGCTAAGTGTACCAACTAATTTCTCCATCAAACACTCCATTACCAATGTGCCGGGCGATATTAGAAAAGAAAACGACACATTAGTACACCTTCAGAAATTTTATGATTATTATGCTTACGATGATGGTAGTGCCGAACAAGCTTATTACTTAAACAGCTACGGTGCTAAAACAGCTATGCGTTTTACCTTGAATTATAACGACACTTTAAAATCAGTAAAAATTTATTTTGATCCTATTATTAAAAACGGATTAGTGCAAGGATCTTCGTTTAGAATAACCGTGTGGAGTCAAGATGGAAGCGGGAAACCTGGAAACGTCATTTATAAAGATTCTCTTACTAATCCAATTTTTACATCGGGCGAGTATAATTTATTTGCTAATTATAAACTTACCTCTTGTTTACCTCTTTCGGCTGGTACTTATTTTATTGGACTTATACAAACCACCTCGCAAGGTTTAAATATTGGATTTGACAGAAACACAAATCATAAAGATGCTTTGTATTATAACGTAAGTGGTAGTTGGGTACAATCTTCTATTGATGGTTCTTTAATGATTAACCCAGTAATGGGTTGTGCCGATTTAGCTATTGGAGTAAAAGAACATCAAAAAGAAACTTTTACGATGTATCCAAACCCAGCTAGTGAATCACTAACTATTAATACGCCTTTTATACCTGAATTAAAACAGACTAGTGTGCAAATTGTAAATTTATTAGGCGAAGTGGTATTAAACGAAGAGCTAAGTAACCAACGTAGTACAATTACTATTTCGCATTTAAAAAATGGCGTGTACTTTGTACAAATTAAGGGCAGTTCTATAAACGTTAGTTCACAAAAACTAATCATTTCAAGATAAAATGACAGATGCTGTTGATGAGATAGGTTCTCAAAATGATGAGGAAAGGGAATTATACGAACATCATCATATTACCGTAGAGAAGGGGCAAGAGATGATGCGAATTGATAAATACTTGATGATTCGTATTCAAAATGCAACACGTACTAAATTACAACAAGCCTGCGATGCAGAAACCATCTTGGTAAATAAAAAACCGGTTAAATCAAGTTATAAAATTAAGCCCTTTGATGAAATTTCGATTTTAATGGCTAATCCGCCTCGTGAAATTGAAATTGTGGCTGAGGATATTCCAATTAATGTAGTTTACGAAGATGATTATGTGTGTGTAGTGAATAAAGAACCAGGCATGGTAGTGCATCCAGCTTATGGACATTATACTGGAACATTGGTTAATGCCTTAGCTTATCGCTTTAATAATTTACCTACTTCTAAACAAAAATTAGCCGACAACCTAGAAATTAATCGACCTGGCTTAGTGCATCGTATAGATAAAAACACATCGGGTATTATTATTATTGCTAAAACAGAATTAGCAATGACTCGATTAGCTAAAGATTTTTTTGATAGGAATTTAGATAGAAAATATATTGCCATTGTGTGGGGCGATGTGAAAGATGATGTAGGAACCATTAATGTAAATGTAGCACGTGATTTAAAAAACAGAAAAGTAATGGCTACATTTCCGGATAGCGACCACGGCAAACATGCCATTACACACTATAAAGTATTAGAGCGATTTGGTTATGTAACGGTGGTAGAATGTAAATTAGAAACTGGCAGAACACATCAAATACGAGTGCACATGAAACACATTGGTCATCCGCTATTTAATGATAATGAATATGGTGGCGATAAAATTTTGAAAGGACAACATGGCAATAAATACAAACAGTTTATTGAGAATTGTTTTGAGATTTTACCACGTCAGGCATTACATGCCAAAACACTAGGAATAACACATCCAATTACCAAGGAGCCTATATTTTTTAATAGCGAGTTGCCCGATGATATGCAGCAAGTGATTGAACGCTTTAGAACATTTACTTCAAACAAAAACGCTTAACCAATCTAAACTATCATGACTCGCTCTGATTTTTTAAAATTAATTTGTGTTTCACCTTTATCCTATTATGCTATGAAACTAAATTCATTAAACACTTTAAGTAACCACTTACCAACCGTTTCAGAAACGATGCCAGTTTTGTTTCTGGGGCATGGAAGTCCTATGAATGCTATTGAAGAAAATGAATTTGTAAGGGGGTTTAGAGAAATTGGAAAAACAATTCCAAAACCAAAAGTCATATTGGTTATTTCGGCGCACTGGGAAACCAAAGGTACTTACGTAACAGCCATGGAGCATCCACGTACTATTCATGACTTTGGTGGATTTCCAAAAGCTTTATTTGATGTGCAGTATCCTGCGCCAGGAAGCCCTGCATTAGCTAATGAAATAAAAAACACGATACAAACTACTTCGGTTGGCTTAGATGATAAATGGGGCTTAGATCATGGCGCGTGGACTGTTGTAAAACATTTGTATCCTCAAGCAGATGTTCCAGTTATTCAGATGAGTATAGATGATAGCAAAGATGCTAGTTATCATTATCAACTTTCAAAAGAACTTTCTGTACTAAGAAATAAAGGAGTGTTAATTATAGGAAGCGGAAACATTGTGCATAATTTATCGATGATAGCTTGGGATAAATTACAAGTTGAAAATTATGCGTATGATTGGGCAATTGAAGCTAGTAATAAAATTAAATCGTACATTCAGTCTCATAAACATAAAGCATTAATTGATTATAAGAAGCAGGGCAAGGCTTTTGATTTATCTATACCAAGCCCCGAGCATTACATACCGCTTATTTATACTTTAGCATTACAAACTGAAAAAGACACTTTACAACTTTTTAATGATAAAGCCATGGCAGGTTCACTAACAATGACCTCATTAAAAATAGGGTAGTATATTGTTTAATTTTCTTAATTTAGGATGATGAAGTGGAAAATAAAATTCATAGTGATTATTTCTTTAGGGGTTTCTTTACAAACCATTAGTCAAAACATCGATAGTCTCTTAGGAGTTTTTACAAATAAAAATTTAGCAGATACTGTACGATTAAAAGCGGTGCATAAAGTGGCCTACGCATACATGTACGACAAACCAGATACCGCTTTATTATTATATCAACAAGAGTTAGAGTTGGCACAAAAGACTTCACAAAAATTATATATTGGCAAATCGTTAAATAACATGGGGCTTATTTATGAAAATATAGGTCAAATTTCAAAAGCATTAGAATACTACCATAAGAGTCTTCGGGTAAAAGAAAGCAATAATGATAAAGAGGGTGTAGCTGGTTGTTTTGTTAATATTGCTTATTTACATCTTACTCAAAGAGACATTGATAAATCTATTGAATACAACAAAAAAGCATTAAAGATAAGAGAAGAGATTAATAATCAAGAAGGAATTGCTTCTACATTAAATAATTTAGGACTAAATTATAAAGACAAAGGCGATACAGCAGAAGCAATGGCTTGTTTTATTAGGAGTATGAAAATTAGAGAAGCTCTAGGCAATAATAAAAAACTAGCTAGCTCTTTTAGTAATATTGCAAGCGTTTACCTTAAGCAAATGAATTATATAAAGGCTCTTGAGTTTTATAATAAGGCATTAGAATGGGAGAAAAAAATGGAGGACAAAAGGGGGATAACCTTATCGTTAAATAATATTGGATATATATATAATAAAATGGGAGATCCTTCAAAGGCATTAAATTATTTGCTAGAAGCATATCGTATTTCTAATGAAATTAGGAATCCTAGGCAAATACAGTTGTCGGCTGGAAATTTAGTAGATGCATATAAAGCTTTAAAAAAACACAAAGACGCTTTGTATTATTATGAAATTCATACCAAAATAAAAGACAGCCTTATAAATGGTGAATTAGCAAATGAATCTACTAGAATGATCATGAAATATGAATTTGATAAAAAGCAAACTACGGATAGTTTAAAAATAGCAGAAGAAAGAAAGATAAATGATTTAAAATTTAAACAAGAACAAACTCAGCGGTATTATTTATATGTTGGACTCATACTTCTTATTATATTTTCTATTGTTATTTTTAATAGATTTCGATCTTCACAGAAACAAAAACTCATTATCGAAAGCCAAAAAATTTTAGTTGAAGAAAAACACAAAGAAATAACAGATAGTATCAACTATGCAGAGCGTATTCAACGCTCGTTATTAGCTAGTAAACAAATGCTAGATGAAAATTTAGGAGACTATTTTGTGTTTTTTAAACCAAAAGATGTAGTAAGTGGCGATTTCTATTGGGCCTCATCTTTAAAAAACAATCAATTTGCATTGATAACAGCAGACAGCACAGGTCATGGTGTTCCTGGAGCTATTATGAGTATTTTAAACATTGCCTGTTTAAATGAAGCTGTGAAAGAAGGGCACACGCTACCAAACGAAATACTGAACCGTACCCGTAAAGAAGTTATTAATGTACTTAAAAGAGATGGCAGTGCCGAAGGTGGAAAAGACGGCATGGATTGTAGTTTATTGGTGTTTAATAAAGAAAATAATTTGCTACAAATTGCGGCTGCTAATAATCCTGTGTGGATAGTGCGGGCTTCGACTTCGCTCAGCCCACATAATGAAGTTATAGAAATAAAACCCGATAAAATGCCCGTAGGCAAACACGAAAAACAAGAAATTCCATTTACCTTACACGAAATACAACTACAAAAAGACGATGTAATTTACACCTTAACAGATGGCTTCCCTGACCAATTTGGCGGAGAAAGGGGCAAAAAGTTTATGAGTAAAAATTTACGTGAATTATTAGCTACTAATACACATTTACCAATGCATGAACAAAAACAATTACTAGAAACAACATTTACAAACTGGAAAAAAGACGTTGAACAAGTAGATGATGTTACAGTGATTGGGGTGAGGATTTAAACAATAAAGAAAACTATGAAAAAAATTAATTTATTACTGCTTTTATCAACCTTACTTTTTGCCTTAACCGGCTTTACCCAACCTAATCTTCCTCCAAATGTAGCTGACTCTCTTTGGCAGGCATGGCAAGATAAAAACCAGCCCGACACCAACCGCCTGAAAGCCATTCATAAATATGTAGGGGATGGCTATCTTTATACAAAACCCGATAGTGCTTTTTATTATGCCCAATTACAATACAATTTTGCCAAAAGCAAAAAACTCAAAAAACACATGGCAGTAGCATTTAACACACAAGGCATATCATTTTATTTTAGAGGTGATTACGCCAAAGCCATTGAATATTACACCCGTAGTTTAAAAATTAGAGAGGAAATTGGTGACAAACAAGGCATAGCAGCATCTTTGAACAATATTGGATTAATTTATAATGAACAAAGCGATTACGCCAAAGCTATTGAGTATCACACTCGCAGTTTGAAAATAAACGAAGAGATTGGTGATAAAAAAGCTATAGCTGTTTCACTTGGCAACATTGGAAATATTTATAAAAAACAAGGCGATTACGTAAAAGCCATTGAGTATCACACACGTAAGTTGAAGATAGATGAAAAAATTGGTAATAAAAAAGGTATAGCTACTTCACTTGGCAACATCGGAAATATTTATTTTGACCAAGGTGATTATGCTAAAGCCATTGAGTATCAAACACGCAGTTTAAAAATGGAGGAAGAAATTGGCAATAAACAAGGTATAGCTTCTTCACTTAGCAACATTGGAAATATTTATTTTAACCAAGGCGATTATTCTAAAGCCATTGATTATTATACCAGAAGTTTGAAAATAAATGAAGAAATTAGAAATAAACAAGGTATAGCTTTTTCACTTAACAACATTGGGGTTACTTATAAGGAAAAAGGTGATTACAGTGAAGCCATTAATTATTTAATTCGTAGCTTAAAAATAAATGAGGAAATTGCTAGTAAACAAGATATAGCTACTTCACTTAACAACATCGGAAATGTTTATAGTAATCAGGGTAATTATGCTAAGGCCATTGAGTATCAAACACGTAGTTTGAAAATAAATGAAGAAATTGGCGCTAACAGAGGTATAATAACTTCACTTGGAAGTATTGGTATTATTTATAAGAAACAAGGCAATTATATCAAAGCCATTGGGTTCATTGCGCAGGCATTAAGCCTTGCTAAAGAAATAGGTGCTGTTATGGAAATCCGTATTGCTGCAATGAACTTATGGGAAATTAATAAAAAATTGGGTAAACACAAAGAAGCCTTAGAAATGCACGAGCTGTATATTCAAATGAAAGACAGTATAGAAAGTGAAGAAAACGCCAAAGAAGTAATACGACAGGAGTTTAAATACAATTACGAGAAAAAAGCCGCTACAGACAGTGTAGCCAATGCCAAAGCCAATGAAATTAAAAATGCACAGATAGCTAAACAAAAAGCAGAAATAAAAGCCAAACGAAACCAGCAATATGCCCTTTACGGTGGTTTGGTATTAGTACTTTTGTTTGCAGTGTTTGTGTATAACCGCTTAAGAATAACCAATAAACAAAAAGCTATAATTGAAACCCAAAAACATTTAGTTGAGGAAAAACACAAAGAAATTACTGATTCCATTAATTATGCAGAACGTATTCAACGCAGTTTTCTGGCAACCAAAGAATTGCTTGATGCTAATTTAAACGAATACTTTGTGTTTTTTAAACCCAAAGATGTAGTGAGTGGTGATTTTTATTGGGCGGCAACTTCGTTGATTCAAGATTCAAAATTAAAAAATCAAAATGAAGTCACGGCATTTAATAGTAAACCTTCCTCATCAAATTTATTTTATTTAGCCACTGCCGATAGCACAGGTCATGGTGTTCCTGGAGCTATTATGAGTTTGTTAAACATCACAAGTTTGGAAAAAGCAATAGAAACAGAAACAGCACCACATTTAATTTTAAATAAAACACGTACAATTATTATAGATAGATTAAAAAAAGACGGCAGTGCCGAAGGTGGAAAAGACGGAATGGATTGTAGTTTATTAGTATTTAATAAAGAAAATAATGTATTGCAAATTGCCGCAGCCAACAATCCTGTGTGGATAGTGCGGGCTTCGACTTCGCTCAGCCCACACAATGAAGTTATAGAAATAAAACCCGATAAAATGCCCGTTGGTAAACACGATAAACAAGATATTCCTTTTACCTTACATGAAATACAACTACAAAAAGGCGATGTAATTTACACCTTAACCGATGGCTTTCCTGACCAGTTTGGTGGAGAAAAGGGCAAAAAATTTATGAGTAAAAAGTTACGTGAATTATTAGCTGCTAACGCTCATTTACCAATGAACGAACAAAAACAATTACTTGAAACTACCTTTGCCAATTGGAAAAAAGATGTAGAACAAGTAGATGATGTAACGGTAATTGGGGTGAGAGTGTGATAATAAAGCCATGGCAGGTTCATTAACAATGACCGCATTAAAAATAGGGTAGTACCTACTTTAAATAATTCTTTAGGAAAATTTGATGTTACCAAATAAAATTATCCATTGATAGTTTAAGCGAATGTTTTGTAGTAGTTGTTTCATACGCCAAATGTATAGGCTAATTCTATATAATTTTTTGACCTTAGTCAAAAAAAAAGTAATTCGAAGACAATTTTAAAATTTAGCGTATTAATAAGGTTAAAACAAACCTTTCAAAACCGCATCATCAACTAGGTTCGCTAAGGTTACTTTTAAGTTTGGTGAGCGTTGCATTTCTCTTTCAATAGCAAAACGAGCCTCTTTATTTCTGGCCCAAGCCCTACGAGCTATGCCATTGTTTACATCCCAAAACAACATTGATTTTAATCTTCTATCGCTATCGGTTGTACCATCTAGTACCATGCCAAATCCACCATTTATAACCTCTCCCCAACCTACGCCACCGCCGTTATGTAAGCTTATCCATGTTGCGCCTCTAAAACCATCACCTACAAAATTATGAACCGCCATGTCGGCAGTATATTTTGATCCATCATAAATATTAGATGTTTCGCGGTATGGAGAGTCGGTGCCGCTTACATCATGATGGTCGCGCCCTAAAACTACTGGAGCAGAAATTTCTCCTTTTGCAATGGCTTTATTAATGGCTTCGGCAATTTTTATACGCCCTTCGCTATCGGCATATAAAATACGTGCCTGCGAACCAACCACTAAATTGTTTTTCATGGCATCACGTATCCACACAATATTATCACTTAGTTGAGGTTTTATTTCTTGCGGCGCTGTTTTATAAATTTCTTCTAAAACACCTAAAGCAATCTCATCTGTTTTTTGTAAGTCGTTTGCATTGGCGCTTGTGCACACCCAACGAAATGGTCCAAAACCATAATCAAAACACATAGGACCTAAAATATCTTGTACATAAGAGTTATATTTAAAAGTTGCACCTACATGACCTCCTTTTATTGGTTTTTCTGTTTTATAAATATCAGCTCCAGCTCTTCCTGCCTCTAATAAAAACGCATTACCGTAGTCAAAAAAGTACATACCTTGTTGTGTTAAAGTATTTACTGCGTTAACATGTCTTACTAACGTTTCTTGTACTAACTCTTTAAATTTGGAAGGGTTATTTGCCATAAGGTTATTACTTTCTTCTAACGTTAAACCTACAGGATAATAACCACCCGCCCATGGGTTGTGTAATGATGATTGGTCGGAGCCAACATCTACTTTCATACCTTCTTTTACCAGTCGTTCCCATAAATCTACCACATTGCCTTGGTACGCAATGGATACCGCTTCTTTATTCTTTTGCGCTTCCTTTACTCGAGGAATTAAAGCATCTAAATTATCAAACACCTCATCTACCCATTTTTGCGAAAACCGTGTTTGAACCGCTTTAGGGTTTATTTCGGCGGTAACAGAAACTAAACCAGCAATTTTTGCAGCCTTAGGTTGTGCGCCACTCATGCCGCCTAATCCGCAAGTAACAAATAGTTTACCTTTTCTATCTTCTTCGGAGTTTGAAACTTTTCTGGCTGCATTCATAACAGTAATGGTAGTACCATGCACAATACCTTGTGGGCCAATATACATAAATGAGCCAGCTGTCATTTGTCCGTATTGAGTAACGCCTAAGGCATTAAATTTTTCCCAATCATCGGGCTTACTATAATTAGGAATCATCATACCATTAGTAACCACTACACGAGGCGCATCTTTATGTGAAGGAAATAAACCCATTGGATGCCCACTATACAACACAAGTGTTTGTTCGTCAGTCATAGTGGCTAAATATTGCATGGTAAGGAGATATTGTGCCCAATTTTGAAACACAGCGCCGTTTCCGCCATAGGTAATTAATTCGTGTGGATGCTGTGCCACGGCATAATCTAAATTATTGCTAAGCATGTGCATAATGGCGGCAGCTTGCAAACTTTGATGCGGGTAATCTAAAATAGGACGAGCATAAATTTTATAATCAGGACGAAAACGATACATATAAAATCGTCCATACGTTTTTAGTTCCTCTGCAAATTCTTTAGCTAAAACAGCATGATGTTTTTCATCAAAATAGCGAAGTGCATTTGTAATGGCTAATTTTTTTTCTTCAGCACTTAAAATATCTTTACGTTTTGGCGCATGATTGATGGTAGTTTCATAAACTTTAGGCTGAGGTAATTCTTTTGGAATACCGTTTAATATATGTTGTTGAAAATCGTTTAAATTCATAGGTAAGTAATTTAGATTTAAAGCGTTGAAGTTACTGAAAATTATTAATTTTATAAAGAATACCCAACATCGGGTATTTGAATCTATCCTATATTTTTTTAGTTTTATATTCTTAAATAATACTAATATGAAAAGAGTAGTTTTAATAATTATACTAATAACCAGAATACAATTTTTGAGTGTTGCTCAACTAAGTACAATATATCATTTTATTGGAGGTAATACTGGATCAAATCCCTATGGAACGCCCATTTCGGATGGTGTTTACTTGTACGGATTAACTCAATCAGGAGGTGTAAATGCTAAAGGAAATGTTTTTAAAATTAAATTAGATGGAACAGGTTATGTGAATTTATATGATTTTGACGGACTCAATGGTGCCTACCCTTATGGTTCATTAATTTCAGATGGAACATATCTTTATGGTATGACTAGAAACGGAGGCGCTTCATTTGTTCATCCATCTGTTCCTGATAATGGGGTTATATTTAAAATTAAACCCGATGGTACAGGGTTTTCTGTAATATATGAATTTGATGGTACAAACTCAGGTGATAATGTAAATGGAGGAATGCCAAATGGCGGTGATCTACTATTAATTGGTCAAACATTATATGGTATGACTGGAAGTAAAGATGCTGTTTTTAAAATAGACTCTAATGGGAATAATTTTAGTAAATTATTTGATTTTAGTTCTCCAAATGGCCAATATCCACTAGGCACATTAATAACAGATGGCACCTATTTATATGGAGTAACTGAAGGCGGAGGGTCTAATAATTGGGGAACCATTTTTAAAATTAAAACAGATGGCACAGATTATAATAATGTTTTTGAGTTTTATAACACCTTGTCTTATTCAAATCCTCATGGTTCTCTCTTAAGTGATGGTACTAATTTTTATGGTATGGCAGTAAATTGTGTTTATAAAATAAAACAGGATGGAACTGGATTTGACACGATTGTTAAATTTAAAGGTACAAATGGAAGCTTAAATAACTATAATACTTTTGCACAAAATTCATTAATTACAGACGGCACTTATTTATATGGCACTACTAATGAGGGAGGAGCAAATAGTAAGGGTTGTGTATTTAAAGTTAAATATGATGGTACATCATACACTAAGTTAGCTGATTTTAATGGTACAAATGGTCAAAACCCATATGGCTCATTGGTATTAGTAGGTAGCGATTTATATGGTATGACTACACTTGGTGGAACTTATGGAAAAGGAACTATTTATAAAATTGCAAACCAAGTTACTTCAATTCACGAGAATAAAAGTAACTACATGGTTAAGGTTTTTCCGAATCCAACAAATGACATCTTGAATGTAAAGGTGTTCTCGAAATTATCAAGCATTAAGGAAAATAGTAAAGTAACAATTACAAATGTGTTAGGAAAGGTTATCTATTCGGCAAATTCAGATACCGATTCTTTTAAGTTGGATGTTAGTAATTTTGAATCAGGAATTTACTTTGTTTCAATAGAAAACTCTAATAACACAACATCAATAAAATTCATAAAACATTAATTGACGTGAAATACTAAACTAACACAAGCACCTATTTCGTTTCTAAACGAAACAGTTGCGTCTATTTGATCAGCTAAAGATTCAATTAGTGATAGTCCTAATGAGGTGTCTAATTTGTTTTCTAGGTCTTGGAATCCTTTTCCGTTATCGGAAATACAAAGATGTATCTTATCAAATACAAGTTTTAATTTTATATAAATAGTGGGCGATACTGAAGCGTCTGTAAAAGCATGTTTTAGAGAGTTTGTAATGGCTTCATTAACAATTAATCCTATAGGTACAGCTTTTGTTAATTCAAATTCAATGGCCTCAATATCTTCTTGTATGTGAATGGGCAATGAGTTTTTGGAAAAGCTCTTAATAAGTTCCTTAGAGAGTTCAGAGATGTATAATTTCAAATCAATTTTTGATAAATCGCTTTTTCTGTATAACCTATCGTGTACCATCGATATACTCATTACCCTATTTCTTGATTCAATCATAAGCTGTTTTGAAACATCGCATGGTGCTTTTTCCGACTGAAGACTTAATAATCCGGTAATAATTGCTAAATTATTTTTTACCCGATGCTGAATTTCTGCCAGTAACACTTCTTTTTCTTTCAGCGCTTGGGTATTTTTCTGTTGAGCTTCTTGTTCTTTTTGCAATAATTCATCAGACTCCTTGGTGTGTTTATTTATGAGTTTTACTATGATATATACTAAAATAATTGTAATTATAAAAGACAGAAAGCTATTATATATTAATAAGATGGCATTGTCGTTTTTAGTAATGTTTGCAATGCGAAGACTAGGAATATTTACAAACCAAATTAAAATAAAACTTAATAAGGTAATAAATAAAAAGATAATGGTACGCGACCTAGGCAACTTAGGATTATGAATGGATACAATACAAAATATAACGGGAAAATAATATAAGTAACAACCAGCCGTATGAATATATTGCTGACATAGTATAAATAACTCAAGGTTTATAGATATAACAAATAAATAAGTAGCAAGGTTATAGTAATGCTTATAGTTAAGTAATAAACATAATAAAGAAGCGATAGTTAAAAAGGTGACAGAGCCAATAGCATAATCGCCACTAATGAAAAAATTGGTAGAAATGCCTACAAATAATCCAGCCAAACACAGATAAGAAAATAGGTTAATGATTTTAGCCTCTCTCCGAAGATAGAATTCTGTTTGGCTATCTATACCAAGATTTATAAATCTATCAAAAAGCATTTTTACGCTATGAAAGTAATTAAAATTTCGATAAAAAAATAATATTTCGATGATTCAATTACTTTAAAGCACCACATTCACAATTTTTTTAGGCACTACAATTACTTTCTTAACGGGTTTCCCATCAAGGTATTTAATCGTGTTTTCATGCGCCATCACTAACGATTCAATTTCTTGTGGGCTTAATGTGGCTGCTAATTCTAAATTAAAACGTGTTTTTCCGTTAAACGAAATAGGATAGTTAAACGAGTCATCAACCAAGTAAGACTCGTTGCATTCAGGAAACGGTTCAAAAGTAATGGTATCTTGATGCCCTAATTGTTTCCAAAGTTCTTCGGCTATATGTGGCGCATAGGGCGATAAACAAATTAAAAGCGGTTCTAAAATAGCGCGTTTGTTACATTTTAAATCAGTAAGTTCATTTACACAAATCATAAACGTACTTACCGAAGTGTTAAAAGAAAAACGCTCGATATCTTCAATAACTTTTTTAATGGTTTTATGTAAAACTTTTAACTCGGCTTTAGTGGCGGCTTCATCAGAAACGCTAAAACTTCCAGTTTGATAAAACAAACGCCATAATTTTTTTAAGAAGCCATGTACACCCGTTATACCGTTGGTATTCCAAGGTTTACTTTGTTCTAATGGTCCTAAAAACATTTCGTATAAGCGCAGGGTATCAGCTCCAAATTTTTCGCAAATAGAATCGGGAGTAACAACATTGTATTTTGATTTAGACATTTTTTCGTTATCTATTACTCCACAGATATATTTCCCATCTTCTAAAATAAATTCAGCATTTTCATAATACTTTCTCCATTTTCTAAACGCCTCAATAGTTAGGATATCATTTTGAACAATGTTAACATCTACATTTTGTGTTACTAAAGAATTTATGCCTAGACTGAACCAAAAATCATCTTTTGGTATTTTACTTTTAGTCGATTTATAATATTCTTCTTGTTTTTTCTCTATTTCATTTGATATATAATTGTATTTGTTGCGGAACTCTTCATCTATTGGGGTATTAGATTCAACTAAATTATTGTATTTAGTAATCACATCGTAATGACCTTTTGAAATAAATAATTCAGGTAGTTTCGAAATAACGTTACTTATTTCTTCTGATTCTTCTTCAGTAAGATTACTTCCGCCCCAGACACCTACAACTTTATACACAACATTACTTCTGCCTTGTATCATACCTTGATTTATTAATTTCTTGGCTGGTTCATCTACTGGAATGTAGCCTCTATCTTTTAAAAATTTTGTCCAAAAGCGTACATATAATAAATGCCCGGTAGCGTGTTCGCTACCACCAATATATAAATCAATATTCTGCCAATAGTTGGCTAGGTCTTTATTTACAAATTGTTGGGAGTTTTTAGGATCCATGTATCTTAAAAAATACCACGAACTACCAGCCCATCCCGGCATTGTAGAAAATTCGTATGCATACTCACCATCTTTTTTAAACGAACTCGCTCTTGCTAATGGTGGTTCACCATCTTCGGTTGGTAAGTATTTATCCACTTCGGGCAACACCAATGGCAATTCGTTTTCACTTAAAACATAAGGAATATCATTTTTATAATACACCGGAATTGGTTCTCCCCAATATCTTTGACGTCCAAATACAGCATCACGCAAGCGATAATTTATTTTGCCTTTTCCAAATCCTCTTTTCTCAATTTCTTCTATAGCACGTTTTATAGCTTGCTTTACAGGTAATGTGTTTAAGAAATCGGAATTAATTAACACGCCATCTTTTTCGCCCCAAGCATCTTTTTCAAAATCGTGTGAAATAGTTGGTTCAATAACTTGGGTAATTGGCAATGAAAAATGTTTAGCAAAACGGAAATCTCTTTCATCGTGTGCTGGAACAGCCATTACAGCGCCAGTTCCGTAGCCCGCCAATACATAATCGCCCACCCACACAGGGATTTGATTACCAGTGAATGGATGTAGAACATAAGCGCCCGTAAACACGCCCGTAATTTTTGTAATATCTGCTTGTCGTTCTCGTTCACTTCTGTTTTTTGCTTTTGTTACATAATCATCTACTAATTGTTTTTGCTGGGCAGTAGTAATTTTATTTACTAATTCATGTTCGGGAGCAATGGTTACAAATGATACACCAAATATCGTATCAGGGCGAGTTGTAAAAACTTCAATCGTTTCTGTTGAGTTTTGAATTGTAAATTTTAAACTACAACCTTCGCTTTTGCCAATCCAATTGCGTTGCGCTTCTTTTAAACTTTCTGTCCAATCAATACCATCTAAGCCATCTAATAAACGTTGTGCATAAGCTGTAATTCTCATGCTCCATTGTTTCATCAGTTTGCGCTCTACAGGATGACCGCCTCGTTCACTCACACCATCTTTTACTTCATCGTTTGCTAATACAGTTCCTAATACCGGACACCAATTTACATAAGCTTCGCCTAGGTAAGCTAAGCGAAAATTCATTAACACATCGCTTTTTTGTTTTTCGCTAAATTGTTTCCATTCGTTGGCTGTAAAAGCTGGCAACTCATGTTCAATATCGCCCGTTAATGTATCATCGAGTTTACAGTTAAACCCTTTGGTTTCAAAATATTGAATGAGTGTTTCAATGGGTTCTGCTTGCTGAGTTTGTTTATTATACCACGAATTAAATAGTTGAATAAAAATCCATTGAGTCCACTTGTAGTATTCAGGATCAGAGGTTCTAACTTCTCTGTCCCAATCAAATGAAAAACCAATTTTATCCATTTGCTCGCGGTAACGAGCAATATTTTGTTCGGTAGTAATTTTAGGATGTTGCCCTGTTTGTATGGCGTATTGTTCGGCTGGTAAACCAAAACTATCATAGCCCATTGGATGCAATACATTAAACCCTTTGTGGCGTTTGTAGCGAGCAACAATATCAGAAGCGATATAGCCCAAAGGATGCCCAACGTGTAAGCCAGCACCAGAAGGATAAGGAAACATATCTAATACATAATACTTAGGTTTATCTCCACCATCTTTTGCTGCAAATGTTTTGTGCTTGGCCCAATATGCTTGCCAAGTTTTTTCTATCTCTTTAAAATGATACTCCATGACTTAAAAATGAAGCACAAAGATAAGATATAAGCGGAATTATAGGCTAAAGAATTAATAATCTCTATAAAAATTTGAGAGATTAGATTTTACACCTAAGTATATATAAGGTAACTGTAGTTGATAATTAAGCTGGTCGGTTACGCTACGTTGTATATAGCCCAATTCTACTCTTAAATTCATTTGTGGAACAAGGTAATAGGTAAATTTAATATCACTTTGCATGAGTTTTGTTTTGTTGCCTTGTGTGGTTTTATGTCCGTAATCGTAAGGACGTGTGGTGTAGCTTAAAAAAATGTTTTGACCTAAGTTTGAACCAAAGGCATCTTTACCAATAATAGCGTATAATCCTTGTAAACTAATGCTCCATCGAGCACGGCGATAAGTTATAAAACCTAAATACTCTTTAAAATTTGCACCAAATGGGTGAGCTAATGGCTGAGCATAATGGCTATAATTTTGTTGTACGCTGCCATGTGTGTAGGTATATGGTCGAACTTGATTGTATTCGAGTTGAATAGATAAACCTTTGACATGAAAAGCATCTATATATTTGGCGCCTAATTGCCAGCCTTGCTTATTGGCCCACCAACCATTTCGCTTTTTAATTTGTTGCCAATAAAATTCATCGGCTACACCTTGTGCATATAATTTTAAGGTATTAAAAAGTTTTGTAGAGATGGTTAAACCCATCATTGAGTTATCGGGTGAGCCAACAGAGTATTCTTGTGGTCGATAAAATATAATAGGATTAAGGTAATTGACCTCAAATGTTCTTACTCTGTTGGTATCTGTGCCTTGCCAAACAATGTTTTCAAAGAAAGAGATATTCAAATTTTTTAAAGCATTGAAACTTAAATAATGAAAGGTTCCATATTTGTTTTGTAAGCTTTTTTGTGAACCATCGTATCTAGAGAAATCTTGTAGCCACGAATACCATACGTTGTATTGAATTCGCCATACGTTTACATTAATTCCAAAGTATGGATTGTTATTCGCCACATCGGATAATAATAAAGAGCGATAACCATCACCAATAAAATGTTTGTCTTTTCCTAGCTGAAAATTAAATACTTTGTTGGGGCTATACGAAACATAACCCGATAAATTAGCATAATTATAACTGCCATCAGCATTTTTAAATGCTCTACCATAACCTGGAATAACACCTGTTGTTTGAACAATAGTATCAATAAATGTTGGATAAGAAACTCGCCCGCCAATGGCAGTTACAGCAAAGCTAAAATCATTATTAATGTTAAGTTTAGCAAATGCGCCTCCGGATGTTTCGGATAAAAATTTTGAATTTAGTAAATCGTAACTTGCTTGTAAATCAATAATTGGAAGGGCTTGAAAATTATATTGTAATCGTTTGTTTGGACCTTCGTTAAATGATTTACTTAGAAAAAAATTTTTGACTGGAAAATGAATGTACGGAATTGTTGTGTCTGAAAAATGAGTAAGCGTAGAATTTACATAAGGCTTAAAAGCAGAATGAAATTCAATACTTGGATTTTTAATATCAACATAATCGATGCTTTGTTGAGTTTCTTGATTTATAAATATGTTTTGCACTTGAGGATTATCTTGTGCATAACCCATGTAGGTTAAACTTAAGCAGCAAAAGCACAACCATATTTTTTTAAAAAGAGAACTTAACATTAAGCGTTTTTAGTTGGACGTTTCTTAGAGTATTTATAAGAAGTGTTTACAAATAAAACAAACAAACCACTACAAGCCAGCACCATTAATAATGATAGGCTGGCATTAAGATAAAAGCTAATTAAAGAAACGCCCACAGTGATAATGCTAAAAATGTATATAATAATAACGGTTTTAGCATGAGAATAACCACAATCTATTAAGCGATGATGAAGATGGTTTCTATCGGCCGAAAATGGCGAACGGCCTTTCACGGTTCTTATGATAAATACACGTAAGGTATCGGTTAAGGGATAAATAAGTGCGGCAATAACAATCATAGGTTTAGAAACATGAATCCAAAAACTATCTAATCGGGTGAGTGGATACTCAATAAGTTTAATGCTTAATACACAAATAAGCATACCAATAATTAAAGAGCCACTATCGCCCATAAAAATTTTTGCGGGAGAAAAATTAAACACTAAAAATCCTAAGAGTGCTCCAGATAAAGCAAAGGCTAATGAAGCCATGGTGTATTCATTAGCAAATACAAACCAAGTACCAAAAACAGTAGAAGCAATAAAACCAATACCCGCTGCCAAACCATCTACGCCATCAATTAAATTCATAGCATTTACAACAACGATATAAGTAAATAATGAAATAAAAATACTTCCCCAGTGCGGAATGTCGGTTACACCAAACACATTATGCAACCCAGTAATTCTAATGTCGCCCATTAAAACTAAAATGAGTGCCACAAGAATATTGGCAAATAATTTTTTTACTGGAGAGGTTCCAATAATATCATCTTTTACGCCAACAAAAAACAACACTAAACTTGTTGCCACTAAAATTTTAAAATCTTTTACCGATTCATAAATTTGATCGAACTCGTGTATCTCATCAATATTATACCATAAAGAAAATGAAAAAAGGGTGGCCGCATAAATAATAATGCCACCAATGGTAGGCACAGCACGTTTGTGAATTTTTCGCTCTTCGGTGGGCACATCTATTAAACGTTTTAAGATGGCTACTTTTATGAGTGCCGGTGTCGAATACAAAACGACAGAGAATGCGGTGATAAACACTAAAATTAAGACTATCATAATATGTATTTAAAAATCGTAATAGGTGTTATATAAATTTGATTTTAGACTAACGGTATAAAAACTAGTGGTATTATTTGATAATTTAAAATCTGGAAATTGTTGTTGCCTGTAATTATATCCCAAAGATATATTAAAATTATATGCCGTGTTAATGGTATAACCAATTTGTGTTCTGAAAATGGAATTATTATATAATTCAAATTTATTTAAGGTTAGCCATTGCATGTTGTATTTAACATTTACAAAGGCTCTTTTAAATTTATAATCAGCTATAGCAACCAATTCTTTTCCATACCCAGGCGTATAAGCTAAATTTTGATTGTAATGAGAATAACTTTGATTACTGTAGGCTGTTAACGGATTATTGTAAGAGCCTTCTGCCACATCATTATACTCAATTTGTAGCATTAAGTTTTTTAGTTTAAACGCATCAAAGTATTTAATGCCTGCTTGGTATCCAAAGGTGTTTCCAAGCGTTAATGTGTTACTAAAATCATCGCCCATAAATTGAGCATAAACAGAAAGTTGATGAGTAATTTTAAAATTAGCGGTTGCGCCTATGAGTATGTTGTTTTTATTATTGAGTCCGTAAAACCCAATATTGGAAAAGATAACAGGATTAAAATATTGCCAATCTAAGTGTTGTCTGTTAAGGCTATCGGCTGCCGACCAAATCATACCTTGAAATAAGCCAATATTTAATCGCTTAGTGGCATTAAAACTTAAAAACTGAAACGACGCTGCTTTCTTTTGAAAAAGTGGTTCGGTGTATTTTGGCGTTGGTGCGCCGCCAGTGGTTAAGTTCATGAGTACAGCGTAAATATTGGAGTATTGGAGTTTGCCTTTTAACCATTGTGAGGTAATTCTTAAATA
Organism: Bacteroidota bacterium; assembly: GCA_963169355.1. Taxonomy (GTDB): domain Bacteria; phylum Bacteroidota; class Bacteroidia; order B-17B0; family Aurantibacillaceae; genus UBA4416. Next base: position 291,891 of record CAUJCR010000002.1, on the reverse strand, counting down.
GGGATAATTAAATGCGTTGTCGCTTAATAACAATGAACGATAACCGTTTCCAATTTTTTGTTTACCATGTCCTAGTTGAATATTGACTTGCTGAATGGGCTGATACGAAATAAAACCTGATGTAAAAGCATAATCATAACCTGTTGTTTTAAAGGCTTTATGGCGTCCTTGACCAGGAATTATTTTAGTTTGGTTGCTATACACAGCAATATAAGCTGGAAAAACACTTTGATTTTCGGCAAACATGGTTTCAAAATAAAAATCTTTACCTATTGTTCCGCTTGCTATAAATCCTCTGGTGTTTGTTGATGTTTTAGTGTATTTAGAAGTGGTGTCGTAATAGGCTCTTCCAAATTCAAAATTTAATAAAGGATCAACTTTAAATTCATATTTATTACCCTTTGACTTGATATGAATGAGGTGATCAAAAAAGATTTTATTGATGGCTGGGTCATCGGCCACGTATTTAAACAGTTTGGTGCTATCGGCAACAAACTCATATTGTTTACTAAAAAATGGAATGTAAGGTTGTAAGGCACTATGCGTTTGTTCTAGTGTGTCAATTTTAGCAAGTTGTTTCTGAGTAAGATTACCAAAGATGTAATCGTTAGGTAAATTATAAAACTGGGCAAAATAAAACTGAGGCATAAGAGAAACAAAAAAAGTAAAAAGTAAAATATGCTTTCGACTTTTTGCTCTAGTCCACTGTTTTAAACCAGTTACCATACTTTTACGCCTTCTTTCTTTTTAAAGTCTTCGTAAACCTGTGTAATACCTTCTCGTAGTTCAATTTTATGTTTCCAGCCCAATGAATGTAAATACGATACATCCATTAGTTTACGTGGTGTTCCATCAGGTTTTGATAAATCGTGAGTAATTTCTCCTTTAAACCCAACAATGTCTTTTATAAGTAAAGCTAAATCTTTTATGGTTAAATCGGTTCCCGAACCAATGTTTACAAACTGTTCGCCATCGTAGTGGTTCATTAAATACACACAAGCATCACCTAAATCATCGGCATGTAAAAACTCACGCATAGGTGTTCCAGTTCCCCACATTTCTACGCTAGGCAAATTTTGTTCTTTGGCATCATGAAATTTTCTAATTAATGCGGGTAATACGTGTGAGTTATTTAGGTTGTAATTATCATTAGGGCCATACATGTTGGTAGGCATCACCGAAATAAAATTACAACCGTATTGTCTCTTATAACTTTCACACATTTTAATGCCTGCAATTTTAGCAATAGCATAAGGCTCGTTAGTTTCTTCAAGTAAGCCCGTTAAAAGGTATTCTTCTTTTAACGGTTGAGGCGCCATTTTAGGATAAATACAAGAACTACCTAAGAACATTAATTTTTTTACACCCGATAAGTACGATTGATGAATGACATTGTTTTGTATCATCAAGTTTTCATAAATAAAATCGGCTCTATAAATGTTATTAGCTTGTATGCCTCCAACTTTTGCGGCAGCTAAAAAAACATATTCTGGTTTTTCAGTTTCAAAAAATTGTTGTACAGCTTGTTGTTGGCGTAAGTCTAATTCCTTAGAGCTGCGAGTTACAATGTTTTTGTAACCTTTGCTTTGTAAATTACGCATAATGGCTGAGCCCACCATTCCTCGATGACCAGCGATGTATATTTTAGAATCTAAATTCATGAATATGGTTTGTCGTATCAAATTAAACAACACGTGTTGATTTATAAATTACTCTTTATAATTTAAAATTTTGTGTCCGCCTTCTAATAGATATTTATCTTTTTTAAATAATTCAACATCGGCTGCTACCATTTCTTTACATAAAGCTTGTACTGTATAAGTTGGTTTCCATCCAAGTTTAGTGCGGGCTTTTGTAGAGTCACCAACTAATAAATCAACCTCGGCAGGGCGATAATATTTCGGATCAATTTCAACTAAAATTTTTCCAGTGGCAGCATCAATACCTTTTTCTTGTTCGGCTTTTCCTTCCCATTTTAAGGTGATACCTACTTCGGCAAAAGCCATATTAATAAATTCGCGCACGGTAATTTTTATGCCAGTAGCTAATACAAAATCATCCGCTGTTTCTTGTTGTAACATGCGCCACATTCCTTCTACATAATCCTTAGCATGTCCCCAGTCGCGTTCAGAATCAATATTACCCATAAATAATTTATCCTGAAGCCCTAAACTAATTTTAGCAGCCGCACGTGTAATTTTACGTGTTACAAAGGTTTCGCCACGCAACGGACTTTCGTGGTTAAACAAAATACCATTACAAGCATACATACCATAAGATTCGCGATAGTTTTTAGTAATCCAAAAACCGTATAATTTCGCAACACCATAAGGACTACGTGGATAAAATGGAGTTGTTTCTTTTTGAGGAATTTCTTGAACTAATCCGTATAATTCAGAGGTAGAAGCTTGGTAGAAACGTGTTTTCTTTTCAAGACCTAATATACGAATAGCTTCTAAAATTCTTAAAGTACCAATACCATCAGCGTTAGCGGTGTATTCGGGAGTATCAAAACTTACCTTTACATGCGACATAGCCGCTAAGTTGTATATCTCATCTGGTTGAGTTTCTTGCACAATTCTAATTAAATTGGTGCTATCGGTTAAATCACCATAATGTAATTTAAAATTTACGTGTTTTTCGTGTTGATCTTGGTACAAATGATCAATTCTATCAGTGTTAAATAAAGAACTACGACGCTTTACCCCATGTACAATATATCCTTTACTTAATAGTAATTCTGATAAATAGGCGCCATCTTGCCCAGTTACTCCTGTAATTAATGCTACTTTAGCCATAAAATGTATTTAAAAGAATAGCAATATTACGAAAAATTAACGAAAAACACGCTATTTTGTGGCTTTAGGTAGCATAAAACAAAGATTTTTAATAGATTTGTTCTCTTAATTACAAGATTATGAAAACTACGTTTGGGAAACAAAACTATCAGATACTAATAGGAGGATTTGCGCTTATTGTATTAGGTTACTTGCTTATGATTGGAGGCGGTAGTGATGATCCAAATGTATTTAACCCAGCTATTTTTGATACGCAACGTATTACAATTGCCCCTATGTTATGTTTGGCGGGATTTGTTACTATAATTGTTGCCATTATGTGGCGTCCTAAGAACAAAAACAACGAAGCTTAATTAATATAATTGCTTTTTGTTTTATTGATTACACAAACTATGACCTATTTTGAAGCTTTTATCATTGCTGTTGTAGAAGGATTAACAGAGTTTTTGCCTATTTCATCTACTGGACACATGATGATTACAACCGCTCTGTTAGGGGTAGAGCCTACTCCTTTTGTAAAGTTATTTACTATTGCTATTCAGTTAGGCGCTATCTTATCGGTGGTTGTATTGTATTTTAAACGTTTTTTTAAATCCATTGATTTTTATTTTAAGCTACTCGTTGCTTTTATTCCTGCTGCTGTTTTTGGAGTATTATTAAGCGACTACATAGATGCTGCACTCGAAAACTTAATGGGTGTGGCAGTAGCTTTATTTGTAGGTGGGATTGTTTTAATTTTTGTAGATAAATGGTTTATTGCGAATAACCTTGATGAAGAAAAAGACATTACATATCCTGTGGCTCTTAAAATAGGCTTGTTTCAGTGCTTGGCTATGTGGCCAGGTATGAGTAGAAGTGCCAGCACTATTATTGGAGGAATGACTCAAAAATTAACCCGAAAAAATGCAGCAGAATTCTCTTTCTTTTTAGCTGTGCCTACTATGTTTGCTGCTACGGCAAAAAAATTACTTGATTTTTATAAAGAAGGCATTACCATTCAATCAGAAGAAATAAGCATATTATTGTTTGGAAATATTATTGCGTTTATTGTCGCATTAATAGCTATTAAGTCGTTTATAGGATTCTTAAGTAAAAATGGATTTAAGGCTTTTGGTTGGTACCGAATAATTGTAGGCGGAATTTTAATTTTATTATTTCTGTTAAAAATTCCAATTGCTATAATCTAATACCTGTTCCGTTTCAAACCAAAGTGTACTGATTTAGTTTAAAAGATAAGAGACATTTTCTTAAGTTTAACTAATGAAAAACCAAAGAAAATGGAATCAAATCCAAATAAATTAAGTTGAAATTACATCATAAATATACATGTAAGTAACATGCAAATTCCTAAAATGTAGGAGATGCCCAAGGTTAGGAATCCAACCTGATAGTGTGATTTACCTTTTAAGCCAAATCCAATTACATAAGCTCCTAGTAAAAGCGATACTAGTAACCAAGCGATAGCAACAATAATATAAGTTGTCATGATATAGTTATTAATGGTGTTTTCTATTATTTATTTCTTTTTGTAGTCGGTGTAGTTCATCATTTACCTGTCCGTTAATAGAGGTGTTTTCTTCGGAACGGCGGATGAGATATGGTATAGCTTTTTTTACCTCTCCATACGGTAAATATTTAGAAACACTATATCCAGCAGCAGCTAGATTAAATGTAATGCCATCACACATACCATAAAGTTGAGAAAATCGTACTTTGTTAATATCAGTAATATGATATTTTTGCATTAAATCGAGCGCTAATTGAGTGCTATTGTAATTGTGTGAGGCGATGCATGTGGCAATTAACGCATGATTTTGAAGACAAAGCTCAACCGCAGCGTTAAATGACTTATCAGTTTGATCTTTCGTATCAAATACTGGAGATTCTCTTTTTTCTTTTAAGGCTGTCTCTCTTTCTTTTTCTACGTAGGCACCACGTACTAGTTTTATTCCTGCAATATATTTTTTTTGTTTTGCTGTTGCAATAAGACCTTCTAGGTATTTGAGGCGGTCTTTTAAATACATTTGTAATGTATTAAATACTACAACTTGTTGTGTGTTGTATTTTTCCATCATGTGTTCGGTAATAGCATCTATAATATCTTGCATATACCTATCTTCGGCATCTATATATACTATTACTTGATGTTTTTGTGCAGCATTACAAATAGCATCCACACGTTCAAGTAATTTATCAAACCTAGGATTATTAATTGGGAATGTTTTACTATTTATTTTACCTAAGAAATCAGGATCTTCTAATCCTGTTATTTTTACACTAATATAATTTCCAGGACATTCTTTTCCAACTCTAATCACATTCTCTAGTATAGTTTTGGCATTCAAAGAAAAGGCTGCTTCAGTTTTCTCACCTTCCGAAACATAATCTAAAACAGATTTTACGTGATAAGAATCTAAATAGCGTATGAGCTTAAAAGCTTCTTCGATATTTTCTCCTGCACAAAATAATTTATAGATTGTTTTTTTAATTATAGATTGAAACGGAAGATTGTATTTAACTATTCCGTTAGCACATGATTTTAATAGACCCAATAAAATGGGTTTTTGAAGCGTATTAAAAACAAAATGTGTTAGTTTTAAATCAGCATTACTCTTGTAAGCATATGCTGTTTTTAGGTCATGTAAATCAACTGCTTTCATGATGTGAATTAATTAAAAATACTTTTTTTAGAATGCTTGAGTAATTTATAAGCAATAATGCTTAGCGAAACAAACAAACCAAAACCTGCTATAATAAATGTTATAAAATAAGGTTCAAGCGAGTCCATCATTTTACTATAACTTGATTGAGGATTGCTGAGTTGCCAAAGTCCTTTTTTGATACCTGCTATATTTAATGATGTCCAAAAAACCACGAGGCTTATTTGTAAAAACCAAAACACTCTATTTAGTGCTTTGAGAGAAGTTTCTTTGTACAAGTCGGGTTTTAAAAACTCAAAACAAGCGGCTAGTAAAATCATAGTATTTATTCCTATGGTAGTGCCCATTGCATGAGCTACGGTTACATGTGTGCCATGCGTGTAGATATTAATAGCTGGTATTGAGAATAAACAAGCTTGTCCCATATTTATAAACACCCAAATATCGGATGCCATTATAAATTTGTAAGGGAAATAGTGATAGTGTTTTTGTATGTCGCTTACAGCTCCTTTCCAGTTATAAATAATTTTAACAAAGAAAACCCACTCTGTCATACTCACTATATAGCCTATATAGCGAATGTATTTTTCGGTTGGAAGTGTATAGATGTGATGACCCCAATTAAACATTAAATTAAATAACCCTAAAAAATACATGGCAAATGCTAAGTTGTTTTTTCCTACTTTTTTAGTTCCTGAAATTCTGTCCATTAAGAAAAATGCTGTGCCATAAATCATTTGATTCCATGAACCAACTAACGAACCATTTACTTTCCATTGAATGGTCATATCGGTTATAAAATGCTCTCTAAAATAAGGGAACAGCCAAAGGTAATTTTCTATAAAAGTAAATAAGAAAAAAGTTAAGCCAGTGAGCCACATCCACATATACACAGGCCATTTGCGTACATTGTTTATATGACTATAAAAATTACTTAAGAATAATAACCAAGCTATGGCAATAGGTAATGCCCACACTGGATTGAACTCCCAGTATTCTCTGCCTCCAAATTGATGGGTGAAATACGAAATAAAAATACCAATGATTGAAATGATCCATAATAGCCATTGCATAATAGCTACTCGATTTGTTATAGGCTTGTTGGTTACAACTCTTAATCCATTATATACGCATCCAGTTGCGCCTAAGATAATCCAAAACATTGCTGAAGAAACATGAAGAGGTCTTAATGAGATAAAACCAATAGAATCTTTTAAAAAGTTTGGATACAAATAAATAAACGCAGCTAGTAACCCAAAACCTAAGCCCAAAAGCAACATGATAATGGCTGTAACTAGAAAAAGATTTCCAATATGTAGTTTATTTAGTTTCATATCGTTCAATCATTCCAAAGTTTGTATTTTCAAAATTTCTAGGATCTGCGCTGCCACTAGCGTCGGTTGATTTTAAAAACTCTATTAATTCTTGCGTTTCTTTTTCGGATAATTGAAAAGCGGGCATTTGTTTGGTTCCTGTTTTTAGCATAGCTTTTACAAGTGCTTCACCTTTCCCGGGCTGAGATAAAATGTTTGTTAAGTCGGGACCAAGGTATCCACCAAGGCCATAAAACTGATGACAGGCTTGACAATTATATTTTTGCCAAACTAATTTACCATTAGCTGCAGCTGTTTTGTCAAATCTATCATCAGTATTTACCGACAAAGGTTTTAAATAGATACTAACTGAATAGATTAAAAATAAAGCACTAAGAATAAAAAAAGTATGTCGAGCTTTTAATTTCATTATTCCTATAGTAACCTTTTTGTTTTTATTTCAGTTTTTCAAATCGAGCTTGGAAGAAACGTAGATACTTAGGTTCATAAACCATCTTTAAACCTTTAATGGATTTTCTTCTTTCATAAACTGCAGCGGCAGATTCAGCAATTACATCCATGTGCGCTTGTGTATAAACCCGTCTTGGAATTGTAAATCGTACCAATTCAAGTTTTGGATAATAGTTTTCGCCATTTGGTTTTCTTCCTGCGGATACAATACCACGCTCCATAGTTCTTACTCCAGAATCTACATAAAGTTCAGCAGCTAAAGTTTGTGCTGGAAATTGGTCTTGAGTAAGATGAGGTAAAAATGCTTTTGCATCAACAAAAATACCGTGCCCACCAATTGGTTTTACAATTGGAATATTGTATTCCATCATTTTATGACCAAGGTACTCTACTTGACCAACACGTGCTTTTTGATGGTCGTCATTTAAACTCTCAACAATTCCCACTGCTACTGCTTCCATATCACGACCAGCTAATCCGCCATAAGTATGTAATCCTTCATACACTACTACTAAGTTTCTGGCTTCTTCAAACACGTCCCAATCATTAATTGCCATAAATCCACCTATATTTACAAGAGCATCTTTTTTGGCGCTCATTGTGGCACCATCGGTATAAGAACAAATTTCTTTAACTATTTGAGCTATTGTTTTTTTAGCGTATCCTTTTTCACGTTGCTGAATAAAAAATGCGTTTTCAGCAACACGTGTCATATCATGAATAATTCTTATGCCGTGTTTTTTAGTATAAGCTCTTAATTCTTTAAGATTTTCCATACTTACTGGTTGTCCGCCAGCCATGTTTACATTAGTGGCTACACACACGTAAGGAATTTTTTTAGCACCATGTTTTTTTACCAATTTATCAAGTTTAGCAATATCTACATTTCCTTTAAAAGGATGTTCGCTTAATGGATCGTGTGCTTCATCAATAATAACATCAGCAAAAATACCACCTGCTAATTCTTGATGTAAACGGGTTGTAGTAAAGTACATGTTGCCTGGAACAATATCTCCTTTTTTAATTAAGATTTGAGATAAGATGTTTTCGGCTGCTCTGCCTTGGTGTGTAGGAACTACATATTTATAACCATAATATTTTTGAATGGTTTCTTCTAAGATGTAATAACTTTTACTACCTGCATAGGCTTCATCGCCAGTCATAAAGGCACTCCACTGGCGGTCGCTCATAGAGTTAGTACCACTATCTGTCAACAAATCAATATATACATCGGCTGATGGTAATAAAAAAGTATTGTAACCTGCATCTTTAATAGCTTTTAAACGTTGTTTTTCGGTAGTCATTTTAAGAAGTTCTACCATCTTCATTTTGTAAGGCTCAGCCCATGAGCGTTTTTTTATTGTTTTCATATCTCTTTTTTTTTATTATACGAGTTAATTTAAAACGATTATATTTTATCTAATCTTGCTGTAAAGTGCCTTAAAAACGGCGGTTCATACGTTATTTTATACCCTTTGGTTTGGTTTCTTAATTCTAGTATGTCATCAAAAATGTCTAACACATAATCAATATGACTTTGAGTATAAACCCTTCGTGGAATGGCTAATCTTACAAGTTCATTGGTGGCAGGAATAAGTGCCCCTTTCTCATCATATTTACCAAACATTAAACTACCTATTTCTACTGCTCTAATGCCGCCTTTGATGTATAAATCACACACCAAGGCTTGTCCTGGATACTCATTAACTGGAATTTGATTGTATAGTTTTTTAGCATCAACATAAACAGCGTGTCCACCAATTGGCCACACCACAGGAACACCTTTTGCTTTTAATTTTTCTCCTAAATATGCGGTGCTTCTAATTCTATAATGTAAATAATCTTCATCAAACACTTCGGTTAATCCAATGGCTAAAGCTTCCATATCACGTCCTGATAAACCACCATAAGTAGTAAACCCTTCGGAGATGATTAAAAGATTTTTACATTTTACAGAAAGCGCTTCGTCTTTAACGGTTAATAAACCACCCATATTTACCATACCGTCTTTTTTTGCACTCATTACAAACGCATCACCTAAGCGCAACATTTGTTTGGCAATATCTTCACAAGATTTATTTGCAAATCCTGCTTCACGATGCTTCACAAAGTAAGCGTTCTCGGCAATCCTGCAACCATCAATCACCATCGGTATTTGATACGAATCACAAATTTTTCGAACAGCTAACATGTTTTCCATGCTAACCGGTTGCCCGCCAGAGGAGTTATTTGTTACAGTCATTACAATTGCAGCAACATTCTCCTTGCCATGTTCTGCGATTAATTGTTCGAGTTTTATTAAATCTATATTACCTTTAAATGGTAAGTCGTTCTCAGGATTTTTAGCCTCATCATATATAATATCTATAGCTGTAGCCCCAGTGTATTCAATATTAGCACGCGTTGTGTCAAAGTGAGTGTTGCTAATAAATATTTTATCTTTTCCTCCTAATATGCCATATAAAATTCGTTCGGCTGCACGCCCTTGATGTGTGGGTAAGATATAAGGCATACCAGTTAAATCTTTTACAACTCGTTCTAAGTGCTCCCAGCTTCTAGCACCAGCATAACTTTCATCACCCATCATAATGCCCGACCATTGCTTGTCGCTCATAGCGCCCGTTCCACTATCCGTTAAAAAATCAATAAATACATCTTTGGAACTAATTAAAAACGGATTATAACCTGCTTTTTTTAATACATCTTTTCTATACTCCTCAGTTGTTACTCTTAAGGGTTCTACCATTTTTATCTTAAATGGTTCTGTTAGGGTTTTCATCTTTTCACTCATAATTCTTATAAACTAATTGGTTTCACATCTTCATTGATGGATTGATTAAATAAACGATTAATGTTTTGTTGTAAATTTTGAAGTAACTCTATATTTGAGTTTGGAAATAAAGCTTCGGCTTCTTTTACTTTTTGATATAAATTTTGATAATAACTAATGCCGTCGTTTAAATTCTTTTTAAACTGATTAAAATAGGAACTGTTTCGGTGTGAAAGACCGATGATAAATTTTTCGAACTCCTTTTTAATATAATCAATATAGAGTTCAAGTTCGTTTATAAAACAGTTTGGTCTGAATAGTTCGTTTAATAAATTTGTTCTTCCGTATATATGATCTACCATTTGTTTAAATGAGAACACTCCCGAGAAATAAGCCAAATTAGGACCTGGGCAAATTGTAACAGCTTTTAATTTGTGAGGAAGTTTAGCATTATTAACCAGTAACGCCGATGCTCCTAGTCCTTCGCATAAACAATCTTTTTCCATTACTTTTTCAATGTGTTTATCTAAAATTGTTTTATCGGTAAAGGTAGATGTTAGCTGTTTGATTTTTAAATCTTGATATTGCCTTGAAGCTGTGCAAATAACTCTATCGGTGAATTCGGTATTGTTTGATAAGAATTTTTTGTAACAAGGGCTTCCAGGTCTATTTTTATTAATACGTTGCTTGCGTTGTTCCTCGGAACTACTTAATCTAAAATTATTAAACGGCACACCTAATGGCGATGCATCGCTTAAATAATAATCTGTTTTTTTAGCCTTTGATAATTTTTCTAATGTTTCCGAATCTACGTTGGTTGTTTCAGGAACCAATAAAAAAGGGCTACCCCAACCAATAGAATCTAAATTATAGTAATTGAGTAGAAAATTGTTCTCTTGTGCGGTACCTATACCGCCTTGAGCAGTGATTTTAAGTTGAGGCGTTGTTTTGAATAATTTTTTGCCTTTGTTTTGAATGGCTTTCTCCCATTCTTGATAGATTTCTTTCAATAACTCATCTCGTTTATTTTTAAAATCTTCTAAAATAGGACCAAATAATATACCGTCGGACACAAATGCGTGCCCTCCACAATTTATGCCTGATTCTATTCTAAATTCCGAAACCCATAATCCTTTTTTTGCTAAATATTTTCCTTGAATTAAAGCTGAACGATAATCGCTTACTTTTAATATAATTTTCTTTTTTATAATTCCATTTTCATCTGGGTAAAAATCTTCAAATTGTTCGCAGTAACTAAATAATCTTGGATTTAGGCCGGCAGAAAATACAATAGAGGATTCTAATTTACTTAGCGCATATCCTCGTAGGGCAGATAGCGCATCTGAAAATTCGCTAGGAAGTTCGTTATCATGTTCATCATAATTGGTTTTATCCAATTTTGTCATAATATTTACATCTATCGAACCTGCTATAATTGATTTCCTAAGTTTATCATACATTACTTTTTTATCCTTAGGATTATATAACGCCAGAGTCTTGTAAATTTGTTTTATTCTATTGGTATCTGGTAATAATTCAAAATACTGATTAATATCAGTATTTTGTTCAAAGTCCTCTAAACGTAAATTTTCTACTTGTTCCTGAACAACGTCATGTAACAAATTGAGATATGCTGTAATTCGTTTCGCCCTATAATCATTTTCTTTTTCAGAAATAAACTCATAAGGTTTTCCTTCTTTTTTACAAATACATTCTCTCATTTGTTCAATGAGATGGTCTTCCATAATGCTGATAACACTAGATATGCCGTATTTAGCGACCTTTATAGGAGTGTCAATTGTAAAAGCTAACCCCATTACAGGAATATGAAATGTATGAACATTGGTTGAGTTCATCTTAGTTGTTTTGTATTTGAATTCGTCGCAAAGCATACTCTCTAATTAAGGACATAAATATCCGATTTAAAATTCTAATTTCATTTATGACCTTAATCATGTAAAAAAGCTTGTTTCTTATTCGTAATTTTAGCTGACATTAAACATCATATCGAGTTGAGTTGAATCATAAAATAAAAGTATTAAGCCTCTTAACTTTGTATCAATAAAAACTATGTATATGAAAACAACATTTAAAGCCTTAATGATTATTGGAAGTTTAAGCCTTCTATCATGTGGTTCATCCCCCGAGGCAACAAGCAGTGATGCTCAAACCGAATCAGCAAATGTTAACCAAGCTACTGCCGTAGGTCAATCAGGCGTAAAAGATGAAACGTCGGCACCTAACATTGTGCAGGTTGCTGTAGGAAGTAAAGACCATACAACTTTAGTTACAGCTGTAAAAGCTGCTGAACTTGTTGATGCGTTGAGTAACGCAGGTCCTTTTACAGTATTTGCTCCAACAAATGCCGCTTTTGATAAATTACCTGCTGGCACTGTGGATGGATTATTAAAACCTGAGAAAAAAGCTGATTTAACAAGTGTTTTAGAATATCATACTTATGTAGGATCTTTAAAAACAGATTATATGCAAGATGGCCAAGAATATGAGATGGTGAATGGAGGAAAAGTAAAAATAACTAAAGATGGTGATAAAACATTTGTTAATGGAAGTGAAATTGTAGCATCAATTTCTACTGCTAACGGAATGATTCATGTAATAAACGATGTGTTATTACCTAAATAAAAATTTTAATCAAAAAACACAAGCTGTTTTAATTAGTGTAAGCTCCGCAACAAGCTAAAGTCTAATAAAACAATTTGCATAAAACAATTTATACTTTTTTCATTTTTTAGTTTAAGTTTTTTGATTAAACAGAAGGCGACCAACACGGTCGCCTTCGTCTATTATAACGAGTGTTAATTAATTCTAAATCACCCTATCAATGATTTATGTCATTCGTAATTATTTATTTTAGATGAATATTTGCGTAAACATAAATTACTATGGAAACTATTGAACAGAGCCAATTAACAAAAACATATACTTATAATGACTATAAGAATTTAGTAACCACTTTAGCTGAACAAAAAAGTTGTACGGGCGAACCAACTACTGAGCGTATTGAGGCAACTCACCTTAATGCGCAACGCATGAAACGAATAGATAAACAATGTGTGCTTAATCCTGAATTAGTAAATGTTTTAAAAGAAATTAATAAACCAATTACATGGTTGTTAATTACAGAATCGTGGTGTGGAGATGGTGCACAATGCATACCAGTTATTGCTAAAATGGCAGAACAAAATTCAAACATTAATTTACAACTTATCTTGCGAGATGAAAATTTAACGATAATGGATAAATTTCTTACTAATGGCGCGCGTGCAGTTCCAAAATTAATTTTTATCCAAGATAAGCAAGTGAAAGGTGTGTGGGGCGCTCGACCAAAGCGCATTCAAGATATGGTGCTAGAGTATAAGAAAAATAACCCTAACGCTAGTCATGATGAATTTGTAACAGCATTACATCTTTGGTACGCTAAAGATAAAACTCAAAGTATTCAAATTGAATTTACCGAACTTTTAAGACAATTTTTTTAATAATAACTTTTTAAATCCTTTATGATTATGAACGCGGGGAATATTGTAATTACAGGTGATACCACTGTAGGAGAAATAGTAACTTTAAACTTAGGAAAAGCGGATGTGTTTAAGAAACACCACATTGATTTTTGTTGTGGAGGAAAAAAAACATTAAACCAAGTTTGCAAAAACAAAACAGTTACTGTTGATGAGCTGATAGCAGAATTAAATATTTATAATTCGGGCACTAACTCTAATGCTCAAAATTTTAATGAGTGGAAATTAGATTTTTTAATAGATTATATCATCAACACGCATCACCAGTATGTTAAAAAAAACTTACCATTAATTACGGAATATATTAATAAGGTAGCCAAAGTGCATGGCGAAGAACATATTGAATTAGTAACGATAAACGAGTTGTTTATGCAAGCGGCTAATGAACTGAGCGCTCATATCATTAAAGAAGAAAATGTGTTGTTTCCATATATTAAAGAGTTAGTTAATAGTCCTACAACCAATCAAAATGCTACTACAAGTTTTGGCACTATTAAAACACCTATTCAGATGATGGAAGATGAGCACGAACTTGTTGGCAATATTTTTAAAACCATTAAAGAACTTTCGAATGATTATAAAGCTCCAGTTGGGGCTTGTACAACCTATAAGTTAGCGTATCATAAATTAGAAGAGTTTGAGAATGATTTACATCAACACATTCATCTAGAAAATAATATATTATTTCCAAAAAGTATTGAATTGGAAAAAGGTAGCAATAGCTAATTTAATACTTTATTCCCGAAACGCCTATGTTTTCAATAGGATGCCAGGTGGTTTTAATTTCTTGAAGTTCTGTAATAAAATATGGATTTTGTTCTTGTTCGTTCATCCATTGTTTATTCCAATTAAACACACGCTTAACATTTAGCGAGGCGTTTTCTTGTATGGTTTTAGTGTAGTCTGGTTCGTTATTGCAATCTACAATAGCATTTACATCCATGTGAGATGAAAAATGCGTATGTAATTCTTTTCGATTTCCAGTTAGAATATTTACTACACCTGCTGGAACATCGCTAGTAGCCAGCACCTCTGCAAAAGTAACAGCGCAAGTAGGTTTGCTTTCGCTAGCTAATACCACACAGGTATTTCCACCTGCAATACATGGCACAAGTACCGAGATTAATCCTATTAATGCCGTATCCTCATTTGCAAGAATGGCTACAACGCCCATAGGTTCTGGAACCGAAAAGTTAAAATGAGAACTGGCTACTGGATTTACGGCGCTATACATTTGTTGGTATTTATCGCACCAGCCAGCGTAATACACAATTCTATCAATGCTTAATTCTAATTCCTTTTTTGCTTGAGAGGCAGTATATCCTAATTGTTTTAATTCTTCTAAAAACTGTTCTTTTCTTCCTTCAAGCATTTCGGCAATACGATATAAAATTTGCCCACGATTAAAGGCTGGTCGTGTACTCCACGAAGAAAAAGCAGAACGTGCAGAAACAACTGCATTTCTATAATCTTTACGAGATGATAAACTTACATTTACAGTCATGTTGTTTTTTAATTTTAATGGATAATATCTGCCACTTTCAGTTCGCGGAAACTGTCCACCAATAAATATTTTATATGTTTTTAGAACTTCTACTCTTTCCATGCTTAATCTATTTATTAGATAATAACGGGTTAAAGTTACAAGAGTAAATTTATATAATTAAAACTATTTGAACAATTATTTATATTTGGTATTATATACCAACGATTGTTTATTTTTGTTTCTTAACTCTTTTTAGAAATAAATATGCAGGTTCTATTTATTGGTACGGTGTGGCCTGAGCCAAATTCTTCAGCTGCTGGTAGTAGAACATTGCAACTTATTGAATTTTTTCAATCATTAAATTGGACAGTCTCGTTTGCTAGTTCTGCTGCTAAATCTGATTTTTCTTTCAATTTATTGGCATTAAACATAACGGAATATAATATACAACTAAATAGCAATAGCTTTGATACCTTTATTAAGAATTTACAACCTGATGTTGTCATTTTTGATCGGTTTATGATTGAAGAACAATATGGTTGGCGTGTTGCAGAGTTTTCTCCTAATAGTTTAAGAGTGCTTGATACCATTGATTTACACTGTTTGCGCTTAGCCCGACAACAAGCACATAAAGAGAAAAGAGAGTTTAAAACAGATGATTTATTAGAAATGGATGTTTCTAAACGAGAAATTGCTTCTATTTATCGTTGTGATTGTTCTCTTATGATTTCAAAGGCTGAGATGGAAATTTTAAGAGATGTATTTAAGGTTGATGCTAAGTTGTTATTTTATTTACCATTCTTGATAGAAGAATTCCCTACAAATTATCTTGCCCAATTTCCAAACTTTGAACAAAGAAAGCATTTTGTAACTATTGGCAATTTTTTACATGAGCCAAATTGGAATTCGGTTTTATACTTAAAAGAAACTATTTGGCCATTAATTCGACAGCAATTAAAAGGCGCTGAACTTCATGTTTATGGCGCATATTCGTCGCCAAAAGTGATGCAATTACATAATGAAAAGGAGGGATTTTTAATAAAAGGAAGAGCTAATGACGCTAAAGAGGTAATGATGAAAGCTAGAGTGTGTTTGGCTCCACTACGTTTTGGCGCTGGTTTAAAAGGAAAATTACTTGATGCTATGTTGTATGGCACCCCAAGTGTAACTACTGATATTGGAGCTGAGGGCATGTGTAACGACATGAATTGGAATGGATATATTAGTAATAATCCTAATGATTTTGCGCAAAAAGCGATTCAGTTATATCAAGAAAAGCATGTGTGGGAGGAGGCTCAGCAGCAAGGTGTAGCTATAGTTAATCAAGTATTTAACAAGAAATTACATACAAATCTTTGGAAGGATAACATTAACTCATTATTATCAAATTTAGCGGAACATCGCCGTTGTAATTTTACAGGTTCTATGCTTTTGCACCACACAATATCTGGCACTAAGTATATGTCGAAGTGGATTGAAGCAAAGAATAATAAAGAAAATTAAATCAACTTTTTTCTTCAAATTTTGCTAGGAATAGAAATTTTGTTACATTTGACGCCTCAAAACGGTAGGTATAGCTCAGCTGGTTAGAGCATCAGATTGTGGTTCTGAGGGTCGCCGGTTCGAATCCGGTTACTTACCCAAAATAAAATCTTGTCGGAAATGGCAAGATTTTTTTGTTTTTAGCTCCTAATAGAATTGATAACGCATAATCTAGGTTAAAGATTAATCTTTAATCCACATAAACACTTTCCCATTGTTTTCTAATTGTTCGTAGTTCTTATGGAAAATAATGGTGAAAAAATCTATCAAGGGTAATACACCAAATACACCTCCTAAGCTTGCAATATAGCTTACTGGAACATAAGGTTTGGTGCCTAAGAAAATGCGATGAAGTCCCACCATGCCAAATGGAAATGGGAAGGCAAGAACAGCCGCAATAATCCGTTTATTGTTTTGTTTTTTATGATGAAACAATTTAAAGATTGATGAAGATGATTTTAATGTGTCGGCTGCTACTTGTTCAATTTCAATTACGGTATGTGTACTATCTATGTATGAGATGGTAACAAATGATGAATGGGAGAAAAGTTGTAGTTTAAAGAAGAAACAGGTTATAAAAAGTATATACCTCATTATTCTTGTTTTAATAGTTTAATATCAGTAATTAATTTTGATACTGCCACGCTATCTGTGCCATCATATATTCCACGAATACGCTTTTGTTTGTCAATCAAAATAAATAATTCACTGTGTAAAAATCCTTCTTCACTACCATCATCTTCTAAAGCATTTACTAAATAATCTTTATAGGCAATATCGTAAATTTGTTTTTTAGCTCCTGTTAAAAAATGCCATTTGTTTTTTATTGCGCCATAGCTTTGAGCATAAGCATTTAAAACCTCTACAGTGTCGTGCATTGGATTTACAGTATGCGACAACAGCAACACATCATTATCATCTTTAAATGCAGATTGAACAATTGACATTTGCGAACTCATTTTAGGACAAATACTTTGGCAAGTAGCAAAGAAAAAATCAGCAACATAAATTTTATTTGCTATGGTATTTTCAGTAATGGTGTCGTGGTATTGATTTACAAATGTAAAAGTTTGAATAGTGTGATATAAAGTGTCTTTTCCGCTTGCGCCTCCTAGTTTTTTTTCGCCAAGAATAGGTAATAAAGCTTGTTTCTGTTTAGTTGAGTTAGTACACGCAGCCAAAACGGTTAGGATAATTACAGCAACAAAATTTCTCATTATCTTTTTTCTATTTTAGTGTTATTCATAATCTGTATTTGTTCTTCTTTCATTCTTAGGTACTGATACTCCTCAATAAGTCTTTTAAAGTCATCGGCATATCTAGCATCATAATACCCTCGTATATTTCTTTTTTTATCAATTAACACAAAGGTACTATAATCTACATGGGTTGGTTTTTCTTTAAAGTAACTTACATTAAGGCTATCAAATGATTTATTATTCCAGTATAATGAATGAATGTTGGGGTTATCAACGGTTAATTTTTCTAGGTCTCGTAAACAAGCCACATCGCTATTTCCATCGCATGGCGAAACAATAACAATAGGAATGTATTTTATTTTATCTTTTTTAAATTGAATATATTCGCTTAATGACGCTAATCTGTAATTATCTTTAGTATAACTTTGTTTAATAAAACTAACCACATAAACAGGGAAATTAATTGTATCTAGAGTAATTGTTTTTAATCCTAAGCTGTCGTTAGATAATTCTTTAAATACTGAGCCCACTTGGTAATAAACCGTATCGCTACCATTTAATTTTTTAGGCCCAAAATAAGGTAGTTTTCTAGAGTTAACAGTAGCAAAATCTAAGATTAATTTAAAACATGCAGGAAATAAAAGAATGAGTAGTATAATCAGTTTTTTGTTTTTCATAGTAGCAAAATAATGTATGTTCAATCGTTAGTTTTTAAACGAACGATTGTTTAGGCTCTCAGTAATTTTCTCTGATAGCTTTTGTTTAAATAATATAGCATGAGAAGCTTTAATGCCAAAAAGTTTAAGGGGCTCTTTATCATCATCATTGTATATCATTAAATTCTTGTCACCATCTAATCCTTTCATGTCTAAAAAATAAAATTGACGGTGATACAATAAAGATTGTTGAATTTCAAATCGGTCGTTATACACAATGGCATAGGGATTTACCATTAACCATAAACCTTGTATGGCAAAGGATATTCCAGGGATGGCGGTTACAGTTCCCCAAGGATTTGCATTCACTAATAAATAACCACTTAAAAATAAGAGAGCAATTCCTATGGCTAAAACGCCTAATACAAAGGCTATACTTCGTTCAAAGTATTCTTTTGGTTCGTTATCTTCAGTTTTCACAATGCAAAGTTAGAAATTAAAACAGTTTTGCTTTTATTTATTAATTTAATTTTTTATACTTGTAAAATGCACATTTTATAAATTACGTAACATTTTGTAAATTATTACGTTATAATAATAAAGGAACACAAACAATGCTAACTATACTAAAACATAACCTGAAGAAAATTGGTTCGTTGGTGCTCGTTTTGGCCTCTGGTCATTTGTTTGCGCAAACACTTACTATTACTGATAATCCAGTTGCCGCTATGCTCGATAGCTTGGCAAATCAAAGGATATTAGAGAAAGCCTTAGCTAAGCCAAGTTATACTAAAACTAATAAATACAAATATGCCGAAGACAGCGTGCCTCGTTTCGAAGATTTTGTATATGAAAGTAGATTAGCAAAATTAGATGCAGGTTCCCCATTCGATTTGGTGTATAATCCACATGTAAAAGGATTTATTGAGTTATATGCAGTTAGAAAAAGAGTCTTAGTGAGTCGGGTATTAGGTTTATCTCAATTGTATTATCCAATTTTTGAAGAAGTGTTTGATAAGCATAACTTGCCTTTAGAGTTAAAACACTTGGCAGTTATTGAGTCAGCATTAAATCCTGTGGCTCGTTCTAGAGTTGGCGCTACGGGTCTTTGGCAATTTATGTATCCTACTGGTAAAATGTATGGATTGAATGTAAGTTCTTATATTGATGAACGCTCGAGTGTGTATAAAGCAACAGAAGCAGCGGCTCAGTATCTTAAGGCTCTGTATTCTATGTTTGGCGATTGGCAAATGGTGTTAGCTGCTTATAACGCAGGTCCTGGAACCATTAGCAAAGCCATCCGAAGAAGTGGTGGAAAGAAAACTTATTGGGAAATAAGACCATACCTACCATTAGAAACACAATCTTATGTGCCTGCCTTTATTGCGGCTAATTATGTGATGAACTATTCCGTAGAACACAATTTATATGCATCTAGCCCTAAGAAAACCTATTTTGAGGTAGATACGGTTATTGTGAAGGAACCGATGTCTTTTGAGCAAATTTCTTTAGCCTTAGACGTACCTATTGAAGATATCGTATATTTTAACCCACAATACCGAAAAAATGTGATTCCTGAAGGAGGACATACGCTTACTTTACCAAAAGCTAAAATAGGGGTGTTTATTTCAAATGAACAAACCATTTATGCAAGTATAAAATCGCAGCAAACTGCTACGGGTTCTGATGCAATAGTGGTAAAAGAGATTCAAAAAACACATGTTGTAAAAAGTGGCGAAAAACTTAGCACTATTGCTCGAAAATATGGAGTAACAGTAGCAGATTTAAAATCGTGGAATTTTATAGGTAAAAAAGGAATTAGACCTGGAAAAAAATTATTGGTGTATGTAAAGCAAGATGTGTCGCAACCTGCTGTTAAAACGGCTAGTGCATCTGCTTCTACACAACTAGCAACTAAACAAGGCGCTGATTCTTTAGCTACTAAAAAAGTAGCTGATAATGCAATGCAAAAACAAATAAAAATCCATACTGTAAGAAAAGGAGAAACCCTTTTTGGAATTTCAAAAAAATATGGTATCAGTATGGATAAATTGATAGAATTAAATGGATTAAAAAAGAATCCACAATTAATAATAGGTCAAAAGATTAAATTGGTTTCCTAAAAAACACACATAAAACCCTCTGATTATCAGAGGGTTTTATTTTTATGGTTATTGTAACTTTATTTGTAACATGTACGTCTTTATACTAATTTGACAATTCAACAATATAATCAAGCCGTAGATTTATATGCTGATGTCTTGTATCGCTTCGTATTAAAGCATATAAAAGACACAGATATTGCTAAAGATATCATACAAGATACCTTTGAAAAAGTGTGGCGAAAGGTAAACGAAATTAATCAGGATAAAATAAAATCATATCTATTTACTTCTGCCTATCACACACTTATAGATTATACAAGAAAGCAAAAGAAACAAGGAGCGATGACTACAGAGGCAGAAAATCAATTACAACATCAAAAACAGTATTCTGATTTAAAACACATTCTCGATGAAGCCTTAAATAAATTACCAGAAATTCAAAAAACGGTCATTCTTTTAAGAGATTATGAAGGCTATGATTATAAAGAAATAGGAGAGATAACTAACTTGAATGAGAGCCAAGTAAAGGTATATATTTTTAGAGCAAGAACATTTTTAAAAAATTATATTGGAAAGTTAGAAATAGTTATTTAATGTCAAGTGTTACCATACATAATTATGAAGCCTATCTGCTAGATTTAGCCGAGGGTAACTTGAGTGAAGAACAGCAATTGGAACTCGAATTGTTTTTAATTCAACACCCAGAGCTTAATTATGCGTTAGATGAACAGATATCAACTCATTTAATACCAGAAGAAATACTATTTCATTCAAAATCTTCATTAAAAAAACACAACAAGGATCTACTCAGCGATGAACAATTAATTAGTTATGTAGAGCAAATTGCTAACGAACAAGAAAGAGCATTTGTGGAGCTTAGTTGTGCTAATAACCCCGAGCTAGCCCATGAACTTAAATTGTATAAAGCAACTATTGTAGAAGCTGATAAAACGATTTTATTTAATTATAAAGATGAGTTAAAGAAACAGCCTAAACTTATATGGTTCCATTTTGCCCCTGTTGAGCTTGTTTCAATTGCAGCCAGTTTAGTATTATTGATTGGGTTATTTGTTTTATGGAAAAATATGCAACCCTTAAATGAAATTGATACAAGCAACGGGTTTTCAAGCAACCAATCATCGTTACCACGTGTAGTTAAGAACATAAGTGTTGAGCAACCTGAATTAAACAAAGAGCAACCTATCTTAGCACATAAACCAGCTAGTTCTAATAATAAGATATTAAAACAAAAGCAGAAAGTCTTACCTATTTCTACCAATTTGTTTAATAAGGATTCTATACCTCCATTACCAACTAATATAGAGAAGGATTTGATTTCACAGAATGAGCAAACAAACAAAAACATAGAACAAGTAAAAAACACCTTTGAAGCTGCATCCACAATCGTTCAGGTGATGAGTGAAAATGATGATGAACCGGTAGTTCAGAAATCTACTGAGGCTCCAACCTTACTTACGAGAGCTAGTAGACTTTTAAAAAACTTAAATAAGTTAGGTCTAAAATCTGTTGATGGGAAAGAAGAAACAAACACTGCTAATGCAGGTTTTGCACTAACAATTGGAGATTTAACCGTTACTCATCATTCAAATTCACAATAATTCTTTCTGTTTATATTCATTTATAGTAACAGCTTAATTAAATGATAAGGGCGGTATCTGATAGAACATTGTTTAACCTAGATTGTGTATTAGAAATTAGTAGTGAGAGTTAAAAGCCAAATAAAATATGAACTTTTACGAATGAAGCGTAGCCACTGCTACGGTGAAAGAGAAAAAGTTGCGAAGCTTCATATTTTGCAGGGATTTTAGCTCGTAATAAAATTGCTAATGCATAATCTAGGTTTAAATTATAGTTACATTTGGTATTATTAAAATAATTAATTTCAACTTCGTTTAAAGGATTAAACATGGCAGAGAATTTAGAGATAAAAGGTAATACCAAAGAAGAAAAATACGCATCACTTATACCGCAACTAGAAGCATTATTACAACACGAAACAGATGTAATTGCAAATATGAGTAACCTATGTGCTGCACTTAAATATAGTTTTAATTTTTTATGGGTTGGGTTTTACTTTGTGAAAGGTAATCAGTTGGTTTTAGGACCATTTCAAGGGCCAATTGCTTGTACGCGTATTAATAAAGGAAAGGGTGTTTGTGGTACTGCTTGGGATAAAAACGAAACAATAATTGTAGATGATGTAGATGCTTTTCCTGGACACATTGCTTGTAGTTCACTCTCTAAATCAGAAATAGTTATTCCACTTCATAATCAAAATAATGAGGTGGTGGCAGTATTAGATATTGATAGCGAGAATCTAAATACGTTTGATAAAATCGATCAATATTATTTAACGCAAATTATATCCATATTAAAATTATAGGTTAATGTTTGTATTATTAGAAGATTTTAATAATCTTTGATATTTAACATTCATCTAAAACTATGGAAATTACACGTGTATTTGATATTTTAGAATTATATAAAACTCAGTTTAAGAAGCCTGATGTATTAGCAGGAAAAGTAAACAAACAATGGCAAACATTTAGTAGCGAAGATTTTATTAATAATGTGAACTATGTTAGCTATGGTTTATTAGCACTTGGATTAACTAATAAAGATAAAGTGGCTATTATTTCTAATAATCGCCCCGAATGGAATTTTTGCGATTATGGCTGCCAACAAGCTAATCTTGTAACCGTACCCATTTTCCCAACAATTAGTAATAATGAGTTACAATTTATCTTAAATCATGGCGAGGTTACAACTATTTTTATTTCCGATAAGTCAATTTATAACAAACTAGTTGCTATTGAAAAAGAAATACCAAATGTAAAACACATCATTAGTTTTAATGCAATAGAAGGTATTCGTTCTTTTAATGATTTCTTAGAATTCGGGAAGAAGAACGCGCAGCCTGAGAAGCTAGAGGCTATTAAAAAAGCTATTAAACCAGAAGATTTATTAACCATTTTATATACTTCAGGAACTACAGGAACACCAAAAGGTGTAATGATTAATCACGCAAATCTTGTATCAAATACCGTAGCGTGCCAAAATTTTGCACCATTTAATAGTACATGGAAAGCCTTGAGTTTTTTACCTTTAAACCATGTGTACGAAAGAATGGTAAGTACACTTTATTTGTTTAAAGGTGTTTCTATTTATTATGCCGAAGGACTAGAAACCATAGGTGATAATTTAAAAGAAATACAACCTCAAGTATTTGTGTCTGTTCCTCGATTGATAGAACGGGTGTATGAGAAGATAACAGCAACAGGAGAAAAATTAACAGGTATCAAAAGAAAAATATTTGATTGGAGTTTAAAGTTAGCTTTAAACTATGAGTTAAAAGGCAAAAATGGTTTCTGGTACGAGTTACAACGTAAATTAGCCGACAAGTTAGTGTACAGTAAATGGCGTGCAGCAGTAGGTGGTAAGTTAGTGTGTATAGCATCAGGCGGCGCAGCTCTTAATCCAAAATTGGAGAAGGTTTTTTTATGTGCAGGAATAGTGTGTTTACAAGGCTATGGATTAACAGAAACATGTGTTGTAGTAAGTGTAAATCGTTATGGCGAGGATAATATTAGAATTGGAACATGTGGCCCCGTGCTTGAAAATACACAGGTTAAAATTGCAGAAGAGGATGGTGAGATTTTAGTAAAAGGCCCTAGTTTAATGTTGGGTTATTATAAAAATCCAGAGGCTACAGCCGAAGTGTTAGATGAGCAAGGTTGGTTTCATACGGGCGATGTAGGAACATTTATTGAAAATAGATTCTTAAAAATTACCGATCGTAAAAAAGAAATTTTTAAAACTAGTTCGGGTAAATACATTGCGCCATTAATGATTGAAAATAAAATTAAGGAATGTCGCTTTGTAGAACAAAGTATGGTGGTAGGCGAAAATCAAAAGTTTGCTTCTGCCATTATTGTTCCGTCGTTCTCTAATTTTAAAGAGTATTGTAACGATAAAAATATTACGTGGACAAATAACGCTGAAATGAGCCAACATCCTGATTTAAAAAAGATGATTAACGATCATATTAAACATATTAATAAGGATTTGGCTCCATTTGAACAATTAAAACGAGTGGCTGTTTTAGATAAAGAGTGGAGCATTGATGGAGGCGAACTCACACCAAAAATGAGCTTAAAACGCCGAGTTATTAAAGAAAAATTCAAACAGGAAATAGATCATATCTTTTCTGTAGAGAGTATTTAAGGATTTTAACCTCAATAATTTGCTCATTATCTGATTTTTGTTTAAATTTGGATTATAATTTAATACTACTTCGTTATGAAAAAAATTTTACTTAGTTCATTAGCTTGTTTTACTTTAACCCTTGGATATGGGCAAGCACAAAAAAACAATAACTTAACTCCTGGGAAGTTACCTGCTCAGGGAATATCTGCAAAAAGAATGTTGTATTCGGACTTGCATAAAACAAATCCGTCTGCAAAACCATCTAGTCAACCAGGCTCTGCTTGGGTAAATTATGTGGACTTTATTGAATTAGTAGTGCCTTCAACACAAGTAATAAGCGCAATGCACTTGTTTCCAGATTCTACAGTTATTTTAGGATTTGATTCTAATAATACTCCCGTTTATCCATGGATACACAAAGCAGGTAATTATTTAGATCCAAGTTTTAATGCACAACAAACTATTTTAACAGACAAAACAACACCTTACAACGTGGATTCTGTTAGTTGCGGATATATTTACGAACGTAAATCTAATAGTTCAATTGTAGATACCCTAATTATTCAGATAATTGCTGAAAATACATCTTTAAATTATACAATGGCTGGGCCACCACAGTTATCTTACCAAGATATTACATATAATTATGCTACAAATGGTCTTGGAACAGGAATGACAGTGTTAAAAAACATCAAATACCCATTAACATCTTCTGATACATGTGCAGGTGGAATTTACAAACAAATTAAAGCTCATGCAGGATTATCAATAGCAGCAGGTAAAAAAATTGGTACAGTTTTCTCTTTTAAACCTGGGTATTCTTGGACTATAAATGATACTCTTATTGATGGTAGTTCTAAAAACGTATTTTTTATGTTAACGTCTGAACAAAACGGATCAAATACAGACCCTACTTACTACGGTACTGCTAATGATTTTAACTCTGATTTAGACATGTCATATATTGTACCATTAGATATTCGTTACAATCAAAATACAAATGGTTGGAATGGTTATTTTATTCCAACTTACGCTTATACTACTCCATTTGCGTACGAAACTCACGATGTTGGTTATTTAATTACTGTATTACCTACTGGTGTTAAAGAATTAAATGAAAAAGGATTCACAGTTAGTCAAAACCAACCAAATCCTTCTAATGGTTCTACTGTTGTAAATTATCAGTTAGCAAAAGATGCTAAAGTAGCTACTTTTACAGTTACTGATATTACAGGAAGACTAGTTTTTACTCAAAACATTGAAACTACTAAAGGCGTTCATAGTATTAGTTTATCTAATTTCAATACTGGGGTTTATTTCTACACCGTAAATATTGACGGACACACCATTACTAAAAAGATGATTGTAGAATAAATTTAACTCATTATTTAACAAAAAAGCACCAAATATTTGGTGCTTTTTTGTTTGGTTTAATAAAAACTTAGTAGTAAATTTGTTTCAACTATTAAAAAATAACTCAACATGAAAAAAATTTACTCATTAGTTTGTGCAGTGGCTTTCAGTTCACTTTCTATAGCACAAACACAAAAAACGTTTAATACGGCTTTAGCATCTCCTGCTAAAAAAGCTTCATTTGACAGAACAGCTTTAAAAGCTAAAGTTAACCCTTATGCTAATGCTAAAACAGCTGCTGGTAACGCAGGTTGGTTTAACTATGGTATAGCTGCTGAGGCATTGTACAATGTAACTTCTGAGCTTAATTCAAACTACTTATTCCCAGATTCTACTGCTTTAGGAGATTTTGGTGGTACTTTTGCTGGTGCATGGGTTCACCATTTAGCTGAAGTGGTTGATTTCAACTCACCAGTTTTCTCAATGGATGCAAACACTTCTTGGGTTGGTACTAATATGCCTGCTAGTATTTCTATCGATTCAATGTCAGTATTATATGCTTATACTAGAAGTGTAACTGCGGTTGATACATTAGTTGTAACTATTTATAAGGCACCTAAATCAGGTAGTGGAATTGTAGCTACTAGTGGTTTTGTTTCTAGTAATTTTTTAGGAGGTGCAGATACCGTATCTTTTAAAAGATTAGGTTATGATCAGGCGTTAAATGTAATTGCGGCTCAACCAAGTACTGCAACTCCAATTCCTAATAAAATGGTTGTTAAAATTCCTTTAACTGGTGCTGATACAGCTATTACATCTTATAGAGAGAAAACATTTGCTTTACCAACTGCTTATGTAATGTCTGGAACAGGAAATGAGTTAATTGTAGGAAGTGTTATGTTCAAGCCAGGGTATGCTTACAATGCTGGCGATCATATTGATGACTTAAACGCATTTTTCTTTACATCTTTAGAGGAGCAAGGAGCAAGTACATATATGACATTTAATGACTGTAACTATGGATCTACAGCATGTGATTATAGCCAATCACATATTTTACCTCAAGATGTACGTTATAATAACGCCGCTTCTTGGAATGGTAGATTTATCCCTGCTATGGCTTATACTCAGCCTTATGGTTTTGAGCATCATTTAATCTCTTTCCACGTAACAGATGATATTCCTTCTGGAATTAAACAAAATACTGTGAATGGAGCTACTTTAGGTCAAAATGTACCTAATCCATACAAAGGAGAATCTACAGTTAATTATAACTTAACTAAAGATGTTAAATCAGCAATCTTTACTGTTACTGATGTAATGGGTCGTGTAATTTCTTCTCAAGCAGTTGAAACTACTACTGGTAACCACACAGTTAAGTTAGGTGCTTATGCTGCTGGTGTATATTACTACTCTTTAAATGTTGATGGTCACTCTATCACTAAAAAAATGATTGTAGAATAATATTAAAAAAAAATCACAAAAAAGAGCCGTCTCAAAAAGATGGCTCTTTTTTTATGCGCTATTTTTAGTAAAATTGCGCTTTATTTTTAATAAGTATGGCTTCTGGTTTTTTTGCATTATTAGATGATATTGCTGCCTTAATGGATGATGTGGCAGTAGCTACAAAGGTAGCCTCACAAAAAACAGCTGGCATATTAGGCGATGATTTAGCAGTTAATGCCGAGAAATCTACAGGTTTTGTTTCTTCAAGAGAATTGCCCGTATTGTGGGCCATTACGAAGGGTTCTTTTATTAATAAACTCATTATTATACCTATTGTGTTTTTGTTAAATGTTTATCTCCCTATTGTTATAACCATAGTGCTTATGATAGGTGGAGCCTATCTAGCTTATGAAGGCGTAGAAAAAATTATCGATTATTTTTTTCATAAACAACCTAATGAAGAACCTAAAGAAGAAGTAGAAGATGAGATAAACCATTTAGAGGCGGAAAAGAAAAAGGTTAATGATGCTATCCGAACAGATTTTATCTTATCTCTTGAGATAGTTATCATTGCATTAAGTACGGTATTAGATAAACCGTTATGGCTACGTATATCTACTGTTTCGGTGGTGGCACTTATTGCAACCGTAGGTGTTTATGGCATTGTGGCACTTATTGTGAGAATGGACGATCTTGGCTTTAGCTTGATAAAAAAGTCAAATGGCAGTGGTTTTATAGGCAAATTAGGGCAATTCCTTGTAAAATCTTTACCTGTAATAATTAAAATGCTAAGTGTAATAGGCACTATTGCTCTATTATTAGTAGCTGGAGGGCTATTTTTGCACAATGTTGCATTTATACATCATCTATTTGAAAACTTGCCCGAGTTTTTTGGGAGTTTAGTTATAGGCTTACTGGTAGGATTAGTTGTAGTACTTTTGGTTATTGTTCTAAAAAAACTACTAACCATACTGCGCCCAGCAAAGTAGCTATAAAAAAATAGACCTTTTTTAATGGGTAATTTGCCTAAAAATCAGTATCTTTGCGCCCTTATATTTTAAAAAGTAAATTTTATTTATCATGAATATCTCAAAGAAAGACATTAACGCATTAAATGCTGAATTAAGTATATCGTTAGCGCCACAAGATTACGAATCGAAAGTAGATTTAGCTATTAAAAAAGTTCAAAAACAAGCGAGTATGCCAGGGTTTCGTCCAGGTAAAGTGCCTGTTGGATTAATTAAAAAGCAATACGGCAAATCCATTTTAGTAGATGAGGTAAATAAAATACTTAATGATGCATTGTATAACTATATTAATGAAAATAAAATCGAAATCTTAGGTAATCCTATGCCTAAAGTGGATAATACGATAGATTTTGAAAATCAAAAAGAATGGACGTTTAACTACGAGTTAGGCTTATCTCCACAATTTGATATTAAGTTAGATAATTCTCAAACGTTTACTTACAATACCGTAAAAATTGATGATGCTTTAGTGGATAAATATTTAGTAGATGTAAAACGTAACTATGGTAAACCATCTAACCCCGAAGTAGCAGATGCAAAAGATGTATTGTATATTGATATTGTAGAATTAGATGCCGAAAACAATATTGTAGCAGGTGGTATTTTTAAATCTACTAGCATTGGTATCGACCGCCTAAAAAACGAAGCTGCTAAATCAAAATTAATTGGCGCCAAAAAAGAAGATAAAATTATTTTAAATGCCAACGATTTATATGATTCAGCAATTGACAAATCAGTATCGTTAGGAATTGATAAAACACTAGCAGAGTCTTTTAACTCTAACTTACAACTTACTGTGCGTAACATTGCTCGTATGGAGGAAGCTGAGTTAAACCAAGAATTATTTGATAAACTTTATGGTGCTGGTAAGATAAACTCAGTAGAAGAGTTTAGAGCTAAAATTAAAGAAGAATTAGCACTTATGTTTACACAAGACACGGATCGTAAATTTATTGAAACCGTTGAAAAAACATTAGTAGAAAAATTAAACATTACTCTTCCAGACGAGTTTTTAAAGCGTTGGTTAATGGCAGTGAACGAAAAACCAATTACTCAAGAACAATTAGAGGCAGAGTACCCAGCTTATGCTCGTTCGATGCAATGGAAACTTATTGAAAATAAAATTATTAAAGACAATAGCATTACAGTTACTTTAGACGAAGCAAAAGAAGAAGCTGCAAGATTTGTGCGCTCTCAATTTGCACGTTATGGTCAATCGCCAGATGACCAAGAAGTAGCAAAAATTGTAGATGGTATTTTAGCGAAAGAAAAAGAAGCACAAAATATCTTCGAAAATTTATATAGCAAAAAAGTGCTTGATTTATTAAAAAATACTTGTAAATTAGAAACCAAAGAAGTGAGTTACAATGAGTTTTTTGGTATTAATGAATAATATTCATTAAATCTTAATTCTAATTTTAATAACTCTTCTTTGAGATACTAATGCAAGGGGTTTATATCACAAAATCGGCTAAATTCTTACCTAATCATCCTGTTTCAAATGATGAGATGGAAGAGTATTTAGGAATGATTGACGGCGTGCCTTCAAAAGGAAAACGATTAACCCTACGTAATAACGGTATCAAAACTCGCTACTATGCTATTGATAAAAATGGCAACTCCACACACTCTAATGCTCAAATGGCAGCAATTGCAATTAGGCAATTAGAAGATGCTACATTTAAAGTGAGTGATATTGAATGGTTAGCTTGTGGTACAGCATCGCCCGATAATCACATGCCTTCTCACACAGTGATGGTGCATGGCGAGTTAAAAGAAAGTCAAGCACTCGAACTTATTTCTCCTGCTGGCTCTTGTTGTGCCAGTATGCAATCGTTAAAAGCTGGTTACCTATCGATACTAGCAGGTAATACCAGAAATGCCGTGGTGAGCGGTTCAGAAAAGCTTTCAAAATTTATGTTAGCACATAATTTTGAGAAAGAAACAGAACAGTTGGCTGCTTTAGAACAACATCCTATTATTGCATTTGAAAAAGATTTTTTAAGATGGATGTTATCTGATGGTGCGGCGGCTTTATTAATGCAAGATGCACCCCGACCTAATAGTATTAATTTAAAAATTGAGTGGATAGATATTAAATCGTATGCAAATCAACTAGACACTTGCATGTATGTAGGTGCCGAAAAAAATAACGATGGAACTACCACTGGCTGGAAAGATTTTACACCAGATGAATGGTTACAAAAATCTATCTTCTCATTTAAACAAGACACTAAGTTATTAGGAAAAGAAATTGTGCCCGTGGGAACTAAGTATTTAAAAGAAATACTTGATAAAAGAAATTTTGATATTACAACCATCGATTATTTTTTACCGCATTTATCTTCAGAGTTTTTTAGAGCTAAAATTGCCGAAGAAATTCTGAAATACAATATTGATATTCCACAAGAAAAATGGTTTACTAATCTTACTAGTGTTGGCAATATTGGTTCAGCCTCTATTTTTATGATGATAGAAGAACTGATGAATTCGGGTAAATTAAAACATGGTCAAAAAATATTATTAATGGTGCCCGAAAGTGCCCGTTTTACTTATGCTTACTGTTTATTAACTGTTTGTTGATTTTCTTATGAAGAAAGAAGACATACCACAAGATCAATCTGCTTTAACAGGTGTTACTCGTGATGTGTGTTATGTGAAAGATAAAGACGGGAAATACACTACTGATTTAAGCATAGGATGGCAGGTTAAAAAACAAGCTTTAGATAACGCTTGGGAGGATATTCACGAGCGCGTGAAGGAAGCTTTAGAAAAAGTGAGAAGAAACGAAGTAAGCCCTATCGTTTATTTCATGGAGTTAAAATTAATGGACATCCCATTGCTATCAAGCTATACGGGTTTTTGGAGATGGACGATTAAAAGACACTTTAAGCCTTCTGTATTTAACACACTAAGCGATAAAAAATTAATGATTTATGCTAAAGCATTTGATATTAGCATAAATGATTTAAAAAATTTTAAAGAATAATTTGAAAAGTTCGTATCAGCATATTCAAACAGCTCATTGTGAAAATGGTGTTGCCACCGGACTTTTAAAATATCATGGCTTAGATTTTATGACCGAACCTTTAATGTTTGGTATTGGCTCTGGTATATTTTATATCCATATTCCTTTCTTAATGGTAAATGGAGGTCCAGCAGTTTCATATCGGAGTATGCCGGGTTGGATTTTTAGTAGAACCAGTAAAGCATTAGGTATAAAAGTAAAGCGTAAAAAATTTAGTAACGAAAAAGATGCTTACGAGTATCTCAATCATCAAATTGAAAAAGGAAATCCTGTAGGTTGCCAAGTAGGTGTATTTAATTTACCGTATTTTCCGAGCGAGTATCGTTTTCATTTTAATGCGCATAACATAGTGGTATTTGGAAAAGAGAATGGACACTATTTAGTAAGTGACCCTGTGATGGAAACATTTACAACGCTCACAGAAGCAGATATGGAAAAGGTAAGGTTTGCTAAAGGGCCACTAGCTCCAAAGGGACATGTTTATTTTCCTGAACATATTAAACCAGTAAGCAAAGAACAAATCCAAAAAGCAATATTAAAAGGCATTAAGCGCACTTCGTTCGAGATGTTGCATTTGCCAGGACCAATTGTAGGGGTGTCTGGCATTAATTATACTGCGCGCCAAATGCGAAAGTGGAGAGATGCCCTTGGGCAAAGAAAGGCGGGGTTGTTCATGGGGCAGATTGTGCGGATGCAAGAAGAAATTGGAACTGGTGGTGGAGGTTTTAGATTTATATATGCTGCATTTTTAGAACAAGCATACGAATATATTCCCAACGAAAAATTCTTAGTACTGTCAGACGAGTTTACCAAAATAGGAGATATGTGGCGCGAAGCGGCTATTACAATGGGACGTATTTTTAAAGGGAGGTTAAACGAGCAAAAAGATTTTCTTCAAAGTGCCGATATGCTTGATGAAATTGCAGCATTAGAAAAAGCAGCCTTTAAAGCCTTGAATAAAATAAAGTAGGGATTTGTTGTTATACCATACATGAACCAAAGAAAAAAAGCAGTATTTAATTGGAGTGGTGGAAAAGATTCTGCATTGGCACTTTATAAAGTTATTCAAGATAATGAATACGAGGTCATATCATTACTGACAACCATTAATGATGATACACAAACCTCTTCTATTCATTCAATTCCTGTTGAGTTATTAAAAAAACAAGCTGAAAGCATTGGTATTCCGCTTTATACAGTAGCCCTTTCTAAGAATACAAAAACATACGAAGAAGGGATGACAGAAGCGGTACAATACTTTAAAAACAAAGGAGCACATCATTTTATTTTTGGCGATATTTTTTTAGCAGATGTAAAGTCGTATCGAGAAAGTAAACTCAATCCTATTGGTATAGAAGTAGTAGAACCATTGTGGGGAAAATCTTCACCAGAAATTTTTGAGGAGTTTTTAAAATCAGGTATTAAATCTAAAATTATAGTTACTCAAGCCGACAAACTCGACCAAACTTTTGTAGGGAGAGATTTGGATGCGACGCTTGTAAAAGCACTACCACCCAATGTAGATGTGTGTGGCGAAAATGGCGAATACCACACTTTTTCTTATGACGGTAATATTTTTAAAACAAAAATTGATTTTAAAATATCTGACATCAGTAAAATTAGTTACGAATTTAAAATGGATACAGGCGAATGGAAAGAATTTGAGTATTGGCAGGCAAGGCTTTGTGTTTCATAAATTGTAGCGAGTAAGTGTGGTAGCTGATTTTTTTGTAAAAGAAATTTCCTTCATTTCTTTTGTCTTGATATAGAAAGTTACAAAAAATCAAGGCTCCTTAAAATCTTGCTAAAATCATCATAGTCTCAATCCGATTGTTCGAATCGCTTCGTGAACAGCCCGAACAATCTTCGCGCATCCTAACGCATTTGATAATATTTGATTTTTACACAACATTTTAAAATACCATAGCGCTAACTAGAATAGCATAACGTGTAGCCCAACACACAGGCTTTTGAGTGCGTTGACTTTTATTTTTCGCAGATATAGCCGTGAGAAAATCGAAGGGCGGGCATGAGCGCTTTGTGGGATTTTTGAATCGGCGGTTTTGTTTGACGGAGGAAAGTGCACAGAAAACAAAAATATCCTTCCGAAAAATAAAACGGTTTTGGATACTTTTTCCGAAAAAAGTATCGTAAAAGAAATTTTCTTGTTTTCTCCGGTAGGCGGCAATTATGCAGTGCATAATTGAGCGAGCAAGTGTGATAGCAGATTCCTACCGACAATTCTTAAAAAAATTGTAGCTCCGGTAGGAATCGAACCTACATCAAACGTTTAGGAAACGTCTATTCTATCCATTGAACTACGGTGCCAGTGGAGGTAAAAATAATAATAATCTGCTGTAAAATAAAAAAGCCACCCGACTTTGGTGGCTTTTGCTCCCTCTCCTGGGCTCGAACCAGGGACCCCATGATTAACAGTCATGTGCTCTAACCAGCTGAGCTAAGAAGGAATCCTTAATTTCCCATTAAGGGAGGGCAAATTTAATACCTATTTTGCAAATAAACAATATATTTGTAAAAATTTTTAACCTTTTTACATTATGAGCCTTTTAGTTGTTGGAACGGTAGCCTTTGATGCTATTGAAACCCCTTTTGGAAAAACAGATAAAATAGTTGGTGGTGCCGCAAGTTATATTGCCTTGGCTGCTTCTTATTTTACAAATAATATTAATCTAGTATCGGTTGTAGGAGATGATTTTCCGCAAGATTTTATGAATACCCTTAAAAAACAAGGGGTGAGTTTAGATGGCTTACAAATTAAACAAGGACAAAAGTCGTTTTTTTGGAGTGGGCGCTACCACAATGATATGAATTCGCGCGATACCTTAGATACTCAATTGAATGTATTAGCCGATTTTGATCCTATTGTACCCGATGCTTATAAAACCTGCGATTTTTTAATGCTTGGTAATTTAATGCCAAGTGTACAACAAAAGGTGTTGGCTCAATTAACCAAACGTCCGAAATTAATAGTGTTAGACACCATGAATTTTTGGATGGATATAGCCATGCCTGAATTATTAGAAACTTTGAAAGGAATTGACGTATTAACCATTAATGATTCTGAGGCTCGTCAACTTTCTGGCGAATATTCTTTGGTAAAAGCCGCTCAAAAAATTCTAGCGATGGGACCAAAATTTCTTGTAATTAAAAAAGGAGAACATGGCGCTTTATTATTTAATAATGAAGAGGTGTTTTTTGCACCAGCATTACCACTCGAAGAAGTGTTTGATCCAACTGGCGCAGGCGACAGTTTTGCTGGTGGGTTTATTGGTTATTTAGCAAAAACAAAAGATATTAGTTTTGAAAACATGAAACGTGCAATTATTTTTGGTTCGGCAATGGCAAGTTTTACTGTTCAGAAATTTGGAACTGAGCAATTAATAGGATTGTCGCAAGAAGATGTTGATGAACGCGTACAAGATTTTGTGGATTTAGTACAGTTTGATATTTCTTTAGTTTAAACAAGTAATCTTAATTATTAAAAGCTGTTCTTAAGGAACGGCTTTTTTTATATCTTAGCATAAAATAAATCATTTTTGAAATTTAAAGGACTTATAGTTAGCAGTATTTTATGGTTTTGCTCTTTCACCTTTCAAGCTGATAAGAAAATTCGTGTTGTGTTTACCGAAACAAAACCCCGAGTGGAGATTGATGGCTTTGGTAATTTTTATATTATTACCAATCATGAGATGATGAAATATAACTCAGAAGGTGTTTTACAAAAAAAGTTTAGCATAAAAAAATATGGTCATATTGATTATGTGGACGCTATGAATCCTTTAAAAATTTTGGTTTACTATAAAGATTTCCAACAAGTTTTATTCTTAGATGATCAGCTAACTCAAACTAACTCCATAGTATCGCTTGAAACCCTAGGATATGAGCAAACAGAATTAATTTGTTCTTCGGCTAATAATGGTTTTTGGATTTATAACAAACAAAATAATGAGTTGATTCGATTTGACGCAGATTTAAAACCGATGGTACATACTGGAAATTTAAAACGCATTTTGGCGGTTGATTTAAAGCCTACTTACATGATGGAACATAATAGTTTTGTGTATTTAAATTGCCCCAACGAAGGTATTTTAGTGTTTGATATGTATGGTACATTCTATAAAACAATTCCTATAAAGAATGTAAAAGAGTTTAATGTTGTAAATGGAGATGTTTTTTATTATGAAAATAAATCTTTAAAACAGTATCAAGCCCAAACATTTAATACAGTAGAAAAAACATTTACAGATACTTTATTACAAAATGTGTATTGGCAAAACAATCGTTTTTATAAAGTATTTAACGACTCCTTAGTTATCTTTTAAATTTATGAGTAAGGTATTAATTTATAGTTTTTTGTTTTTGTGTTGTATTAAAAATGGATTTGCGCAGTCGTATGTGCAGGTGATTCGAGGGCAAGTGATAGATAAGGTTTCTTCGGTAGGCTTGCCTGGTGTGGTAGTTAAAGTTAAAAATGATACGACTAATAAATTGGCTACAACTACCGATGCTAATGGCCGATTTAAAATTGAAAATGTTCCTGTTGGTCGTCGTTCTTTAGTTGTAAGCCTTATGGGATATAATCCACAGGTGCTTAATGATTTAATAATTAACTCGGGTAAAGAAACTTATGTAACAATTGAATTAGAGGAATCGTTAGTACAGATAGATGAGGTAGTGGTGAGTGCAGATGCAGATAAAGACGTGGTAAATACCATGGAGGCAGTAAATGTAAAAAGTTTTAGTGTAGAGGAAACAGAACGCTATGCTGGTTCAAGACAAGATCCAGCACGCATGGCGAGCAACTTTGCGGGAGTGCAGGGCACTAATGATAGCCGTAATGACATTGTGGTGCGTGGCAATTCTCCTTCTGGATTACTTTGGCGATTAGAAGAAATTGATATACCTAACCCTAATCATTTTGCAGTGGCTGGATCGGCGGGCGGGCCAACAGCTATTATAAATAATAAATATTTAGCTAACTCTGAGTTTTTTACAGGCGCTTTTCCGGCTAATTATGGAAATGCACTTGGAGGAGTATTTGATTTGAAAATGCGTAATGGCAATAACCAAAAACACGAACGCACTTTTCAGTTTGGATTACTAGGAACTGAATTATCATTAGAAGGACCAATCAATAAAGAAAAAGGAAGTAGTTACTTCGTTAATTATCGCTATTCAACTTTAAAATTATTATCAGGATTAAATATCAAGTTAGGAACAAGTGCGGTGCCTCAATATCAAGATGGCGCTTTTCGTTTTAATTTTCCAACCAAAAAAGCAGGTGTGTTTTCATTGAGCGCTATAGGTGGTTATAGCACCATAAAAATTATTCTAAGTACCCAAACTGAGCGGCCAAAAGAATTGTATGGCGATTTGAATCGCGACCAATATTTCACCTCCAATATGGGTGTTTTAATTTTAAATCATAGTTATTCTTTTAATAGCCGAACATTTATGAAAACATCTTTAGCGTATAGTATGCAAGGACTTGATGTTAA
This sequence comes from Bacteroidota bacterium, assembly GCA_963169355.1. Lineage (GTDB taxonomy): Bacteria > Bacteroidota > Bacteroidia > B-17B0 > Aurantibacillaceae > UBA4416. Next base: position 254,751 of record CAUJCR010000002.1, on the reverse strand, counting down.
TCATTATCAGGTATTGCGTAATAAAGATTTTGTGCCTAACGATACGCTTCCTAAAATATTAGGGTATAATTTTTATGAAGGAAAATCAACCTTATCTTGGTTTGTTAAGCATAAAATCAATCCTAAAAATAGTTTTAAAACAGGCTTTTTAGCCAATGCTTTTCACATCAATTTTTATGACCAAGCTAAAATTAATTCAAGGTATGATACCATTGCACAATATATCAATGATAAACCATTTAAAACCCGTATAAATACGCAAACTGATTTTTATTTAATACAACCTTATTTTTCTTATGTACATAAGTTTAATGAGAAGTGGAGTTCAAATATAGGAGTGTTTGCGCAGTTTCTTACTTTAAATAATAGTTACGCAATTGAACCTAGAGCGAGTATTCGTTATCAATTTAAAGGCAATCAATCGTTAAGCTTGGCTTATGGTGTGCATAGCCAAATGCAGGCTACGTATATTTATTTTGCTAGCCCCGATAGTTTAGTAAGAGATGGGAAAACGTATGCTAATCCTACGAAACAATTAGATAATAAAAATTTAGGATTTAGCAAGGCACAACATGCCGTGTTGGGTTATGATTTACAAATTGCCAAAAATTTACGCACAAGGCTAGAGGCTTATTATCAGTATTTATGGGATATTCCAGTATATGCTATCCCGTCAGGTGTTTCGTTAATAAATAGAGGCGCAACCTTTAATCGTTTTTTCCCAATTTATACCATGACGAATAAAGGTACAGGTTATAACTATGGTTTAGAATTCACATTGGAACGCACCTTTCATAAGCATTATTTTGTTTTGTACTCTGCAAGTTTGTATGATAGTAAATACACAGCTAGTAATGGCAAAACATTTAATACGGATTTTAACGGTAACTATATGATGAATGTATTGGGAGGTGTAGAATATGAAATAGGAAAATCAAAAAAGAACAGCCTTAGTTTTTCGGGTAAATTTACTTATGGCGGAGGTAAACGCTATTCTCCAGTAAACATTGCCGCAAGTAATGCCGTGATGGATGTAGTGGCTGATAATGATAAAGTAAATACTTTACAATTTGCGCCTTACAATCGCTTAGATTTTAGAGTGGCTTATAAAATAAATACAAAGCAAGCAACGTATGAGATAGCACTTGATTTAGTAAACGTAATGAATGCTAAAAACATATTAGCACTTAGCTATGCACCAGACCCTGCTAATATAAATGCAGACCCACTGATAAAAAATTACCAATTAGGGTTTTTGCCTTTATTTTATGTGAAGGTAGATTTTTAAAAATTACTTTTGGGTAGTATCTACAGGAACTGCACTAGCCGTATTACTAGAAGGCTGAATGGCCACTTCATTAAGAGCATCGTCAATTACCTTGCCTATTGAATCCGAAACTCGTTTTGCTTTCTTGTGCATCATCTCTCTATCTTCGGCAGCAGGACCACACTGAGTTAAGAAAGCCATACAACTTATTAAACTTGCTAAAAAAAGTATTTTTTTCATACAATTATTTTTTTCGATACTAAAGATATTTATCTAAAGTAAATTTTCGCAATGAAGATACATAATAGTTCTATATGAAGTGATTTTTTTAATTTTATTTTTTGATGACCCTAATATTAAGTAGTGGTTTTTTTCTTTACAGCTACTTGTTATTTTATTGAAAATTTAACATAAATACTTGAGTTCAATTTTATCTTCTGAAACTGTATCTCTCTTTTCAATTCTTCTTCTTGGTAAACACCAGCAGTTGTGGCAGCTACACTATTTATATTTCTTGTCGCCATTCGTTGGTATTCTCCTCTAGTAATTGTTTGCATACTCTCATCTACTATCAACGGTTTCCCTGTCTGTTCACCAATTGCAGTCAACAAATAGTCTGCTTTATTCTTTGCTGCTTTAATGGCCATAATTTTCACTTCTTTTCTTAGACTGTCTATTTTAGAGTGATTTACTTTAGAAATAAAGGCATCCGTAATTTCAAGCTTTTCAAGTTCAAGAAATACCTGACCAACTAAGGTAGCATTAGAAACTTTTAATGTATATTCTTTTTTTGTAAGTACATCTTTCTTCTGCCAACTAACTTTTACAAAATCAGCATTTACATCTGATAAGTATAAATTGCTAAGCTCAATACCAAGTGATTTTACGGCCGCTTTTAGTTTTTCTTCTTGTTCTTCAATGGTAACCTTTACCTTGTTTGCATACTTCTCTCGAATGTTGATGCCTATGTAAATTTCATCTGGAATCACTTCTTTTTCTGCCGTTCCTGTTACTTCAATATAGGGTTGTTCTTCAGGCTTTGGTGCATTAGTTTGACCAAATGTTAGCGCACTTATTATAATAAATGCGGTTATTAATAGTTGTTTAATGTTATTCATTTTATCATCTAGTTTGTAGTGGTTAATACATCAATACCATTTTTATCAATGAAGCTTATTTTCTTATTTACCTTCACTTCGGCCCAACCTTCTCTTTTAATATCAAATGGTTCAATGGCATCATAAATAGGTTTTACAACCTCGTTCCCATTTTTATCAATAAACCCATACTTACCATTTAGTTTTACCATTGCCCAACCATTATTATATATGTCAAACTGAGCAATATGGTCATATATTGGTTTCACAACTTCATTTCCGTTTTTATCAATAAACCCGTACTTGCCATTGAGTTTAACTTTTGCCCAATTTTCTGTAACAATATCAAATTGGTCAATTTTATCATAGGCAACTTGCGATTTCGTTATTGTTGCAGTAAGAATTATTATGAAACTTAAAATTACTTTTACCATGGTGTGTATGTTTTTTTAATTAATGTATAAAATCCAAACATCTTGCTTGTTATTATTTATATGGCATGGAAACCAAACGATTGGTAACTCACAAAATATTTAATTAAAGATACAAATGCTTGATATTTTTTCAAAGAAAAAAAAGAAAAATTACGTATTTAGAGAGTATTACGATAATATATTATCTGTATTACTGTATGTTCGTCAAAAATTAGGGATATAATTTTTTCAAAACACGTTCAAAGGTATTCATGTTTCGAGAAGTAAAAGAATCTCTTAAATCTTTTCTTCCTAGTATTTTTCCAAATTGTGAGAGGAGTGTGTGAGATTTTGGAACACGCCAATAAAAGGTATCATGCATCATCTTTGCCTCTTCTTCTAGTTCTGTTTTTGAACTTCTAAACTCTTTCATCAATATTTCGGCAATGTGTTCAATACCTACAAAACTATAAGTATGAAAATCAGGATGAGGATTAAAAGGATTGTTCTTTACTAAGTTTTGTATAGATTCAGTATCTAAAATAAATAAATGAGCATCGTAGTTAAAATGTTGGCTTAAGGCTTTCTTTAATTTATTTTCAACTGTTTTTGGAGTTAGGTTACTTGAAAAAAGAATATTACCAGACGCTAAAATGGAACTTACATTGTTTAATCCTTCCTTTTCAAACACCTTACACACCTCCGCCATTTTCATATTAACGCCTCCTACATTTACCCCGCGCAAAAAAGCACAATAGTTGCTTAATTTTGCTGTGTTATTTTTGTTTGGTTTCATTTTTTTCAAGTTCGGGATTAGCCATAATGCGCGCTAAAAAAGAGATAGTGCTTTGTTTCTTTTTAACTCTATTAGCCCAAATAATTCCAATGATTAATCCAATGAGCGCTATTGTACTACCAATAACTAAACGTAGAGCGTTAGGCTCTGATAGATAAACTAATACGCCAATTATGATGCCTAATAATAAAGGAGACATCATAATGCGAAGCCATCCAGTTGCTTCAAAAATTTGTTCAAGGCGTTTAAACATGTTTAGTGTTGTTTTTCTATGTATAAAGTTAGTGATTTAATTTATACATTTTACCAGGTAACGACCTAATAATATTTGAGAATTCGAGTTGCAATAATTGAGCTGAGGTTTTACTAACAGTTTGATTGACTATACTTGCAATTTCGTCAATATGCATAGGATTTTTTTGATTAAAAGCTTTAATAATTGAATTTTCTTCTTCTGACAAATTAATTGGTAAAGCAACTTGTGCTGCTTTAGGTTTGGAGTTAGTGGGTTTATTCCAATTCATCATAAACAATAAATCGGCAGCATTTTCAATTAAGGTTGCTTTATTAAGTTTTATTAAACCATTACATCCTTCGCTAAATGTTTCGTTTGGTCTTCCAGGGAAAGCAAATACATCTTTATTATACGAATTAGCAATAGTTGCAGTAATTAAACTGCCGCCTTCTCTTTTAGATTCTACAACTACTAAGGCATCGCACATGCCAGCTACAATTCGGTTACGTTTTGGAAAATTTTCTTTGTCTGGAATTGTTTGACTAATATGTTCTGTAAGTAAACCACCTTGTTGTATCATTTTATTAGCGTAGTTCTTGTGCTCAGCAGGATAGATTTTATCTAAACCATGTGCCAACACACCAATTGTTTTTAAGCCATTATCTAATGCTGCTTTGTGTGCTGTAATATCAATACCATAAGCTAATCCGCTTACCACTAGGCAACCACTTTGACTTAAATCTGCAATAAGTTTTTCGGTTAATATTTTTCCATTAGGAGTTGGAGTGCGAGTTCCAACAACCGATACAATTTTATCATGATTAAGATTGGCATTTCCTTGGTAGTAAAGCATAACAGGGCCATCATGACAATTTTTTAACCGCGTTGGATAATCATCATCGGTAAAAAACAAAGGAGTAATCTGATTTTTTTCAATAAAAAGTAATTCCTCTTCAGCTCGTTGTAAAACCGATCTGCTAGCAATAATAGTAGAGGCGGTATATGCGCCCACACCTGGTATTTTTTCTAACTGTGTTTTAGTACAATTAAATACTTTGTCGGCACCACCACAATATGCAACTAAACTTTTAGCTACCACGTTTCCAACACCACTTAATAAATTAAGTGCCACTTTATGAACTAAATCGACTGACTGCATTTGATTGATTATACTAAATTATTATATTGCGTTAAAAATAAGCAGATAAATGATTAAAAGCTTAAAATTTATTTTAACAGGTGTGTTTTTTTACACTTGTGAAATTTATGCGCAAACACTAGGTGTTGTAAAAGGTACCGTAAAAGATAAGTCGAACAACGAAGCATTGCCAGGTTCTATCGTTGTTTTAGATAAAACCAAAGGCGTATCGGCCGATATGAATGGTGTGTTTTATATTTCAACAACGGCTGGAAAACATCAATTATCCTGTGAATTGATAGGTTACCAAAAGTATGTTACTACTATAACAGTAGCCGAAAATGACACATTAAGTATTGATATTAATTTAGCAGATGGTAATAAATTATTAGATGAGGTGGTGGTTTCGGCAGGACGTTTTGAGCAGAAGTTATCAGATGTTACGGTAAGCATGGAAGTAATAAAGCCAACACTTATTGAGAATAAAGCATCACAAACCATGGATTTGATAATGAATCAAGTACCTGGTGTAGTGGTTTCAGATGGTCAAGCAAGTATAAGAGGAGGAAGTGGTTATAGTTATGGAGCAGGTACTAGGGTATTAATGTTGGTAGATGAGATGCCAATGATAAGTGCTGATGCGGCAGATATAAAGTGGAATTATTTACCAATTGAAAATTTAGAACAGGTAGAAGTAATAAAGGGCGCTTCATCAGCTTTGTTTGGTTCTTCGGCATTAAATGGCGTGATAAATATGCGTACAGCCTATGCTAAAGATAAACCACAAACAACAGTTTCATTATTTGGAGCTACTTATGATGCGCCTAAAAATTTAAGTTATAAATGGTGGAAAGGAACCAGCCAAAATCAAACAGGGGTTAATTTTTCTCATGCCGAAAAATTGGGACAATTAGATTTAGTTCTTGGTGGTCATTTGTTTAATGACGAAGGGTATCGTTATCTCGAAACAGAGAAGCGCGCAAGATTTAATATGAACTTAAGGTATAATTTTAAAAAAGTTCAGGGCTTATCTATGGGGATAAACACAAATATGATGGACACTAGAGGTGGACTTTATTTTTTATGGCAAAATGCCGACTCTGTGTATGTTCCTCAGGGTTTAACTATTCAAAAGTATATGAACCACCGATTAAATGTAGATCCGTTTATAAATTATTATACTAAAAAAGGAGGTAAATATAGTTTGAGGTCGAGGTACTTTTTAACTAATAATACAAACAATACCAATCAAGGATCGAGAGCTGAATTATATTATAGCGAATTTCAGTACCAAAAGCACTTTAAGAATAATTTTACAATGACCTATGGCGCGGTTTATATGGAACAACAAGTTATTGCTGATTCTTTATACGGAAGACATTCGGGGAAAAACTATGCAGGCTATGCCCAGTTTGATTATAAGTACAAAAAAATAACAACGTCGCTTGGTGTTAGGGGAGAGTTTAATAGAATAGATACAGCATATACAAGAGGTTATTTAACCAAAACAATTAATAACCTACCGTTTCAACCAGTGTTTAGAGCGGGGATGAATTATCATCTTTTTGAATACACTTTCTTGAGAGCATCTTTTGGTCAGGGATATCGTTTTCCAACAATTGCCGAAAAATATGTAAGTACAAATGTAAGCGCACTTAAGATATTTCCAAATCCATCACTACAAGCAGAAAGAGGCTGGAGCGCTGAAATAGGGATAAAACAAGGCTTTAAGCTGTTTAACTTTAAGGGTTTTTTAGATGTTGCTGGATTTTGGACAGAGTATGCTGATATGGTTGAATTTGCATTTGATGTATATGGAAACAAAACAGGATTATTTTATGTGGATATAAATAATATTGGCTTTAAATCTCAAAATGTAGGCCGTGCCCGAATTACTGGAATAGATGCCTCTATCACAGGAACTGGAAAAATGGGACCAATCAATGTAACTACCTTAATTGGATTTACCTACACCAATCCTATTTATCTAAATTATGATCCGAAGTTGGATACCTTAGGAATTGAAGGACTTAAAGTATTAAAATACCGTAACCAACAACTTTTTAAAGCAGATGTACAATTAGATTATAAGAAAGTTTCAATAGGTTGGAGTACGCGTTATTATAGTTATATGGAAAACGTGGATCGTCGTTTTGAACAAAGTATTTTGCATGAATATAATGACAAAGCCAATGGTGTTGATTGGGATGCAATTCCTTCTACGTATATTTTACCAGGTTTAAAAGAATACCGCGCCGATCATAGAAATCAAACATACTTAATGGTAGGAGATCATGTTATTGCATCGTGGGCTGGCGATTGGATACATGATTTTAGAGCATCTTATCAAGTATCAAAAACATTAAAAGCTTCTTTTATTGTAAATAATGTTTTAAATGCAGAATACAGTTTAAGACCTGGTGATGTAAGACCTCCCCGAATGTTCTTAATTCAATTGATGCTAAAAATATAATAAAAGAGCTGAAGCAATTATTGCTTCAGCTTTGTAATGATAAATTCTGTTCTTCTATTCTTAGCGTGTTCGTCTTCACTACAAGTAGATTGTGTTTTCCCTTCACAACCACAAGTGTTTAGGAGTTTGCTTTCTCCATAACCTTTACCAGTAATGCGAGTTTTAGCAATTCCTTTTTTAATAATGTAATTTGCAGAGGCTTTTGCTCTAGTTGTAGATAGTTTTAAATTTGCCGCTGCAGAGCCTCTGCAATCGGTATGAGAACCCAATTCAATGGTCATTCCAGGGTATTCATTCATTACTTTTACAATTTTATCTAACTCGGTGGCTGCATCTTTTCTAATAGTAGATTTTCCTAAGTCGAAATAAATAGGTTTGATATCAATCATTTTAGCCAAATCCATACCTACTTCTACTTTACCAATGGTTAAAGAGAGTAGCTCATTTAACTGTATTTCACCTTCTTTCTTTATATCATAAGAAAAATTGGTGGTTTTAGTTAAATAACCTTCTTTCTCAATGGTTACAAGGTACAGTAATTTATCGCCAATACGTTTTCCTTTTAGCGGTTTTCTATACTCGCCATTTTTTTCAGTTTTAATTAATTCAAACTCATCACTAACTGTTAAGTCTTTTATTTTAATAGTTACACCCGAGATGCCTTCGCCAGTTTTAGCATCGTATATACCGGCTAATAGAGATAAGTTAGGGTCTTTTTCAAGATTAATAGCTTTATCAATCTCTTCTTCCTCAAACATACTACCTGCAAGCGTATCGTTTACGTCAAAATATTTATCTAGTTTAATGCTTGTTGCATATTTTACTTCTTCTTCTAAAACATACTCAGCAACACCGTTTTCGTTAGTTACCAAAGAGTCATTATTTAATTTAATTTTCACTCCTGTTAATGGAGCTTGCGTTTCTTTATCTTTAACAAGGAATTTTATTGGTTTACCTCTACTTACTTTTCTTAATACATCTAAAAAGTAAATATCATCGTTCATGCCACCAGTTCTACGGTTCGAGGTAACAAAACCAGTTTTACCATCACTATTTAAGTTATATGAAAAATCATCAAACTCGCTATTTACGGGTTTCCCCATGTTATACACCTTTCCGGGTTTTTCGTCTTTTATTTTTACTTCATAAACATCTAATCCTCCAAGTCCTTCATGACCGTTTGATGCAAAGTATAAAATATTATCGGCTGTTATTGAAGGAAATAATTCATTGCCTTTGGTATTAATTTTATCTCCCATGTTAACAGGTGTACCCCATGCACCACTTGCATCTAACTTACAGTAGTATAAATCCATACCGCCTTGTCCTCCCCCCATATCAGATGCAAAATAAAGTGTTTTCCCGTCAGCGCTAATTGCAGGATGCGCACAGTTGTACTCATTATTGTTAAACTTTAATGGCATAACCGATTGGATATTGTTATTTGCGATTGTAGCCTGTAGTATTTTTAACTTTTGAAATCCATCTGAACTTTTATCCTTTTTGTTGGTTGAATTACGAGTAAAGAAAATATTTTTTCCATCAACACTTGAGCAAAAAGGGCCATCATTGTATTTTGGCATATACTCAGCTATAAAAATAGCAGGTGTTTCATAATCGCCAAATTCATCTTTCTCTGTCATAAACATATGACAGTATTTTCTGTCGGTCCAACCATGTTTTTTGCTTATCCAAGCTGATTTAGTGTTATTAGAAGCAAAAACAATTTTAGTTGACATGAATGTAACTGCAGAAAACTCATCATAATTGGTATTAAAAGGAGCGTATTTTAAAGCATAAGCATCAGAGTCTTTTGCAAATTGTTTTAAATGATTTAATCCTTTTATAAAAGCTTCGCTTCTTGAATCGTCTTTTATTTCTTCAAATTGTTTTTTTGATTCGTCGTATCTCTTGGATTTCATTAAGGCTTGACCATAATATAATTTCTGCGTGGCATCTGCCTTTCCGTTTTTAATTAATTTACCATAACAAATTAATTGTCCATTGGTATTATTAGTATTGCGGTAACATTCCGCTAAGTTAGCTAATACGTCTGCATTCGAACTATCCTTTTTTAAAACAGATTCGTATTTAGGTATAGCCAACGAGTATAGTTTAGAACTGTATAGCTTATTAGCAGATTTAATACTTGCTTTTTGAGCAACACTTGTTAATGCTAATGAAACTAAGATCGAAGTATAGAATATAATTTTGTTCATAGCTTTTAAAAATATCTTGGTGTAATTACTTTTTGTTGTTTAAAGGCAAATAAATAGCTTAATACAATTTCATGTGAGCCTTGAGAGTATTTTTGAATTTTACTTAATGAGTAGTCATACGAATAATTTACTGCAAATTGGTTGTTTACTTGTAAGCCAAGTAAAGCTGAAATGTCTGAACTGCTACGGTATGAAACTCCTGCCCAAATTTTATTCTTGATTAAGAAGTTAGCATTAACATCGTATTGTAAAGGCGCATTTTGAACTAGTTTCACCATAGCCTGTGGTTTTACCTTTAAATCTTCATTTATTGTAAATACATTACCTACCGTTAAATAATAATGAAATGTTGTGGGGTTAATTCTTGTAGATTTTTGAAGTTCACCTTTCCCATCAAACACATAGCTATCATCAATCATACGTGGTATTGATAATCCAGCATAAAAAGTATTAGTATAATAATAAATGCCTGCACCAAAATTGGGAGTAAAAATGCTAGGAGTATTTTGAGAGATTTGAATATCGCCCCCCTCTGTTGCTTTTAGTTCAGATAGTTTATTAACCTGATTATGCATTCCAGCCATTAAACCAAACGATAATTTTCCTTTTTCGCTTACTTTAATTCTATATGCATAATTTAGATAAGCTAAATTTCGATTTAACTTACCAATTTTTTCATTTAAGAAACTAATACCTAATCCCATTTTACCATCTGCCAATGGCCCATGTAAAGTAAATGATGTGGTAATTGGCCGTCCAGGAAAATTAACCCATTGTTGACGGTGTGCCAATGTGGTGGACATAGCCTCTTTAGAACCAGCATAGGCTGGATTAATATACATCTCATTAAACATGTATTGAGTAAACATGGCATCGTATTGCGCAATAGCTGTTAAGCTACTTAGTAAAGTTATGATTGTTATTAAAATTGATTTTTTCATGGTATAATATTTTAATGTCTGTTTATTTATATGAATTAATATTGTAAAACAACATAACCATTTACTGGTTTATCCATGCCGTCTTCAAATTCAATAATGTAATAATAAGTGCCTTGTGGTAATTTATTATTGCCCAACTGTAAACCATTTACATTGGCAGTTCCGTTCCATGTGTTATCATAGTTACTATGTTCATATACTTTACTTCCCCAGCGGTTGAATACTGTAATTTTTACCGTTCTTCCCTTAATACCTTTCATGACAAATAAATCATTTTTACCGTCTCCGTCTGGTGTAAATACTTCTGGAATAAATAAATTAACATCTGGTAAAATACTTATTACAGTATTTGAACTATCATTTACTATTCCACCATCTGCGCCAAAACCAGCTCCAGTTGCTGTATTTGTTATACTTGTTACTGCGTTCGGAGTGATGTTTATAACAAATGAAATAGTTTCTGTTATTCCTGGTGCAATTTTACTTCCGCTTGGAGTTAGTAATGCAGGATCGCTTATTCCATTATAGTTGATATTCGGAATTAAATTTCCTGTGGTTATAGGTCCCGACTTGACATAGAATGTAGCAGGCGAAGGAATTTTTAAGCTATCTATAACTTGAACAGATGTAATAGTATCATTACCAAGATTACTAACCTGGATAGTATAAGTAACATCTAATGTTTTATCTTCTAAAATTCCAGATACTGTTGCTTCTTTTACTATATCAAGTGATGTATTTGGAGTTAAAGATACAGTAGTAGGTATGTTATTATTATTAGCATTTCCATCTCCGTCTGGATCCCATACAAATCCTGTGTTTGAACTATCTGCTACTATTGTTCCGCTCAATACGCCACTACCTATAGCGGTATTATCAAATGGTCCAAACAAGCCGTTCGGATTAATTTGAACGGTAAAGATGATAGTGTCTTTCTTACCAACGGTTAATGTACTGCTACTTGGAATTAATAAATCATTATTGGTTACACCATCGTAAGCCGAATTAACGGTTAAACTACTATTTATAGAACTTATAATTGGAGCTGTAATAACTGTATAGCTTGTTGGCGATGGGAATGTGTTAGCTAAGCTATCAATTAAACTAAAATTAGTAATGTCTGAGGTAGAGTTATTAAATGCTACCACAGTGTATGTTATATTATAAGCTGTATTATTTACAAAAGTAGGAGTTCCTACAGCCTTTGTAATACCTAAGGCACTAGCTGTAACTGAAACCGTACAAGTGGTTGGTGTTAAATAAAGCGTTGTGTCTTTAAAACAACCATTGCTTCCAAATATTCTTAATGTATAAGCAGTTATAACTGTTGGATTGTTTAATGTATTAGTAATTACGCCACTTACAGGTATTGCGTTTGCAGTAGAATAAGTTGCGCTACCTGTATAAGTTGTTGCTTCAGATAAATCGTATGTATCACTCATATTATTTCCTGAAATTAAAATAGTACCATCATTATTAGCTACAGTACCTGTGCAAGTTGCAGGAACAATACTTGCTGTAAACACAGGTGTATTAGTGCTACTACCCACTGTTACAACTGTTGTACTTGAACAACCACTTACTACGTCGGTTACAGTTACAGTGTAATCACCTACTACGTTTGCAGTTGGACTAGCAATAGCCGAAGTAAAACTCGAAGGGCCACTCCAAGTATAACTATATGTAGATGTTGTAGGTGTAGTTACAGAGAGTGTTACACTAGTGTTGCAACCAAGCATTGGACTAGATGCTGTAATACTTGGTGGAATTGTATTAGTTGTTACAGCAACCGTTTCAGTAGCGCTACAACCTGTTCCTGCATCTGTTACAGTTAATGTATAGGTTCCTTCTAATGATATTCCAGTTGGATTTTGAACACTAGAGGTATAAGATGATGGTCCAGACCAACTATAATTAACACTAGCTGTTGAAGTTGTATTACCAGATAAAGAGACCGTTGAGGTGATACAATTAATAGTGCCATTACAGATAGCGCTTACTCCAGTAGGGCCAGGTGTAATATCTACAAATACAGTTGATGATGATACGCAAGTTCCATTATCTCCTAATACTGTATAAGTTGTGGCAACCGTTGGATTATCTGTTGCATTTGCATTATTAATATTAATAGGCATCCATGTATAATTTGTTGCACCTAACGCTGTTAAACTTACGGTTGCACCAGCACACATCATTGTTGGTGTTGCCGTTACCGTTAAAGTTGTTGGAGAGGTTATTACCGTTAAAGTAATTGTTTCTGTGGTGCTACAAGCAACATTATCGCCAATAACTGTATAAGTAGTTGTTGAGCTTGGTGAATCCGTTATAGTATTTCCAGTAAAGCCACCTGGGTTCCAACTATACGACGTTGCGCCACTTGCAGTAAGCGTAGCTGTTGTTCCAACACAGATTGTACTTGGGTTAACACTTAAAGTTAAGGTTGGGATTGGATTAACAGTGATGGTAATAGTTTGGTTGCTTGTACATCCAATAGCATCTTCGCCAGTTACAGTATAGGTAGTAGTAATAGTTGGCGTATCGGTAACACTTGCTGTTATAGCCGCTAAAGGCATCCAAGTATAGGTGTTAGCTCCACTAGCATTCATACTTACCATATCTCCTATACAAATGGTAGAGGCATTTGGTGTTATAGTGATAGAAGGCGCTGCGTTTACATTAATACTAATTGTTTCTGTTGCAATACAGCCACCGCCATTATCAGCATTTACGGTATAGGTGGTTGTAATGGTTGGCGTTACTGTTATGGTAGTTCCATTTAAGTTGCCTGGATTCCAAGTATAAGAGGTAGCACCCGTTGCTGTTAACGAAGCTGTACTGCCAGAACAAATTGTATTAGAAGATGCTGTAACCGAGATAGTAGGCGTACTTCCAATATTAAGCATAATTGTATTAGTAGCTACACAACCATTATCCTCACCTACAACTGTGTAAGTAGTAGATGTGGTAGGTGTTACAGCTATGGCGCTTCCGGTTATAGCACCTGGATTCCAAGTATAAGAACTTGCTCCACTTGCTGTTAATGTAGATGGATTTCCTGCACAAATAGCGGTAGGATTTGCACTAACTGTTAAACTAGGTAAAGAGTTTACAGTTAAACTAATTGTTTGTGAATCCACACAACCTAATGTATTAGTTGCAGATACAGTATAAATAGTAGAAATTGTTGGTGTAACCATAGCGGTTGCCCCAGTTATTGCTCCTGGATTCCAAGTATAACTAGATGAACCACTTGCTGTTAAAGTAGCTGAACTACCAATACATATAGCTGTTGATGAACTAGTGGCAGTTATTGAACTATTTGCTAATGTTACAAGAACTGTTTCTGTAGCAGTACAACCTAAAGCATCTTCTCCAGTTACCGAATATGTTGTATTAATAGTTGGAGTTACTACTGTAGTGCTTCCTATTGTTGCGCTAGGCATCCACGTGTAATTTGTTGCACCCATTACGGTTAAGGTACTGCTTGATCCACTACAAATAATCGTTGGAGAAGCTGTAGTTGTAATAGTTGGAGTTGGATTTACAGTAAGCGTAAATGTTTCAGTATCCAAGCATCCAAATCCATTATCACCTGTTAAGGTGTAGGTTGTTGTAATACTTGGAGTAGCAGCTAAGGTACTTCCTGTTGTAGCGCCTGGCATCCAAGTATAAGTAACCGCACCAGTAGCGTTTAATATAGATGTATTTCCTGCACAAATAGAATCTGTACTAGAACTGATTGAAATAGTTGGCGTGTTAGTTACCTTTAAATTAACGGTAGCGGTATTTACGCAATTAAAAGCTGTCGCTCCTGTTACTGTAAAAATAGTTGTTGAGGTAGGCGATACAGTTACAGTAGCTCCTGTTATATTTCCTGGCATCCATGTGTAAGTAGCAGCACCGTTAGCTGTTAAGGTCCCTGTATTACCCGAACATAATATAAATGGTGTAGAACTTGTAGTTATAACTGGTAATGGATTAACAGTAACTGAAGTTGTAACCGTATTCACACAACCTGCTAATGAACCTCCTTGAATAGTATAAGTAGTATTTACAGTAGGAGATACAATAGCAATACTTCCGCTCATGCTACCCGGCGTCCATGTATAATTATCAGCACCATTAGCCGTAAGTGTTACTGTTTCCCCAGCACAAATACTTGAACTGGCAGGACTTATAATAACAGTAGGTGTTGTATTTACAGTAAGATTAACAGTTGTTGTTGAAGTACAACCTAAAGTGTTAGTTCCCACAACAGTATAAATAGTAGTAGCAGTAGGAGAAACCACAGCTGTAGCACTTGTAATAGCACCAGGGTTCCAAGTATAAGTAGCAGCACCGTTAGCAGTAAGAGTTGCTGAATTGCCAGTACATAAAACGGTAGGATTGCTAGAAGCCGTTACATTAATAGTAGAGATTCTAACCGTCAGAGTAGCAGTTTTAGAACAGCCATTCCCATCGGTACCAGTAACAGTATAAGTTGTATTTACAGTAGGCGACACTACCACATTAGAACCAGTTAAACTACCCGGCATCCAAGAATAAGAGCTAGCGCCACTAACGGTTAAGGTAGAACTATTACCGTTACAAATCATAGTTGGTGAAGCCACAGGAGTGAGCGTCATATTAGGAAGAACAGTGATAACCAATGTTCTGGTAGCTGTACAGCCAGCCGTATTTCTACCAGTAACGGTATAAGTTGTATTTACAGTAGGCGATACCACTACATTAGCACCAGTTAAACTACCCGGCATCCAAGTATAAGTATTAGCACCACTAGCCGTTAAAGAGGTAGAAGTAGCAGGACAAATAGTAGAAGAAGAAGCTGAAGCAATTACAGTTGGATTAGGAGAAACAGTTAAACTTAAGGTTCTAGAATTAGTACAACCTAAAGTATTAGTTCCCACAACGGTATAAATAGTGGTAGCAGTAGGAGAAACCACAGCTGTAGCACTTGTAATAGCACCAGGGTTCCAAGTATAAGTAGCAGCACCGTTAGCAGTAAGGGTTGCTGATCCGCCCCCACAAATTACGGTTGGATTACTTGTTGCGACAATAGTTGGCGTAGGTCGTACAACTAAAGTAATTGTTTGAGTTGAAGTACAACTACCTACTTGTTTTGTTAATGTGTAAGTTGTAGTAACGCTAGGTGTTACTGTTATTGATGATGTATTGGCGCCACCTGGCATCCATGTGTAAGAGCTTGCGCCAGTAGAAGATAAAACTGAAGAATTACCTCTACATACTGCAGTTGGTGTAGCTACAATAGGAGCAGTAGGAGTTGGTGTAACAGATACCTGAATAGCACTTGAAAAGGTAGTTGTTGTTCCATCGCAATTTAGTACATTCATTGTAGCTGTGTAGTTACTAGTAGCGGTAGGGCAAGGTGCAGCATTTAATCCTGTTGCGGTAAAACCGCTTGGCCCTGTCCAATTTACAGTATATGTATTGGCGCCAGTTGGTACATATCGCCACGCTTCGTTATTAGCACTCCATGGGGTTAATATGTTTCTTCCAGGTGGTACAACAGCAGTTGTTCCTGTTCCATCTTGTATTCCCATTAATCCTTTTCCTGATTGCCACGCCATACAAGCTACGCTGCTATTAATATAGGTTTCAATAATATTAGTTCCTTCATGAAGTACCAATTGGAAAGTTGATAATTGAGAAGTACAACTAAACATAGGTATATTCGACCAATACACTACAAACTTACGACAAGGAGCAACTCCAGTAGTGTAAGTATTAATAGTTGAAGTACTACCTATTGCAGGATTTATATCTCTATAAGCCACACAAATTGTATTAACAGGGTGCTCTATGGTGTTTGGTAAAACTGCATTTATAGAGTAGTTCTCAGGACTGTTCGCTCTACTTAAATCAAAAGTAACTTCACCATTACTACCTATAACTAACTGATTGAAGGTATTCCCAAAATAACAGAAGTTAAATCCAATATTGATGATGGGGCTCCACAAGTCATCAACATTACCCATCGCAGGACTACCTCCACTATATGGATACGGATTATGAGGTATTGATGTAACAGAGTATGTTGTTGTAGATTTTACAGGTGTTACCGAGGCGGTTAAACTAGCGCACTGACCCAAACATATAGTGGTGTTAGTGGATGTGCCAGCCATTGCTGTAATAGATGGGCATGTTTGTGCAATTATAAATTGACTAGAAATTAAATAGCACAATATAACGGTAATGGTTCTCGAGAATAGCCTCATAAAATATCGTTATTTAATAGTTAATGTTAAAGCATTTAAAGATTGTGGATCTAATACATTGATAGATTCAATCGTTTGAATTTCTTTTTGAGGGAGTATAGATGAAAGATCAACAGTCATCTTAGACACTTCACTCTTTGGAGTAAATTCATAATAGGTAGTTGAGCCTTCGGCATGCTCTTTTAAAAACTTTAAACAGTTCAATCTAACTTCCTCGGCAATAGCTTGCGATTGTGCGCTATTAGTTTTATAAATGTGAGTAACTGCAACTTGTTTTTTTAATAAATCAATAAATGTAGCATGAGATTGATTTAAGTTTTTTGCAATAATTGTTTTTTGTACAGCGTATAACGCAACATTATTTTTATTTATAAATTGCTTCAACTCTTCATTGTTTTGAGAGGTAATAGTAAGCGATAAAAGTAAACAAGCAATTAGTAAAAGTTGTTTCATAAAATTTTATTTAGATTTGCAGGGTTAAAAATACAAAAATCAATCCAAAATATTAACATCTTTTTAACAATTTTGAGAATTTCTTCAAAACCATGTTAATTTATTGAAGAACAGATTATTAGCAAGGGCTATTTATCGAAATTTTTATAAACTTCCCATATTTTCCCATTAAATTTTAGTAGTGAAAAGCTTAAAAAGCTAAATTTTTTAGAAAAAATTTGAAATTTATAATCCTCCCATATCTTATAAAAGGTTGGTTTTTTTAAATCTCGAAATGCAATAGTAATATGGGGATGGAAACCTCTTTTGTCCTCGTATTGATTAAATATATGAAGATGTTCTTTTATATATTTAGTTAATTGTGTCTGGAACTGAAATAAAATAGGATTTTTTTCCACCTGAATAAAAATAACACGAGGTTCGAAATAATCGAAATTATTTAATGTAATTTCAAATTCTGGAAACTGCCTAAAATCTTTCAGCGTACTGATTAAAGTATCTTCCTTTTCTTCTTCCCAGCTAAAAGGCATGTGTAGTGTAATATGGGCTGGCGAACGGAGAGCGCCCTTAGTTCCATAAGTTTTAAAGATGCTTTGCTTAATATCCTGAATTTCCTGTTGTAATGGTTCGGGAGGAACAATAGCAATGAAATATTTTTGAATCATGTTAGATTTTAATACCTATTACTGTAACATCATCTATTTGTTCAACATTCTTTTTCCATTCATTAAAGGTGTTTTCGAGTTGTTGATGTTGCTCGGATATTTCTAAGTGAGCTATGGATAGAAGAAGTGTCTTAAAATTTTTGAGCATAAATTTCTTACCATTCTTACCACCAAATTGATCGGTGAATCCATCGGTTAGCGTATATAAGATGTCACCTTTTTGTAATGCGAAAGTTTGAATATTAAATGGTTCATCTTGTTTTTGATGCCTACCTATCGGCATTTTATCACCCTTTAATTCAAATAAATGATAATGGGGTTTCCCCGAAGAATTATCAGAGTTATTTAAAGTAGGTCGTAAAATGTAAATCTCACTATTAGCTCCTGAGTACGCAAGTTGTGTTTTATTGTTATTAAAAATTAGAAGACTACAGTCCATACCGTCTTGACCTCCATTTTGGCTTCCATCATTCTTAAGGCGGTTTATAACTATCTTTCTGGTTTCATTTAAAATAAGATTTGGTTCTTGATATTTTTCAATAGCTTTTTCTAAGCAAGTAATATTTAATAAACTCATTATGGCGCCAGGTACACCGTGCCCCGTACTATCGCCAGTTACTAATGCAAATTGTTGATTTGGTAATTCGGCGCACCAATAAAAATCTCCACTTACAATATTGCGTGGTTTAAACATAATAAAGTAATCTGTCAAATGTTTTTCTAGCAAGTTTTTATTTGCTAAGAGGCTCCGTTGAATACGTTCGGCATAATTAATACTGTCTGTAATTTCTTTATGTTTTTCCTCTATAATATCTTTTTGTTTTTCTACCTCTACTTTTTGCTCACT
Source organism: Bacteroidota bacterium (assembly GCA_963169355.1). Classification (GTDB taxonomy): domain Bacteria; phylum Bacteroidota; class Bacteroidia; order B-17B0; family Aurantibacillaceae; genus UBA4416. Next base: position 235,971 of record CAUJCR010000002.1, on the reverse strand, counting down.
GATAATTTTATTTTTTTGTTTACTAATATTAAGGTTTCTGAAAATGACAATGGCTAATATAAAAATTAATAATGCAACTCCAGAGATGGCATAAGTAATGATACGTTGTCTTCTTTTTTCTTCATTTGCAATAGAATCTTTTCTTTCTTGTTCTAGTTTTTCTTGAGCTTGTTGTTTATCAAAATTATATTGCATTTCCTTTTGAACTAATGCTTTTTGATTGTCTTCATTAAAAATACTGTCTTTATATGCAACAGCAAGTTTATAGTTTTCAAGGGCTAGTACAGGTTTTCCACTTTTTTCATAGAGTTCACTTAACGCATCATAACCCGAAAGTAAATGTCGCTTTATTCCCACCTGTTTACTTAATTGTATCGCTTCTTTTAAACATGTTTCAGCATCTTTATATTGTTTTAAAATAGTGTATAAAACCCCCATGTTGGCTAGATTGACAATAGAACCTTCTTTAGTATTATCCTCTTCGTTTATTTTTAGGGCTTGTTTATAACAATCTAATGCTTCGGCATATTTTTTTTGATTTTTATATGCAACACCCAAGTTTCCTAAATGGGTAGATTGCCCTCTGGTGTTTTTCAATTGAATTTCTAAGTCTAAAGCTTTTTTATAATATTCAATGGCTTTATCAAAATCTTTTAAACGACTATATACAACTCCAATATTACCATAATGGGTTGGTATTCGTCTTTTGGCGTTAAGCTCCAAATCAATAGCAAGAGCTTTATTATGATACTCTAGGGCTTTATCATATTCTTTTTGGTTCTTAAAACCAACTCCTAGACACATATAAGCCACGGCTATGATGTCTTTGTTATTGTATTTTTCTGCTAGTTTGATGGCTTTAAAACAATAATCAATGGATGTAGCATATTCTGATTTAAATTCATAACAATTAGCTAAACCAACCAACGAATTTAAGACGCCTTTGTTCCATTTTAAAGAATCGCTTAACTGCAACGAGTGTTTGTACACAATAATAGATGAATCAATGTTCTTTCTTCTAATCTGTTTTCCTAGTTGAAGTAATGATAGTGCCTTGTTAGTGTCATTTGGTGATGTCTTAATCTTATTAAGTAACGAGTCAATTTTGTTGGTAGAATATAGTGTAGGGCTTATTAATGCAAGTAATAAAATAAGAAGTATGTAACTAAATTTTTTCAATACGTTTAGGCTAAAGTGAAATTTAAGTTTGGTAGAACTTTATTAAAAGTACTGTTTTTATTTTACAAAAATAAAAAAACCTCGACAAGCGAGGTTTTTTATAAATAGGTTATGTGTTATTTTTTTACGCGTTCTACATAAGACGCTGTACGAGTATCTACTTTTACTAAATCACCTTCGTTGCAAAATAAAGGCACGTTTACTTTAGCTCCGCTATCTAAAGTGGCAGGTTTTAGAGTGTTTGTAGCAGTGTCACCTTTTAATCCTGGCTCAGTGTAGGTAATTTCGCAAACAACAAAAGTAGGTGCTTCAGCTAAAATAACGTTATCACCTTCAAATGATACTTTTACTTCCATACCTTCTTTTAAAAATTGTGCGGCATCTCCAAACAAAGCCATTGGTACATGAACTTGTTCAAAGGTTTCGTTATCCATTACCACCGCAAATTCCCCTTCAACATATATAAACTGCATCATTTTATATTCTACACGTACCAACTCCACAGTTTCTCCCGAACGGAAACGGTGTTCTAGTTGTTTTCCGTTTAACACATTACGCATTTTACCTTGATAAAATGCACGCAAATTTCCGGGTGTGCGGTGTTGCCATTCCATTATTTGCATTAATTCATTATTAAATCTAATAATTGATCCTACGTTTACGTCGCCTGTATCTGCCATAGTTATTTAAGTTTAAGTTATTTATGTATTATTGTTAATTTAAATTATTCCATTTCGTGCACTACACCCATACTGCTAAATTTTTCAATACGTGCGTTTATACGTTCTTCCGCACTTTGTTTTTTTAGGGTGTCTAGTTGTTTTAATATTTCTGTTTTTACTGTATCAAACATTTGTTGTGGATTATTATGTGCACCACCTAATGGTTCGTTAATAATCCCGTCTATTAATCCATTTTTACTCATATCATTTGCGGTAAGTTTTAAAGCTTCTGCGGCTGTTTCTTTAAAATTCCAGCTACGCCATAAAATTGAAGAACATGACTCAGGTGAAATTACAGAATACCATGTGTTTTCCAACATTAATACTTTATCGCCAATGCCTATTCCTAAAGCTCCGCCACTTGCACCTTCGCCAATAATAATACAAATAACTGGCACTTTCAATTGTGTCATTTCTAATAAATTTCGAGCAATGGCTTCGCCTTGTCCTCTTTCTTCTGCTTCTAATCCTGGATAAGCACCTGGGGTATCAATAAAAGTAACGATAGGTTTATTAAACTTTTCAGCCATCTTCATTAAGCGTAAGGCTTTGCGATAACCTTCAGGATTTGCCATTCCAAAACGTCTTATTTGACGCATTTTGGTGTTAATACCTTTTTGTTGTCCAATAAACATCACTGTTTGACCGTCTATCTCTCCAAATCCACCCACCATGGCTTTATCATCGGCTACAGTTCTGTCGCCATGTAATTCTATAAATGTGTTATTAGTAATTGCTTCTATGTATGCTAAGGTGTATGGGCGTTCGGGATGGCGACTTACTTGTACTCTTTGCCAAGCAGTAAGGTTAGAGAAAATTTCTTTACGTTTTTCAAGTATAGTAGTTTCTAGCTTTTTTATAGCTATACTCATATCTACTTTACTTTTTTCTGCAACTGCTTTTAACTTTACCAATTCTTCTTCTAGTTCCTGAATTGGTTTTTCAAAATCAAGATAAACCATTGCTTTTGTGATTTTAGTTAGGGGGCAAAGATACTAAAAAATTAAAATAACGCCACTTTGTAACATTCTGATTATCAGTATAGATTTTTTTAGAAAGAAAATACATAGCTTTGGGCTTATGATTTGTTTTCCAAATGCAAAAATTAATCTTGGGCTACATGTTATAGAAAAACGTGCTGATGGCTTTCATAATATCGAAACCGTTTTTTATCCAATAGGGTGGAAAGATGTTTTAGAAGTGGTTGAGAATAAAACAACAACAGATGCTTTTCGATTAACTATTAGTGGACTTGATATACAAGGAAAAATAGAGGATAATCTTCTGTATAAAGCTTATAGCTTGATGCAACAAAAAAAACAATTACCAAACATTGATGTTTTTTTACACAAGCTGTTACCAATGGGCGCTGGCTTAGGGGGCGGAAGTTCTGATGCAGCCTTTTTTATCAACTTATTAAATCTTCAATTCAATTTAGGCTTTACAGATGAAGAACGATTGTTAATGGCACAGACTCTTGGGAGTGATTGCGCGTTCTTTATAAAAAATACACCAATGTATGCTACAAACAAGGGCGATGTATTAAGTCCTATATCTATTAATCTGAAAGATATGTTTGCAGTTGTTATTTTCCCTAACATACATAGTAATACTAAAGAGGCTTATAGTATTATAAAGCCACAAGCATCTATTAAACCTATTCCCGACATATTAAAACAACCAATTTATACATGGAAAGATGAGCTCGTTAACGATTTTGAGCAATCTATTTTTAAGCTTTATCCAGAGATTAAATCGATTAAAGAAAAATTTTATAATGAAGGTGCAATATATGCAAGTATGAGTGGAAGCGGTAGCGCGGTGTTTGGATTATTTACAGAAAAACCTGCTTTAACTTGTTTTAAAGAGTATTCGCAGTGGTGTGGAACTCTTTAAGAAAAAAAAGAGTAGGGTATATTTTCTTGGCAACAATTTTTTTATTTCAAAAAAATATGTAGTTTAGTGTAACGTTAACTTAAACATCCATGAAAAGAAACTTACTTACGATTTTTATAATAGTGGTTGCAAGTGTACTTTGTAATGATGTAAAAGCCACTCATATTGTAGGAGGAGAGTTGAATTATAAATTCTTAGGGTCTAATAACTACGAAATTCGTTTAACTGTTTATCGCGATTGTTATGTGGGAGTTCCTCCTTTTGATAATCCAGCATCTGTGGGTATTTTTGATAATAACAATAATTTATTACAAACGTTGAATATGACATTTAGAGGCTTAGACACATTGCCTCCAACCATTAACGACCCTTGTACTATTCCGCCTCTCGATTTTTGTTATGAAGTAACAACTTATATTGATACAATATTTTTAGCACCAAGAGTAGGTGGTTATCAAATCTCTTATCAACGTTGTTGTCGTAACCAAAACATCTTAAACATTGTAAATCCAGAGTGTGTGGGCGCAACGTATTACGCAACTATTCCAGGTTCAGAGGTAGTAGCAGTTAATAGCAATCCTGTTATTAAGAATTGGCCACCACCATTTATTTGTGTTGATAAGCCGTGGATATTTGATGATTCTGCTATTGATTATGATGGCGATTCTTTGGTATATGAATTATTTACTCCTTATGAAGGACTCACAGCCTCCTGTCCTATTGTTGGTCCTTTTTCACCTGCGGCAACTACTTGTCCAAACGTGGTTCCTACATGTCCAACAGTCCCTGTTAGCCCGCCTTTTACATCAATTGTTTGGAACTCTCCTTATTCTATAAATGACATGTTAGGTGGTGTTCCTATGCAGATAAATTCTTCTACAGGAATTGTAACAGCTACACCAAATTTGCAGGGTTATTTTGTAATTGGTATAAAAGTAAAGGAATACCGAAACGGTGTTTTTTTAAGTGAAACCAAACGCGATTTTCAATTAATTGTTAAGCCTTGCCCACAAGTTGTTGTGGCGGCTGCGCAAGTTCCTCAAGCAATTTGCGGTACTAATACAGCATCGTTTCAAAATAATAGTACAGGTAGTACTGGCTTATCATTTAATTGGTATTTTGGTGATCCAACAACTAATGCAGATACTTCTCATGCAACAAACCCAAGTTATACCTATCCTGGCACCGGAAATTATTCGGTAACGTTAGTGGCTTATGTAAGCAATAAACCGTTGTGTAATGATACTGTAAATACAACGGTAGGTATAAGCGAACCATTTGATGCTTCATTTACATTTACTCCAATTCCTTGTAGTGATAATATTGTTGAATTTCAAGGTATGGCACATTATCCACCTGGTACTAATCCTACTTGGACATGGAACTTTGGAGATGGCTCTAATAGTAATGAACAAAATCCAACACACACATTTCCTTCAGGAGGCAGTTTTCCTGTGTTTGTAATTGCCGAGATACCAAACTCTATAAATTGTTGGGATACTTTAGCGGCGCAAACCATCGATATTGTTAGTAATCCAGAATTATACATACCTAATACTTTTACGCCAAACGGTGATGGTTTTAACGATGTTTTTAAAGTGCGCGGTCCAATGTTTTCAATCTATTATTTTGCGGTGTATAATCGTTGGGGACAATTAATGTTTGAAACAACCGACCCTACTCAAGGTTGGGATGGGAATTTTAAAGGTAAACCATCTGACCCAGGTGTGTTTGGCTATTATGTAAAAGCAAAATGTAGTGAAACTAGCGAGGAAATATTTAAAAAAGGTAATGTTACATTAATAAGATAAATGAAAGCAAAACTTATACATAAGTTAAATATACTCCACTTATTCATTGCGTTTTTGGTGTTATGTTTTTTTAATGTAACTGCTCAAGACGTGCATTTCTCACAATATAATGGTTCTGTATTAAATCTTAATCCTGCCTTTACAGGGTTGTTTGATGGTGATTATCGAGTAAATGGAATTTTTAGAAGTCAATGGAGTAGCGTGCCTGTTCCTTATCAATCTTTTTCAATTGCTGGAGACGGAAGATTTAAAACTAAAAAAATGAAAAGCGATTGTTTTGGTGTTGGTATTATGTTTAATAACGATAAATCGGGCGATACACATTATGGTACTAATCAATTGTATTTATCAGCATCATACATTCATAAATTAAATTCAGATTCAACTTTGCTATTATCATTAGGATTAAATGGCGGTATATCAAACGTGGGGTTTAATTATTCATTAATGACCTTTGATAACCAATATCAGGGTAATGCTTACAATGCTGCTAATAATACGGGAGAACATTTTACCAAAACTGCTAGTACGTTTGGTGATTTTAGTTTTGGTACCGCCTTGCAATATGCTCTTAAACAAAGAGCTTACATTCAATATGGTATTTCATTTCATCATTTCACAAGCCCTAAACTTACATTTCAAAACAACAACTCTATTAAAATAGATCCTAAACTAAATAACTATTTGTGTTTTGCTTATCCTGTGGGAGCTACTACAGATGTGTTGGTTGAGGCACTTGTTTCTAATCAAGGCAAATACACCGAGGTAGTGCCTGGTGCTCAAATTAAATTAAGGTTAGATGAAACAAGAAACCAAGTTATTTCAGCAGGCATTTATTATCGATTAAAAGATGCAGCCATTGCACGCGTGGGTTATCAGGTAAAAACGCTTACAGCAGGTATAAGTTACGATGTAAATATGAGTAAATTTTTAGCGGCAACGAATAGACGAGGAGGATTTGAAATTTATGTAACTTATATATTTAAGAAATTAGTTCCATTTGTTCCTAAAACTCGAGTTTGTCCAATTTATATGTAATATGAGCCTAAGTAAGATGAAATACAAACTGATTTTTCTGTTTATATTAGTTAGTACTATTTTGAGTGCTCAAAACACAAAGCAGTTCTTAAAATTAGGCGCAGAGGCCATGTCGAGAAAAGATTATTCGTCGGCTGCTCAGTATTATCATCAGGTTATTTTACTCGATTCATCTAAAATAGAACACCAATTATTGTTTGCCGACGCATCTCGCTTAAATTATGATGGAGATGCGGCCTTGCATTGGTATCAAAAAATATTTAAGAAAGATAATGCACGTACTTATAAAGAAGTACCTTTTTATATTGCTATGCAACTTAAAACTAATGGCAAATACAAAGACGCTAAGAAATATTTTGATAAATATTATAAAAAACAACGTAATAGTAAAGATGCCGAAAAAAAGAAGATGGCTCTAAAAGCACGTCAAGAGTATGAATCGTGTGATATTGCACAAGTATTAATTAAAAATCCGGTTGATGTAAAGGTATTGCATTTAGATAGCGCCGTAAACAGCAAAGTAAGTGAATATGCCCCATTTGAGTATGATAGTTTATTATATTTTTCATCATTAAGAGATAAATCGCACACAGATAAAGCAGGTGTAGGATATAATAAAATATATACCTCTAAAAAGTCAGCTATTAAGCCCAACAAGTTTTTAAAAGCTAAGGAGTTAGATTCGTTATTTAATAAAAACAATATCCATAATGCTAACACTAGTTTTAATCATGATTTCACTAAGGTATTTGTATCACGCTGTGGCGCTATTAATAGCACACAGTATCGTTGCGAAATTTATATGTCTGATTTAAAAGATGGACATTGGACAGAGTTACAAAAATTACAACCACCTATCAATGTTTCAGGAGTTAATACTTCGCAACCTTGTTATAGTGAGATAAATGGAAAACCTGTTTTGTTTTTTGCGAGTGACAGAGCAGGAGGTGAAGGCGGAATGGATATTTGGTACGCTTATATAAAATCGGATGGAACATTTGATACGCCAATTAACGCAGGAAAAAAAATAAATACGATTGAAGATGATATTACTCCTTGGTTTGTAAAAGAAAACCAAACCTTATATTTTAGTAGTACTTGGCATAAAGGTTTAGGAAATTTCGATATTTTTTCTGCTGTATTAAAAGATAACGAGTTTTCGGATCCACAAAATATGGGTTATCCAATAAATAGTAGCTACAATGATATATATTATAGTGTTAATTCTAATAAAGATAAAGCTTATATTTCTTCAAACCGATTAGGTTCCTATTTTGAAGACAAACCAAATTGTTGTAATGATATTTATAGTTTTCCAATTACACCACTTACCGAGCCACCAAAGCCTATTGACACAACAGCTTTGTTGATGAATCAAATGAAAGTATTGGTGCCACTTACTTTATATTTTCACAACGATGAACCCGAGCCTAAAACAAAAGTAATTGTAACTAAAAAGAATTATAAAAAAACCTATGACGATTACACTATTTTAAAACCAAAATACTTAAGTGAGTATAGCCGTGGACTTGAAGGCGACCAAAAAGATTATGCTATTAATAGGATAGAAAGTTTTTTTGAAGATAGTGTTGATGCTGGTATGCAGGATTTAGATAAGTTCGCTTTGTTACTAGAACAAGTACTAGAGCGTGGCGAGAAAGTAAAAATAACTATGAAAGGCTACTGTAGCCCATTAGCCAGTACCGATTATAATATAAATTTAGCCAAACGCCGTATTAGTAGTTTGCGTAACTATTTTATGGAATACGGAAATGGTAAGTTTGTGAAATATGTGGATAATCCTAATGAGTCGGAGGGCAGAATAGAGTTTTTTAATGAAGATATTGGCGAGTTACCAGTAAGTAAAGTGAGCGATGATTTAAAAGACACTCGAAATTCGGTATATAGCCCATTTGCAGCGGCTGAACGTAAAATTCAGATTATTGCCGTGAGTTATATTGAGCAAAAATAACCACTTATAAATTAAATCCTACCACTTACCAATTACCCCTCAAAACAAAAGAGGTAAAACCACTACTTTTGTTAAAAAATGGCGTGTTAAAAAGAAAAAAGATACCTTTTAAATTATTGTAATTTAAAAACCTTTTTATTATGTTTGACCTCATTCTAAAAATTAGAACACTAACTAAAAACAATTAACATCATGAGTAACAAAAAAACATCGGGCGGTTTTCCGTTTATTGTATCAGCATTAGCAATCGCTATTTGTATCGGTATTGGTTTTATTATCTTTAAGTTTATTATGGGTGACCCTGCTAACTTCGACGCTGATGGTCCAGATAAAGGACATCCACATAATTTCTTAGGTCAAATGTATAAAGGAGGTATTATTGTACCTTTCTTAGTAGGTTTCTTTTTAACTGTAATTACTTTTGCTATTGAGCGTTTTATTACTATTCAACGTGCTATGGGTAAAGGACAAACAGATAAATTTGTTGCAAAAATTAAATCTTTAGTTTCTGCTGGCCAGTTAGATGAGGCTATTGCAGAATGCGATAAACAAAAAGGTTCTTTAGCTAATGTAGTTCACGAAGGACTTTCTAAATACAAGTTTGTACAAAACGATGCTTCGATGGATAAAGAAGCAAAAGTAGCAGCTATTACAAAAGCACTAGAAGAAGCTACAGCATTAGAATTACCAATGTTATCTAAAAACATGGTGGTAATTTCAACAATGGCCTCTATTGGTACTTTAACAGGGTTAATTGGTACAGTTGTGGGTATGATTCGTGCGTTTGCGGCTTTAGCAAGTGCAGGTACTCCTGATACTGCAGCTTTAGCAACTGGTATTTCCGAAGCCTTAATTAATACATTAGTAGGTATTGGTACTTCGGCTTTTGCCATTATTTTCTATAACTTGTTCTCAAACCGTGTTGACCAATTAACGTATGCAATGGATGAGGCTGGTTTCTCTATTATTCAAGAGTTCCAATCTACTGGTAAATAATATCAGTTTATTCCTTTATGGAATTAAATCAAACATTGTATCTATTAATTAAAATTTAAAAAAAACATGGGAAAGATAAAAGTTGCAAAGAGTGCTCCTTCCATTGATATGACACCAATGGTAGATTTGGCTTTCTTGTTGGTTACCTTCTTTATGCTTACTGCATCCTTCCGTATGGCTGAGCCAGTGGTGGTTGATCCGCCAGCTTCTCATTCCGATAAAACATTGCCTGAGAACACTATTTTAGTGACGGTGGACAATAATGGACGTGCTTTTTTTGGAATAGGTAATGCCGAGGCTAAAATAAACGCTCTTGCAAAAATTAGCGAAAAGTATAAAGTAAATTTTACACCTGATCAAATTAAGAAATTTGGTGGTTTATCAAGTTTTGGTGTAGATATAAAAGACTTACCTCGCTACTTAGACGCATCTGAAAATGAACGTTTAAAATTTCAACCTCAAAAAGGAGTTCCTTTAGATTCATTAAACAATCAATTAAAAGATTGGATTAATATTGGAGCTTTAGAACTTAACGTAATTTATATGCGTAATAGGGATGAGGCTAAAGAAAAGAACATTGAGTTTAAAGGAGAAAAGCCTCGTTATGCCATTAAAGCGGATGGAAAAGCAAAGTATATTTATGTAAAAGATGTGTTTAAAACATTTACCGACATGAAGATATATACTTTTAACCTAATCACTTCTTTAGAAGGTGGCGGAAAAAAATCAACAGAAGCACATTAAACAAAATATTTAACTAATTAAAAAACAAATTTAACATGGCAGAAATAGCAGAAGACGGTGGTGGCGGACATGGTAAAGGTGGTAAAAAACGCGCCAAGAAACAGAGTACAAGAATAGACATGACACCAATGGTGGATTTGGCTTTCTTACTACTAACGTTCTTCGTACTTACCTCTACTTTTAGTAAACCTAAAAGTATGGAGCTAAGCTTACCAGCTGATCCCCCTCCAGGAAGTCCTCCTCCTCCCGAAGTTAAGAACGGGGTTACCTTTTTGTTAACCAAAGATGATAGAATCTTTTATTACGTTGGTCAGTTCTACACGGCTGGAAACGAAAAAGGGATGCCTCCTACAGAATTAAAAGAAACTAATTTTGGACCAGATGGCTTACACAAGTTGTTAATGGAACAAAATAAATGGGCAAATGATGAGATTAATAAATTAGAAGCTCAAGTAAAATCAAAAACTTTAGCAGATACCACGTTTAAGCGTTTAGCAATGGAAGCCACTGCGGATAAGAATGCGATTACAGTTCTTATTAAAACAGATGATCAAGCAACCTATAAAAACGCAATAGACATGCTAGATGAATTAAAAATATGTAATGTAGGTAAACGTGTGTTGGGAGTTGAAATGATGGCATCTGAATATGCCTTATTACAAGAAAAAATTAAATAATCATGGTAGTAGCAAATTGGAATAATGTAGTATCCGACTCCAGAAACGATATTGTTTTTGATGGACGGAATCAAGAGTATGGCGCTTATGTAATTAGACGCCGTTATAATTGGACAATGACATTTATTATTGCTGGGGTTATAGCAGCTATTGCTTTAACTATTGGTTTAAAAGCCATTTTGAGTATGCAAGGTGAAGAAATTGAAGCACCTCCAGTGTTAGATATGACTCAAATTGACTTAACGCCACCTCCCGCTGATAAAAACGAACCACCGCCACCACCACCGCCACCACCGCCACCAGTAATGGAAACGGTAAAATTTGTTCCACCGGTGATTAAAGATGATGCGGTTGAAACAGATCCACCACCGCCACAAGAGAAAATTGCAGATACTCAAGTAAGTACTGTAACTCAAGAGGGTGATGGAGATGCTGTTGTTGTTCCAACAGAAGGGAACGGTAATGGTGTGGTAGAAGAAAAAGCCCCTGAAATTTTTACTGTGGTAGAAGAAATGCCTGAGTTCCCAGGTGGAACTATGGAAATGATGAAGTATATCCAAAAAAATATACAATACCCACAAATGGCTCGTGAAGCTGGTTTAACAGGTAAATGCTTTTTAAAATTTGTTGTAGATGGAAATGGTAAAATTGGAGATGTGCAAGTTTTAAAAGGAGTACCAGGTTGTGGAGAGTGTGATAGAGAAGCAATTCGTGTAGTAAAATCAATGCCTACATGGAAACCAGGAAAACAAAATGGTAGGGCAGTATCGGTATTCTTTAACTTACCAGTAAACTTTATGTTGAAATAAAATAAACTAATTCGTATAAAAATCCTCCGCTAATAGTGGGGGATTTTTTTTAATAATAAACTTTAAAATACACCAATGAAAAAAAAATCGCCAATTGAATGGGTAAACCTTATGTTTAGTGCTATTATGGTTTTATTAACCTTTACAGGTTCTTTAATATTTGCTTTTACAGATTGGTTTGAAGATAGAGCCTATGGCACAAAGCGTTACGTTTTGGCAGTAGTATTTATGGCTTATTGTATTTATCGCGTGTACAGAATGTATCAAGCTTTTAAAATAAAAGAAGTAGAGAAGAGATTATAACCAACTCTACTATTGATATTAAAATGCCTGATGGAAATGAATATGCTAATGCTAAAAAACCAGGCCTGTTAGATTCTAAAACCCGAGAAGTGATGTTGATGAAAGGAGATGAAGAAACGGTAACTTTAAAATGGGACAGATTTGAAGGCGGCAAAAAAATGGATATGCAAAAAGTAGTGATGGAAATAGTTTGGAACGAAACATTCTCCGAATCGCCCTTAGTAAAAGAAAAAGGCGACACCATTGAACTCGAATTTGATGAAGCCGTAACAACAGCCAAGAACAAATAATTAATTGCTTGCGCTATTTGATAACACCCAACCATACGATTACAGCGTGGTTGGGTGTTTTTTAATTAAATGTTAAAATCTTACCTGTTGTAAAAACCGTTCAAACCTGTATCTTTACCAAGTTTGTTTTTTTGTGAACAATCATTCACCTGTCAAAGAGCAAGCATTATATAATTTATGAAAGATACGTCTATAAAATCCGTTTTAATTATTGGTTCTGGTCCTATTGTTATTGGTCAAGCATGTGAGTTTGATTATTCTGGTTCTCAATCAGCCAAAAGTTTAAGAGAAGAGGGCGTTGAGGTTACCTTAATAAACTCTAATCCTGCCACTATTATGACAGATAAGGTAACGGCTGACCATGTGTATTTATTACCGCTAGAGGTTAAGTCCATTATCAAAATTTTAGAAGAACGTAAGATAGACGCTGTATTACCTACCATGGGCGGACAAACCGCTTTAAATCTAGCGATGAAATGCGATGATTTAGGAATATGGAAAAAGTACAACGTGAAAATGATTGGTGTAGATATTGAAGCTATTAAAGTTACTGAGGATAGAGATTTGTTTCGCGCAAGAATGGAGGAGATAGGCGTGAATATGGCACCAAGTAAAATTGCAAAATCATTTTTGGAGGGAAAATCCATAGCACAAGAATTTGGTTTTCCATTAGTGATTCGCCCTTCGTTTACCTTGGGCGGCAGTGGTGGTTCGGTAGTTTATAAAAAAGAAGATTACGATCAATTATTAAATCGAGGCTTACAAACATCGCCAATACATGAGGTATTGATTGATAAAGCAGTGTTGGGCTGGAAAGAATATGAATTAGAATTATTACGAGACAAAAACGATAACGTAGCCATTATTTGTTCTATCGAAAATTTTGACCCAATGGGTGTGCATACTGGAGATAGTATTACGGTAGCTCCTGCTCAAACATTAAGCGATAGCACCTATCAAAAAATGCGTAGCATGGCTATTAAAATGATGCGTAGTATTGGAAATTTTGCCGGTGGTTGTAATGTGCAGTTTGCCGTAAGCGATGATGAAAAAGAAGAAATTATTGCTATTGAAATTAACCCACGTGTGTCGCGTTCATCAGCATTAGCTAGTAAAGCTACTGGTTATCCTATTGCACGCATAGCTAGTAAATTAGCCATTGGTTATACCTTAGATGAATTACAAAATCAAATTACCAAACAAACCTCTGCTTATTTTGAACCTACTTTAGACTATGTTATTGTAAAAATCCCACGCTGGAATTTTGATAAATTTAAAGGCTGCAACCGAGAGTTAGGATTTCAAATGAAATCTGTTGGCGAGGTGATGGCTATTGGTCGTTCGTTTCAAGAAGCCTTACAAAAAGCTTGTCAGAGTCTAGAAATAAAAAGAAATGGATTAGGTGCTGATGGAAAAGAAAACACCAATCAAGCGGAATTATTAGCAGGATTAGAAAGACCAAGTTGGAATCGATTATTTATGATTTATGATGCCATGAAATTAGGTATCTCTATCAAAACGATTCAAAAACTAACACGCATTGATATGTGGTTCTTGGAACAAATAGAACAAATGATTGCGGTTGAAAACGAAGTAGCAAAATATACTTTACAAAATATTCCTAAAGATTTATTATACGAAGCGAAGCAAATGGGTTATGCCGATAGACAAATTGCTCATTTGTTGCGTTGCCTAGAGAGTGAGGTGTATGCAAAGCGTAAGGAAATGAATATAAATAGAGTGTTTAAAATGGTGGATACCTGTGCAGCCGAATTTGAAGCTAAAACACCGTATTATTATTCAACCTTTGAAGATGAAAATGAGAGCGTAAGAACCGACAAGAAAAAAGTAATTATTTTGGGTAGTGGTCCTAATAGAATAGGGCAAGGTATTGAGTTTGATTATAGCTGCGTGCATGGTGTATTAGCCGCTAAAGAGATGGGCTACGAAACCATTATGATTAATTGTAATCCTGAAACGGTAAGTACCGATTTTAGCACTGCCGATAAATTATATTTTGAACCCGTATTTTGGGAACATATTTACGATATTATTTTACACGAAAAACCCGAAGGTGTGGTGGTTCAATTAGGTGGACAAACCGCTTTAAAACTAGCCGAAAAATTAGAGCGCTATGGTATTAAAATTATTGGTACCGATTTTAAATCACTAGACTTAGCAGAAGATAGAGGTAGTTTTTCTACGCTACTAAAAGACAATAATATTCCGTATCCAAAATTTGGAGTAATAAATGATGCCGAAGAAGCCATTAATTTATCTAAGGAATTAGGCTTTCCGCTATTAGTGCGCCCTAGTTATGTATTAGGTGGGCAAAGCATGAAGATTGTAATTAATGAAGAAGATTTAGAGCAACACGTTGTAAAATTATTAAACGATTTACCTGATAACAAAGTATTATTAGATCATTTCTTGGCAGGCGCTATTGAGGCCGAAGCAGATGCAATATGCGATGGAGAAGATGTACACATTATAGGCATTATGGAACATATTGAGCCTGCTGGTATTCATAGTGGAGATAGTTACGCAGTGTTACCACCTTTTGATTTAAGTGAAAAGGTGATGAAACAAATAGAACAACATACTAAAACAATTGCTTTGGCTTTGCGCACTGTTGGGTTAATAAATATACAATTTGCTATTAAAGATGAGGTAGTATATATTATAGAGGCAAACCCTCGTGCCTCGCGTACCGTGCCATTTATTGCTAAGGCTTATGATGAACCTTATGTAAATTATGCTACCAAGGTTATGCTTGGTGCTAAGATTAAAGATTTTAAGTTTGCACCTAAGCAAAATGGCTACGCAATAAAAATTCCTGTATTTAGCTACGAGAAATTCCCTGATATTCAAAAAGAGCTTGGGCCAGAAATGAAATCAACAGGCGAAGCAATTTATTTTATAGAGAATTTACAAGACGAGTATTTTCAAAATGTGTATAGCGAACGTAACTTGTATTTAAGTAAGTAAGTTCTTTAATAAAAAAGAGAGCAGTTAATCCACTGCTCTTTTTTATTACATTTATAATTGACAAGTGTGAAAATGACTCTAACAATAAGAAAGTAGAAATTAAGTATCGATATTAAATGAAAAAAGCCATCTTAACTATTTTATTACTGGTTGTTTCAAACATCTTTATGACACTGGCATGGTACGGGCATCTTAAGTTTAAGCAAATGAATTGGTTTAATAATTTAGGATTAGTGAGTATTATAATTATTAGTTGGGGAATTGCCCTTTTAGAATACTCGTTTCAGGTGCCTGCAAACAAGATTGGCTTTTCAGAAAATGGAGGTCCGTTTAACTTATGGCAACTAAAGGTGATTCAGGAAGCTGTTTCATTAACTGTATTTACCATATTCATGCTTATTTTTTTCAAAAACCAAACTTTTACTCTAAATCATTTAATTGGTTTTTGTTTTTTGATTTTGGCTGTATATTTTATTTTCAAAAAATAAGCATAATGCTATTTATTTGCTAATTACACTAGATTAAACAGCGGGCAATAGAATTGCTTATAGATACTTTAGATTGAATGAGGTCTTGGTTTTACTCAACGAGCTTTTACTTCAAATAATTTGCTCATGTTGCATAAGGTTTAATAATCTATCGAGGCATATCTATAATCTGCCCATTTTGCGAAGCGAAGAACTGAGGCGTGGTATTTTTTCGTTGTGATAGATAATTGGCATAATCCGTATCAAAATTTTTACGTTTCGTAATTACTTCTTCAAAGTTGCCTTGCAAGGCAATAAGAAGTTCGGCAGCCTCTCTCACAGCGTGATTTCCGCCTTCGCACGCTGTTGTATAATCAGCTAGTTTGTGTTTAATAACATATTGTGTAAGTAGCGCATTTGCTTGGCGAGGAATAAAAATTCTAATACCGCAAATCTCTGCCAAACTTAAATCTAATACATCATCAAATACAAAGCCTATTTGATGCGGTTCAATATTTTGCAAAGCACATAATTTATGAATAGCCTCAAGCTTATTAGCAAATTTAGAAAAAGAGTAATGAAAACATTCTCTCTCCACAAAGGTAAATGCTGCTGAATTTTTTTCGCCAGAAATAATAGCGGTGCAAGGTAAAGTTTGGTGTTTTAAGAAATAAGAAAAACGCAATAAGTTAGTGCCCATGCTATCTACCTCATTAAAACTACTATTCAAATTAGCATCTTTAGAACCATTAGTAAATACGCCATCCCAGTCAAACACAAAGGCTTTTACTCGGCTTAGTTTTTCTTGTATTTGAACTTCGGGTGTTATAAAACAGCCTCCATTTTTTGTAAATAATTGGGTAATGGTTGACATAATACAATAGATGAGATAGTAAAGATAAAAAAGAAAACGGAAAGCATTCTTTTATAATGGCGAATTATTAACAATAAAGTATTTACTTTTTATCAATATTATATCATAAATAAAAAGAACAACATATATCTTTATACTATGCAATTACTTACCCCATTACACTGGCAAGACTACGAATTATTAGATTGTGGCGATTTTGAGAAACTGGAACGATTTGGAAAGTATATTACCATTCGTCCGGAGCCACAAGCGGTTTGGAAAAAAAAATATAGCTATGCTGAGTGGGAAAAGCAAGCGCATGTAAAGTTTATTCCTAAGAGCTCATCAAGTGGTGATTGGAAGATGCTTAAAAAAATGCCCGAACAATGGACCATTAATTATCCATTGGGGGATACACAAATAACTTTTCGATTGGGTTTAACCTCATTTAAACATGTAGGTATCTTTCCTGAGCAGGCTTGTAATTGGGACGTGTTATATGACTATTTATCAAAACTTCAAAAACCTAAATTCTTGAATTTATTTGCTTATACAGGCGGTGCTAGTTTAGCAGCAAGAGCGGCAGGAGCGGAGGTTACACATGTAGATAGTATTAAGCAAGTAGTTAATTGGGCTAACGAAAATATGCAAAAATCTAATTTAGATAATATTCGTTGGTTAATAGACGATGCTTTAAAGTTTACTAAAAAAGAACAACGTAGGGGTAACGTGTATCAAGGAATTATTTTAGATCCCCCAGCGTTTGGTCATGGGCCAAATGGCGAGAAATGGAAACTGGAAGATAATATTTTAGAAATGATAGAAAGTGTATTACAGATATTAGATACAAAGCAACATTTACTAATTTTAAATGCCTATTCATTGGGTTTTTCGGCACTTGTGCCTCAAAATTTATTAGCACCATTTGCCACCAAACATCAATCTGATTTACAAATTGGAGAATTGTTTTTAAAAGCAAAAAGCGGCATAAATTTGCCGCTTGGAGTTTGGGGAAGGTTAGAAAAGTAATAAAAGTCTTTATTCTTTTACAAATTCTTTTACCATTTCAACTTTTGCACTGCCAATAGGTACTAATTTCGATTCTCTAAATGTGTCGTTCCATTGTATAGACCAAGGTTTCTTTTGCATGTCTCCTGCATCTGGTAATTGAAAGAAAGTTAAAAAGAAATCTTCGTGTTTGCCTCGCTCAATAACAGCAGGCTTATATTTCTTTTGGTTAGCGTTTTGTTGTCCATTAGGCATAATGGCACTAACTTTAGTTACATTAATAATTCCAACTCCATCGCCAGTGTAGTTACAATCAAACCTTACTGTAGATTTATCAGTTTTTAAATCGCTTTTTAAAAGCACACAAGTTATATTATTAATTGTAAAATCATTTTTACTAGCTGGTAAATTAAAATTGGGAACTTCGTAAGCCTTAGAACCAGCCGAAGCTTTATAAATTCCTTTTAACTCTATGCTATATGTTTCCATAAGCATATCGCCGCCTTTAAAATCAAGTACGGCTGATACTTCGTCATTTGGTGCAATAGCAAATGGTTTATCGGTACCCAATAAAGTTTTTCCATCAGCAAGGTATTTAAATTCCTCTGGTTTTACATATAAGAAATCATTGGTTTTATTAAACACTTTGATTTTAAATTTTGCTTGTTTGAAGTTTGAAACAGCATCAACTATATATACTTTATAATCGTCGGTTTCCACAGTAACCTCCTTATACATATATTTTGCTTTTTCGTTTTTCTTTTGCGCAAAACTTACATAACTTAAACTTAATGAAGCTAAGATGAATAGTATTTTTTTCATATAATTAATATTTAAAAATTTCGATAAACAAATATATATCTTATGACGATATAGATTTAAAATAATCATTTATTTTTTGTTAATTTTGGCTTTATGCATATTGATATTATAACCGTTCATCCACAGTTACTGCAAAGTCCATTTGCGCATAGCATTATGAAACGTGCAATTCAAAAAGGTTTAGCTACTATTAATGTGGTTGACTTAAGAAATTACGGAATAGATGCACATAAAAAGGTAGATGATTACGCTTTTGGAGGTGGGGCTGGTATGGTTATGATGATTGAACCTATTGCAAATTGTATCGATGATTTAAAAAGTAAACGTCAATATGATGAAATTATATATATGACGCCTGATGGCGAAACATTAACACAAAACGCATGTAATCGTTTATCAACATTGAAAAATATGATTGTTTTGTGTGGTCATTATAAAGGAATAGACGAGCGTTTACGAGAACATTATATTACTAAAGAAATTTCGATAGGCGATTACGTGTTAAGTGGGGGAGAGTTGCCCGCCGCTGTTCTTTGTGATGCTGTTATAAGATTAATTCCTGGTGTATTAAATGATGAAACATCGGCGTTATCAGATTCGTTTCAGGATAATTTATTATCACCGCCTGTATATACACGCCCTGCTGAATATAACGGATGGAAAGTGCCCGATATTTTACTAAGTGGCAATACTAAAAAGATTGAAGAATGGCGGCACGAACAAGCTATTGAACGTACCAAATTACGAAGACCCGACTTGCTACAATAATTATTTTTTTGTTTTTAAAATAAGGCGGAGTGAGGAGTCTTTTGTAAAATAATTCCAAGCCCAGTTAAAAAATATTTGCACTTTATTACGCACACTTAATATAAGCATGAGGTGTAAAAACATCCAAAAGAACCAAGCTAAGTAACCGCTAAATTTCACATAAGGTAAATCTACAACCGCCTTGTGTTTACCTATCGTAGCCATCGAACCCAAATCTTTATATTCATAATCTAGAGGCTTTTGTTGGCGTAGTAGTCGTTTAATGTTTTTGGCCAACGTCTTTCCTTGATTAATAGCAACATTAGCAAGTTGTGGATGGCCATTTGGATACAAAGGTGTTTCCATGTATGCAATATCACCTATGGCATAAATATTTTGATAACCAATAATTTTGTTTTGCCTATCTACTTTATAACGATTACGGATAATAGAGGAGGTTTCTAAACCATCTATTAAATTGCCTATAACGCCAGCTGCCCAAATTAGGTTAGAGGTAGGAATCACTTCGCCATTATTGAGAGTTGCTTGATACCCATCGTAACTCGTAACAAACGTTTCTGTTTTCACAATAACTCCCATGTCTTCTAAATATTTTCTAGAGGCTTGTTTTGATTCGTTACTCATACTATTAAGCGTGTGTTTACTACCTTCTAACAAAAACACATTTAATTTCGAAAAGTCGGTTTGAGGGTAATCGCGTGGTAAGATGTGCGATTTCATTTCTGCAAACGCGCCAGCTAGTTCAACTCCAGTAGGCCCTGCGCCAACTAGTACAATATTTAGTAATTGTTGTTTTTCAATTTCGCTTACATTGGCAGAAATATATTTTTCGAAATTGA
Organism: Bacteroidota bacterium; assembly: GCA_963169355.1. Lineage (GTDB taxonomy): Bacteria > Bacteroidota > Bacteroidia > B-17B0 > Aurantibacillaceae > UBA4416. The sequence goes on along the minus strand of CAUJCR010000002.1, from coordinate 215,789 downwards.
GTAAAATATGATTTCTAATTTGGATAGATTCTTCGGTTGTTTTCATAGATAAAGCATGCTGTTCAATAGCACTATTACCGAAAAAATTAGTTTTGCAACCTGTTGCTATAATTAAGAAATCGTAACTATGCGAGCCTTCATTGGTAATAACCTGATTATTGTTTGGTAAAATTTGTTTTACCTCTTCAAGCCTAACTTGAATGTTTTTCGATTTCTGAAAAATTTTACGAAATGGAAATGAAATGTTTGATGGCTCCAGTCGGGCACTTGCTACTTGATAATACAAAGGCTGAAACTGATGATGATTTTGTTTGTCAATTAAAACAACGTCTAATGATTCACCCTGTAACGCTTTTGCTACGTGCAATCCAGCAAAGCCTCCGCCAATTATAATGACTTTCTTTTTCATAATTAGTGTTTTTAATATGTTGAGTTTTCTATTCTTTTTCCCTTTTCTTGTTTATAAAGAAGTAAGATAGAGGAGAGAAAAATCGTGCTTAAATAAAGTAAGCACAATGTTTATAATGGCTTGGTGTTTTTTGCTTTGCGTTGTTTTTTGTAAAGAAAAACAAACAACATTAAAAGTGCAGCAAAACAAAATAACCCAAGCATTCCCCAAATCAAACTTCCAGTTGACTTTACGACTACTAAAAATACAATTCCTACTAATAAAACAGTGGCGAGTTCGTTAAACATACGCAACTTAAACGATGTGTTCCTAAAAATATATTGACTTTGTTGTTTAAAAATACGATGACTTAGTAAATGATATAATATTAAAAAGAAAACTAAAATGAGTTTTAACCACATCCAAGGTAAAGTTAATAGGGCGGGGTTTAAGTGCAGTATCCATAAACCAAAAATAAGCGTTCCAACTGCAGATGGCCAAGTTATAATAAACCAAAGTTTTCGTTGCATCAGCAATAGTTGTTGCAATAAAATTGTTTTTGCAGGCTCTTCTTTTTCATGAGCTTCTTGGGTATATATGAATAAGCGCACCATATAAAACAAGCCAGCAAACCAGCAAACCACAAAAATAATGTGTAATGCTTTTATATATGAATAATCCATATTACTTTTGGTGCAAAGATACTATTAATTATGACGACATTAAAAGGAAAAACCGCCAAAGAATCATTAACAATCAATACTGAAATTGTATTACCAAATGATACCAATCATATTGGTAATTTGTTTGGCGGGCGATTAATGGAGTGGATAGATAAAGTATCTGCAATTACTGCTGCTCGTCATAGTAATAGAGTTGTTGTAACGGCCTCTATTAATAATATTTCGTTTGATAATCCTATAAAACAAAATAGCGTTGTTACTTTAGAAGCAAAAGTTTCGAGGGCATTTAATAGCAGTATGGAAATTTTTGTAGATGTGTATGTAGAAGACAGAATTACAGGAAATAAAACATTATGTAATCAAGCTATTTCGTCATTTGTAGCTATTGACCAAAACGGTTCGCCCTTACCTGTTCCTCCATTAATTCCAGAAACAGAGGAAGAGAAGAAGCGTTATGATGGCGCATTGCGTCGCCGACAACTTTCTTTAATTTTAGCTGGTAGAATGAAGCCAGAAGATGCAACGGAACTGAAAGCCTTATTTGATAAAGATTAGCGCATGAATGAGCGTGTAGCATGATGAGATTTCTAATTTTTTATTAAAGTGCGTTTTCAACCTGTACAACAATTACAAACTGTTTTTAAGAGAGAATATTACGAGCCAACCATTGCATGGTCGTTCAGAGTTGTATTGGCTTTAAATGTGCCGTTAATTTTTGTACCACTTTATTTGGGTACCTTTAAGTACGAGGTAGTGTGGATGGCCTTTGCGGCCTATATGCTAGCATTGGTAGATTATAGAGGCTTACATTATCGAAAGGTGGTTATACAATCTATTGAAGCAGTATTAATTACTTTTGCGGCAATTGTAGGAATGAATATTTCTAACACTTGGTTTGCAGCAGTGCTTGCCATGATGGTGGTAGGTATGTTTGTAGCACTTATTAGAAACTGGAGCGATTATGGCGCAGCTGTGGGAGTAGGTGTTGGGTTTTTCTTTTTATTTGGTTTAGCTAATCCATGTGATTATCAAACATCATTGCATATTGGCATGTATGTTTTAGCTGGAGCCCTTTGGTCAATCATTATTACTGTACTTTCATTTCCATTTCGTCCATCTAATCCAATCCGACGATCCGTTGCAAAAATATGGAAGAGTAATACTGAATATTTAGATGTTCTAATCCAAAAACATTGTACAGATGTGCTTATTAATGATATTCAAATAACACAAAAAGAAACTGCTATTCGAACGGCTGTGAATCAGTCTATTGATTTGTTTTCGAGAAGAGATAATCGTAAATCGAGGCTAACAACTCAACATTATGACATGATGATGGAAATTAGGAGAACGTCATCATTATATACAGCAGCATTACACACGATGCATGAGGAACTAAGTTCTATTCATCATGATTCGTTTAAGGAAATAAAACGGAGCGTGTTGTATAAACTATTGTCGGCTTTTGCACAAACTAGCGCGCGCCTTTCGGTGTTAATGTTCACATTTAGAGCCGAAGAATTTACAATGGTAAATGTAAAGGCTAAACGTTGTGAAATTGCAATTGATTTGTTTGAAGAATCGTGCAAACAACTTCAGACGAATGAACAAGATGCAATTAAAATTAAGCATTTAATCTCAACTATTAAAAAAGCACACGAATATCTTACGTTAACAATTAAGCAAGTAGAACAAAAATTAAATTTACGTAAGAGTGATTACCTTGAGAACTATAAATTATCGTTGAATAACTTTCTAATTGGGTTAAAACCACGAGTAATTAAAGAACTGATTAATGAAGCATTTAACATCAACTCTCAGCACTTTATTTATGCCATTCGTGTAGCTATTGGACTAAGCGTGGGCGTGTTTTTGTTTCGTTTTTTTGAAATAGATCATGGATATTGGATTTCCTTAACCATGTTAATTGTTATTCAGCCTTATTTCGGGGCTACTAAAAAGAAAGGTATTGAACGAATTATTGGGACAGTGGCTGGTATTTTATTAGGCGGTGTAATTATGCTCCTTCCTTTGCCTCACGAAGTATTTGTAGGTATGCTAATTGTTGTATCGTTTTTTGTAGCTTATTTTTTACGAAACAACTACAAGATAGGAGTGTTTTTTGTAACAGTGATGATGGTTGTGTTAATGCAGATGTCGCAGTTAGGCACTTGGCAATTAATAGGTTGGCGAGTATTATCAACTTTATTGGGTGCTGCATTGGCTATTGCTAGTAGTTATGTTTTTTGGCCAACGTGGGAAAAAAACCGATTTCCAGACTTAATGAAAAAGGCAATTTTAAATAACAAAATGTATTTAGAAAAAGTGCTACAATACTACAATCATACTGAAAACCTTGGAGATTCGTGGAACAAACAACGACGTCTTACAGAGGCTAGTAATAACGAAGTGTTTGCGTCGGTTCAGCGTATGGTTGAAGAACCCGAGAAAGTTCAACATCATGTTGATTTGAATTTTACAATGGCCGGAGTATCTATTCGATTAACTAGAGAGATAACATCTATTGCGCTTTCTGTTACATCTTCTACTCATCGTGTTTTGAAGTTAGATGATTACTTTAAGCAAGTTTCTTCTGTGTTTGATTGGATTACACTTCATATTCATAATCCTTCAATTACGTATAGTATGCCTAACTTTATACAGCTAAAATCCACTATATCTCAGTTGCCTACATTGCAAGACGATGTAGAAAGTCAATTCGTAAAATCAGAATTAGAGAAGATACTCTTTGAGTTAGAAACACTTTGTGTTTTAATTAAAGAGAAAAAATATAGTTAATCTAAACGTAAAGAGGTATTACCAATAATCGCACCTTCGCAAGTTAGTTCAATTATATAATTACCAGGAACCATTTCTCCTTGCCCTTCGCAATAGGTAACGCCACTTACTTCTATATTGGCATAATTAATGGCTTGCTTGCCTGCAAAATAACCATTTGATTTTTCGAAAGTAAATCGATAATTATCATCATAACTTTTAGCCATTTCCTTGCCATCGGGTGTAATAATGCGAACAAATACTGTTTTTTCACCTGGTTTAGCAATCTTATTTTCTCCAAGAGTGAATGTTACTTTTATTTTCTCAGCACGCGAAGCTTTGCTAGTTTCTAGTTCTTTTTTACCACCATTTCTATATCTCACACCTTTAGCTGTAATGTTAAAACAACTTAGTATTGAGCCTTTTTGAATGGTTGCTTTTAATTCGTCTTTTTCTTTATTTAGAGTTGTAATTTTTCCTTTTTCTGTGTCTAATTCTTTCAACACATTATCTTTCTCTACAATAAGAGTTTTATTTAAAGTACCTAAAGAATCAATAGTTCTTACATACCCTCTCATAATTTGTCGAAGTGTTTCAGTTTCTTTTCTAAGTTTAGAGATGATGTACGCATCGCCTTTGTGTTTTTCAGCATCCTGAAGCAATTGTTCAATCTCAGCTTTTTTGGCTTCAATTTCAGCTTGTAAGGCTTTGTCGTTAGTTTGTAAATTATCAAAATCTTTTTGTAATTGTAATAAGTCAGCTTTTACATTATCGCGTTCTACAACCACCTGTTCCTTTATCACTATCTCACTAGCAACTTTGTTTTTTTCTTGCCAGTACATCCAAAACACTACCGCGTTACTAATAGTAAGCAACACAATAAGTATCCAAAGTAAACCAGATTTCTTTTTATTATCTTCTTGTTTTTGCGTCTCCATAAACAAATTATTAATGCCACAAAATTAAAAGAAAAATGAGTAGCAGATTTGAAAGTTTTAAACGTCTGTCTTTTAATTAGTTTTATTTAACGGATATAAAAAGCATTACAATTACTAGCAATTTAGTAATTTAGACACCTTTAATGGATTATGCCAAGTAAACTCGAAAAATTTGCCGAACTCAATACCTTTGCCAATACCTTTAGCTTTCATCATTTTAAGATAGGCGAAGGGTTTCCGCAAAAGAGTTGTTGGCATCAACAAGTTTTTAAAAATAACAATCCTATTGTGCTTGAGTTGGGCTGTGGCCGTGGAGAATACACAATAGGTTTAGCCGAGAATGATACAAGTAAGAATTTTATTGGTGTTGATGTTAAAGGTAATAGAATTTGGACTGGAGCTAAACATGCTATTGATAATCACATGAATCATGTTGCTTTTTTAAGAACAAGAATTGACATCATCGATCATTGTTTTTCCGAAAATGAAGTGTCTGAGATATGGATTACCTTTCCTGATCCACAACCTCAAAAAAACAGAGCAAGAAAAAGATTAACTAATCCTGATTTCTTTTTGAATCGCTATAAAAAATTTTTAAAACCAGATGGTGTTATCCATTTAAAGACAGATAATACTTTCTTTTACGAATACACATTAGAGGTAATAGAGGAAAGGAAACTACCCTTGTTGTTTTCTACTAATGATTTGTATCAAAATTGTCCTCCCGATAGAGAAGAATTAACGCGCATCAAAACTTACTATGAAAATTTATTTACAGCTAGGGGAGAAAAAATAAAGTATTGTAGTTTTAAATTAAACTAAGATGGCAACTAAGAAATTACCTCATGTTTCTCATTTCTACAACAAACTAATAAGGAATGTAGTAATTGGTGTTTTGTTTCTTATTTTCTCATTAGGTATTGGCGTTGTTGGGTATCATTATTTTTTTCAATTAACTTGGCTAGATAGTCTTTTAAATGCCAGTATGATATTAACTGGCATGGGGCCAGTAGATAAGGCTATAAGTGATGGAGCAAAATGGTTCTCGTCGTTTTATGCTTTATATAGTGGGGTTGCTTTTCTAACAAGTGTGGCTGTTATTTTAAGTCCTGTTATACATCGCTTTTTGCACAAATTTAGAATAGATGTAGAAGAATAATCCTTAAATTTGAACTGATGTTATTTTCTCTTTTTATAAATTGGAACCCAAGTCCCGAGATGTTTACTATTCCAGGCATTGATTGGCCTGTACGCTGGTATGGATTATCTTGGGCAATGGCATTTATAGGGTGTCATTTTTTTATGAATCGTATTTATAAAGCTGAAGGCCGTACCGATTTACAATTAGATACATCAACGCTTTATATTGTAATTGCTACTGTGTTAGGAGCTCGCATAGGTCATTGTTTGTTTTATGGTTGGGAGTATTATTCACAACATCCGCTTGAAATTCTAATGGTGTGGGAAGGTGGATTGGCAAGTCATGGTGGTGCTATTGGGATATTAATTGGAATGTGGTTGTATTGTAGAAAAACAAAAGAGAGTTGGATGTGGTTGTTTGATAGATTAGTGGTAGTCGTTCCATTTGCAAGTTTTATGATTCGTTTTGGTAATTTAATGAATTCCGAAATTATTGGTAAACCTACCGATGTGCCTTGGGCTTTTGTTTTTCATCAGGTTGATGAATTTCCAAGACATCCTACGCAACTTTATGAAGCTTTGTTTTATATTGTATTATTTGTTTTAATGTATTATTTGTGGAAGTATAAACGAACAACAATTGGCAAGGGTTTCATGTTTGGTTTATTCTGTGTAATGATGTTTAGCTTTCGTTTTGCAATGGAATTTTTAAAAGAAAACCAAGAAAGTTTTGAAGATACGTTACCAATAAACATGGGACAAATACTAAGTATTCCTTTCGTTATCATAGGTATATATATGATGTTTCGTTCTAAGAAAGAAGGAAGCTATCAAACTACATAGTAAAGGATTCTAGTAGAATGCAGAGGTAGTTGCTCCACGTCTGAAAGTTTCGTAACCAAAACGTAAAGAAATTTCTAATCCACCTCTTGATGAAGATGCTGGAGATAATTTCGAGAAATTAATATCATAACTTACACCAATAGAACTATTATCATAATCGAACTTTACTACTGCAATAAAAGCATCTAAGGCTCTATAATAACCTCCTATAGAAAGTGCTGTAAATTTTTTATTACCTGTGTATTTGGTTACACCTTGTAAAACGTATTGAGCAGATAAGCCAGGCGTTATTTCTTTAGTAGGACCTTGTACGAATACAATATATGAAGGTTTTAATATAACATTTGTATTACTAATACCAATTGCCGCATCGCCATGAAATACCATTTTCATAAATAAACGAGTTGCATCACCATAAAACGAATAGGCTGGTTGGTGAGGATGAAATAAAGAAACACCTACAGTAACACGTTTTTGGTCATTGGCCGACATGTCTGTTTGTCTAGTTGCGAAATTATAAGCTAATCCTGCACCTAAATCTACAAAACTATAATTGCCCCCAGATGCAAGTTCTCCTGTAGGTAATAAACTAGAGTATTTCATGCCATCGTATTGATTTCCCCATTGATAGCCACTAGTAGTTAAAGCTCTTTGAGCATAGCCCACCATCATACCTCCTGATAATCGATTTTTTTCATTCAGCATGATGATTCCAGATAATGAGAAATTTGCTTGAGTGGTTTTAAGTTGTCCACCTCCAGAGTTATCGGTAAACAAATCAACACCTAATCCTAAATTGTGCTTCTTGCTTTTTAAGATTCTTGAATCTATTGAGGCTGCAAATGTTTTAAAAGGGGCATTTACGCTTTGCCACTGCGATTTGTAATTAGCAATAGCTCTTAATTGATATTTAGTACCCGCATTGGCTGGGTTAAGTTGTAGTGGTGTTTCATCAAATTGAGAAAAGTGAATATCTTGAGCAAAAGCAATTGTACTCAAACACAGAACTGAACTTATTATTAAAAAACGAATCATGGATTTAAATTTTATTTATACTTATTTTACAAGAGTAACATTACCTTTTTTACTTATCTGCTCTCCTTTAACCGTAGCCTTTAATACATAAGCAAAGCCAGCAGGATTTAACGCTCTACCATTAAATGTACCATCCCATCCTTGTTTTGGATCGGTTGTTTCAAATACTTTCTCACCCCATCTATCAAAAATGGTAAGCTCCATAGTTTCAATGCAGTTACCGTAAACATATAACACATCGTTTTCTCCATCATTATTTGGTGAAAAGGCTGTCGGGATAAATAAATCGCCACAAATAATATCTACCCACACTGTAACGGTATCACTACCTGTACAACCATTATATGACGCTACAATAGTGTAAGTAGTTGTTTCAAGTGGAGAAGCACTTGTGTTGGCGCATGTTGAACAACCTAATGAACCAGCTGGCGACCAACTAATAGTGGCACCCGATGGAGCAGATGCAGAGAGCTGTGTGGTTTCGCCATTATGTATGGTAGAGCCAAATCCTGCATCTACAAATAAACTACCTTGCACACCAACCGATATAGATGCGGTAGTTACACAACCATTATTATCGGTAATTTGTACACTATATATACCAGACGTAAGTGCAGTGATAGTATTTGTTGTATTACCATTTTGCCATTGAATAGTGTATGGTGAAGTTCCTCCAGTAGGATTAATGCTAGCAACACCATCGCCTACACCACAATTTTCGGGAGTACTAGTAATGTTGGCTTGAATGACAGTTGGTTGTGTTATAATTACTGTAATAGAACTTGTACAAGCAGTTCCATTTCCTACCACAACCGTATATGTTCCCGCAGATAATCCGCTAGCAGAAGCTGTGTTTCCGCCACTCGGTAGCCAAGTATAAGTAAAACTACTTGGTGTTCCAGTAGCCGTAATACTTGCTGAACCATTGTTGTTTCCAAAACAAGAAATATTACTTTGAGATGCAATCGCTAAAGTAGGTCCGCCACCTGCGCTAGCAATATTGGTAGTAGCTGTATAAGTACAACCGTTAGCATCTGTAATTATTACGCTATAAGTTCCAGCAGCAAGGTTAGTGGCTGTTGTGCTATTTCCGCCGCTTGGTGACCAATTATAGGTATAACCAGATGTTCCTCCTGTAGCAGTTACGGTAGCACTTCCATTGCTTACGCCACAACCTGCTCCAGTATTATTAACAGTAGCCGATAATGAATTAGTAGGTTGTGTAATTTGTAAAGTAGTAGTGCCCGAGCAATTGTTGGCATCGTTAACTAATATGGTGTAAGTGCCTGCGCCTAATGCAGATTGGCTAGAGCCTGTTAATCCTCCTGGAGTCCATGTATAAGAATAAGGCCCGGTTCCGCCAGTGGCATTAACAGAGGCTGTTCCAGTAGTAGCGCCAAAACATGCAACATTACTTTGCGAAGAAACAGTAAGTGTTGGTCCATTAGCAGAACTTAGTATTACTGGGATAGTGAATGTACAGTTATTAGCATCTGTAATTGTAACCGAGTTAGAACCTGATGATAAGTTAGATGCTGAATTTCCACTTCCACCATTTGGTATCCAACTATAGGTGTAGGCTGGTGTTCCGCCACTTGCAGTAATAGTTGCCGAACCGTTGCTTAGTCCACATCCTGGATTGGTTGAATTTGTGATAATTCCACTCAATGCCGCAGTTGGTTGAGTAATAGATAATGTATTGCTACCTACACAACCATTAGCATCACTCGCATTGATAGTATATGTTCCTGCACCCAAACTAGTTTGAGAAGCACCAGAGAGATTCCCTGGCGTCCATGTATAAGTGTAAGGTCCTGTGCCTCCAGTAGCATTTATAGTAGCTGTTCCAGTAGTAGCACCAAAACAAGTAACATTACTTTGAGAAGCTATCGAAAGTGTTGGCCCGCCTGCAGAACTTAAAGTTACAACTACTGTATTTGTACAACCATTAGCATCTGTAATTGTAACCGAGTTAGAACCTGATGATAAGTTAGATGCTGAGTTTCCACTTCCTCCATTAGGCACCCAACTATAGGTATAGGCTGGTGTTCCGCCACTAGCTGTAACTGTAGCTGAACCATTACTAGAACCACAACCTGGATTGGTTGAATTGGATATAACGCCACTTAAGGCAGCAGTTGGTTGAGTAATAGATAATGTACTGCTGCCTACACAACCATTAGCATCGCTCACATTGATAGTATATGTTCCTGCACCCAAACTAGTTTGAGAAGCACCAGATAGATTTCCTGGTGTCCATGTATATGTGTAAGGTCCTGTACCTCCCATAGCGCTTATAGTAGCTGTACCTGTATTAGCACCAAAACAGTTTACATTAGTTTGTGATGTTACCGAAAGTGTTGGTCCACCAGTAGAAGTAATATTAGCTACAGCCGTAGCGGTACAATTTTTAGAGTCAGTAACCGTAACAGTATAAGTACCAGCGTTTAATCCACTAGCAGCAGAGCTTGTGCCACCGCTTGGTGCCCAACTATAGTTGTAACCAAGTGTTCCTCCCGAAGCAGTTACAGTAGCTGCGCCTGTTCCGCTACCCGAACCCGAACTTGCTGATAAAACAATATCATCTACCGCAAATGAAGGATCGGAGCCTGCACCATTATCATTATTTACCCATCTAAAACCTAGCTTAACATTTGCATTATTATTAGCACTAGCTGGTAAGGTTAAAGTTCTAGCAGCCCATTGTCCTTGACCACTACCACATGTAGTTGTTTTAGGCATGTTATCAATTTGTGTCCAAGTACTACCATCAAAATACCAAAGTGTTGCATCGTCTAATGTTGTTTCGCCACCCTCAATATAATTAAACGTTAAAGAAATATTAGATTGTCCCGTGCAGTTAATAGTTGGGGATTCAGCACGTTTATCAGCTCGTACATTATTAAATCCAATACCTGTATCGTAAGCGGCACCGCAATCTCCACTTGGACAGAATATAAAAGCCGCAGGCGATGTAGAAACATTAGCTATATGTAAAGTTCTATTATTAGTTCCTGTACCCAAACAACCATCTCCACAATTACCAGCACCCATGCCCGATTCGGTAGCGCTCACATACCATTGGTTAGCATCTGGATCGTTAGTGCCAGTATTGGTTACAGTCCAAGCACCATTAGTGCCAGTATAAGCCGAGGCAAGTGCCCCTTGGTTACAACCAGTTCCAAAATCTTCTGTCCAAAAAGTAGCGGTAGTTGTTCCACTACTACCACAACCAGCTGCAGTAGTTGCTGTTATAACAGCAGTAAGAGAGGTGGATGGCTGCGTAATAAGCACCGTGCCAGTGCCAGTACAATTATTAGCATCAGTAATATTAATAGTGTATGTTCCAGCTCCCAAATTAGTTTGCGAAGCACCCGACAAACTACCTGGCATCCAAGTATAAGTGTAAGGACCTGTACCTCCAGTAGTATTTATAGTGGCTGTACCTGTATTAGCACCAAAACAATTTACATTTGTTTGCGATGTAACAGACATAGTTAATGTAGGACAGGTGGTAGATGTACAAGGGGCAACAGTTGCTGGGTTAAGTGTCATCGTAGTTCCTGCGGCATCTACAACCTGTATTTGCGTTGAACCTCCTGGAGGCATCGCGTTGCTGCCAGTGGCATATACCGACCAAGTAGCAGGAGTTGAACAACTGGTAACTGGTGTAACACCATTCATACATTGATTAAGTGGGAAACCCATCCATGTATATCCACAAGCCTGACATTGAGCTTGATTTGTAATAGGTGTGGATGAAGCCGGGACAAAAGTTGACCATGTATAAGTAGGCACACCGTTAGATACTGTTAATGAACCATTAGCCTCTTTACATACACTCAAGGTAGTACAAGGTGATACGGTAATATTGGTAGTAGCTGTATAACCACAAGCTAAGCTAAAACTCACAGTGTGTACACCTGCACCTGCTACCGATGGATTAAATACACCCGTTACAGAGTTAGTGATACCAGCGCCAGCCCATGTTCCACTAATGGTTTGCGTGCATACAGCGCCAAGGCCAGGAGTAGCTGTAAGCGTTATAGCTGCTCCGTTTTCACAAGGGTTTGCAACACTGGCAATATCGGCATAACAACAAGGGCTTGGAATAATACTAACATCATCAATATAGTAATAAGCATAAGGATTCATTAAAGATCCACCAGGATTAGTTACAATAGTCGTCCCAGCGTTGTTGTAAAAATTTCCAATTACAAAATAAGATTCTCCTCCCACTGCCGTGTAGGTCCACTCTAATCTAACCCAATTCATTGTATCCATAATGGGTGTACAAGTGTAGTTCAAGTCGGGAGTTAAGCTAATTAATGAATTACTCGTTCCAGGGCAGGCGTTTCTTTGAAACAAGGAGTTATAGAATTTTACACCTATATTATTACAAGCAAATTGAACATTGTTTGCTAAACTCACATACATCGAAACACAATATTGTTGTCCAGCAACTAAAGGACTTGAAGTCATTCCTTCAATATATTCTCTATACTGATCTAAGGCTTCATGCAAAATGATACCTGCGTGTCTAGTTCCAGTTCTTGAATATTGATAACCTAATACCGAATTAGGCATATTAATAGGCGTGGGCATACCCATAATAATATTACAAGCAGAAAATAAATCAGGAGAAGAGCAACTATCGGCGCCAGAGTTAGCGTCATCCCAGTTTAATAAATCGGTAGTGTAACCTTCACCACCTATGTTTGAACAGTTACTTGAAGTTAACTCAAAGCTAGGATTAACAACAAGATTTTGCCCTTTGATAATAAAATTTCCAATAAATAAAAATAAGACAAGAGCAGAAGTAAATATTTTTTGCATGAGAAACGAGTGTTAATATTTGTAAACAAATATCAAAAATCGAGCCTAGCTTGCTTAGAGGGCTAGCCCCTATATGTTAAAATACTTACTAAATCAATAAAGTAATAATTATTCTTCTTCTAAATACCCAAACTTTCCTTTATTATAGTCTTCAAAAGCCTGAATTATTTCTGCTTTAGTGTTCATTACAAATGGCCCGTGTGCTGCAATAGGCTCGTGAATAGGCTCTCCACTCATAATAAGCACTTTAGCTTCTTCTACAGCCTGTATATTAAATGTTTCATCATTGTGTTTAAATACAACTAGGTGGTCTGTATTTACTTCGGTATCGTTTACTTTAATTTTTCCTTCTATTACCAAAAGTGCCGTGTTATATGCAGTTGGAAATTGAAATGCACTACTCCCGTTTTTATGAAGTTTTACATTTAATAAGTGAATAGGCGTAAATGTACTAGCACTACCTTTAACGTGATTATAGTTACCTGCAATTACTTCAACTTCTCCTGCATGATTACTAAGTTGTACTTTATTAATTTTATCATTAGGTAATTCTTGATATTTTGGACTCGACATTTTGTCTTTGGCAGGTAGATTTACCCACAATTGCACTACTTGAAAATCGCCACCTTCTTTACTAAACGTTTCTTCGTGATATTCTTTGTGTAAAACCCCCGAAGCAGCAGTCATCCATTGCACATCGCCTTCGCCAATAATACCACTATTTCCAGCACTATCATGATGTGCTACTTTTCCTTTATAAGCAATTGTTACTGTCTCAAATCCACGATGTGGATGCACATTCACGCCTCTTGGTTTGTCGCTAGGTGGAAAATAAAATTTAGAACCATAATCCAACATAATAAACGGACTCATTTGTTCCATACTTATTGTTGAAGGAATAAAATTATGTACTCTAAAACCATCACCAACAAAGTGAGGCTTTCTTGGGGCTATAATAACTTCTATTTCTCTTTGCGCCATAATTATAATATTTTATTGAATACAAAGTTACGGCACAAGTTTAGATATCATCTTGATGTATGATAAGAAAATTATATATGATTAAAGCTTAAAATGTTTTTTTGCTAATTCTTTTCTCACTCTGCTTAGACTTTCGGGTGTAATACCTAAATAAGAAGCAATCATCCATTGTGGAGCACGTAGCATTAAATCAGGATATAAGTTAACAAACTCCATATAACGCTGTTCGGCGGTTGCACAAAGTAAAAAACTAATTCTTTTTTGTATGTGCCTAATATGATTGTGTAATAAGGTATCAAAATATGTTCTGAAATTTTTATCAATATCCGATGCTTTATCAATGAGTTGCTTATCTATAAAAACGATTTCAGAATCCTCTATGCAATCAATAAAATAATCAGATGCTTGGTTAAAATAAGCACTACTCCTATCGCCTACAATCCAATCTTCAGGTGCAAATTGTATAACAAATTCTTTTCCTTGTTGGTCTAATGTATATAACCGCAATAAACCTTTAGAAACAAAAAAAGAAAAACGACACACCTCGCCTTGGTTTAATAAGCGTGTATGTTTTTTTACAACTTCAACTCTGATATTTCTAGTAAGCTCATTAAAATGAGTATCGCTAAGTTGAGTATGATGTTGAATATATCGTTTAAAATTTTCTAAGGGCATGGTTCCGAAATAAATGAGATGTTTAAAAAGCTTTTAAAGTTAATTATTTTGTGCAGTTGCTTTTTCCATTTTAATAGCTTCTTGGTTTGAAGGATCGATTTCAAGGGCAAGGTTATAATATTTGTTTGCTAACTGATTATTATTTGTTTGCCAATAGGTTTTACCAAGTAAGTTATATATCTCTACAGATTTTACACCTCGTTCTATAGCCTTGTTTAAGACTTGTAGAGATTTATCAAATGCTTTGTCTTGAGTATAATTATACAATAAAAACCCATAAGAATTATAAAACACACTATCTTTCTCAATACTCTTAAGCAGAAAATATTCACAACTATCTTTTTGCTTAAGTTCCCATTTACAAATGCCTTTGTAATATAATAATTCAGCAGTTTCTCGAATTTTTAAAGACTTCTCGATATATGGTAACGCGCCTTGAAAATCATTAAGAAGATAAACAAGCACATAAGACATAAAGTTTAAGGAGTTAGGATACTTGCCATCAGAGTTTATTGATTTTTCGAGAAATGCTTTTGCATTAAGAAAATTATCTTTTTGTTGTTGAGCAGAGATGATATTGCTATTCTCCTGTGAGTGTTTCACAATTTGCTTTGCCCATAAATAATTTAGATAAACGTTATTTGGATATTTTTTTACATCAGCTTCTATAATACTCTTTTGGTCTTTCCATTCATTATTTCTTGTAATAGTAATATATAAACATACTACAAATACAGCGCCTGAGAATATGATTAGAAGTCTCTTTTTATCAGGATTTAAAAGCAGGTATTTAGAAACAAAATGCATAACTATTAATACTATACCTAATGAACTAAAAAAAGCAAAACGATCGGCTACTATTCCTACGGCTGGTTTTACAAGATTAAGATACATTGAGATAGAGGCAGTGAAAATAAAAATACCAATAAATAAAATAGTTTCTTTTTGAAGAAAAGATTTAATGAGATAGTAAATTAAGAAAGGAATAGAAATTAAACCCATATAACCATGCAAACTTATTTTGTTATAAGGAATGGTATCAAAACCATAATAACAACACATCTTAAAGGGTAAAATACATTGTTGTATGTAGAAACCTAAAACATTTACCGCAGTTATTAATTTTAGTTTGATGTCTTTAATAAGGTAAAGTGGATTTTCAAAAAAGTAGGAGTGACGCTTCATCTCCTCGGAGTCGAGCACATTTTTTCTAGTAACTTTTATTAAAATAAAAATAATAGCGCACAGTACAAACAAGAGAACGAACTGTTGATAGTTTTTTTGCTGCTTTATAAACACGCATATTGGGATAATAGCAATGTATGGTAAGGCATCATATTTACTTAGTAAAGCAATATATAAGAACGCAATAGCATATAATAGATGTTTCCATTTTTTAGGAGTGCTTTCATAAAATTGTAAACTGTTTTTAAGGGCTAATAAACTAAAAATAAAACATAGCAACACGTCTCTATTTTTTATACTCGAAACCACCTCGGTGTGTATGGGTAAAATTGCAAATAGTAAAACAGTAAGCAGAGGAATTCTGGAGTCTAGATTAAAGAATAGAATCTTTAAAACCTTTAATAAGACAAATAAACCAATAATATAGAGTAAAATATTAATTAAATGAGAGGTTTTCGGGCTTACTCCAAAAAGTTCATGTTCAATAGCAAAAGAGATTTTTACAATTGGGCGGTAATCAAACTTGAACCCCTCATTGCCATCAATATAAGGCGATTTTAAAATTCGTGGAATAGATTTTAATCCTAATGCTGTAATGTTATTTTTATTGGTTACAAAACTATCATCTAAAGAATAATTATTATTTAAGGTGTTTCCATAAAATAAGATAACGATAAGAATTATAATTAAGTGTTCCTTATTAAGATAATGTTGTAAAAATTTCATTTGCTATAAATTAAGATTAAATTTACATAAATTTGTAAGTAATCAAAATAGTATTAGTGTCTTTATTTGCTGAAATATCAAAAACTTTTACCGAAAGTACAAAGATGATTTATAATGATACAATCTATCATCTTAAACATCCAGCGTTTGATAATGTTTATTATTGTGTTTTACTAGCGTATTTATTTTGTTTTGCTTTAGAGGTTATTTTACCTAAACAACGCCAACATGGAACAATCACTAGAAAAGGTTTTTGGTTAGATATATTTTATGTATTGTTTAATGATATTATTGTTTATTCAATAGGATTATTTGGAATATGTGCAGTAACTGAGTTGATTTTTTTAAAAGGATTAGGCGCATTTGGCATACATAATTTAAAAGTAGCTGATATCACTTCTTGGAATCCTGCGTTACAGGTTCTTATCATGTTTTTACTTCAAGATTTTTGTGAATTTGTAGCGCATTATTTATTACATCGCTTCGATTTTTTATGGATTTTTCATAAAATACATCATGCACAAGATACACTGGGAGCAGCATCAACACGTAGATTCCACTTTGTAGAGATGTTTGTATTTAAACCACTCATTTATATTCCATTTGCTTTGATAGGATATTCGGTGGTAGATTATTATTTGTTTCAAATTACTGTGCAAAATGTGTGGGGTTTCTTTACACATAGTAATATAAAAGTAAAATGGGGATTTTTAAATTACATCATTAATACTCCCGAAACACATGCTTGGCATCATGCAAAGAATATTCCAAGAAAACTAGGTGTAAATTATGCTAGTATTTTAAATATTTGGGATATTATTTTTGGTTTTTATTATGTGCCTAAAGATAAAACACCGATTATTGGTGTGCCTGACCAAAAAAACATGCCTACTACTTTTTTAGGCCAATTTTTATATCCTTTTAAAATGATTTTGTCGGGTAAGTATAAATCGGAAGTTGATGCGCAGATTATAGAATCAAATTCTAAGAAGAAAACCTAGACATTATTCCTTGGTAATTAATTGAGAGTGCCCATTTAAGGTGAAAACATAAACGCCACTTACCAGTTGTTGTGTAGATATTTGTGACGGATTTTTACCTTCAATAATTATTTCACCTAATAAGTTTTTGATAGTAAAATAGGAGTCTTCCTGATGATTTTTTACAAAGAGCACATTATTAAATGGATTTGGGTAAACTTGAAATGTTTTTTTCTTATTTAATTCAATTAATGAAGTACTATAATCATTAGGCAACATTAATTTAGTTATAATGCCATCATTATTAGCGCTTAGATTTGGTTGAAAGGCGTTGCTACTTACAGGATAATCTGTACTATTAGATGAACCAGTAAATATCACGTTATTAGAATTTATGATATTAATATCATTACCAGAATCATCAGTTATTCCTCCATAATAACTAGACCAATTAGGATATAAAGAGTCAGTATCAAATACCGCTAGATAAACGTCATAGTTACCATTAAGAATAGTTTGAAAACTATTAGGATAAATAGGTAAGCTAGCACTTTCTGTTTTAGCTAGAATTATCAATTGATTTTGATTTAAGAGTTCTAATCTGCTTGTAAAATCGTTACCTGTACCTCCCAATAATGTGGCGCGTAATAAATTGCCAGTAGCATCCCATTTTGAAACAAAGCAATCTAAATAGCCAGCATTAGTATCTTGAAAACAGTTTGTAGTTGTATAAAAATCTGAACTCTTTGATTGTCCCGCAATATAAATATTTTGATTATTGTCGCAAGCTACACCCCATGCATCGTCTGAGGAGTCTCCTCCATAATAGGTTGAAAAAATGCGATTACCCAAAGAGTCCAACTTAATAATATAAACATCAGAAGCTCCATTTTTAAAAGATTGAAATGCCCCAGTACTGGTGTTTAAATTTGTGCTAAAAGATTCGCCAACCCCTATGATATTTCCATAATTGTCCGAAGTAAGTGCATGAATGTCTTCGCTACCATTACCTCCAAAATAGGTACACCATTTTAAAACACCAGAACTATTAAATTTTGCAATAAAGGCATCCATATTGCCTTTATGATTAGGTTGGAATGAAGAAGGAGTAGTGTATAAATTTGTACTTGTGGTGGTGCCACCAATAATAATGTTATTGTTATAGTCGATGCTAAGGTCATAAGCCATATCGCCACCATTTTTTCCAAAATAAGTACTCCAAATTAATTGGCCATTAGGAGAAATCTTTACAATATAAGAGTCATAACCCCCTAAATTATTTGATTGAAATACACTAGTTGTAATGGGAATATTTATACTTGAGGTGAAACCACAAAAAATAATATTACTATCAATTGTTAAACTCATTTTTTCGGCGCTATCAAATCCGGTTCCTCCAAAATAAGTACACCAAATTAAAGCTCCACAGCTATCAAATTTTGCAATAAATACATCATAGTCGCCTGATGCGGTGTCGTTAACCAAGCCCAATGTAATTGGTAAGTTAGTACTGTATGTGTTTCCTATTACGTAGCTGTTTCTTTTAGAATCTACACAAACCGATTTAATTTCATCAAATTGATTATTGCCAAAATAGGTTGAGAACTGAGAACAGGTTATTTGAGAAACTAAACTTAGTTTAGATAATAGAATTATTAGAAAATATTTTAAGTGCATGGCTAAATAGTAAAAATGAATGAGTGAAAATAGGATTAAAGTTAGTAAAAAAAACTTAATTAAGTTTTTAATATCATATATTTGCTTTTATGATTAAACGCATAATACTTATTTTAGCTTTCATGTCAGCTTCTACACAATTGGTAAAAGCATGTCATGGTTTATCCCTTGTGAATTATAGTTATAATGTAGGGGCAACTGGTGTAACGGTTAATGGTTCGTCTGATGCCGCAACTTGTGGTTGTGGACCTTATTGGATGCAAGTGGAAATCTCTTGTACTTCTGCAGGATTAACAGGCTTGCCCTCTACAGCCGTTCAGAATACGATAGATAATTGGGCAGGGCCAGGAACTACGTATAATGCTCATCCTTGGTATTTTGGTTTATTAAATGTATCTAATTACACTAATGCCGCTGGTTGGCCAGATGTATGTACGGTTGAGCCATATACTTCGGTTTTTATCCCATTTTCTAATTTATGTCCAGGCCAAACCTATTATTTTAGAGCTAGGGAATGGTTAGGAGGGAGTACGGCTACACCGCCAGCTGGACCATGGACTGCAGTAAATAGTTTTGTGGTACCTGGAGCTGCTGTTCCTTTTAACTTTAATATAGCAGCAAATCCAACTACATATTGTTCGCCTGGCTCATCTACCTTATCAGTTTCTGCTTTAACTGGAAATTGTGGTAGTATCACTTATACCTGGAATCCAGGAGGTTCAACCTCTCCAACTCTCGTCGTCTCGCCAGGAGCTACGACCGTCTATTCTTTAACGGCAGAAGCACCGTGTAAAACACCTTTAACTAAAACGGTTCAGGTAACAGTTGTTTCTGCTTTGTCTGCAGCATTTACACCTGTCAATACAACAATTTGTGCGGGTGCAACACAAGTCTTTACTCATACGGGAACCGCTGGGGTAAATCATAACTGGGCTGTATCGCCTGCGGCAGGTGTTACCATATCAACTCCAACTTCAACGAATCCGTCTATTACATTTGCTACTCCTGGGTCTTATGTCGTCAGTCATACGGTTTCAGTGGGTTCATGTTCAAATGTTGTAACAACCAATATTACAGTAACAAATGTTACGTCAACTTTTGCAATTCCTTCAGCAACACAATGTTTAACAGGTAATAGTTTTAACTTCAATAATACTGGAACTGCTGGTGGAACACACACTTATGCATTCAGTCCAGCTGCAGGAGCACCTGCCAATGGTTCTACGGCTAATTATTCTGGAAGTTTTACGGCTGCTGGCACATATTCTGTAATACATACAGTTTCTGCAAGTGGCTGCGTGAGTACAACAACTAATGTCGTTGTAGTAAATCCAATGCCTTCGGCCACATTAAGTTTTACCAATCCTACATGTGGAAATACGAATGGAATTATAACTATAAATAATACTTCGCCTCCACCACAAACCATTTCTTCTTATGCTAGTTCTATGGGTAGTGTAAGTGGACAAACAGTAACAGGGTTAGGTGCAGGTACTCCAGTAATTACGTTAACAAATAATTTTGGTTGTACTTTTACGGTTTCAGCAACATTAACTAATCCTTCAGGACCAACAGATATTGTAACATCTTTTACTAACGCAACTTGTGGTAGTAGTAATGGAAGTATAACATTTGGGACACCTACTGGAGGTACTGCACCATATACCTATTCTGTAAATGGCGTAGCAGGAACTTCACCTGCAACTGGTCTTGGAACGGGTACATATACTATAACTGTTAGAGATGCAAATGGTTGTACCTATTCTGAAAATGTAGTTATTAATAGTGGTACTGGGCCTAGTGCTATTACAGGAAATGCAGGTGCTGCAACTTGTGGAACAAATAATGGCACCTATACTGTAACAGGAGTTACAGGAGGAACACCAGCCTATACCTTTAGTGTTGATGGCGTTTCAACAGGTAGTGTAACAACAGGATTAGCCGCAGGAACACATACAATCTTAGTTTCGGATGCAGGCGGTTGTACATTTAATACTACTTTTAACGTTGCTGGTGGCACAGGACCTTCTGCAGGAACGGTAAATACAACTAATGCTAGTTGCGGAATTGCGAATGGATCTGCAACAATTACTGGGGTAACAGGTGGTGTAACGCCATATACTCATTCTTTTGATGGCGGTGCTTTTGTAGCTTCTAACACAGTATCAGGCTTAGCGGCTGGAAATCATACTGTAACAGTTCAAGATGCAGGTGGATGTACATATAGTGTACCATTTAGCATTTCAAATACAGGAAGTCCAACAGCTAATATTTCAGCTAGTACTAATATTTCATGTTTTGGCGGTACTAATGGTGCCTTTACAGTAACAGCAACTGGCGGAACAGCACCTTATACTTACACTTTAGCAACTCCATTCTCAAGTAATGGAACAGGTCAGTTTTCTGGGTTACCTCAAGGTTCATATAATATAACTATAAAAGATGCTGTTGGTTGTATTACTACCACTTCGCTTACATTAACTGAGCCTACCGCTTTAAGTATTACACCTACCGCAATAGATGCAAAATGTAATGGCACAGCATCAGGAACTGTGAATGTAACTGGAAACGGTGGAACCCCTACTTATTCATATAATTTAAACGGTGGAGCTTATCAAACTTCACCTAATTTTAACAACGTTGGTGCAGCAACTTACGTTATGGGTATTCAAGACGCTAACGGATGTTTAGCTACTCAAACGATTACTGTAAATCAACCAACTGCTTTAACCATCACCGTATCTACCCAAAATGCTAACTGTACTACAGCTAATGGTATTGGCTCTGCTACGGTAACAGGTGGAACACCTATTTATACTTATAGTTGGACAGGTGGTGGCGGAGCAGCCGCTACATCTGTAGGATTAGTATCAGGAACTTATACAATTACTGCTACAGATGCAAATGGTTGTGTGATTAGTTCGCCTGCTGTTATTGGTAATACACCGGGCGGTACTGCTGCTATTACAGCATCTAGTAATGTAACCTGTAATGGTTCTTGCGACGGAAGCTTAACGGTAGGTATGACAGGTGGAGCATCGCCATTTACTTATTCTTGGACTCCAGGTGGACAAACTGGCTTACAAGCAACTGGTTTATGTCCAGGCACCTATACTTGTACTGTAACCGATTTTTATGGATGTAAATCATCGGCAGTAGGAACTATTACCCAGCCATCTGTATTAAATGCGGTGATGAATTCGCAAAATGTGAAATGTTTTAATACCCCAACAGGAACTATTACAGCTGCTGGTACTGGAGGAACTAGTCCTTATACTTACTTATGGACATCACCAATTACTAATACAGCGGCAACTGTTCCAAATGTTGCAGCAGGGAATTATGTTTGTAATATTACAGATGCTAATGGTTGTACCATTACCCAAAGTATTACGGTAACCCAACCATCTTCTATTACTTTAACCTCTACGGTAACACCTGCAAACTGTAACCAAGCAGATGGTTCAGCAACAGTAACGATTAGTGGAGGCACGAGTCCTTATACACAAACATGGAGTAATACCCCGCCATCTACAACAACCGATGTTGCTAATGTTGTAGCAGGAACTTATACTATTAGCGTAACTGATGCTAATAATTGTAATCAACCTTTAGCGGTTACCATTCCAAATTTATCTGGACCAACCATTGCAATTACAAGTTTTACAAATGTAAGTTGTAATGGTGGCAATACAGGTGCCGCTGTTGCTTTAGCATCAGGAGGTGTTGGCACATACACTTATACTTGGAGTCATGGACCTGTAACGCCAGCTGCAACAAATTTAACCGCTGGATTATATACGGTTTCAGTTACCGATAATGCTGGTTGCGTAGCTTCTACAAGTGTAAGCATTTCAGAACCTACAGCCTTAACAGCAAGTATTGTGGTAACTCAACCTAAGTGTTTTGGCTCAATTGATGGAAATGGAATTGCTTCGGTGTCTGGTGGAACACCGCCTTATACCTTTACTTGGACTGCTGGAGGTGGAAATAACATAGCTAGTAACCCTTATGGCGCAGGATCTTATGCAGTTAATGTGATGGATGCTAATGGTTGTACGCTTTCACCTACAATGACCTTGGTAAATCCTCCAGCAATGGCGGCTACTATCACATCTACTAATGTGACTTGTTTTGGCGCATGTAATGCTACTGCTATAGCAAGTAGTACTAATGGAGTTGCCCCAGTAAATTATTTCTGGGCTGGTGGTCCTACAGGTGTTTCAAGTCAAACATTAACAAATGCCTGTGCAGGTGTTTATACGGTAACTGCAACTGATTTTAATAATTGTACAGCTGTTGCTCAAATTACAATTACAGAGCCTACACAGTTAGTTGCAAATATTAGTGCAACAGGTAGTGTTTCTTGTAATGGTGGAAATAATGGTTTTGCAACTGTTGCAGCCACTGGTGGAACTGGTGCTTATACTTATTCTTGGAATCCGAGCTCATCTACAGCAGCTACTAGTAATAGTTTAACAGCTGGTCAATATGTTGCAACAGTAACAGATGCAAATGGTTGTGTTTCTACAGCTACTGCAACTATTATTGAACCTACTCCATTAGCAACAACATTAACTACAACAGATCCTACTTGTAATGGCGTGTGTGATGGAACTGCAAATGTTGCTTTTTCAGGAGGTGCAGGTACAACAACTTTCCAATGGTTACCAGGCTTACAATCAGGTAACTTTGTAAATACTTTATGTGCAGGCGTAAATAGTGTTGTTATTAACTCAAACGGAGCTTGTACAACTACACTTACATTTACGTTAAACCAGCCTGCTTTATTAACTGCAGTAGTAACATCTACAAATTCAAACTGTGGGCAGGCTAATGGTAAAACCTGTGCAACTGTTACTGGTGGGACATCGCCATATAATTATTTGTGGACAAACAATGTAACTACATTATGTAATAATAATGTATTAGCAGGCGCTTACAATTTTACTGTAACAGATGCGAATAATTGTACAGCGGTAGCTTCAGGTTTAATTAACGATATTGCTGGCCCAGTTGTTTCTATTTTAACTAGTACCAATGTAAGTTGCTTTGGAGGAAATAACGGAGCAGTAACAAGTACTGTTACTGGAGGTGTAACCCCTTATGTAATTAATTGGAGTAATGGGCAATCAACGTTAAATCCAACTAACCTAATTGCAGGATTATATACCGAAACGATAACCGATGCCGCAGGATGTATTGGTACAGCATCGGTACAAATTACTGAACCAACGCAATTTGTGAGTGCAATAGGTAGTTCAACAAACATTACTTGTTTTGGTTTAAGTGATGGAGGAGCTACATTACTAACTAATGGAGGTACGGCACCTTATACTTATAATTGGTCGCCAAGTGCTCAAACAACATCTGTTTTAGTAAATGTGCCTGCAAATACTTATACAGGAACAGCGACAGATGCCAATGGTTGTTCTACATCGGCTCAAATTATCATTACTCAGCCATCCGCTTTAGTAATGTCTTCATCTAGTTTCACAAATGTGTCTTGTAATGGTGGTAATAATGGTCAGATTATTACAGTTGTTCAAGGAGGTACAACTTCGGGCGGATACAATTACGCTTGGACTCCTGCTCAACCTAACGCAGCTACCTTAAATGGATTGACTGCAGGTACTTATTCGGTTGTAGTAACTGATGGTAATAACTGTTCAATTAACGCTAACTTTACTATTACAGAACCTACAGCGTTATCATCTTCTTATGTATCATTACCTGCTACCTGTGGTCAAGCAAATGGTTCGGCTACAGTAACAGTAAATGGTGGAACTCCAGGATATACTATAGCATGGAATGGTGGAACTCCAAATGCTAATGGAACTATCTCTACGAATATGTCGCCAGGTTCAAATTGGAATGCGACAATTACAGATTCTAAAGGATGTGTGTTAACTCAAACCATAGATATTGCTAATCCTCCATTACCGGTTATTACTAGTTATAGTGTAACTATGCCAAGTTGTTTTGGATTATCAAATGGTGAGATTACCATAAACTACACGCCTGGCACAGCACCTTATACGGTATCTTGGTCTAATCCAATTTCTCAAACATTAACCACATCAGCATTGACGCAAAGTGTGGCGGGTGTTTCTGCTGGAAATTATGTAGCGACTTTAACGGATAATTATGGTTGTACAACTTCTCAACCAATTAATGTAAATCAACCAGCCTTCTTAAATCTAGTGGTGAGTCCTAATATAACTATTTGTTATGGTCAAAGCACTCAACTAAGCGCTTCTGGACAAGGTGGAACTCCTGCTTATAGTTACACATGGGCTCCAAATCCATTTGTAGGAGCAGGTCCTCACACGGTTAATCCAACCATTACTTCTACTTATACAGTTTCAATGTCGGATGTAAATGGTTGTTCTGTTTCACCTAAAGTGATTACTATTAATGTAACACCTCAATTGTTAGTTCAGGCTACAACTACTACAATATGTCATGGTGATTTAACTACCTTGATACCTACAATAACTAGTCCTGGAAATGGAGGCCCTTATACTTATGTATGGAATCCAGCTATACCTGGGGCAACAAATCAGGCAATAGTATCAGGAAGTGCGCCAACTGTATCGGTTACTAATACTTATACCTTAACAATAGATGATGGATGTACAATTCCAACTGGAAGTGCTGTATTTACAGTTAATGTAAATCCTTTACCGGTAATTGATTTTACTGGAACACCTTTATCAGGTTGTGCACCTCTAACTGTTACTTTAACAGGTACTTCGGATGGCACCTCAGATCAATTTATATGGAGTGATGCAGTGGGAGGAAATGGAAATCCTATGGTTGCTACCTTTGCAGATTCGGGTAAATACACGATTAGTTTATTGGTGAAAAACCCAGTAACAGGATGTAATAATTCTATTACAAAAGCGGATTATATTGAAGTGTATCCTCAACCAATTGCATCCTTCTATGCTGATCCATCAACTGTAAGTATTTTAACTCCTTCGGTGAATTTTGTAAATACTTCTCAGGGCGCATCTACATATTATTGGAATTTCGGTGATCCAGTAGCTTCTGCAACTGATAACACATCCACTTTAACTAATCCTGGTCATTACTACCAATATGTGGGTAATTATCAAATTAACTTGATTGCTACTTCTGTTCATGGATGTAAAGATACTGCCCAAGTTCTAATAGATATTACACCTGATTTTGCTATGTATATTCCAAACACCTTTACTCCTGATGGCGATGGAATGAATGATATATTTATACCAGTTGGGGTTGGAATAGATGAGGAAAACTATCGTATGGATATATATGATCGTTGGGGTGAGAATATCTTTACAAGTAATAACTTGAGAAAAGGCTGGGATGGCTCGGTAAAAGGTAATTCTAAAATGGCGCCTCAAGGAGTTTATATCTATAAAATTACGGCTAGAGATATAATGGGTAATAAGCATCCGTTTGTAGGGCATGTGAATGTTATTAAGAAAGAAAATTAATAGATAAAGTTTCTATATAAAAAACGCTACCTATAAGGTGGCGTTTTTTTATTGAACTCACGTCATAATTTGCATCTAATAACGTATCTTTGCACCCTTATTTTTAGTTAAATGAAAAACATACGTAATTTTTGTATTATCGCTCATATCGACCATGGAAAGTCTACTTTGGCAGATAGGTTATTAGAATACACAAATACTATCTCTAAACGAGACATGCAAGATCAAGTGTTGGACGATATGGATTTAGAGAAAGAGAGAGGTATTACTATTAAAAGTCATGCCATACAAATGGATTATACCTATAAAGGAGAGAAATATATTCTTAATCTAATAGATACTCCAGGGCATGTTGATTTTAGTTACGAAGTTTCTCGTTCAATTGCCGCTTGTGAAGGTGCTTTACTAATTGTAGATGCGGCACAAGGCATACAAGCCCAAACGATTTCTAATTTATATTTAGCTCTTGAAAATGATTTAACCATTATTCCAATTTTAAATAAAATTGATTTACCAAGTGCTGACCCTGAAGTTGTGAAAGACCAAATTGTGGATTTATTAGGCTGCGACCGAAATGAAATTATGGCAGCTTCGGGCAAAACAGGATTGGGCGTTACAGAGATATTAGAAGAAATTGTAAATCGTATTCCGCCACCAAGTGGTGATGAATCAGCGCCTTTACAAGCACTTATTTTTGATTCTGTGTTTAACTCGTTTCGTGGTATAATTGCGTATTTCCGAATTTATAATGGAAGTATTAAAAAAGGCGAAAAGGTAAAGTTTGTAAACACGGGCATGGAATACAACGCCGATGAGATAGGCGTATTACGATTAAAACAAGAGCCAAGAGATGTTATTAAAACAGGTGATGTAGGATATATTATTTCTGGAATTAAGGAAGCCAAAGAGGTAAAAGTAGGTGACACATTAACTAGTTCAGCTAATCCTTGTTCAGAGGCTATTAAAGGATTTGAGGATGTAAAACCAATGGTGTTTGCTGGTATTTACCCAGTAGATACCGAGGATTTTGAGGAGTTGCGTTATAGTATGGAGAAATTACAACTCAATGATGCTTCTCTTACCTGGGAGCCTGAATCATCTGCTGCTTTGGGCTTTGGTTTCCGTTGTGGTTTCTTAGGAATGTTACACATGGAAATTATTCAAGAGCGATTAGAGCGTGAGTTTAATATGACCGTTATTACAACGGTACCCAATGTGTCGTATAGAGCTACTAAAACAGATGGCGAGGTGGTTGTGGTGAACAACCCTGCTGATTTACCAGATCCAGGCAGAATAGATTTTATAGAAGAGCCATATATTAAAGCTAACATCATTACAAAATCTGAATTTATTGGTCCTGTAATGAGTTTGTGTATAGAAAAAAGAGGCGTCATTACCAATCAAAATTATTTAACAGCTGATAGAGTAGAGTTGTCCTTTGAAATGCCTTTAGGTGAAGTTGTATTTGATTTCTTTGATCGTCTTAAATCTATTTCAAAAGGTTATGCTTCATTCGATTATCATCCAATTGGATTGAAACAATCTGATTTAGTAAAACTAGATATTTTACTAAACAGCGAGCCTGTAGATGCTTTATCGGCACTTATTCATAGAAGTAACGCTTATGAGTTTGGAAAGAAAATTTGTGAAAAATTAAAAGAGTTAATTCCAAAACAACAATTCGAAATTCCGATTCAAGCGGCTATAGGGGCTAAAATTATAGCACGTGAAACGATAAAAGCAATAAGAAAAGACGTAACCGCTAAGTGTTATGGTGGAGATATTAGCCGTAAGCGTAAATTATTAGAGAAACAAAAAGAAGGCAAGAAACGTATGAAGCAGGTTGGTAATGTAGAGATTCCTCAAAGCGCGTTTATGGCCGTTCTAAAACTTAACGACTAAATTGTATTTATTGGTTTTTCTTGTAGGATTGATACAAGAACGCGCTAACCATTGTAATAGCGCAAAACACCCACAGCTTTATGAGCTCAACATAAATATCTTGAAGTGTTGAATTGCGTACAAATACGGCATAAAAAGACTCTAACCCCCAGTTCATAGGAGAAAACACCGATATTAATTTCATAAAGTGAGGCATTACAAATGTTGGAACCCAAACACCGCCAATAGCCGCAAAAATAATAACCATAATAGCTCCAAATAAAGATGCTTGATCGTGTGTGGTGGCAACAGTGCCTACTAATAAGCCAAATCCTACAGCCGCTATACCTGCAGATAGTGCCACTAATATAAGTAATGGCAACTCATTACCAATATTAAGCGCAGGAATACCAAGTAAAGGTAAAATGTAAACACCAATGGAGAGGATAAGGAAAAACTGAATTAAACTAACTATTAAGTACGTTGTAACTTTTCCAAGCATAACAATAAAATAAGAGTTAGGCATGGTCATTAATCTAAAAGCGCTTCCATCGTTTCGTTCTTTAATAATATTACTAGCTAGCGGAATGCAAATAAAAAACATAGCAAACAGTGTCCAAGCCGGCACATTATGTTGTACCGAATTTGGAATTATAGAATGGTTATTACGAGCGGCATATTCTTCTTTAATACTAATAATGGATTGATTAGAGATAGGCGCAGGTTTAGCATCAGGATAAATATCAAGCATGTTTTTATGAAGGGCGCTCATCATGGCTTCTAATTCTATTTGTGATATAATACGTTCAATGCTATTTGTGATAGTTGTTTTAAAAGATTGTTTTGTAATAGGATCAAATAATAATTGAAGCGGAATAGATTTAGACGTGGTTACAGTTGGATTTAAAGTAGTGTCGCCACTAAAACTACTAAGTAGTTTACTAATTTTTTCTGATGATTGTTCTTTAAGTTGTTTGCTTGTATGTGTTGGAATAATAATTCCAATTAAATAATGTCCCTTCACAATTTCTTGTTTCGCATCTTGATAACTTAAAACTGTATCGGTTAATTTAAAAAAATGAGATTGTTGTAAGTAGCGTTTTAGTTTTAATGATAATGAATCTTGGTCGTTATCCACTACAAGTACAGGGACAGATGATTCGTTTACAGATTTGAAAGTTGAATCCTGAATCAAAGTCATCACTAAAATTAAAACCACAGGCATCAAAAATAAAATGGCTAATCCTGCTTTATCACGGATAAGCACCTTGTATTCTTTATAAATGCTGTAAAGTAATTTCATGTTTAATCTCTGAACTTATTACCTGTTATTTTCAAATACACATCTTCTATGTTTTGGCATTGATGTGTTTTAATTAAATCTTGAGTATGACCTTGTGTGATTAATTTACCCTCATCTATAATAGCTATATGAGAACAAAAATCTTCGGCTTCATCTAAATGGTGCGACGTGTATAAAATAGTTGTGCCATTTTCTTTATTAAGTGTTTTAAGTTGAGTAATAATGGCGTTTTTAGATTGAATATCAACTCCCACGGTAGGCTCATCTAAAATAAGTAATTGTGGTTGATGGAGAATACCAGCAATTAAATTCACACGTCGTTTCATGCCACCCGAAAAAGTTGAAATTTTTTGGTGAGCATTTTCTTCTAACCCAAAAATGTGTAAGTATGTCTTTATTCTTTCAATTAATACCGAACGATTTAATCCATACATGTTGCCTAAAAAAATTAAATTCTCCCAAGCCGTAAGCGTTGGATATAAAGCAATTTCTTGTGGCACAACACCTATTATTTGTTTGCAAGCTTTACTGTTTGTTTGATGCGTAAATCCATTAATGGTTATTTGCCCGCTATTTGGTGGAAATAATCCGCATAACATACTAATTAGTGTTGTTTTTCCTGCACCGTTTGGACCAAGTAATCCAAAGATAGTTCCAGTATTAATTTGAAACGACAAATTATCTATCGAAGGCTTTAAAGCGTTTTTGTATGTTTTAGTTACATGTTGTATTTCAACTAAAGCCGACATACGTTTAGTTTTCTTGTAAAAATATTTTCATTTCGCACGAAGCAACAAGAGTTTGATTGCAATACGATTTAGCTTCGATGATTGACACATTCATTACCTGAGTTTTAGTTTTAACCTCGGTAATAATTTCATTATTAATGCTAGGTAAGTGCGTTATCTCCAAGTTTTTTATATTAGCAATAAATCCTACTCTGGGTTCAGATTTATTTACCACTGCTTCAAAACCTGCCATAGCAGCGGCGGTTTGAGCCATGTTTTCAATGATGCCTGATTCGGTTAATGCCTTGTTTTTTGTAAAAATATGTTCTTCGGTAATATCAAAACCTGTGATAATAGATTCTGTATCGCATTTATATATCTTGCTAATTAATACAATGGGAGGGCGTTGTGGAATATAATTTAAAATATCTTTAGGCAATACAATAGGCTCGTTAGGCGTCATGATATATGGATTTAAAACCTCTAAAATAGAATTAATAACTGGCTTAGACAAAATTGTAAGGGGATAAACTTTTTTAATATTAAATTGAAATACTAGCTTTTCTTTCTTATCTTTCTGTTTTTAACTTGTACGGTTTATGTCTAAAGTAAAAACTCAAACGCTTTCAATTCTTACCGAATTTGAAGTTTATGCCTCCGAAAAAGAATTACTAAAAATAGATGCAGAATTATTAGCACAATCTAAAAAATCGGTTAAAGATGCTTATGCGCCTTACTCCAATTTTAATGTTGGAGCTGCTGTACTATTAGATAATGGAAAAATAGTTACAGGCAATAATCAAGAAAATGCCGCTTACCCAAGTGGCTTGTGCGCCGAGCGTGTGGCCTTATTTTATGCAGCATCTCAATTTCCAAAAGCTAAAGTAGTGGCTATTGCTATTTCTGTGAAATCAAAAAAATCAGTTATTGCCGAACCATTAGCGCCTTGCGGCTCATGCCGACAAGCAATAGCGGAATACGAAACAAAAAGCAAGAAACCTATTCGCATCATTATGTCGGGCGAAAAGGGAAAAATATATATTGCCAAAAGTATAGAAAGTATGTTGCCGCTTATGTTTAATCAAAAGTATTTGTAAGCTCTTGATTTTCAGTATTTTTGTATTGATTAAATTTTGTTACTTTTGTACTTTGTTAAATCCAATGTAATATGGCTAAAACAGCAGAAAAAAAGAGTAAGTTCTCTAAAGAACAATACTTAAAATGGTACGAATCAATGTTGTTGATGCGTCGTTTCGAAGAAAAAACCGGACAGGTTTATGTTCAACAAAAAATTAAAGGATTTTGT
This sequence comes from Bacteroidota bacterium, assembly GCA_963169355.1. Classification (GTDB taxonomy): domain Bacteria; phylum Bacteroidota; class Bacteroidia; order B-17B0; family Aurantibacillaceae; genus UBA4416. Next base: position 184,219 of record CAUJCR010000002.1, on the reverse strand, counting down.
CACTTATACAATGGGCAAGAAGCTATTGTAGCGGGTACGGTGAGTGCTACTAAAAAAGATGACAAACATATAACAGCTTATCGCGATCACGCACATCCCATTGGATTAGGATTGCATCCTAAGTACGTGATGGCAGAAATGTATGCAAAGATTACGGGATGTAGCAAAGGTAAGGGTGGCTCAATGCATATTTTTAGTAAAGAACATAATTTTATGGGAGGGCACGGCATTGTTGGTGGTCAAATACCATTGGGTGCAGGAATTGCCTTTGCCGAAAAATATTTAGGAACCGATAATGTATGTATTTGTTCGATGGGCGATGGTGCTGTGCGCCAAGGTGCATTGCACGAAGCATTTAATATGGCTATGAATTGGAAATTACCAGTGGTGTATATTATCGAAAATAATATGTACGCCATGGGAACCTCAGTAGTGAGAACTAGTAATGTACACGACTTATGGAAAATTGGATTATCGTATGATATGCCATCAAAACCCGTAGATGGGTTAAATGTAGAGGCTGTCCATGAAGCCATTGAAGAGGCTGTGGCAAGAGCACGTCGTGGCGATGGTCCTACATTATTAGAAATGAAAACATATCGTTACAAGGGACACTCGATGAGTGATGCACAAACCTATCGTACTAAAGACGAAGTGAAGGATTACCAAACAAATCACGACCCAATTGATAAGGTATTAAAAACTTTACTTGATAATAAATGGATAGATGAAAAAGGAATTGAAGAAACCGAAGCTCGCGTAAAAGCCTTAGTTGATGAATCAATTCAATTTGCCGAAGAAAGCCCGTATCCTGATGCAAGTGAATTGTATAAAGATGTGTACGCAGAACCTAATTATCCGTTTATAATTGAATAAGTAATAAAATTAGAACTAAACAACTCAGATTTTTTTCGTATCAAAACACAACGAACTTATAATCTTAAATATTAAAAGCACATGGCTGAAATTGTAAGAATGCCCAAACTAAGCGATACCATGACAGAAGGTGTGGTAGCTAAATGGCACAAAAAAATTGGCGATAAAGTGAAGAGTGGCGAGTTATTAGCTGATATTGAAACCGATAAAGCAACTATGGAATTTGAATCGTTTCAAGATGGTGTGCTGTTACATATTGGTGTACAAGAAAAACAAGCAGCACCAGTAGAAGCAATATTGGCTATACTAGGAAAAGAAGGCGAAGATATTTCGGCTTTACTAAATTCATCGGCTCCTGCTAAAGCAGAAGCAACTACATCAGCACCACAACCAACCAATACAGCTACAGGTACAATTCCTGCTGGTGTAGAAATTGTGCGTATGCCTAAGTTAAGTGATACGATGACAGATGGCGTGGTAGAAAAATGGCATAAAAAAGTGGGCGATAAAGTAAAGAGCGGTGAGTTATTGGCAGATATTGCTACCGATAAAGCCACCATGGAATTTGAATCGTTTCAAGATGGCGTATTAATTTATATTGGCGTACAAGAAAAAGCATCAGCTCCTGTTGATGGCATCTTAGCTATTTTAGGAAAAGGAGGCGAAGATGTAAATGCTATCTTAGCCATTGCTAATTCAAGTGCTTCGGTGGCAACAACATCTACACCAACGGCTACTGCATCTGCTACGCCAGTGGTTACGGTTTCTACACCTAAACAATCAGCTTCTACAGATGCTAGAATAAAAGCATCGCCTTTAGCTAAAGCTTTAGCTAAAGAAAAAGGGATTGATATTTCATTGGTTACAGGAACAGGCGATAATGGCAGAGTAACTAAAATTGATATTGAAAATTATAAACCACAGCACGCTTCTTCTTCTGCAAAATCGGTACACACGTTTATACCAGGTGCCGAGAGTTTTGAAGATACGCCAGTTTCTCAAATGCGTAAAACCATTGCTCGTCGTTTATTAGAAAGCAAAAATGGAGCACCGCATTTTTATTTAACAATAGAAGTGGATATGGACAATGCTATTACGGCTCGTAATGCTATTAATGCCATTCCAGATACTAAAGTGTCGTTTAACGACTTAGTTATAAAAGCTTGTGCTGCGGCACTTCGCAAACATCCAAAAGTAAACACGAGTTGGATGGGCGATAAGATTCGTCAGTATGCTCACATTCATATTGGTGTGGCTGTTGCTGTTGAAGATGGTCTTTTAGTGCCAGTAGTGCGTTTTGCTGATCAAAAATCTTTATCACAAATAAGTGCTGAGGTAAAAGATTTAGGAAAACGTGCAAAAGATAAAAAGCTACAACCAGCCGATTGGGAAGGCAATACATTTACCGTTTCTAACTTAGGTATGTTTGGTATTGATTCATTTACATCTATTATTAATTCACCAGAGTCGTGTATCTTATCAGTAGGTGCAATTCGTCAAGTACCGGTGGTAAAAAATAACCAAGTGGTTCCAGGTAATATTATGAAAGTAACTTTAGCTTGCGATCATCGTACGGTAGATGGCGCTACAGGAGCTGCTTTCTTACAAACATTACGCACTTATTTAGAAAACCCAGTTACTATTCTTGCGTAACATTTTTATAACCATAGCTTGTTTTTTTAGTCTGTTTGTAACTGCACAAACAGCTGAAGAGTTGTCGGTTACGTTCATTAAAAAGTTAGAGCGTCAGAAATTTGACAGTTGTTATGCTATGTTAGATACGGTGGTAACAAACAAAATTTCCTCGGGCATGTTAGAGCAAATGTGGGGCAGCATGCCACGATATATGGGCGAGTACAAGGGGTTTTCAGACATCACTACCGAAGAAAAAGATTCCATTTTATTAACATATGTGTTATGTTCATTTGAAAAAATGAAAATTAATTTACAGTTCGCTTATCATAATCCACCAAGTAAAATTATTGGTTTCTTTTTTACACCACCAAAAAATAAAACAGTTTATTCTGCCCCTGATTATGTGCAACCACATAAATTTTACGAAACAAAATTGGCTGTAAAAACAGGTACCATGTCTTTGCCTGGTGCTTTATGTATTCCAAATCACACAAAAAATCCACCAGTAGTACTTTTGTTAGCAGGCTCTGGACCTAATGATAAAGATGAAACCATTGGCCCTAACAAACCATTAAAAGATATAGCTACTGGCTTAGCATCTTTGGGTATTGCTACTTTTAGATATGATAAGCGTACCTTGGTTTACGGAAAAGAGTTGAGCGCTAATTATGAAAAAGTAGGACTTTTTGAAGAAGTAATAGAAGATGCTTTAAATGCTATAAAAACCATTCGTGCATTTCCAGATCTAAAAATCTCCCCTATATTTATTGCGGGTCATAGCCTTGGAGCGATGTGTGCGCCGTTAATTGCTTCAAAATCTAAAGAAGTTAAAGGTATTGTGCTACTGGCTGGTAATGCCCGACCACTAGAAGATTTAATATTAGAACAAGTTAAATATTTAGCTTCGCAAGATAGTTTAAGTAATGATGATATTAAAGAGTTAGATACATTGCAACAACAAGTAGCACGAGTAAAGCAACCAAAAATTTTAAAGAACTCTAAAAAAGAAGAGTTGCCACTTGGCTTACCATCTTATTATTGGCAATCACTTAATAAATATCATCAAGTAGAAGTGGCTAAAAAATTAAAACAACCTGTGTTAGTAGTACAAGGCGAGAGAGATTATCAAGTAACTATGAAAGATTTTGAGTTGTGGAAACAAGCCTTAGGAGATAAACCCAAAAATAAATTTATGTCGTACCCAGACTTAAATCACTTATTGTTACCCGGTAAAGAAAAATCATGGCCACAAGAGTATCAAATACAAGGTAATGTTTCGCAAAAACTGATTACCGATATGGCAGATTGGATTAAGTCTCAAAAATAATTTTTTGAGTTAGTGTAACTTTTCTTTTTTTATAAGCGTCTTACGACAAATTTTAAAGCAGCATTATAAATTAAAACTACTTTTTATGAAACACACATTTATTCTTTCCTTATTCTTTATAGCTTTTTCACTAGTAAAGGCCCAAACCACAGAAATACGTGAGGTTAAATCTTTTAAAAAATTGGAGGTATCTGGCGCAACTCATGTTACCTTTATTCAAAGCGATACACTTAAAATTGTTGTGTCGGCCAACGAAGATGAGTTAAAAAACATTATTACCGATTTTGATCAAGAGAGTTTAATTATTAAAGCAAAAGGCATTTTGAAACACGATTATAAAGTAACAGTTATGGGGAATAACTTGCAAGAAGTGGTATTAACAGGTGCGTCAAAATTTACTACAAAAAACACCTTACTTATTGATTCCATTTTTATAAATGCTTCAGGAGCCAGTAGTGTAAATGCAGATGTGAAAACACAATTTGTAGATGTGTTATTAAGCGGGGCTTCTAGCGCGGTATTACAAGGAGATGCACAAAAGTTACAAAGCACAATTAGTGGCGCTTCATCTCTTAGAACATATAAACTAAATACACCAGTTGCTTCTGTTGAGGCATCTGGCGCATCTTATGCTAGAGTATTTGCATCCGAAAAAATAAGTGCTAATGCCACAGGTTCGAGCACCATTAAATTTAAAGGCGACCCAAAAGATGTTAGCGCTGAGGCTTCTACATCTTCATTAATTGCTAAAATTACCGATGAAGAAGCAGCTGCAAAACAAGAAAAGAAAGATTCTACAACCATTAATTTTAGGAACAAACAATATGTGATAATTAGCAAGGATAAAGAAGAAAGTGATAAAATAAATTCAAAAGAGGATAACTTTCATCACTGGGCTGGATTTGGAATGGGAATTAATGGCTGGACTGGATTTGGCAGTGTGAATTTACCTCCAGGTCAAAAGTATATGGAGTTGAACTATGGAAAATCACTCAATTTTAAATTAAACCCATTTGAAAAAGATTTTCATATCTATAAAAACTATTTGAATTTAGTAACTGGTATTGGTTTTGAATGGAGTCAGTATGAATTTGCAAATAAAACCAAACTTAATGCCGATAGTAGTTATACCTATGGCGTGATAGACACCACCAACACATATAGCTATAAGAAAAACCGATTTAAAACAACCTTTGTAGATGTGCCACTATTATTAGAAGTAAACACCAGTAACAATCCAAAGAAAGCTTTTCATGTGGCTGTTGGAGTGATAGGTGGATATCGCTTAGGTTCTCGCACACGCCAAGTGGTTGAATTAAACAACAATGTTTTAAGATTTATTAGAAAAGATGATTATAATATAAATCCGTTTCGTGTAAATGCTCATGCTAGCATAGGTTATCACAACTTTACGCTTTATGCTGATTATGCTTTAACGCCCTTATTTAAAACGAATAAAGGCTCCGAATTATATCCGTTCACAATAGGTATAAAGATTATTACGTTTTAGTGGGAGTTCTTAGCTAAGTGGTATCAGAGATAAATAATTTAGCACAATTTTAAGGCAAATTCAACCACTTATCAAATAGGTTCAACCACTTATTAGTTGAGCTATTGAAATAAAATAAATAGGATTTAATTTTACACTATCGTTCTTTTCATAGGTTTTGTTTAGTTTAAATAAGAAAGCGGATGTATCTTAAACGGGGATGGGTACAGCCGCTTTTTTTATACTACTTTAGTTGTATTTATATCCGTGCTGGTGGGTATTTTTACCGCAAAAGTTTGGTAAAATTGGTTTTTTTCATAGATTTGGTAACTTATTAAATTAAAAATCAATTGAAAACCTTACAAACTATGAAAACATCATTTGTACTCTTCATTAGTCTGATACTAGGTGGTATTGTGGGAATGAGAGCCAATAACCTCACCATTACAAATACCTCGGTATCGGGCACAAACATTACTTTTCAGATTAGTTGGGAAAATAGTTGGAATACCAACATTGCACCAAATAACTGGGATGCCGCTTGGGTATTTGTAAAATACCAAGATTGTAATACTAAATTATGGAATCATGCTTCATTAAGTACAACCGTTGGCGATCATTCGGCGGCTTCTCCATTAATGGTTGAAACAGTGGGTGATGGTAAAGGCGTGTTTCTCCGTCGTTCGGCAGTTGGGTCGGGTAATATTAGTAATGCTTCTATTACGCTTAAAATGACCATTCCGGCAGGTACTTATAACTATAAAGTATTTGGTTTAGAGATGGTAAGTGTACCTCAAGGTACATTTAATCTTGGAGGCGTAGGGAGTGAATCTACACGTTACAATAGTATTGTGGTAGATGCTACGGCACAATCTTCTGGTTTATCGGCTGCTAGCTTAGGAGGATCTTCGGTAGCTATTCCTAATACTTATCCTATGGGTTATAATGCCCTATATTGCATGAAATATGAATTAACGCAATTACAATACGTTGATTTTTTAAATACATTAACCTATCCTCAGCAAGCTACTCGTACCGACTATGATCCGATTTCTGCTGCTTATACGCATGCTTTCGGCACGCAGGCAGGTTCGAGTTATAACAATCGTAATGGTATAATAATCTTAACTCCGGGTTCAAACGCGGCTATACCAGCGGTATATGCTAATGACTTAACCTCAACAATTGAAAATAATTCTGATGATGGACAAAACATTGCATGTAATTTTTTAAGTCCTATGGATTTATACGCGTATTTAGATTGGGCTGCTCTTCGTCCAATGTCGGATATGGAATTTGAAAAAATTTGTAGAGGTCCAATGCCAGCCGTAGCTAATGAATACGCTTGGGGTTCAACTAATATTTATCAAGTTTATAATACCTTGGGTGGTATGACAAACGTTAATACAACTACCGAAAAATTTTCAACAGTATCAAATGGTCGTTGCGCTTATGGTCTTGGAAATGCTAATGTGGCTTATGGCCCTTTGAGGGTAGGAATTTTTGCTGAATCAACAACGGGTAGAGAATCTTCAGGAGCTACCTATTATGGTGTAATGGAGATGAGCGGTAATTTATACGAAAATATTGTGAGTACTAGAAATGCTGCTGGAGCAGCTTATACAGGGAATAATGGAGATGGGAATTTAACTGTGGATGGAAGTGCGAATCAAGCTTCTTGGCCAACCACTTCTGGAATGGGTATAAGAGGAGGCGATTGGTATAATGCAGCTACATACTCTAGACTTGCAGATCGAACAAACTCGCAATGGAATAATCCAAACAGTAGAAATTATAATGTTGGTGGTCGAGGTGTGAGATAAAAAAATAATAAATAAAATTTAGATATATAATAAATACGAATAACCATGAAAAAATTTACATTAATTATTGCTAGTATGTTGGCTTGTTTATTTAATACACAGGCAAACAATGTAACGGTAACTACACCTTCTGTATCTGGACAGAATTTATCTTTTAAAATATCTTGGGAAAATAGTTGGAATACCAATTATGCACCCAATAACTGGGACGCCGTGTGGGTATTTGTGAAAATACAAGATTGCGCTACTCAATTATGGAGCCATGCTAATTTAAGCACTGTTGTTGGAGATCATTCAGCGGCAGCACCTCTTATGATAGAAACAGTAAGTGATGGAAAAGGTGTTTTTATTCGTCGTAGTGCTGTGGGTGGAGGTAATATTTCAGCTACAAATATCACATTAAAATTAAATGTGCCTGCTGGAACGTATAACTATAAAGTGTACGGAATAGAAATGGTACATGTACCAACTGGGACTTTCACCGCAGGTGGAGCAGGCTCTGAGGGCGGACAATATAATGCTACCCTCATTGATGCTGCTGCTCAATCATCAGGTTTAACGGCAGCAACTATTGGAGGATCTTCAGTAGGTATTCCAAGTACTTATCCAATGGGATACAACAGTTTTTATTGCATGAAATACGAAATCACACAACAACAATATGTTGATTTCTTAAATTCTTTAACCTACACTCAACAAGCTACTCGTGTGGATGTGGCTCCAAATTCACCAGCTAATACTTACGCATTAACAAGTAATGGAAGCGGTAATAATAGAAACACTATTGTTATTCAAACACCAGGTAACAACTCTGCTTTGCCAGCTGTATTTGCTTGTGGAGCAAGTACTGTAACAGGTTATAGCAATGGTGATGATGGCGAAAGTATTGCTTGTAATAAGTTATCATCTGCCGATGTGTGGTCGTATTTAGATTGGGCTGCTTTAAGACCAATGACCGAGTTGGAGTACGAAAAAGTGTGTCGTGGACCAATGCCAATAGTAGCTAATGAATATGCTTGGGGATCTACAGATATCACTTATTATTACAATGCAAATGGTTATTTAACGAATGCTTTAATGCCTACAGAGAAATTTACATCAACCGTTTCAAATGGTTCTTGTTTATATGGTGTAAATTCTTCTTCAGGTTCTTATGGTCCTTGCAGAGTAGGTATTTTTGCTACTAATTCTTCTGGTCGTTCATCTGCAGGGGCTGCTTATTATGGTGCGATGGAAATGAGCGGAAATGTGTGGGAAACTACCATTACAACTGGAAACTCTAATGGAGTTGCTTTTAATGGAACTAAAGGAGATGGTGCATTAGATGCAAACGGTAATTATGATGCTGCTACTTGGCCTGTTTATTCAGGTACTAATGGTGTAACACTAAGAGGCGGCTGTTGGGTAAACACTGCTGGTTATGCAGTTATGGCTAATCGTTCATATCCTAACTATAACCAATCCGCAAGAGCTTACACATACGGTGGTCGTGGTGTGAGATAAAACTAAGTAAACACAATTAATTAAAATATAACAGATTAAGAAAATGATAAAAGCAACTAAATATCACCTTTTGGTAAGTTTAGCCCTGCTTCTGCCTGCACTTAGTTTTGCTCAATACATAGGAGGTAACGGAAATGTTGAAACCTCCGATACTTATACGTTAGTTTCTTGCGCTATGCCTCCACAATTTTCTCCATTTTTTGGAGGCGCAGGAAATTTAAAAACGAGCGATACAAAAACCTATAGTGCTTGCGGAACACCTTCTAGTTTTTATGCCTACATGGGTGGTAACGACGAAGGATCGGCTTTACTTACATATACAACAACTGTGTGTAGTACACCTGCGGCGTTTTACGCTTATTTTGGTGGAACAGACGATGGTTCATCTCTTCTTACATACACTACAACCGTATGTGGCACGCCTCCACAGTTTTATGCCTATATGGGGGGAACAGATGATGGTTCGGCAATGACGACGTTCACGCAGTGTTCTGTAAATCCGCCAGTAGCACAGTTTAGCGTAAGTACGCAAACTGTTTGTGTTGGAAATGCAATAAGCTACACCGATCAATCAACCAATACACCAATAAGTTGGAATTGGACCTTTGCGGGAGGAACGCCCTCTGTAAGTACAACTCAAAATCCTAATGTGGTATATAACACACCTGGGGTGTATAGTGTTACTTTAACTGTTAGTAATGCGTTTGGTTCGGATACAAAGGTTATGACTAATTCGATAACTGTAAATGCTTTACCTACAGTAGATGCAGGAAATAACGCAACAGTATGTAGCGGTAATGCAACTGTATTAAATGCAAGTGGAGCAACAAGTTATAGTTGGAGTCCAGCCACTGGTTTAAGTAGCACAACCGTTTCTAATCCTGTAGCAAATCCTACCGTTACTACCATTTATACTGTTACTGGAACACAAAATGGATGTAGTAAAACGGATGTGGTAACCGTAAATGTAACAGCGGCACCTGTGGCTAATGCAGGACCTGATTTGAATTTATGTATAGGTTCAAATACAACCATTAATGCTTCGGGTGGAGGTACTTATAATTGGTCGCCTGCACAAGGCTTAAGTTCTACAACTTCAGCTAATCCTGTAGTAAGTACTACCAATACAACAACCTACACCTTAACCGTTAGTAATGGTGCATGTAGTGATGTAGATGTAGTAACTATTACTGTAAAATCTTTACCAACGGCTAATGCTGGATCTGATGTAACTATTTGTAATGGTTCATCAACCATGCTTAACGCTTCTGGAGGTAGTTCATTTACCTGGACACCATCAGGTTCATTAAATTTCCCTAATAGTGCAAATCCAACAGCAACACCTATTACAACAACCAATTACACCTTAACGGTAAGTGATGGTACTTGTACAGCAAAGGATATTGTTACAGTTTCGGTAACGCCTTTACCTTCAGCAAATGCAGGAACCGATGCAACCGTGTGTATTGGAGCCTCTACAACTTTAACAGCTACTGGAGGTACTTCGTATAGCTGGACGCCAGCCACAGGATTAAGTGCTACTAATATTGCTAGTCCTGTTGCTAATCCTACTATCACAACAGATTATACAGTAACTGTAACTAATAATGGTTGTACGAAAGATGATGTTGTGCGTGTAAATGTTTTAGCGGCTCCTACAGCAAATGCAGGAGCTGATAAATCAGTTTGTTTAGGTTCAACTACTACATTTAATGCGAGCGGTGGTACTTCTTATCTTTGGACACCAGCTACAGGATTAAGTTCAAATACAGTGGCTAATCCAGTAGTAAGTACTACTACAAATGCTACTTACACTGTAACTGTATCTAATGGAGCATGTTCTTCAACCGATGAAGTAAACGTAACAGTATTATCATTGCCAAGTGTAAATGCTGGTTTAGATAAAACAATTTGTTCGGGTGATTCAGTAACATTAAATGGATCGGGAGGTGTAACCTATACTTGGTCGCCTACTACTTATTTTGATGGTTGGACATTTCACCCAATTATTGATTATCCAAATAGCATGACACCAAAAGCCTTTCCTTATGTTAATGGAACAACAGTTTATACTTTAACGGCAAGTAATGGAAGTTGTACAGCAACCGATGTAGTTAATGTAACTGTTGTATCACCTCCTACACCTAATGCTGGAAGTGATGTAACAATTTGTTTAGGAAACTCGGTAGGGTTAAATGCATCTGGAGGCATTTCATATACTTGGACTCCAGTGTTCAATATAGATAATCCAAATGTATCTAATCCAATTGTTAATCCTACTTCAACCACAGATTATACGGTAAGCGTGAGTAATGGTGTGTGTGTAAGAAACGATAATGTGTTAGTTACGGTTCAAACAGCACCTACAGCTTATGCTGGTCCAGATATTAATCTCTGTCATGGTTCGTCTTCTACGCTTAATGCCACTGGTGGGGTAAGTTATGTGTGGTCGCCATCTGCTGGTTTAAGTAATCCAGGAATTGCTACACCAATTGTAACAACAACTAATACTACTAATTACACAGTAACGGTTACCAATGCTGGCGGTTGTTCATCTACCGACGTAATGACAGTTTTTGCAATAGCTAAACCAACTGTAGATGCTGGATTAGATCAAGTAATATGTAATGGTGGGTCTGTGATGATGAACCCAACTACTTCGGGCACAACCTTTACTTGGAATCCAACTGGTGCATTTGATTTCCCTTATAGTTTAAATCCAACTGCTTCACCAAGTTCTACATCTATATTTACTTTAACAGCTAGTAATGGTACTTGTACTGCTAGCGATGTAGTTACTGTTTCGGTTACTCCTTTACCTAATGTAGATGCAGGAACTGATGTTAGTGTTTGTTTTGGTGCTTCTACAACGCTTAATGGAAGTGGAGGCACATCATACACTTGGACACCTTCGGCTGGATTAAATAATGTGAATGTTCCAAATCCTACGGCTAACCCATCTGTTACAACCGTTTATACATTAACGGCAAGTAATAGCGGTGGCTGTGTATCAAGCGACGTGGTTACTGTAACAGTTGATAATACCCCGTTTGCAAATGCAGGATCTGATATAAATTTATGTTATGGATCTTCCGCTATTTTAAATGCTAGTGGTGGTGCTACTTATGTTTGGAGTCCGCCACAAGGATTAAGTAATACTGGCATTCCAAATCCGGTAGTAACAACAACTACCACAACAGCTTATACTGTAACAGTAACAACATCTGGTGGATGTGTTTCTACAGATGTGGTAGTTGTAAATGCAAAACCACTGCCTATGGTAGATGCTGGAAGCAATCAATCTATATGTCAAGGAAATTCAGTCGTGATGAATCCTTCAACATCAGGAACAACATATACTTGGAGTCCTTCGGGAGTATTTGATTTCCCTAATAGTTATGCGCCTACAGCTACATTAGGAAGCACTTCAACTTTAACATTAACCGTTAGTGATGGTACTTGTACAGCAAGTGATGTGGTTACTGTTTCGGTTACTCCGCTTCCTTTAGCCAATGCGGGTAATGATGTTACAATATGTACTGGAACATCGGCTACATTAACAGCAACGGGTGGTTCAACTTATACGTGGACACCATCTACTGGATTAGATAATCCAAATAGTGCTTCTCCAGTAGCAAATCCAAGTATTACAATATCATATACTGTTATAGTGGGCGATAATGGATGTACAGCTACAGATGTTGTTTCTGTTATTGTAACAAACAGCTTAGTAATAGATGCAGGTGTTGACCAAACTATTTGCGAAGGTCAATCAACAACTATTATAGCAACTGGAGGTTCAACTTATACTTGGACACCAACTTCTGGTTTAAGTGCCAATACGGGTTATTCGGTTGTGGCTAATCCTACTATTACTACAACTTATACTGTAAATGCAGGATCGGGTGGTTGTTCTTCAAGTGATGAGATAACCATTTTTGTAAATCCTACGCCTACAGTAAGTATTAGTGCCATTGGAAACACAACTTTCTGTGTAGGTGGAAGTGTTGATTTAGTAGCTTCTTCATCAGCAAGTTCTTATACTTGGAATACAGGCGCTACAACCTCGAGTATAACAGCAACTACTAGTGATAATTATTGTGTAACTGTAAGTAATGGTAGTTGTACAGCTACATCATCTGTAATTGCAGTAACAGTTTATACCCCAAGCGTAGCAAGTATTACGCCTGCTAGTTCTCCTACATTCTGTGCAGGTGGAAGTGTTGTGTTATCGGCAAACACAGGTACAAATTATGCTTGGAGTACAGGTGCTACTACACAAACCATTAATGTTACCACAGCTGGAATATATTCCGTATCGGTAGATGATTTATATGGTTGTGCGGCTGCAACAACAGCGAGCATCGAAGTTGTAGTAAATCCTAATCCATCAACGCCTACTATTACAGCTCTAGGACCGAGCAGTATTTGTATCGGAGATTCAGTTATTCTATCAACTGATGTAGCCGATGCTTATTTATGGAGTAATGGTGCTACCACACAAACAGTTGCCATTTTGGTTGCTGGTTCGTATAGTGTAACTAATTATAATATATATAATTGTGGTACAAGTTCTACAGGCTTTACAGTAGAGGTAGATGATCCATTAGCTGATTTTACAGGAACTCCTACGTTAGTGTTTATTCCTAATGCGGTAACCACATTCTCGGCAAATACAACTGGATTCCCTCCTTATACGTATGCTTGGGATTTTGGTGACGGTGGAACTTCTACTTTAGCTGCCCCAAGCCACACTTATAATACTATAGCTTATCATACAGTATCTTTAACTGTAACAGATAATGCAGGATGTTCTAAAACCTTAGTTAAGAATGATTATATAGAGGTAGAACAATTATTCCCAAGTTATGCTAGTGTAACTAGTACTACTATTGATATTACAGGTGTTTCGTTCCAAGACCCTACTAAAGGAATTATTGCTTTAGCAGATGGTAATTGTGGATTAAGTGTTGATAGTGGAAAAGTGTTTACGCCATTACCGACAGGTAATTCTGTGCCATTAACTGGAGCTTGCGCATTACCAGGCAAATGGTTCGTAACAGGTAAAAACGGTACAGTTTTAACATCAATAGATGATGGAGCCAGTTGGTCTCCTGTTTCAACTGGAACAACCGAAGACATCAACGCTTCGCATTTCTCAAGTACATCACTTGGTCATATAGTAGGTAAAAACGGTACCATTCAAAAATATAATGGTACTGTATTTACCCCTGAGAGTTCGGGTACTACAGAACACCTCAATGGTATTTTTGAATTATCAAATGGAAATGCTTTTGCGGTGGGAGATAATCAAACAATCTTAGCGTATGACGGTTCGAACTGGTCAGCACAATCTTCGCCAATTAACTTCCATATTAAAGATGTTCGCTTCTCAGATTTAGTAAATGGATTTGCAGTTGGTTCAAATGGTAATATCTTACAAACGTCTGATGGAGGTTTAAATTGGTTGCCATCACTAACAGGTGTGGATGTAGATTTTAATAGTGTTGAGGTAGCAAGTTCAGATACTATTTGGGCAACTGGTACAGGCGGTATCGTATATAAATCGGTTGATAATGGAAACAACTGGATTAGATACTCTGTAGGAAATAAAGGCGATCAAAGTACATTAAGAGTGAAAGGTGGTGGTGGAAAAGGGATTGTTGTTGGTGCAGGAGGCAACGCTAGATGGTTTAACGAAAATGATAGTACAGGCATACCTACTCGAGCCACTACTATTATTAAAGCACTTGGTGGGTTTGAACTTTATCCTAATCCTGCACGCGATCAATTTACCTTAAAAGGTTTCTTGCCAGTGGAGGAAGATATCACTATTGATATTAAAGATGCTCAAGCAAAACATATTAAGAGAATTGAGAGTAGAGGATTTAGTGGAAATTTTGTTGAGCAAGTATCAACGGATTATTATAGTCCTGGTATTTATTTCATTCACATACAAGTTGGAAAACAAATGTTGGTTAAAAAGTTGATTATAATGAAATAATTGATTTGATTTTTCTTAGAACGAGCCTATGAATGAGTTTCATAGGCTCGTTTTTTTATGTGTTGATGTCGGAGAATATCTTATTTTTGTTGGAAATAATCTGGGGTTAACCATTAAAATTATAAAGAAACATGAAAGGCTTTTTTATAGGATTTGCATTTGTTGCGGTATTTTATTTATTGTTATCAGAATTTGCTTTTGATATAAGTACTAATGGTTTTGTTATTGGTACAATTATTTTTATTGTACTAATTATTTTGATGATTAACTTTTTCATGAAAAAAATAGCTGGCGTTGGCTTGTTTGACAAGAACAAAAGTGAAAAATTAACAAAAAAATTCATTAAATCAGAGGATATACCAAATGGGAAATTGGCAATTGCTACAATTATTTCTTCTCAGCAAGGAGGTATGGTTGTTTCAATATATGCAAAAAAATACTATCAATTGTTGATTGAGGTGAATGTTCGTAATAAAAACGAAACTTGGCAAGCAACAATTAAACATATGACTCCAATCAATCAACTTGGGATGTATCAACCAGGATTAAAGATGAAAGTCATCTATGATCCCAACGATAAAAGCAAAGTTGTTCTAGATCAAAATAATACTAAGCTAGGTGGAAATAATCCACTAAACATGGGTGCAGGATTAAGTTACACGCACCAAGATTTAGTTGATGCTCAACAGGCTGCACCTCCAGATTTAATGCAAAGAGTACAGTTGGATTCGGCTTTATTAGATGAATTAAACATTGTGGGAGCTGATAGTATTGCCGAAATAGTAGGTTGTGAGATTGTTTACAAAGATTTTATGCCAGATATTAATATTTTGAAAGTTACTATCTTGGTAAAAGGAACAAGCATTGATCCTTTCGAAAAAGAGATGTTTATGATTTCACCTAAATCATCTTTGCATAAACTTGAAAATGGAAAAACGGTGTTTGTTAAATATGATACAAAAAATCCAAGAAGAGTGGCTATCAGTGGGTTAGATAAACAAAATAGCACGATTAAAATTTAATAGGTTATCATTAAAATAGTAGATAGTTGTGAACTCCCTTTTTATACCCACGCATTGTTAATACCCTTTTGGGATATTGGCAATTTGTTTTGGACTGAATCGTTTTTTCTACTAACAAATAGTCCAACTATGGGAAGCTTACAGAGAAGTATTGATGAAAAAAAGAATAAGCAGATTGGACTAAATTATTGCTATATTTGGTATAGGTTTTGGCTTTGAGGGTTAAGTTCAACATATCAATAATTTCTTGTTTGCTGTTGTTGCTGCTAGATCAAAATTGTTTATCACAACAACTAAAAGGCATTCCTTTTATTAGAAATTATAGTCCAGCAGAATATGGACAATCTCCAGATAATTGGGCGGTGGCACAAGATAAGCGCGGTGTTATGTACTTTGGTAATTCAACTGGAGTGCTTGAATATGATGGGAGCACATGGAGTCTTATCCCTGTAAGTAATGCTTCTATCGTTCGTTCTATTGCCATTAACCAAGATGGTGTGATTTATGTAGGTGCTGTGGGCGAATTTGGCTACTTAGCTCCTAATAAGGAAGGCATATTATCTTATACCTCTTTAGTTAATTTATTACCTATTAATGAAAGAAATTTTGCTGATGTATGGAAAACGTATATTATAGGTGATGCAGTTTATTTTCAAACCTTTACTAAACTAATTAGAGTACAAAACCAATCTGTTAAAGTGTGGAAACCTTCAACATCATTTCATCTAAGTTTTGAAGTGGATGGACAGTTATTTATTAATGAACGTGGTCAAGGACTGAAACAACTTATTCATGACTCACTGCTTCTATTACCAGGAGCTGAGATTTTTAAAGATGTTCGTATTTATTCTATTGTTGCTTATTCAGACAATCAATATTTAATAGCAACAAGAGAAAATGGATTATGGTTTCTTGATAAGAAGGCTGCGCAGGATAAATTATTTAGAGAGTGGAATATCGAAGTTAATAATGAACTTATTGCCCAACAAGTTTACGGAGCTTGTAAATTAAAGAATGGATTATTTGCTTTTGCCACTCTGCAAGGAGGTGTTATTATAATTGACCAACAAGGTAAGTTAAACCGTATAATTAATAAAAAATGTGGATTAAGAGATGATGCTGTAAAATTTATTACTACGGATATTCAAGGTGATTTTTGGGTAGCTTTAGCTAATGGCTTAGCCCACATTGAGGCGTCTTCACCATTAACAACTTTAAATGATGCACAAGGATTAGTTGGCTATGTATATGATATAATTAAATTTAAAGACATATTATATGTAGCAACTTCATTGGGTGTGTATGGTTCAGTAAACGATTATTTTGTTCCTATACACGGCATTAATGTTCAATCTTGGGCATTAAAAAAATTCTATACTCAAACTGATACTTTGTTGTTAGTAGCTACTGAGGCTGGTATTGCCCAGATTAATCAGTTCTCAGCAGAGTTTATTAAATCCTGTTTTAGTTTTAATCTTATGCAGTCTGCTCAAAACACAAGCCGCTTGTTTATTGCAAATTCCGATGGTGTATCTTCTATACGTTATGATAACAAGCAATGGGTTGATGAAGACTATCTTGAAGGAATTGATGATGAAATAAGAAGTATTGCCGAAGATGACTCTCATAATATTTGGCTCGGCACACCATTAAATGGCATATTTCAAATTAATTTTTCAGAAACTGAGAAGTCTAAAAATAGTAACCTAACTGCTTGGGGACAGCCATACTCTATTCATCATTATGATACATCGCAGGGCTTACCAGATATGCAGTATAATATTCCTCGTTTATATAATCATCAACTTGTTTTTGCAACAACACAGGGTTTGTATCAATTTAATAAAAACACATCGCGATTCTATCCATCGCAATTGTATGGTAATGCATTTCGTGATAAACAAATTTATCGTTTTGTACCTAAGGATAGTTTAACTACCTTGATGTTTACGGTTTCTGGAAAAAGAGAGAAACTTGTACTAGAGGCAACGGCTCAATCTAATGGCTCATATTCTCTACACACACAGCCTTTTTTAAGAATTGTAGAAAGAGAAATTCATGCTATTTATCCACAAGAAGATGGAATTACATGGTTGGGAGGCCCTGATGGCGTTGTGCGTTATGACGACAGAGTAAAGAAAGATTTTTCAATTCCTTATTATGCTTTGATACGTCAGGTAACGATAGATAAAGATTCTACTATTTATAGAGGATATCTTGTTGATTCGTTAAAGAAGACTGAAATCGCGTATCAATATAATTCGATGATTTTTGATTTTTCTGCAACAAGTTATGGTTCGGAAGATAAATTACAATATAGTTTCATATTAGAAGGGTATGATAAAGAATGGTCTGCTTGGATAACTAAGAATAATAAAGAATATACTGATTTAAGAGAAGGAACTTACACTTTTAGAGTAAAAGCTAAAAATAATTATCATGAAGAGAGTATAGAATCGTCCTTCTCTTTTATTATTCTACCACCGTGGTATCGTACCTATTGGGCTTATGCTTTATATGTATTGCTTGTTATAGGAACCATTTATGTAATTATAAAAATAAGCGTTCGTCGATTAGTAAAGGCCAAAAACCAGTTGGAGTTGATTGTAAAAGAGCGTACAGCCGAGGTGGTAGCTCAAAAACATTTAATAGAAGAAAAACACAAAGAAATAACGGATAGTATAAATTATGCTGAAAGAATTCAACGTAGTTTCTTAGCTACCAAACAACATTTAGATGTTAATCTTAATTCTGAATCAGCAACTCATAAGTCTGAAAATTATTTTGTGTTTTTTAAACCGAAAGATGTGGTAAGCGGCGATTTTTATTGGAGTGCTACATTATCAAATGGTCAATTTATTTTAGCTACTGCGGATAGTACAGGGCATGGTGTGCCTGGCGCTATTATGAGTTTATTAAATATTACCAGTTTAGAAAAAGCGATTGAGAAATTTAATAAACCACACGACATACTTAATGCTACTCGCAAAACCATTATTGAACGACTTAAAAGAGATGGGAGTGAAGAAGGCGGTAAAGATGGTATGGATTGTAGTCTTTGCGTATATGATTTAGAGCATAATAAATTACAAATTGCAGCCGCTAATAATCCAGTATGGATTGTAAGAGCAGGAGAGGTTATAGAGGTTAAACCAGATAAAATGCCAGTAGGCAAGCATGATAGGCAAGAGGAATCATTTACCATACATGAGTTTGAAATTCAGAAAGACGATGTGATTTATACTCTAACTGATGGTTTTCCCGACCAATTTGGAGGACCGAAGGCAAAGAAATTTATGAGTAAGAATTTGAGAGAATTATTAGCTACAAACGCCCATCTGCCAATGCAGGAGCAATATCAACTATTGGAAACTACTTTTAATAATTGGGTGGGTACACTCGAGCAAATAGACGATGTTACCATTATTGGGGTGAGAATAAAATAACACCTCCTCATTACTATATTCTCCCTTTAAAACTAACAATAATCACGATTTATTTTCTATTAAACTAATTATTGTCAATTATTCGGATGTTTTTGTCCGATAAATTTGTATTAAAATTTATGAGGTATGAAAGTAGATTTAAATAGAACTGTAGCCTATGTTACAATCATGTTTTTGTTTTATACCGTAAAAGCACAAATAGTTTTAAGTGGGGAAGTTCGTCCTCGCTTTGAGTATAGGCATGGTTTTTCAACACCAATAGATTCAGGACAATCTTCTTCGCAATTTATACAGCAGCGTACCCGACTTAACTTTGGGTATAGTCATGAGAAGATAAAACTCGGGATTGTATTACAAGATGTACGCGTTTGGGGAAATCAAAGCCAAGCAAATAATAATGATATAAATACCTATGGCTTACATGAGGGCTGGGCTGAGTATTTATTTACTAAGAAGCTATCAATGAAATTAGGCCGTCAGGAGTTAGGTTATGATGATGAACGGATTTTAGGAGCTGTTGATTGGGCGCAACAAGCAAGAAGTCATGATGCAATGGTTTTAAAATATGTAGATAGTTCATGGGCGATACATGCTGGAGTTGCCTACAATCAAGACAAGGTAAGTAATGTGGCTACTGCTTATACAATTGTTGGAAGTTATAAAGAGATGCAATATTTATGGCTTCACAAGCAGATAAAACAATTAAAGATTAGCTTGTTAGGTTTAAATGTAGGACAACAATCTCCAGTTAGTGTTGGAGGCACTCGATACATTACTACCGCTGGAACTAGAATTGAATATAAAACCAAACCATTATTTGTGGGCGCAAATTTTTATTATCAAACAGGTGATGATATTACAAGTACTAGCACAGGTAAACCTAAAAAGGTAAATGCGTTATTAGGTAGTATAGATATAGCTTATACAATAAAAGAAAAATTTTTGATGGGAATAGGTTATGAATATATCTCTGGACAAAGCAAAACAGACACCACAAAAGCCTATAATGATGTAAATCATGCGTTTAATCCGGTTTTTGGGACTAATCATAAGTTTAATGGTTATATGGATTATTATTATGTAGGAAATCATTTAAATAATGTAGGCTTACAAGATTTTGTTGTTAGGTTAGGATATAATGAGAAAACTTGGGGTATAGCGCTCGATTTTCATCAGTTTATAACAGCTGCTAATGCCCTAAATACAAAAGAATTAGCTAAAACAGGTGAATACAAAGCACTTGATAGTAACTTAGGAACTGAAATCGATTTAACACTTACCTATAAATTACCAAATAATGTAATGATAAAGGGAGGTTACTCTCATTACCTAGTGTCTAACACTTTAGCTACAATTAAAAACGTTAAAGATTATAAGGGCGATGGTAGAACGAACCTAACAAATAATTGGGCTTATTTGATGATTAGTTTTAAGCCTACTTTCTTAAATGGTAATAAATAACAAAAAATAAATATCAACTCAGTAATAAATCTAAAAAAACCAAAAACTATGCTATCAAAATCACAAGCCAGAGCGTTTTTTTTAGGAGGAACAGCCGTTACATTTTTAATCTTTATTGGATTAACGGTGTATTCGCTAAGCCCTAAAAACGATCAAACTAATCATCAGAACATTGATGAAAAAGTTGTTAGAGGTAAAGAAATATGGGAGTCTAACAATTGCATGGGATGTCATACCATATTAGGCGAAGGAGCTTATTATGCGCCCGAACTCACTAAGGTTTATGAAAGAAGAGGAGAAGGTTATATTAAATCTATTCTTACATCACCAATTCCATGGGGACCAAAGGGACGAAAAATGGTTGCTTATAAAATGAATAATGCAGATGCAGATGCTGTAATTGCATATTTTAAGTGGATAGGTGAAATTAATTTGAATGGATTTGACCAAGTAGTATCCCCTTTATCGAAAGAAAAATAACTAACCTTTAAAAACAAAAATTATGAAATATAAATCACAAAAAGTAGCCTATTGGTTTTTTGCATTATGCATGTTATTACTTGTGTTACAAATCGTATATGGCTTCATCATGGGTTTTGCCCGAGTAGGAATGGATGGTCTTCATGATGTCATTCCGTTTAATACAGCACGCGCTGTTCATACTAATTTATTAGTTGTTTGGTTACTCACTGGTTTTATGGGTGCAGCTTATTACATTATTCCAGAAGAAGCTCAACAAGAATTGGTGAATGTAAAACTAGCCTATGTTCAATTAATTTCCTTAGCCGTAGTAGGTGTAGTGGCAGTAGTTGGGTATCATTTTAACTACTGGGAAGGAAGAAAATTTTTAGAAATTCCAAGAGAGTTAGATTTCTTAGTAGTTGTAAATGTTCTTCTATTCTTAGGATTAATTTTAGCAACTTTATGGAAAGGTAAACGAAAAACAACAACAGCAATCGTGCTTACAATGGGCTTATTATTTGCTGCTTTATTGTATTTGCCTGGTATGATTTGGTTTGATAGCCAGGTAACTGATGCTTTTTTTCGCTGGTGGGTTGTGCATTTATGGGTTGAAGGTGTTTGGGAATTAATAATGGGCGGTATCTTGTCTTTCTTACTTATTAAGTTAACAGGCGTAGATAGAGAAGTAATTGAAAAATGGTTATATGTAATAGTAGGGTTAACATTTTTATCAGGTATTTTAGGAACTGGGCATCATTATTATTACATAGGCGTAAACAAAATTTGGTTAGTAGTAGGTGGTATTTTTTCAGCCCTTGAACCATTAGCGTTCTTAGCAATGGCACTCTTTGCAATCAATATGTATCGTAAAGGCGAAAAGAGTCATCCAAATAAGTTAGCAATATTCTGGACAATTGGTGCAGCTATTGTCTCATTCATTGGAGCTGGAGTTCTTGGTTTTGCTCATACTCTACCACAAACTAATTTATATACCCATGGAACTTTAGTTACAGCTATGCATGGTCACTTAGCTTTTTGGGGAGCTTATGCTATGATTGTTCTCGCAATTATCAGCTATGCTATTCCTAATTTAACAGGCAGAAAACGTCATGAAAGCACTCAAGGTAAATTAGCATTCTGGTTATCAAATATTGGTATGATTGGAATGACTACAGCTTTTGGTGTAGCTGGTGTTGCACAGGTTTATATGGAAAGAAAAATGAAGATGGAATTTATGGATGTGCAAAACGAAATCAGCATCCATTTTGTTGTTTTAATTTTATGCGCTACGTTATTTGCAACTGGTATTATATTATATATCTATGAATTTATAAAATATGGTAAACCAACCGACGAAGCTCTAGAAGCAAAACTTAGTTAGATTGTTTGTTGTTTGTAAAACCAGAGTTTAAAGAAATTATAATTTATAATCTAATTAACTCTGGTTTTTTTTAAAATGATTTTATGAAAAATAGCACACCATATTATTACGTAATTGATAAGGAGGAAGATGTTTTTTTACAGGCTTATAAAAATAAGATTCCGTTTTTATTAAAAGGACCTACTGGAACAGGTAAATCTCGCTTTATTGAATATGTTTCTCATCAACTTAATAAGAAATTAATTACAATTAGTTGCCACGAAGAAACCTCATCAACCGATTTAATAGGGCGCTTTATTATTAAAGGTTCTGAAACAGTGTGGATTGATGGACCATTAACAACTGCCGTAAAAGAAGGCGCTATTTTGTATCTTGATGAAGTTGCCGAGGCTCGTCCTGATGTTATTGTTGCAATTCATTCCTTAACAGATCATCGAAGAGAATTATATATAGATAAATTAGGAATAACCATAAAGGCGCACGATGATTTTATGTTAGTGGCATCTTTTAATCCAGGGTATCAAAAGGGATTTAAAGAACTTAAGCCTTCTACACGACAAAGATTTATTGCAATTACCTTTAGGTATCCCAATGCGAATTCAGAAGCAGAGATTTTAACTAAAGAAACTGGGGTTGATATTGACACAGCTAAGCAATTAGTTGCAATTGGTAATAAGATACGTAATTTAACAGAACTAGGTTTAACAGAAACCGTTTCAACACGTTTATTGGTTGATGCTTCTAAACTGATTTGTACAGGGCTTCCCAAACGATTATCATGCCATGTGGCAATTGTGGAACCACTAACAGATGAGCCACAAACCATTGAGGCTTTAAAGGATTTATGCAACTTAATGATTTAGTGTCTATAATTATGTTTAAAGATGGGCTTGGAGTTAGATGAATATATTTATGGAAAAGTTGTAAAGTATTTCAAAGCAAAACGAAAAGCTAATGAATATGTTGTTGATAGAACGGTAACATTAGCCGAAATAAAACCTCAACTTATCATTATTGCTAGAGCAGTAACTGGAAAAGCAATTGATATTTATCCTTCTGAAAGAGAGGGAGGTTACAAAAACAATTCCTTTTTTCTACCAATTTCATTTTCGCGTCTTGCATCAAAAGAACAGAACAAAGCCTTCTATTACTTTAGAGTACTTTATTTAAGTATTCAAAAAGAATTGAATCTTAATTGGCATGTTAAAAAGGATTATACAAATGAGCTGTCTCAACAGGAAGCTTATAGAACCTCTCAACAGGTACTTGATAGATTATTTAAAGAGTTTAAGTTTATTGAGGAGATTTATTGGCTATTAAAAAAACATTTTGAAAGCATTTCTACATCTAATTCATCAGTTGATTATTCGTGGTTATACGGTAAATGGATGATAAATGATGAAAAAGAAACTTCAACACTTTTAAATCAATTTTCAAATAAGATAAAAACTAAAAACGAATTAAAACCACAGACTGTTTTGAAAGCGAATGGAGTTGAAGAGGTTAAAACAGTGGAAGTAGATAAAAAACAGCAAGAAGATTTTGTGCTGTTGCATAGTTTTGAAAAGGTAGAAACCGCAGAGGAGTTTGATGGAACTTGGAGAGACTTTGATGGCGAAGATGAGTTAGAAGAGCATAGTGATGCACTCGAAGAATTGAATATGAAATATACAGTTAGGGTGGACAATGATACACACTCTATCTATCAAGCTGAATTTATTGAGAACACAAATGTTTCGGAAAGTGCCGAACGTGATGAAGATGGGCTGTTTATTAAATATGATGAATGGGATTGTAGCAAATCTTCATACAAAGTAGATTTCTGTAAATTATACCCTAAGATACAAATAAAAACGGATAGTGATTATTACTACAATACTCTAAAAAAACATCACACAACATTGATGGGGCTGAGAAAAATGCTTACCAATGTTAATAATAAATTCCTTCAACAAAGAAAACAGACACAGGGGTTTGAGTTTGATATAGATGCTATTACAGATATGTATGTGGATATTCAATCAAAAAGAACTCCATCCGAAAATATTTACATCTCTAATCGTAAGAAAGAAAAAGATATTTCCATTTTAATTTTACTTGATGTTAGCTTGTCGAGTGATGGATATGTTGCAAACAATAGAGTAATTGATGTGGAGAAGGAGGTGTCAATTTTATTTGGAGAAATATTAAATGAATTTCAAATTGATTTTTGTATAGATTCTTTTTATTCAAAAACACGAAATTATTCTAGTTATCTTACCTTAAAAGATTTTGATGATAAATGGGAAGTGTCTAAGCAAAGAATTGGTGCAGTAGAACCACAAGGTTATACTAGAATCGGAACAGCGCTGCGTCATGCTGGGAAAAAATTAAGTGCCCGTAGTTCAAAAAACAAATGGTTGATTTTACTTTCGGATGGGAAACCCAATGATTACGATAAATATGAAGGAAAGTATGGTATAAATGATGTAAAGCAAGCCTTGCGAGAATTAAACCAACAACAAATTCATTCCTACGCTCTTGCTATTGAGGCTCAAGCTAAGTACTATCTCCCTCAGATGTTCGGGCAGAATCATTTTCAGATATTAACTACTCCTGTGGAGCTGCTAACATCATTAGTGAAATTATATGATAAGATAAAACGAATATCATAAAATAAGAAGATGACAAAGGAGAATATAAATACAACTAACGAAATTAATCACATTTATTATCCTCCTGGTGGGATATTAATCTGGATAATTATTTTCCTTGAACTGATTACGTTTGGAATGGCAATAGTTGCATTTACACTATCTTCTAATCTTGAGACAGAAGTCTTTAAACAATCTTCTAATCAACTTAACCTTTTTATAGGCACAACTAATACGGTGTTGTTATTGCTGAGTGGTTATTTTATGGCTAAAGCAATACAAGACGTTAAACGAGAAGACCTTGTGAAATTTAAGTTTAGTATTGTGATTACTATGGTTTTAGGTTTGTTATTTATTGTCTTTAAATGTGTGGAGTATTTTCAAAAAATACAGCAAGGAATTTTTATTGATACAAATACTTTCTATTCATACTATTGGTTTTTAACCCTCTTTCATTTAGTGCATGTTTTAGTGGGCTTGGTTATTCTGTTGCTTACTTATTACAGTGTCAAAAAATCTAATCAAATAATATTGGATAATATCGAAGCTTCTGGTGCATTTTGGCACATGTGCGATTTAATTTGGCTACTTATTTTCCCAATACTTTATTTGATGAACTAAAAGTAAATTAAAGCTTAATGATAATGTTTATAAGAGGACTTAATAGCATACTTGTTTTTTTGGTTTTACTAACACTTACAAGTGTTTTTCTGTATTTAAGCAATGTGATTACTCATTCAGAAGGGCTGATTATGTTCATCTCATTTATTAAAATCATGATGGTTGCTATGTATTTTATGGAACTTAAAAAAGCCCATTTATTTTGGCGGCTTAGTTTACTATTTCTAATAGGTATAATAATAGTTTCGGCCTTTGTATTAAAATCTTAGGCAAGAAATAGGCTAACTATAAAATGATTATTTAGCTAATAGCTAGATGGCGGTAAATTACAGTAGCAAATTAGTTACCAAATTCACTAATAAATTTAATACGCATTAATCGCACCTCTTCTTCACTATATTCATCTTCTCCAAGTTCTTTAAGTACAGCTTTTAAGTCATCTGTTTCTGTTTCACGAAGGCACTCTAAAATATCTTCACGTTTGTCTTCGTCAATTACTTGGTCTATATAATAGTTGATGTTTATTTTAGTTCCAGAGGACACAATACTTTCAAGCTCAGTTAATAAATCATCCATTTTTATGTTTTTGTTTTTTGCCATATCCTCCAAACTCACTTTTCTATCGGTGTTTTGAATGATAAACACTTTTAAACCTGATTTATTAACTACCGATTTAATAACCATATCACTCGGGCGTTCAATCTCATTTTCTTCTACGTGTTTTTTGATAAGCGCTAAGAACGGTTTGCCATATTTTGCTGCTTTACCTGCTCCTACACCTGTAATTTTTGCCAACTCATCCATAGTGATTGGATAATTAGTGGCCATTTCTTCAAGTGATGTTTCTTGAAAAATAACATAAGGAGGCAAGTTGTTTTGTTTGGCTGTTTTTTTGGTTAAGTCTTTTAGCATACCATACAACACCTCATCAGCACTGTGCGCGCCTTTTCCTGCAACAATTACATCGTCGCTATCTTCATCAGTATTACTAAAATCGTTGTCTCTAGTAAATTTAATACTAACTGGTTTTTTCAAAAACTCTTTGCCCTTGTCGGTTATTTTTACTAAGCCGTACGATTCAATGTCTTTTGACATAAATCCATATACCAAAGCCTGACGCATAACGGCATTCCAAAATTTATCATCTTTGTCATGATCTACGCCTTCACCCCAAGTTTTCAGTTCGTTATGTTTGTAAGACTTTCCAGTTGCGGTAAGCGTACCCATTAATATATTGATAATGTCTTTTACTTTATGTTTTTCTTTACTTTCTTTTACAGCTTTAAGTGCTAACAATAAATCGTCTTGTGCTTCAAAGCGTTGTTTAGGATGACGGCAATTATCACACATTTCGCCACACTTTGCTTCATCAAAAGTTTCTCCAAAATAGTGTAAGATAAACTTACGGCGACAAGATGATGTTTCGGCAAATGAAGCAGTTTCAGATAGCATTTGCTTACCTATCTCTTGTTCGTTTACAGGTTTGTCTTTCATAAATTTTTCTAGCTTAACGATGTCATCATAGCTATAAAATGTAATACAATTTCCTTCTCCGCCATCTCGCCCCGCACGACCTGTTTCTTGATAGTAGCCTTCTAATGATTTTGGAATATCATGATGTATAACATAACGCACATCTGGCTTGTCAATTCCCATACCAAATGCAATAGTGGCTACAATCACATCAATTTCTTCCATTAAAAAGCCATCTTGAGTTTTAGCACGTTCCTTAGCATCTAATCCTGCATGGTAAGCTGCTGCTTTTATTCCGTTTACTAATAATGCTTGCGCTACTTCTTCTACCTTTTTACGACTTAAGCAATATACAATACCTGATTTTCCAGGATTTTGCTTAGCATATTTAATAATTTCTTTAACTACATCTTTTTTTGCTCTTACCTCGTAATATAAATTCTCGCGGTTAAACGAAGATTTAAATACATTTGCTTTCATCATCCCTAAGTTCTTTTGAATATCTTGTTGAACTTTAGGAGTTGCTGTTGCGGTTAATGCCATTACTGGCACCGAGCCTAACTTATCAATAATAGGGCGTAAGCGGCGATATTCTGGGCGGAAATCATGCCCCCACTCTGAAATACAATGCGCCTCGTCAATGGCAAAAAACGAAATAGGAAATTCTGAAAAGAACTCAATATTATCTTCCTTATTTAGAGTTTCAGGCGCTACATATAATAATTTAGTTTTGCCAGATAAAACATCATTTTTAACTGTATTTATTTCTGACTTATTTAACGAAGAATTTAAAAAATGTGCAATACCTGATTCATTGCTAAAACCACGAATAGCATCCACCTGATTTTTCATTAAGGCAATAAGCGGAGAAACAATAATGGCTGTTCCTTCGCTCATAATAGCAGGTAATTGGTAACATAATGATTTACCACCACCAGTTGGCATAATCACAAAAGTATCTTGCCTATTTAATATGCTATTAATAATTGCTTCTTGGTTTCCTTTAAATCCATCAAATCCAAAAAACTCTTTTAGCGTTTCTTGTAAATTGTGTGTTTCAACTTCTGTAATCATGGTTTTATTGATTAAAATGTATGTTTGAATGAGTGAATGAAATTCAAAATTGCTACTATAAAGATATAACTAAATTTTTGAATAAAACAAAATTATTTGACGATTAAATAGCATTTTCAGACAAATTAACAGAATAGTGCGATGAATCGGTGGAATGGCAAAAGAGGATTTCCTCCTTTTTTAGACTTTGAGAGCGCTTATTACTTAATAATAACTATTCTTTTAAGATAACACTAGCTAATTGATGTTTTAACCATTAAGAAACAGTGTGTTATATTAAAGATTTGAATCCATCTCTTTATAATGAATGAAAAAGAAAACTAGAAAAATAATAGAGTAAAAGATATTAAAGTAAAACTGGAACGTGTATAACTCAAGAAACATAAAAGTTATCATACGAGTAAAAAACATAATAACGAATAATTGAACACCCCAGCGTTTCATGTGCCATATTCCAATGAGTGATACAAACTGAAGTGTAATAATAATCCCTAGTATCATCGGTATAAAATCGCCCATGCGTTTAATAGATGGCGTAAATAACATAGGAAAAGCAAGTAATACCAAAATTATTGCAATAACACATATAGCAGAAATAGATTTCGGACGTTTGACAATAGCCATATTAATTTGTTCTTATTGCTTCTACTGGATCAAGTTGTGAGGCGCCATAAGCCGGAATAAATCCGCTTATTACACCAATTAAAACACTTACGGTTAGTCCTAAAATAATATTCGAGCGTGTTAAAGTAATTTCCATGTCTATTACACCACCTAAAACTAACGTAAGTAAATAAATGAGCAAAAGACCTATAATGCCACCAATAAGTGAAAGAAAAACGGCTTCAAATAAAAACTGAGTAAGGATAAAATAATTTTTGGCTCCTAATGATTTTTGAATTCCAATTAAATTGGTGCGCTCACGAACAGACACAAACATAATATTAGCAATGCCAAAACCGCCTACTAGTATAGAAAAACCACCAATGATGGCTCCTGCAATACCCACAATATCAAATAGGCTATCAAAATTTTTGCTTAATAAATTAGTTTCATTTAATGCAAAGTTGTCGTCGGCCATTGGTTTTAAGCCTCTAACGGAACGCATTATACCAGTAAGTTCGTCCTTTAGTTGTTCATTGATTATACCGTTTTTTGCTTTTACAGCAATGAGTGGTTCGCTATTTTCTGAACGTACATCTATAAATAAGCGAGCAAAGTGATAAGGAATTACCACTTGATTATCCATACTACTTCCTAACATGCTTTCTCCTTCCTTTTTAAATATGCCTATTACCTTACAGTTTTTTCCAGCTATCTTTATCGTTTTCCCAATAGGATATTCATTATATGGAAATAATGCCTGAACAATCGCATCACCAATTAAACACACGTGATAACCATTATTAGCTTCTGACTCAGTGAAATATCGACCATCAGATAAATCAAACGATTTTACTTTATCAAAACCATACGACCAACCAGATAAGTTGGCGTTTTCTATAATGTTATTTCTGTGTTTTACTATTTTACGACTGCTAACTTTAAACCCAATTGCTTCAATACTTTTGGTGCGTTGCATGATTTCCGACACTTCATTAAATTCGGGTACGGGGCGACTCATGTATTTCCACCAAGGATAGTCGGGGCCAAATGTCCAAGGCCATTTCATTATAAATACCACGTCCTCGCCAAGACTTTGAACACTGCTTCTGATATTTCGTTCAAGGCTATCTACTACGGTAAATACGGTGATAATGGCAAAAATACCAATGGTAATGCCTAGCAAACTAAGAAAAGTGCGGAGCTTGTTGGAAACCAAAGCCTGCCAAGCAAATAAGATACTTTCTTTTAATAGAAGTAAAAACATTACGTAAAGATATATTTTTTAGGATATATTTTATTTTTATTATCTAATAAAAACCTAAATTTGGTAAGGTATGAAAACACTTACTTTATTAGTTAGTTTTATTGGAGGTTTAGTTTTATTTTCTTGTCAAACAAAACCGATTTATGATGAACCAATTAAAGAATTAGATAGTTTAAAAATTGTAATACAACAAGCATTAGTTAATTTTAAAACTATTGATAGCGCTACTTGTTATAATGCGCAACATAAGCAAAGCACCTATTTGCATTTTTTAGAAACTCATTTAAAAGATACTATCTCAAAACAGGATGCAGAACAAATACAACAGTTTCAATCTTTAAAATCTGGATTTGATACGTATGTGAAGTATCGTTCAAATTGGATACAGCGAGCGCAACAATCTATTCATCAGCTTCAAACTTTAACGAATGATTTAAAAAACGGAAGCGTTAATCATACGGAGGCTGTAAGTTATATTAACGAAGAAAAAACGAATGCCTTTCAGGCAATAGAAGTTCTTAAAACAAATACCGATAATATGCGCAAGCATATTGAATTATATAATCAGTATTTACCTGCTTACGAATCAATTATTAAAAAATTAAATGCGGGTGCATTACCTCAATTAATTACTACTAATTCATAAATAATGAGAACTTGGCTTTTTGTATTTCTTGTGTTTTTTGTGTTAGGTAATACCTATGCTCAAAAAAACACAGATGATCAATTAGCCTTTCAATTTTATGAGCAAAAGCAATATGATAAAGCTGTAACCTATTATGAGCGATTATTTGATAAACAACCCGATGCCTACTTTACATATTACTTTAAATGTTTAACTGAATTAAAAGATTATAAAACCGCCGAAAAAGTAGTTAAGAAACAACTTAAACGAAATACATCTAATGCTTATTTATATGTAAAACTAGGTAATATCTATAAGTTGCAGGGCGATTTTAAAAAAGAAGAAGAACAATATAAAAAGGCTATTAAAGAAGTAATACCTGTACAAAATTCTTTATTTTCTTTAGCACATAGTTTTGAGGCAGAAGGCTTGTATGACTACGCTATTGAAACCTATAAAAAGGGCAGAGCCAATTCGCCTAACTACCCCTACTTTTATGAACTAGCCGATTTATATAAAAAGAAAGGCGATTTAAAAGCGATGGTTAATGAATATTTAGATGCCATTGATTTTAGAGAAAGCGAACTATACACAGCACAAGCTAATTTACAACAATCTTTTGGGTATGACGAAACTAATGGACGACTCAATAACCCCATCTTAAAACAAGAGCTTCAAAAACGGATTCAACAAAAACCTGATAAGATTATTTTTTCGGAGTTTTTAATTTTTTTATTAAACCAACAAAAAGATTTTGATGCTTCGTTTATTCAAAACAAAGCACTTGATAAGCGACAAAAAGAAGATGGCACCAGACTGATGGAATTAGCCAAGTTATGTGTTAGTAATGATCGTTATGATGTAGCGGAGAAATGTTTTCAATATGTATTAAGTAAAGGTAAAGACAATCCATATTATGATATTGCTTCTATTGAACGATTAAATGCTAAATATGAACAAATTACTTCGCAACCCAAGCCATTAATTGAAGATATTAATAAACTGTTTTCTGATATGCAGAATTGCATTACTCAATTTGGAATTAGTAATATGACTTTGCCTTTAATTAAAAAATCGGCTACACTCCAAGCTTATTATATGAATCAGTCGCAACAAGCCATTCAATCATTAGAAGATATTATTGCACAATATAAATTTAATAGAGAAAATATGGCTGAGCTTAAGATTGATTTGGCTGATATGAATTTATTATTGGGCAATATTTGGGACGCTTCATTACTATACATGCAAGTAGATAAAGATTTTAAATATGAAACCATAGGGCAATTAGCTAAGTTTAAAAATGCCAAACTTAGCTATTACGCTTCAGATTTTAAATGGGCTAAAACACAGTGCGATGTGCTAAAGGGCGCTACAAGTAAAACCATTGCAAACGATGCCTTAGATTTATCAATAGTTATTTCAGACGCCATAGGTATTGATACGAATTCGGCACCACTTAGTATGGTTGCTTCGGCGGAGTTACTGATACTACAACACCAATACGACAGGGCAATTAGTAAGTTAGATAGCATAAATAGTATGTTTACAGAGCACACCTTGGGCGATGATATTTATTTTAAGAAGGCAGATATTTTTAAGAAAACACATCGTTATGCAGATGCTGCTAAAATGTATGAGAATATTTTGGAGTTTTATCCTAATGATTTGTATGGCGACGATGCTCTGTTTAACGAAGCCGAATTGTATGATAAGCATTTAAACGATAAAGCCAAAGCTCAGCAATTATACCAAGATGTGTTAACTAAATATCCAGGAAGCATTTATGTAGTAGAAGCTCGTAAACGTTTTAGAGAGCTAAGAGGCGATGTGATAAATTAACCTTTAAATAATAAAAACAATGTATATTTATAATGTTACGGTAAGTATTGATAAAAGTTTAACTGAAGACTGGTTGCAATGGATGAAAACAGTGCATATTCCTGATGTGCTTAAAACGGGCTATTTTATAGAAAATAAAATATGCAAGGTGTTGCATGTGGATGATGAGGGCGATACATTCTCAATACAATATACATTTAAAGATATGGCCGATATAGAAGCGTATCAAAAGAATGATGCAGCTAGACTACAAGCTGAGCACAGTAAACGATACGAAGGAAAATACGCAGCATTTAGAACTCTATTGCAAATAGTGTAATGCGTTGGCTTTGTATAGTGTTATGCATAATATCAACATGCGGATTCTCTCAAAAGATTCTTAATATCCATTATTACTCTTTGTTTGGGAAACATAAAACACATCAATTATATAACAATCAAGTTTTACATTATAAGTTAAAAGGGCAATTTCGTTATCATGCCAATAAGGTGGTTAATATGCAAGACAGCCTAATCCTTTTTGATAATGATAAAACCATAAAACTTAATGAAATTAAAGCTTTAAAAATACCAGGCATTAAGCTGAATTATATTCTTTATAACTCTGCTTTAGGTTTTTTAGAATCGGAGGTGTTTTACCATTATATGTTCAATACATCTAAAGTGGTAACCGAACAAGGTGCTATGGTTACAGGAATTATAATGGCTGCTGGCATAGTAGCTAGTTTTGTGCAAGATAAACATATTTATATAACAGCTAAAACAGCATTAAGAATTACTGAATTAGATTTTCAAAATTTAACAAAGTAATCAGTGATATATGGATAATCAATTAAAACTCAAATATAATTGCATTTGCTATAAGTTCGGTAAAGGTTGCTCATGTAGTATTCTAATTATTCCTTACCTTTAAGGCATGACATCTCCAGTAAAAGCAAAAAAACATTTAGGACAACATTTCCTAACAGATTTGAATATTGCACAAAAAATTGTGAAAGCCTTACCTGATGATGTGAAAGCTACTGTACTTGAAATTGGGCCAGGAACAGGTGTTCTTACACAGTACCTTATTCATAATGAAAACTTTGTTGCTTTTGATATTGATACGGAATCTATCGACTATTTAAAACAAACATATCCGCAACATCAACATAAAATACATTATCAAGATTTTTTAGAATCTGATTTATCATCACTTTTAATTAAGGGCAATATTCATATTATTGGAAACTTTCCATATAATATCTCTACCCAAATAATGTTTAAGGTTTTAGAACATAGAAACAATATTCCTGTATTAGTTGGTATGTTTCAAAAAGAGGTGGCGCAGCGTATTGCCGAAAAACCCGGCACAAAAACTTATGGTATATTGAGTGTGTTATTGCAAGCATTTTATAAAATAGAGTATCTTTTTACGGTTCACGAAAATGTATTTAATCCACCACCTAAAGTGAAATCAGCGGTGATAAGATTAACTCGAAACAATACGGTTAATCTAAATTGTAATGAAGATGTATTTTTTAGAGTGGTGAAAACAGCATTTAATCAACGTCGGAAAACCATACGTAATTCTATTAAATCGCTTTTAAATGGGAAAACTATTGAGCATCCCTTATTAGAGAAACGCCCCGAACAATTGAATGTAGAGGAGTTTGTTATCCTAACAAAACTAGTTGAAAATATAAGCGAGTAAAATAGTTTACCTACAAATAAAATAACTTTACCTATATTATAATATAAAATACTAAACCTTTCGTATTTTAGTATAATGGGAAATCGCCTTCAAAATATTAGTATTCATTTATTAGGCTGTATTCTTTTCCTATCTATACCTGTTATCTTCTCACCCGATAATAATGATTTGGTAACTATTTTTAGTGTTACGCCTTTTCAACGAGAGTTTTTATCGAGTGTTTTATTGTTGTTGTTTTTCTACATAAACTATTATGTGCTAATGCCTCAGTTTTATGTAACCAAACAATTCTTTTATTTCTCAATTTGGGTTATTGTGGGGTTTTTAGTAATTACGTTTTTACCATCATTGCTAATTGTTGGTCATCAGCCACCACCCAATGCTCCACTATTTAATCATAATCCACCACCAAGACCTCCAAGAGGCATGTCTGTTTTGTTTTTTTTACGACATCATGTACTCGAATTTTTAATTGTATTTATTTTCTCCATGTTATTACACATTAGAGAAAGACTCAAAAAAACCGAAACCGAAAAGGCAAATGCTGAGTTACAATATTTAAAAGCACAAATTAACCCTCACTTTTTGTTTAATACCTTAAATAGTATTTACTCATTAGCAATTATTAAGAGTGATAAAACAGCTAATGCTATTATCAAGTTATCGGACATGATGCGTTATGTATTAAACGATAGCCAGCATAACTTTGTGTTGCTCGAAAAGGAAATTAAATATATATCAAGCTATATTGAGTTACAACGCATGAGACTTACTTCTAATGTGCAACTTAATTACACTTGTGAAGGCAACATACATCAACAAAAAATTGCGCCATTAGTATTAATTCCTTTTATTGAAAATGCCTTTAAACATGGTGTAAATTCCGAAGAAAATTCTAATATAGATATTCAAATTACAATAACGGATACAACAGTAAATTTACAGGTGAAAAATAATTGTGTAACAACTAATAATAATACACTTAATAAAAGTGGCTTTGGTATTCAAAATACAAAAGAACGATTAAGCTTTCTGTACCCTCAGCAGCATACATTAAATATTTCGCATACTGGTACTGTTTTTATTGTAAATTTAACTTTAAATATTCATGATTAAAGCAATAGCCATAGATGATGAACCATTAGCATTAAGTGTAATTGAAACATTTTGTGCCGAATTGGATTATATAGATTTACAAAAAACCTTTACTCAACCCAATGAGGCACTTAAGTACTTAAAAAAATTCCCCGTTGATTTATTATTTTTAGATATTCACATGCCAGCGCTAACCGGAATTGATTTTTATAAAAGTATTGAACAAAAAACAATGGTTATTTTTTGCACGGCTCATGGGCAATATGCAGTAGAAGGATTTAATTTAAATGCTTTGGATTATTTATTAAAACCTTTTGATTTTGATAGATTTAAGGTGGCTACTGAAAAAGCCCGCGATTACTCTAATTTACAAAGTAATCCTAAAGAAATAGAACATATTTTTATTCGAGCCGATTATAGCCTGCAAAAAATAATACTACAAGATATTATGTATATTGAAGCCTTAGATGATTATTTAAAAATCCATCTACACAATCAAAAAAATATTGTGGCACGTATGACTATGAAGGCTATGATAGAAAAATTACCATCAAACCAATTTATAAGAGTACATCGTTCGTTTATCATTGCTATTAATAAAGTTTCTAGTATTAAGAATAAAATAATTACCATTAATAATTGTAGAATTCCTGTAGGAAATAGTTATGAAAGCGAAATTCTAAAACATTTTAGTGTTTAACCTCAAATATTGGCGTTTTTATCTCAAATTATATAAGTTTATTAATAATAAAATTACCTTTAGGTAACAATAACTTAAAAATAATTTTAAAATGCGAAAATTTATTACCAAAACAATGCTTCTAATGTCGGCAATGGTTTCATTAAATGCTTTTGCGCAACAATGGAATGGTTTAACCTTATATGGTGTTCAAAATAATACCAGTGTATTATTAGTAGATACCAATGGAACAACCGTGAAAACATATTCAGGTACTGGCGGAACAGGTTATTCAACCTACCTTGAACCGGGTGGCACCTTAGTAAGAAGTATTAAAATAAATAATTCTACATTTAATGGAGGTGGAGCATGTGGAGCTGTTCAAAAAATCGATTATAATAATAATGTGATTTGGACTTATACTGTATCTAGCACTACGCAGTACTCTCATCACGATCATTGCGTGATGCCAAATGGTAATGTATTGTTAATAGTATATGAATCGAAAACACAGGCTGAGCTGGCAGCTGCTGGTGGAACTAACACTTCGCTCTCCACCATTTGGTCTGAGAAAATTATTGAGGTGCAACCTTTAACTGCTACTACAGGTACAGTGGTTTGGGAATGGCATGTATGGGATCATTTAGTACAAAATGTAAACTCATCTAAAGCCAACTATCAAACTTCAATTGTAGATCATCCTGAATTATTGAACATTAATTATAAAAGCACTAAAGATTGGATGCACATGAATGGAATAGATTATAATCCAATATTAGATCAAATTGTATTAAGTTCACATAATTTAAATGAATGGTATATTATAGATCATAGTACGACAACGGCTCAAGCGGCTTCTCATAGTGGGGGTAATTCTGGTAAAGGAGGTGATTTTTTATACCGATGGGGAAACCCTGCCGCTTATGGCGCTACAGGTACTAAAATTTTAAACGTAACGCATGATGCGCATTGGATACCAGAGGGTGTTCCTAATGCTGGTCGTTTAGTTGGATATAATAATGGGGGGCAAACTAGTCCTCAACGTTCTACTATCGACCAAATTGTTGTGCCACGTTCTGGATACAATTACACCATTACACCTGGTAGTGCTTTTACACCTGGTACTTATAATTCAAGAACTGTTTGTACGGCATACAACTCTAATATGGGCAACTCAGAGCAGTTTCCTAATGGTAATCAATTAATCTGTTTAGCAACATCTGGAACTATTTATGAAATTGCACCGACAGGCACTACAGCTATTTGGTCAAAAAGTGCTGGTGGATCAGTTGCACAAGCGCATCGTTACACAACTTGTTATATTAATAATACACCACCTGCTATTCCATCAATTTCGTTAAGTGGAAATGATTTAACTTCTACATCTGCTACCACTTATCAATGGTATATGAATGGCGATTTAATACCAGGGGCAACTTCACAAAATTATACCCCTACTCAAAGTGGCGTATATGTTGTTAGAATAACAGATGCAAATGGATGTGTTTATAGATATTCTCCTGGATATAATTATTCTATAGCTACTTTAGTAAAAGATTTAGCAGAAACTACAGGCATTACACTTTACCCAAATCCAACACAAGGAATTGTAGATGTTGATGTGGATTATCAAAATGTAAATAATTTAAAAGTTGTAGTTTTTGATATGGTAGGAAAAGAAGTAATGAGTTTTGAAAATCATTCACGTATTGATATTACAACTTTACCAAATGGTGTTTATACATTTGCTGTTTCTATTGATGGCAAAAGACCAGCATATAAAAAAGTAGTACTAAACCAATAAATTAAGTTAATATGAAAAATCACTTAGTTCTAATTTTATCTCTTATAGTATTAAATGCTTCTGCTAAGAAAGTAAAGTTTGCAGTTGATATGAGTAACGAAACTGTTAGCTCGTTAGGCGTGCACGTTGTTGGTGATTTTCAAGTTGCGGCAGGTTATGCTTTAGATTGGGACCCTTCACTTACTGAACTAACTCAAGAAGGTTCCACTAATATTTATAGTATTGTGGTAGATATACCTGCATTTCAAAAATACGAATTTCGTTTTATTAATGGTGATCAAACGTATGAGTCGGAGTTTATTCCAGATGAATCGCGTGTTGGCTATAATTTCAACGATAATCGTTGGTTCTATTTAGATTCGTTACAAAACGACACTACTAACATAGGAGCTATAGTGTTTGGTGGCAATGCACCTGCAGGCATGAGTCTTGTTAGATATAAAGTTGATATGAGTCTTGTAACCGTGTCTTCAAATAGTGTTCATTTGGCAGCTAACTATAATATGTTTTCGCCTAATAAAAGTACAATGTATAGTTTTTCTGATAACCCAGATGCAAACGTGTATGAAGTGATTCATTTTGTAAATAATGGCACTTATAACTTTAATTTTGTAAATGGTAATACATCAGGAAATACTGAGAGTGCGGTTCCTTCATCATGTGCTAGTTCTGGAGTAAGGTTTATAACAGTTTCTAAAGACACTGTTTTTCCTAATATCTGTTATAATTATTGTTTATCCTGTACATCAGTTTCAGTAATAGAAATAGGATTAAACACAAGTTTTAAAATGTTTCCTAATCCTGCGAAAAATACTGTTAATATTGTATCGTCTGATAATAGCATGATTCAAGAAATTAATGTATTTGATATTTCTTCTAAGAATGTTTTGCAGCTTAAAAATATCAATCAATCATCTTATACTGTAACAGATTTAGGCTTGTCTTCGGGTTTATATATGCTAATGGTGAAGAACCAAAATAATCAAATTCAAAATTTAAAATTATCAATTGAGTAATATGTTACGATTTATTATTGTATTCTTTTTGTTTATTGTTTTGTGCGGAAAAGTTTCCGCACAAAACTTTTATGACCTTAATACCATTCAAAAAATTGAAATTAATTTCACACAACCTAATTGGGATTATCAGATGGATACCTCTAAGACGGGTGCAGATGGCTATATAATGGCTCAATCGGTTTATATAAATGGAACTTATTTTGATAGCGTTGGAGTTAAGTATAAAGGAAATAGCTCTTACAACTCAACAAACTCTAAGAACCCATTACACATTGAATTAAATACCTTTAAAAGTCAGTCATACAATGGCGTAAAGGATATAAAATTGGGGAATAACTATGCCGATCCTTCCATGATTAGAGAAGTGCTAGCTTACCAAATTTTACAAAACTATATGCATTGCCCGCAGGCTAATTTTGCAAAAGTGTATATTAATGGTGCTTATTACGGAGTTTATTCAAATGCTGAAAGTATTGGAAAACCTTTTTATTCAGATCATTTTTATTCTTCGAGCAATATTGCCATTAAGTGTAATCCTATTGTAAACCCAAGTCCAAATGCTAAATCAAATTTAAAATATTTTACCACTGGTGATAGTAGTAATTATTTTAATTTTTATGAATTAAAGTCGGATTATGGATGGAATGCGTTAAGAGCTCTAGCTGATACGGTAACTAATTTTCAATCGCTGGCTTATCGAAATATAGATATTGATAGAGTTATTTGGATGTTAGCATTTAATTCAGTACTAGTAAATTTAGATAGTTATACTGGTGCATTCTGTCAAAATTATTATTTGTATAAAGACTACACCAATCACTATAATCCCGTGATATGGGATTTGAATATGAGTTTTGGTGGCTTTCCTTATATTGGTTCAGGTAATAGTAGCTTGGCTCAACAAAGCATTACAGGATTACAACAGTTGCCTGTAAACGCCCATGCTACCGATCCTTATTGGCCATTAATAAATTTAGTGTTTTCAAATCCACAATATAAACGTATGATGTGGGCACATGTTAGAACTATTACAAATGAGTTTTTTGCAAACAACCAATATGTAACAATGGCTCAACAACATCAAGCACTTATTGATACTTCTGTATTAAGCGATAATGCAAAATTTTATTCCTATGCAGCATTTCAAAATGGGTTAACTGCCAATACATCTATTGGTAGTTATTCGGTTCCGGGTATTAGTAATTTAATGTCATCTCGTGTTACCTATTTGCAGGGAACAACTGA
Organism: Bacteroidota bacterium; assembly: GCA_963169355.1. Taxonomy (GTDB): domain Bacteria; phylum Bacteroidota; class Bacteroidia; order B-17B0; family Aurantibacillaceae; genus UBA4416. Next base: position 144,117 of record CAUJCR010000002.1, on the reverse strand, counting down.
TTTTGGATACACAACTCCAAGTATAAGTAACATAAACGTTAGTACAGCTACACCAGTACTTAATTCTACTATTGCTATAACTGCCGATGTGGTAAATACAGGAACAGTTTATATTGGATATAGAGATGATATTACTAAAAAATTTACCCGTGAGTTAATGTACGACGATGGCGCACATAATGATGGCGCAGCAGGCGATAATAATTATGGTGCAAATATAATTGTAACATCAACCCAAATGCAATATTATATTTATGCCGAAAATGATAACGCTGGTATGTTTTCGCCGCAAAGAGCAGAACACGAATATTATTTAATTAATACAAATATTGCGCAACCTAATGCAGGCGAGGTAGTTATTAATGAGTTTTTAGCGTCTAACCAAACAGGGCATACGGATGAATCAGGACAAACAGAAGACTGGATTGAACTTTATAATAATACAAACAGTACACTTGATTTAAGTGGCTTATTTTTAACCGATAGTTATATTAATCCTCAAAAATTTACATTTCCAAATAATACAATTATTCCAGCACATGGATTTTTAATTGTTTGGGCAGATGAAGATAATTCTACAGCTACTGAGTTGCATTGTAATTTTAAACTTTCAGGTAGTGGCGAACAGTTAATGTTAAGTAAATCAGGAACAGTAATCGACAGCATTACATTTGGGCCACAAATAGCAGACGCCTCAATGGCTCGATGCCCTGATGGAACTGGCGCTTTTGAACAGGTTGCACCTCCAACATTTAATGCTTCTAATTGCTTAGTAGGTATTAACGAACTTGAAATTGATGCTAATGATATTTCTTTGTTTCCAAATCCAGCTAATCAGTTTATTAAGATAAGATGTCGTGTTAATAAAGCTGTTATATATCAACTATCAAATATGGAAGGTAATCTCATCTTTAAAGACACATTTACTGAAAGCACTCAAATTAACACATCAGCTTTAGCGCAAGGAGTTTATTTTTTACGCATTGGAAACCAAGCCTTAAAATTTGTAGTCATTCACTAAAATATAATTTAGGTGTATGAACATTAAAATTGCTTATTATTTTTGACAATAAATTACACCGATAAATCACACTAGTTTATCTCATAAATAGGCTTAATGAGTACAAGAATGAAGGAAAATGATTAAATTTATCAATTATTTAATATTATAAATATTTTTACTTAACATGACAATAAAAAAAATCTATATAGTATGTTTGATTGTAATTTCAGTAATTATATCATCATGTAAGAAACCAGCCGGAGAGGGCGGTAATAGTTCAATAAAAGGAAAAGTGTGGGTGAAAGATTATAGCAAAACATTTGTATTACAACATGAGTATGATGGAGTTGATGTAGAAGTTTATATCATATATGGTGATGATGTAACTGCAGGAGATAAGGTAAACACGAACGCTAATGGTGAATTTGAATTCAAATACCTAAGAAAAGGAAATTATAAAATTTATGCCATAAGCGAAGAAAGGATAGGAACTTCCTTTGATGTAATGGATGCTGCTGTTTCTGTAGATGCAGTAATATCCAAAAACAAGTCATCCATAGATGTTGGTACGATAACAATAAACAGATAATAATTATGATAAATAGATGTTTGATTCTCTTCTTACTTTTAGTTTCATGCTCTGCACTTGCTCAAAGTAAGAAGGATATTAAGAATAATAAGATTACTTCCATAACCGTTACAAAAATGGAAGACGGAAAAACCTTAAATGATGAAAAAACGGTTTATAATTCTGATGGTAAAGTCTTGGAATATATAGAGTATAATAAAGATGGCTCACTAAAGAAGCGTCTTACCTATAAATATAACAATTTGGGTGATGCCATTGAGGAAGATGAATATGATGAACATAATAAGTTAAAAGAACATGCTGTTATAAAATATAATGCAAATGGCGACAAAAAACAAGAAGATGTGTATGATGCTTCAAATAAATTAATTAAAAAACACCTTTACACGTACGACTCTAAAGGGTTAAAAACAGAAAGAAAAACTTATAACGCTGCTGGCAAATTAACAAGCACTAAAAAATATACTTACACATTTAAATAATATTATTGAGCACTTTTCTCGACATATTATCCTCTTACGAGCCTATTACACTGGCTGAAATGGATGGCGTTAAGTTAATGGATAGAACTGATACTAAATATACATTTAATATTAATAAGCTATCACATGTTTTAACGCAGGCTAAGCCATTTTACAAAGTGCTAGATGTTGAAGGAAATAGAATTAGTCGCTACAAAACGCTTTATTACGACACAACTGATTTCGATTTGTATAATCAGCATCATAGCGGCAAACTTAATCGCTATAAGATTAGACATCGCACCTATGTTGAAAGCAAATTAGGATTCTTAGAAGTAAAATATAAGAATAATAAGGGTAGGACAGTAAAAACACGTATTAAAGAAAAAAATATTCCTGAGTTGGATAATGGGAAAGCATTCGAGTTTCTTGAGAAAACGCTACCATTTAATCCACAAACATTAATTCCTAAAATATGGATTAATTATAGTCGCATTACACTAGTAAATAAAACATCGGCTGAACGATTAACGCTTGATTTATTTTTAGAATTTGAAAAAGATAATCAAAAGCAAATGATGGATTACTTAGTTATTGCTGAAGTGAAACAAGATAGCAAAACACCCTCGCCATTTATTCAGATAATGAAAGATGAACACATTCGTGAGGGCTCAATTAGTAAATATTGTTTTGGAGTAGCTAGCGTTTTTAATAACATTAAGAAAAATAATTTCAAAAGCAAAATATTAAACATTAAAAAATTAAAAGATTATGACTTTACTACAATTAGCAAGTGATGTAGTTCCTGTAGTTACAGGTTATGAAGAATTAAATAAAATATCTTTGAAATTATTCTCAAGGTTAGCAATTGATTTAGTTTCGGTATTTGTATTAATTCGATTTATATATTTTCCTATTTATAAGCATCGTGAATTTTTCTTTACATATTTTATATTTAATATAATTATTTTCTTAATTTCTTTTTTACTAAACCGCGTGGATTTATCTATGGGGGCTGCGTTTGGTTTGTTTGCTGTGTTTAGTATGTTGAGGTATAAAACCGAAGAAATAGCTATTAAGGATATGACTTATCTTTTCTTAGTAATAGCTATTGGATTAATTTCGGCAGTTACAAAAGTTAAAGACACCCCAGATAGTATCGAGCATTTATTCCTAATTGCAATTAATGCTTCTGTATTATTAATTACTTATTTATTAGAGAGTAAAATCTTCCTTAAAAGAGAAAATGTAAAAACGATATTATACGAAAACATTGAGTTAATAAGAGCGGGTAGAAGCGAAGAACTATTAGCTGATTTAAAATTAAGAACTGGATTTAATGTACACAGATATTCCATCCACAAAATTGATTTCTTGAGAGATGCCGCTCAGATTAAAATATATTTCTACGAATAATAATGCGATTTAAACCTACATATTTTGTATTGTTTTTTACCTTATTCGTCTTTTCCACAAAGGCTCAAGAGGTAATTAATGATGCTGGATGTAGATTGGGATTAGGAGTAGAGAAGAAGATTAATAATCAACTTACCTTAAAAGCTAAGTTTATGACAAGGCAAGTCGAAAATTTTACTTTATTAAATAGAATTTATTTGAGAGGCGAGGTATCTTATAAACTACATAAGCATTTTGAAGCTGGTGCTAAGTTTTATTATATGCAGAAACAAAAAAGATTTGACCAAGGTTTTTCTCCGTCTTACCGTTATGCTTTTTCGCTTATCTATAAATTAAATTTAACTTCTCGTTTTTCTTTGTCAAATAGGTTAACGTATCAAATCTCAAATAACACTTTTATTCCAAATGATTTTTTAGAAGAAAAATCTACAACTGTATTGCGAGATAAATTGACTTTAAAATTTAAACACACTCGTCGTGGAACGGCATATATAGAGGATGAGGGATTATTTCAATTATTTGGAAAGAATGAACGCTATTACTTTGGAAGAAATAGGGTGTATATCGGGTACAACTATCAATTAACACAACAATTAGAATTTAATCCGTATTTTATTTTAGAACGAACTTATGGCACAGGTTCTAAAGAGCCACACCAACGTACATTCTATTATTGCTTAGAGCTTAGCTATAGCTTTTAAGGTAAATTAGCAATTCCACCCTGTTTTTAATAGTTTTTATGTTGTATATTTGTACTCATAATTTAAAGTTAAACAATGGAAAATTTTCAATTCAGAAACACAGATTTAAACAATATCGAAGGCGCATCAATTGTAAATGAGCGTTCGTTATTTGCCTCAGTTTTTACATGGATGTTTGTTGCATTGGGTATTACCACAGCATTCTCTATGCTATTTGCTTTTGTGCCAGAACTTAGCCAGTATATTTTTAGAGTTGATGAAGTTACTGGTCGCCAAACTGTGTCTATCTTTGGTTGGGTATGTATGTTAGCGCCTATTGGTTTAGTTTTATTAATGAGTTTTGCGTTTAATAAACTTTCTTTCCCTGCACTTATATCGGTGTTTTTCTTATACGCTATTTTAAATGGGATAGGATTTAGTGTATTATTTTATGTGTATAGTTTAGGGTCGATTGTTACGGTATTTGCTAGTACTTGTGCCTTATTTGGAGTAATGGCGATAGCGGGTTATACTACTAAAACCGACTTAACAAAGTTAGGCTCCCTATTAATGATTGGATTGATAGGTATTGTAATTGCATCACTTATTAACATGTTTATGCGTAGCGATTCTATGAGTTATATTATAAGTATAATTAGTGTGATAGTTTTTACTGGATTAACGGCTTATGATGTTCAAAAAATTAAAGAAATGGCGGTACATAATGATGGATCGGCAGATGCAAAGAAAATAGGCGTTATGGGGGCTTTAACCTTGTACCTTGATTTTATAAATTTATTCTTGGCTTTATTGCGTTTATTTGGACGAAGAGATTAATAAGATGCATAATAAACAAAAAAAGCGACTTTATAAAGTCGCTTTTTTTATTTCCGATTTTTTGTATTCTACCATGTAATGTAGTCCAACAGATTCCTTACGCCTAATGGCATGTTTAATAATTAAGTAACCAATACAGATAAGGTTCCGTAATTCTCCTAATTTTTGGGTTACGGTTGTTTTATCGTATAAACTCTCGTTTTCTTTATATAGAATTTCTAATCGGTCAAAGGCTCTTTTTAAGCGTAGTTCAGAACGAACTATGCCCACATAGTTACTCATAATTTGCTGAACTTCTTTTTGAGATTGGGTAATTAAAATCATCTCCTCAGCATGTTCTGTTCCTTCGGCATCCCAATTTGGAATATGTTCTTGGTGTGTGATAATCTTAATTTCTTTTATTGATGTTTGCGCTGCTCTGTGAGCAAATACAACTGCTTCTAATAAGGAGTTGCTAGCTAAACGGTTAGCTCCATGCAATCCTGTACAAGCACACTCTCCAATAGCATATAAATTTTTGATACTCGATCGCGCTTGTTTATCTACCATAATTCCGCCACATAAGTAATGTGCGGCAGGAACTACAGGTATCATCTTTACAAATGGGTCAATACCAATTTTCATGCACTTCTCATAGATGTTAGGAAAGTGTTCTATAAAGGCTTTTCTGTCTAAATGCCTACAATCTAAATACACAAAATCATCTCCACGCATTTTCATTTCATTATCTATGGCACGAGCCACAATGTCACGTGGTGCTAACGACAAACGATCATCGTATTTGTGCATAAATTCCTTCCCATCTATTGTTTTTAATACCGCTCCAAAACCACGAATTGCCTCTGTAATTAAAAAACTAGGATGCTCGCCAGGATTATATAATGATGTAGGATGGAACTGCACAAATTCCATATCCTTTACTCGTCCTTTTGCTCTATATACCATCGCAATGCCATCACCAGTAGCAATTGTTGGGTTTGTAGTAGTAGCATATACGTGTCCTGCTCCACCACTAGCCATAACGGTGATTTTGGATAAGGTAGTTTCTATCTTTTGTGTTTTTATGTTTAAGATGTATGCACCAAAACATTTGACGTGTTCGGAGTGTGAAGTAATTACTTCGCCTAAGTGATGTTGGGTAATTATATCAATAACATAATGATGATCTAATACAGTTATGTTTTTATGTTTACGAATTTGATTAATTAATGCCCGCTCAATCTCGTATCCTGTAATATCTTTATAATGTAAAATACGGTGTTCTGAATGCCCGCCTTCTTTAGCTAAATCATAATCGCCTTCTTTATTTTTATCAAATGTAGCCCCTAGTGCTATTAGCTCTTTTACTCTTTCTGTTCCTTCTGTAACAACAATTCTTACAGTTTCTTCATCGCATAGCCCAGCTCCAGCTATCAATGTGTCTTGTATATGTTTTTCAATACTATCGTTATCATGCCACACGGCTGCTATACCGCCTTGTGCGTATTTTGTATTTGATTCGTCTTCGTTGCTCTTCGTAACAATATATACCGAACCATATTCAGCAACTTTTAAGGCATAACTCAATCCAGCTATACCGCTACCAATAATTAAGAAGTCTATTTTTTGCTGTTCCAACTTTTAATCGTTTATATTTTTACAAATATACAAATATGAATAAGTTGATGGTATAATTTTGTATAAAAGGATAAAAAAGTCCGATTATTTTAAGATGATTGTTTTGTCAGTATTTTTGCAATGTACTTACCAATAATATCAAATTCTAGGTTTACGACATCATCTACTTTTAGATATTTAAAGATTGTATTTTCGTAAGTGTATGGAATAATACATACAGAAAAAGTATCCTTTCTTGAATTCACCACCGTTAAGCTTGTGCCATTTACTGTAATGCTTCCTTTTTCTACAGTTATATTTCCAAGGGATGAATTATATTGAATGGTAAATTCCCAGCTCCCTTCTTTTTTAACAATAGAAATCACTTTTCCAGTTTGATCAACATGGCCTTGTACAATATGCCCATCAAATCTTCCATTAGCAGGCATACATCGTTCTATGTTAACGTAATTTCCAACTTTTAAATATTTTTGATTTGTTTTTTTAAGTGTTTCCTCAATGGCTGTAATTGTATATTGGTTATTAATTATTTTAATAACGGTTAAGCATACGCCATTATGTGCAATGCTTTGGTCAATTTTTAACTCATGTGTAAACGGACAACTAAACGTAAAATGAATATTAGTCCCATCATGTTCAATGTGTTCTACCTTAGCTAATGCTTCTACGATTCCTGTAAACATATTGCAAATATACTAAAAGAAAATGGGCTCTTAAATGATGAAATTTCGAAGATTATTCTCTGAACACAGTTATAAAACCTGAATACCTTTTATCATCAGGCACATCAATTGTGTAAAAATAAGTGCCATCATTTAAGCCTTCTGCTTTCCAATCATTTTGATAATCAGACGACTCATAAACTTGTTTTCCCCATCTATCAAAAATGGTGAGGTGAATGTTAGGGTGGTAAGAACTGTTTTTAATCTTAAAGTAATCATTCACAAAGTCACCATTAGGTGTAATAACGTTGGGTATCTCAACCATACATGGCGGCAATACATTTAATATTTTTATATCCGAAGCTTCGTTATTACAACTATCTCGTTTTACAATTTTAATTTGGTATTGTCCTTCGTCTTCTGGTGTTATGTATTGTAGCGAATCGCTGGTTGAAATACTAGTGTTACTAGGTAATAAATACCAATTAAAGGTATAAACTGGATAACCACCAGAAGATGTTGAATGAAGAGTAAATGGGGTTTTACCACATAAAGAAACAGAATCTGTAATGGAAACATTTAATGTGTTTGGTAATACATAAATTTGTTGAGAAGCGCTTCTTTGATAACCACAGCTATCCATTACAGTTACTTGAATATTGTAATTGCCTCCAAAGGCTGGACTCTGTGTGCTAAGCGATGGGGTATTAGCTACGTTTGTAGAGTTTAATGTCCAAGTATAAATATAAGCAGGCCGCCCACCCATTGTAGTTGAGTTCATATTAAAAGTAGCATTTGCACATACAGTTAATGAATTTGAAATTGAAATGGCAAGGTCATCAACAAAATTCTTTACCTCGATGGTATCACTTGTTTGATAAGCACACTGTCCATCTACTGTAACTACAAATGTGTTAGTAGAGTTACTTGAAACCGTATAACTCGAAGCAGAGTTCACGCCTGGTGCTAAAGTTCCACTAGGAATTGTTGTCCAGGTATAAGTATAAGGCAATCCACTATTTCCGGTAGTGGTTGATGTTACGTTTGATAAAATAATGTAATCTTTGTTTAAACATTTTGTAATTGAGCTTGGTAAATTGTTAACTAAAGTAGCTTTAGGTGTTACATTTACAGTAATTGTTTTAGTGTCAGATACACTATTAGGACAAGGAAAATCGCCAGTAACCACATACGTGTTTGTACCAACATTAGGAGGAACCGTTGCGAGGATAGATGTGGTTGAGATAGAGGTGCCAGAACCATTAGCATACCAATTATAATTGATAGCACCACTTGCGGTCATGGTTAATGAGTCAAATTGGCAAACAGTAGTACTGGTTGGATTTGCTGTAACTGTTGTGTTGAGTGGAGGATAAAATGCAGTGATGGTTTGTGTTGTAACACATCCACCATCTGGGTTAGCAACTGAAACAGTATATATAACGGTTCCTGTTGGAGTTACAAAGTTTGGCGCAATGGTAATTGAATCATTATTATAGTTAGCTGTAATTGTACCATTAGGCGAGATAGTTACTGTATAATCATCTGGATTTTGAACGGTACAATATCCAAACCGCATATTTGGTAACATATTAGAACCACCAGGCATCATTGAACCTATAGCATTGTCTGCTGGCTGGTTATTACCACATACTGGATTTGCATCTTCTACATGGTACATATTAGCAATATAAGAGGTTGACTTTAACTCTACAGAAATATTTTCGGAGTAATTACCTGTTCCTGATACATTAGGAAACGAAAAACAAACTTCCACAATGATGTTTGACAAACCATCCCAGTTATAGCTTTGAGTAAAATCATAAGTTTGCCAGCCTTCGGAAACTGGTTGATTGGAATGAGAATACACACTTACTAAGCCAGTAATAAATGGTTGATTGCCGCTTCCTACATTTGGTAAAGTGTTAAGACTTGTGCAGCCAATTTGTATTGAGAAGTTGGTGTATTTTCTAACGCTGTTATTCATAGCCAATACATTGAATGCAATACTGTTTAATTTTCCTGCGAAAATTCCAGCATTATTTAAGTCTGTTTTTTGAATGAGGTATTGGTTTCTTCCGTTGGTGTACCAGTTCCCATAAGGAGTAGGGTATGTAGTGGCTGTGTTTTGAGCAAATGGCCCCGTTGTAAATAATTGCTTAGGTAACGAATAACAAGGTATGTTACTTAAAGCACAACTTGTTGGAATTTCTTCTCCGATATTTACACCCACTGTAACTTCGTCTGGAAAACAAATAAGAGTATAGGTTTGTGGAGTGAGGGTGTAATTGGAAAGAATAGGATTAATAGTGATAGTTTTTTGATAGTAACAAGTCCCATCGTTTGCGTAGGTTGTATAAGTACCTACAGGCAAGTTGCTAAGAGAGATGGTTGTGTTACTTCCCGTATTACTATAAATAACATCTGAACTGCTAGGACCTAAAATTTGATATTGATAAGGAGGCGAGTAGGTACTATTAAATTGTAGATTAGCAGAACCGCTACTATCTCCCATACAACTATTGGATAATGCATAAAAATCTAACGTGCCACTTGGTAATCTATTTAAAACGTAGCTGATGGAATCTTTGCAACCTTGTGTGTTTTTATATACTAAGGTGTAAATCTCTCCGCTTTGTGCATCGCCTAAAAATAAAGTATCGTTATTACCAATGGGTGGCGGTAGCATGGTGGAGCCTTGATACCATTGGTAATTACTGCCTCCAGACTTATCAATAAATGTAGCATTACCGCAAAAGCTTTTTATTTCACTGTAATAATATGGCGGAGAATAAGCTATATTAAAGTTAGATGATGCTTGCCCACATCCTGGAGATGAAACTACTACGCTATAGTTACCTGCAGGTAAATTGGTAGCGGTTTGGCTAGTGGATACCGTTTGGGTTGTACTTACATTTACCCAAGTGTAATTATAATTATTATTACTTCCATTAGCTATAACGGTTGCCGAGCCTGAGTTTCCTCCAGCACATGAACTAGTGCTGTTTAAGTTAATAATATTAACGGTTGTAAGTGTAACGGTAACTGTTTTAGTAATTACACAACCGTTAGGAAGCGTCATGGCCACAGAATAAACGGTGCCAGGTGTTGTAGGTTCAATTAATGTGTCATTCGTTGCACCCGAAATAGGCGAGCCAAATGCGTCAAACCATTGATAAGTGCTAAACCCAGGAGGTGCAATTAATGTTGCAAAGTTTGTTCCCGAACACATATTAGCATAAGGTGTAGCTAAGCCACCACATTCAGCATCTACATAAGCATAACAAAAATGTCCTCCTTCGGTACATCCTCCTAATTCAAAATTTAGTGAAACAGGTGTACCGCCTGGCAATGAAGATAAATCTACCGTATAATAATACCATTTCCTAAATTTAACTGGGTCTCCTGTAAATACCACTGATGTTTCTAATGAATCATGAGGTTGTGCGTTTAATGTGTTTAGAGAGTATGATGTACAGCCCGGTAATTCTGTTCCTGTATTTTCATTTTTGATGGTTACTTTAAAATACGGAGATTCTCCTGCTGTATGTGCAGGAATAGTGTTGTTTGGATCTTGAAAAACTAATGCAAAACTATAAGAAAGCCGTTTATTATTTACACTAGTGGTGGTAATGTATTTTAATTTACAAGCTCTTCCATTTGCCAATGCACCATTCATTCTTACCGACACTTGGTCAAAACTATAAGGGCTTACCACTGGGATTTGAGACACTATTTGAGTTCCTACTGTAATACAAGCTAACGAGTCGTAACCAACACAACTTGGGTATTGTGGGTTACTGGCCGCTACCGACATAATGGTGTGGTAATTTAAGGTGTTTAGCAACGAAACATTATCTCCTGCTGTATTGTATGTGCCAGTAGAAATTTGATTGTAGTTTGGGTAGCTACTACCTGCAGTAACACTTCCTGTACTTCCAGTCCAGCCATTAAAATTAAATTGTTCAAACCCCATGTTAGGGCAACTAATACTCATTGGTGAATTTGGTTCAAGAATAATGGCATTAGTCTCCGCTTTATAGGGCTGATGAATGGAGTGTTTTTTGAAAATTCTTTGATGTTGTTTACTCGAAAAATCAGCTTTTAGGTAATTAATATATCCCGCTATTTCTGAACCCTTTAGTCCTTTATTTATTGCTTGTTGCTTGGCAACTTGTTCGTTAAAGGTATTTGGTAATTTTGTTGCGTTTTCTAACTGAGATAGCATTACTTTATATAAAGTAAGTTGAAATAGAACTATGAACCAAAAGCATCTCATGCTATATTATACGTAAAAATAAAAAGAAGTGTTTAACTAAACACTTCTTTTTACAAAACTTTTACATACTGGTATGTTTATGGCTTACTAAAAACCGTGATATGACCAGTATATTTTTTATCATCAGGTACATCTAGGATATAGAAGAATGTGCCATCATTTTTACCTTCTGCTTTCCACATATTGTCGTAGTTATTACTTTCATACACTTTTTTACCCCATCTGTCATAAATTATTAATGAAGTGTTAGGGTGGTATTCTAAGTTTTTGATTTTGAAGTATTCATTTACTCCATCACCATTTGGCGTAATAACATTTGGTATCACAATCTCACATGGAGGTAAAACAGTGATTAATTGAATGTCAGATGCTACATAACCACAACTATCTGTAGAAGTTACCATGATAGTATAAGTACCTTCAGTTTCTGGAGAGTTCATTGATAAATGATTAGTATTGCTAATACTACTTAATGAAGGAGCCATTGTCCAGTTATAATTATAATTTGGACGTCCTCCATTAGATATAGCATTTAACTCAAAATCACTACGAGGACAAATTGCAGCCGAATCAATAATTGAAACTCCTAAGTCATTTACAAAGTTACTTACGGTTACCGTTGCAGTAGTACCAATGGCACAAGAACCTGTAATGGCAACTTGATATGTAGTTGTATTATTTGAGTTAGCAGAGTACGTAGATGAGTTTGTAGCTCCTGGAGCTGGAGTATTTGAAGGTTGCTCGGTCCAAGAATACGAATAAGGAGTACCTGCATTACCCGATGTAGATGAACCAACGCCTACATTTAATATAAATGGTTGGTTTAAACACTTCACCACGTTATTTAGTGGAGCAGCTATTAGGTTAGCTTTAGGAATTACATTTACAGTTACCGTTTTTGTATCAGGCGTTGCCGATGGGCATGGCGCATTTCCTGTAACTACATAAGTGTTTAACCCCACCGATGGAGGCGTAACATTAATAGTAGAAGAGGTAGCAATAGGTGTTAATCCACCACCTTGGAAATAAGACCAGCTGTAGTTGTATGCTCCAAAAGCTAATAAAGAGGTTGTGTCTCCTTCGCATATTGTACTATTTGTGACAGCAGTTGTAATACTTGTAGTTAATGGAGGATACAACACTGCAATAGTTTTTGTTTCTACACATCCACCTACTGGATTTGTAACAGAGAATGTATATACTACTTGACCATTAGCAGGAGGAGTAGTAAATGTTGGCGCAACCTTTAACGAATCGTTTGCATAATTCACAGTAACAGTTCCGTTAGAAGATACTGCCACGCTATAAGCTGAAGGAGCAGAAGCACCACAATTGCCAAATTGTACATTAGGACGGTAAGTAGTGTTAGGCGTATATCCAGAAGATGTTGAATTTCCACACGCAACTGTTCCATCACTATTAAACCATCTTACTGAGTTGAAAGGTGTTATTGTATAAGGAGATGAAGAGTTGTTTGTCCAAGAGGCTGTTTGAGCATTACAAACATCTACTAATAAGTTAGAAACGCCATCCCATTCATAAGCATTAGGGAAGTTGTAGGTATTCCAACCTGTAGTTATATTTGCTGTAGCCACATTATACACTTGTACTAGACCTGTATTATCAAAAGCAGAACCAGGAGGTAAATCATTTACAGTAGTACACTTCATTTTAATAGTAAAGTTTGGATAAGCAGTTGCACCATTAATTGTTGTTACAAAAAATGAGATGCTTGATAGTTTACCAGCCTGTACACCAGCAGCAATTAGCTCACTTGCTCTAAATAACAATTGGTGTCTTGTGTTTCTATAAAAGTTACCATATATAGCAGGATATGATGTGGTTGAGTTTACAGTTGTACCATTTCCAATTTGTACTACATTAGGAGTTGAACATCCTCCCGTAGCGGATAACCCACAAGTGCTAGGAGCTACATCACCAAAACTTAAGTTAAATGTAGTTTCTTCTGGAAAACATAATACAGTATTAGTTGGTGTAATTGTAAAGTTTGTTTGAATAACTCCAATAGCTACTGTATAATTATAAATACAAGTACCATCATTAATAACCGCTGTATATGTACCTGGTGCTAGTGGCGACAAGGTTTGAGTGGTTGCACTTGAACTTGTATTTAACACTACATTAGAAGAAGTAGGTCCAGTAACATAATAACTATATGGAGCTGCAAACGGTGTATTTAAGTTTAATACTGTTGATCCATTTGTATTATTAGGACAAACATTTGTAGTGTTAGAAAAATAAGCACTTCCACCAGTAATTTGATTTAGTGTATATTTTATAGAGTCTCTACAACCTTGGGCATTATTATACACTACAGTAAAAATATCTCCGTTAGTTGCATTATTAATATACATCGTATCATTAGTACCAAGAGGGGCGGCAACTGGAGTATTATTAAAATACCATTGATAATTGGAGCCACCAGCTAAAGCAATAATGGTGGAGTTTCCACAAAATGCTTTAGACATAGCTTGAAAGAATGGTGGTGAAACACCCACGGATAGGTTTGCAGAGGCTTGACCACAGGTGGTAGATGCAACTACAACGCTATAATTGCCAGGTGCTAAGCCTGTTGCTGTTTGGTTGTTTGATACAACCTGTCCAGTTGAGGTATTTGTCCATGTATATGTATAAATTCCATTACTACCATTTGCTTGAACAGAGGCAGTTCCTGAATTTCCACCAGGACATGAACTTGTTGAGTTTAAATTAATAATGTTTACAGTTGTAAACCCTATGGAAACTGTTTGCGATAAAGCACATCCGCCAGGTGATACCATTGTAACTGTATAAGTATCTCCTGGGGTTGCAGGCGATTGAATTAGCGTATCATTAGTTGCTCCAGCAATAATACCACCTGGACCATACCATTGGTAATTATTAAAGCCAGTAGGGGCAATTAAGGTAGCAAAGTTAGATCCCGAACACATGTTGGCATAAGGTGTACCTATACCTCCACATTCTGCATCCACATAAGCATAACCCCAGTGTCCGCCTAAGGTACAACCACCTACTTCAAAGTTTATGGATACGTTTGTTCCTGCAGGTAATGAAGATAAATCTACCGAGTAGTATTGCCATTTTCTATAATAGGTAGGGTCAAAACTATTGCCGATTACAGACAATTTTAAGGAATCAGAAGGTAAACTCGATTTTGGATTGAATGTGTATGATGTACAACCAGGTAAGATAACGCCAGTAGCTTCGTTCTTTACTTCCACTTTAAAGTACGGAGACTCTTCTGTAGCGTGACCACTCGGGTTTTGTAATACTACCGCATAACTAAAAGATAAACGTAGATTAGTTGGAGAAACAGTGGTAATATATTTTAAACGACAAGCTCTGTAGTTAGAGTTTGTTCCATTCATACGCACTGATACTGGATCGAAACTAAAAGGAGATACAAACGGAATATCTGAAATGGTTTGTGTACCTACTGCTCTACAAGCAGCCGAATCATAACCATTAATAGTTAAGTAATTCGGATCAACAGGAGGCAACGATAAAATTGTATGATAATTAATGGTGTTTGCTTGGGATACGTTATTACCAGCTGTATTGATAATTGTTGCGCCTGTTGGTGTATAGTTAGGATTTCCACCTATTGGTCCTGTAGAAACAGTTCCAATTCCACCAGTCCAACCAGTAAAGTTAAATTGTTCAAATCCCATATTTGGGCATCCCACGCTCATGGGCTTTCCAGGTTCAAGATAAATAACCGTTTCTTGAACACCTAATGTTCCAGCAGGTTCGTAAGGCGTATGATGATGAGTTTCTTTAGCTAACGCTTTTTTAGAAGAGAAATCGTTTCTTAAATAATTTACATAACCTTCAATTTCGGTTGATTTAAGATTTTTAGCCTTAGCTTGTGCTCTTGCTGCTGCTTCATCAAACACGTTAGGGTCTTTCTTTGTTTCAACTGGTCTGTTTTGAGCTAATGCTGCAATACTAGCAAACGCTGTTAAAATAATGAGTAGATTTTTTTTCATAGTTAGTTTTTATAATAAAAAAATAACAGATATGTACTTTATTCTTACATACCAGGTATCTTATTTTCAACCAAAAATAGTCCTTTTTTTTATATTTACAATGTTATTTTGTCGAAATTTTGAAGTTTAACATCTTAAAAAATTCAGGGTAATATTGGATTCCTAAATTATTTAGAGGTTTTTTTGAGATACCTATTTTAAAATATCAATTTAAACCACTACTAAATTTTAAATATAGTTTAGATAATTGAGCATTTAATATAACTTTGCAAAACATTTATTGTATATGGCATCTAATAAAAACTCAAAATTCATAGCACTTACTTGGTTATTAGTTTGGTCGCCATTTTTATTAATTCTTTCCATTATTTCTTTAATTTCTTTCGAGATATTTTTTGATTTACCGAGTGTGGCAGAGCTTCAAAACCCTAAAAGCAATTTAGCAACAGTGGTGTATAGTAGCGATATGAAAATTTTAGGTAAATATTATGCTGAAAATAGGGTAAATGTAAAATACTATGAATTAGATTCTAACTTAGTAGAAGCCCTGATTGCTACCGAAGATGCCCGTTTTAAAGAGCATAGCGGTGTTGACTTAAAAGCGCTTGGTAGAGCTGTATTTGGTGCATTAACTGGAAGTTCAAGTAGTGGTGGTGGTAGTACATTATCACAGCAATTAGCTAAAATGATGTTTCCGCGTGAGAAACTAACCAAATTTGAAACAGTAATAAGGAAATTAAAGGAATGGGTTATTGCAGCTCGACTCGAACGCAATTACACGAAAGATGAAATTTTAGCCATGTATCTTAATAAGTTTGATTTTTTACACTTAGCCGTAGGAGTTAAGTCGGCTGCTCAAATTTATTTTAATCGTTCTCAAGATAGTTTAGAAATTCAGCAAGCCGCCATGCTTATTGGTATGGCTAAAAATCCTTCTTTATTCGATCCAATTAAACGACCTGATGCTACCAAACAAAGACGCAATGTGGTTATGAACCAGATGGTAAAGTATGGCTATTTATCTGAACAAAAATATGATAGTTTAAAGAATTTACCTCTTGGTTTATCATATCACCCTGAAGACCACAATGATGGCCCTGCACCTTATTTTAGAGAGTATTTGCGCGAGAATTATTTGCGCGAATGGTGTAAAAATCATATTAATCCTGAAACAAATAAGCCATACAATATTTATAAAGATGGGTTGCGAATTTTTACAACCATTGATATGCGTATGCAGCAATATGCCGAAGAAGCTGTTGCTGAACACATGACTGATTTACAAAAACAATTTAATAAAGAATGTAAAACAAAAAGAAATGCACCTTTTGCTTGGAATGTAAATAAAGAGCAAATTCAAAATATTATGATTAGCTCCATGAAACGAAGTGATAGATATCGTTCACTTAAAAATATGGGCTTATCGAGCGAACAAATAATGGAGGAGTTTAAAAAACCTGTAGAGATGACGGTATATAGCCTCAGAGGTGAGATAGATACCATTATGTCGCCATGGGATAGTATTCGATATTATAAGAGTTTTTTACATACAGGTTTTGTAGCCATTGAACCATCTACGGGTTATGTGAAAGCTTGGGTAGGTGGCGTTAATCACAAGCATTTTAAGTTTGATCATGTAAAAGTTGGACGTCGTCAGGTAGGTTCTACTTTTAAACCATTTGTATATGCTTTAGCTATACAGGAAGGTTATTCGCCATGCTATCAAGTACCCAATGTAAAAACTTGTATTGAAATACCTGGGCAACCTGCTTGGTGTCCAGAAAATTCGGATGGTGCTAAAGGAACGGGAAAAATGGTAACCTTGCGTTATGCATTAGCAGGCTCTATAAATTATGTAACTGCTTGGGTAATGAAGCAATTTGGACCTGAAGCAGTCATTAAATTAGTGCGCCGTTTGGGAATTACATCACCCATTGAATCTGTTCCATCTATTGCCCTTGGAACACCTGATATCTCGGTATTTGAAATGGTAGCAGCCAATGCTACTTTTGCTAACAAAGGCACGCACATTGAACCCACTTTTGTAACTAGAATTGAAGATAAGAATGGAAAAGTACTTGAGGAGTTTTTTCCAAATAGTGATGAGGTGTTTAGTGAAGAGAGAGCTTACGTGATGATACAATTAATGCGTGGCGTTGTTGATTATGGTACTGGTGCTCGCTTAAGATTTAGATATGGTTTAAAAAACGAGATTGCGGGTAAAACAGGTACTACACAAAACAATGCAGATGGTTGGTTTATGGGTTTAACGCCTGATTTAGCTGCAGGCTGTTGGACAGGTGGAGAGGATAGAAGTATTCATTTTAACTCAACTAACGAAGGGCAAGGTGCGAGCATGGCGCTTCCAATCTGGGCTAAGTTTTTTCAAAAAGTGTATGCCGACCCAAGTTTAAAGGTTAGTAAAAATGGTTTTGAAAAACCCCAAAATATGGGTAATATTGAACTGGATTGTTCTAAATACGATGCAGAGACCGAGAAAGAAAATCCAATTCAGGATTTTGATTTTGAGAATTAATTGAAGTAAAATTAAAATAGAAGTTATGATTAACAGAGTAGTAAAAAATGCCGAAGAGGCAACAAAAGACATTAAAGACAACGCCACATTATTAGTAGGTGGTTTTGGTTTATGTGGCATCCCAGAGAACTGTATTGCTGCGCTAGTAAAAAAAGGAATTAAAGGTTTAACTTGTATTAGTAATAATGCTGGTGTTGACGATTTTGGTTTAGGCTTGTTGTTACAAAACAAACAAATTAAAAAAATGGTAGCATCTTACGTTGGTGAAAATGCCGAATTTGAACGCCAGATGTTAAGTGGGGAACTTGAAGTTGAATTAATCCCTCAAGGAACATTAGCTACTCGTTGTTTAGCTGCAGGCTATGGAATGCCTGTTATATATACGCCTGCAGGCGTAGGTACTGAAGTTGCCATTGGTAAACCTGTGCGTACTTTTACCTATAACGGACAAACTAAAGAGTACCTTGAAGAAAAGGCATTTGAAGCCGACTTTGCGATTGTAAAAGCATGGAAAGGTGATACAGCAGGTAATTTAGTATTTAGATACACTGCTCGTAACTTTAATCCAATGATTGCGATGGCCGGAAAAATTACAATTGCCGAAGTGGAAGAACTAGTAGAGGTTGGCGAATTAGATCCTAACCAAATTCACACACCTGGTATTTATGTACACCGTATTTTTAAAGGAGAGAAATACGAAAAACGAATAGAACAAGTAACCGTAAGGAAAAAATAAATTAGTAATTGTGAAAGGGAAATTAGTATATAAATTTTTAGGCGTTCTATCTATAATAATAGCGGTGTCTTGCTCAAACAATGAAAGCAAAACCGAAGAAAAAAGTACATTAGTTTATACGCACTTTACCGATTTTGAAGATACCACTATAAAAGTTGAAGTTAAGGGAGATGCTCATTCGGGTAATTTCTTCTCAAGAGCTGATAGTTCTAACATTTATGGAAGTGGATTTATTTTTAATGTGCATGATAGTTTATTGCAAGCCGATGCAAAAGTAAAATTTGAAGGATGGGTGAGGGTAGGCGATTTATCGCACAATAAAGAATTTGCATTGTCGTTAGAAGATGGCAATGGACATGTCTTAAAGTGGGAAAAAATTGATTTCAGAAGTCATATTGCTGAAACCAATAAATGGATTCAAGTTGTAGATAGTGTTACTTTCCCAGCTAACATTATAAATAGAAATGGTTTAATTATTAAGTCATATTCTTTTAACCCAGATGGTAAATCGACTTTAGATTGTGATGATATAAAATTATCTTTTTATAAAATAAAAGCCGTACAATAAATTATACTTATGTTAACTTTCTATTTAAAATTTAAACTAGAAAGTAACGCTTTAAAATGTTCGATTCATATTTTGCAATATATCTACAAGTTATTTTAGCGGTATCATTTCTATTTATTGCTATTTCTATCGTTCATTTTGAGATTTACGATAATAACAAATCTCTGTTTCTACTATTAACTGGCGCTTTAGGGATAAAACTTTTTATGATCTTACTCACTCCTTATTTAATGTTGTGGGACGAATCATTTCATGGTTTAGTAGCAAAACATTTAGCCGACAACCCATTAAAACCTTTGTTATATAAAGATCCTTTTTTTGAACATGATTATAAAAACTGGTGGGACTCTTCCATTTGGTTACATAAACAGCCTTGGTTTTTGTGGCAAATAGCATTAAGCATCAAGATATTTGGAAATTCATATTTTGCGGTACGATTTCCTAGTTTAGTTTATGCTGTAGCTGGTGTTTTTTTTATTTATGGCATTGGAAAAAATATTGCCAACTCAAGAATTGGATTTTATGCTGCATTGTTTTATTGTTTAAATAATTACATGAACGAACAATTATCTGGAGCAATAGCTACAGACCATAACGATGTTGTTTTTATTAATCTAATTTTTGCTTCTATATGGGCATTAACAAGATATATTCATCATAAAACATTAAAAAATATTTTCTTAATAGGTTTGTTTTCTGGCTTAGCAATACTTAATAAATGGTTAGTAGGCTTATTGGTATTTTTATGTTGGGGAGCTTATATTATATTTGAAAACAAAGGCAAAATAAGGCTAAATCATTTTTATGATTTACTTAAAAGTTTATTTATTGCCATTTGTATTTCGCTACCATGGCAAATATATATTCTACTAAGATTTCCGCAAGAATCTAGATTTGAATACGCTTACAATAGTAAGCATATCAACGAAGTGGTTGAAGGGCATGGAGGAACTAACTTTTTTTATTTTGACGGTTTATCTACTCAGTATGGTTATCTATCGCCTCTATTTTGCTTACTCGGAATTGTATTACTGTATAAATACGTAGTTCGTAATAATATTTATTATGCCTTTATAATATCATTAGTATTTGTGTATAGTTTTTTTACCTATGCAACCACTAAACTACATGGGTTTACATTAGTTGTATCATTTATTATATTTTTAGGTTTTGGCGCAATTGCTCATGATTTATTTACTTTTTCAAATTCGTTATCTAAGAAGATTAGTAAAACCATACTCGTAATTCTTGCTCTAGTCTTTAGTTTCACTAGCTTTAATATAGAAGCTATACAAGATAATCATACAACTTGGAAACTCTCTGAGAGAAACATAAAATACATTCAAAGAGAAAAAGAGCTTATAGAAATTTGCGATTACGTTAATAAATTTATAAAAGACACAAATCTTGTGTTTTTTAATTGCGATTTTCCTACAAACATTAACTTTATGTTTGAAACAAATTATATTGGATACGCAAGACTACCCGACAGTTCAGATGTTAAGACTATTAAAAATAAAGGTTATAAAGTTGCAATTATAAATACAGGCGCTTTACCTAATGGAGTAGAAACTAATAAAGATTTTACTATTATAAGTATTCCTAAATTTAAAGTTATAAGAAGAGACACCTGCTATTTAAAGTCTTTAACACATGGCTATTTCTCTATAGACAACAACAAGCTTACTTGTAATTCTAATAAAACTAAATTTATCATTACCACTTTTGCAGATGGTAATTCACAAATCAAAACCGAAAATAACCAGTTTGCTAGAATTGCCTTTGAATATGGTAATTTAATCTTGTTTGATGGCACAAAATATAATCTTAATGAAAGATTTAAGATTGAAAGTATAGGAAATGGACGATTTAAGATTAAAACTTTTCATAACAAATATTTAAAAACGAATGAAGATGGGGAAAGAGTTATTTTTGATAGATATGAGGATAGAAACGACTTTAAATTTGAGATAATTAAAACACGCAATACTTAGTATTTTTCTATCTATTTTCTATTTTTTTTATTACTTTCGCTGTGCATTAAATAATTTAACCATGTTAGATAAAAATGGAATTGCAAAGCGTATTGCACGCGAAGTAAAAGATGGCATGTATGTAAACCTAGGAATCGGGATTCCTACCTTGGTAGCAAATTATATTCCCGAGGGTGTAAACGTAGTGTTACAATCCGAAAACGGTATATTAGGCATGGGACCTTTTCCTTTTGAGGGAGAAGAAGATGCTGATTTAATTAACGCAGGTAAACAAACAGTAACTTTGTTACCCGGCTCATCTATATTCGACTCGGCCACTAGCTTTGGAATGATTAGAGCACAAAAAGTAGATTTAACTATTTTAGGCGCTATGGAAGTAAGTGAGCATGGAGATATTGCTAACTGGAAAATACCAGGTAAAATGGTGAAAGGTATGGGTGGTGCAATGGATTTAGTAGCCAGCGCCAAAAACATTATTGTGGCTATGCAACATGTTAATAAAGCAGGCGAATCAAAATTACTACCTAAGTGCGAGTTGCCTCTTACAGGAATTAAATGTGTGAAACGTATTGTTACCGAATTAGCCGTGTTAGAAGTAATGTCAGAAGGAGGCTTCCGATTATTAGAAAGAGCGCCAGGCGTGAGTGTAGAGCAAATTAAAAATGCCACTGCTGGTAAATTAATTGTAGAAGGAGAGATTCCAGAGATGTCGCTATAACTGAATGATGTTTCAAGGATTAAAAACATTTTTATGGAAAAAGAAATATTTATTTCTTTTTGTTAGTTTATTTTTAGTTGTAACCACACAACGTTTTCTTAGCGAACGTCAAAACGGCTTGGTCAATTCAGTTTCCTCTGATGGTTTAGGATATTATTGTTATTTACCAGCAGCCATCATCTATCAAGATTTTACCTACAGTTACTATGATGTAAAAGAAAATTACATTAAGCCGTTTTATAAGCCTTATATAAGTCCTTATAAAGACAAGGGCGTCAATAAATATTATAGTGGTACTGCATTTTGTATGTTGCCCTTTTTTTTGTTAGGAATTCTTATTTCGGCTATTGCAGGAACAGATATAAATGGATATACCGATACTTTTTTAATGTTAATTAGTATTGCTTCTTTGGTTTATTTTCTGTTAGCGGTAAAGCTATTAACAAAAGTTGCTAAACATTTTTTAATATCAGAAAAAACAACCATGCTTGTTTGTTTTATGGTTTTTCTTTCTACTAATTTGTTTCATTATACCATACAGGAGCCGTCCATGTCTCATGTATATTCTTTTTTTGCCGTAAGCTTGTTCTTATATTGTTTTGTGAGGTTATTAACCGACATCACAACTAAACGCATAGTAATGCTAGGATTAGCTCTAGCATTAGTGATATTAATAAGGCCTGTAAACGTAGTAGTTGTATTGTTTACGCCTTTTTTCTTTGAAAATTTTAAATCTTA
This sequence comes from Bacteroidota bacterium, assembly GCA_963169355.1. Lineage (GTDB taxonomy): Bacteria > Bacteroidota > Bacteroidia > B-17B0 > Aurantibacillaceae > UBA4416. The sequence continues at coordinate 121,273 of CAUJCR010000002.1, read as the reverse complement.
CTTATTATTCCTTAAACAAATAATTACAAAACATTTTTTCGGAACTCTATTATTTCTTTTAATGCCCGTGTTAGGCGTTGTAATACAGTTTACATTTTATTATTTACAAACTGGAGATTTTTTTGTGATGACTTATGAAGGAGAAACTTTTGATTTTAAGAATCCTGAAATAATGAATGTGTTATTTAGTTACAGAAAGGGTATTTTTATCTACGCTCCATTATTATTTCTGATGGTTCTTTTTATTTTATTATCAACTCGTTTTTGGTTTAAAAGAATTATTTTCTTTATTACCATGTTCGTCTTCATTTACATTACATCTTCGTGGTGGTGTTGGTGGTATGGTGGAGGATTAAGTATAAGACCCGCTATTGATTTTTATCCAATCATTATCATTACTGTTTTGTTCTTACTCAATTATATCCAACCAAAAACAAAAAAGGTACTGTTAGCACTTTCCATTCCATTTGTATTCTTTGGTCAATTAATAGCGTTTCAATATAGTAATCTATTAATTGACACCGTATTAATGGATAAACAGAAATTTTGGGATGTTTTCCTTAAAACAGACTTAGCAACTATTAACGAGGATAGATTAAAATCAATCTTAGAGAATCGAAAGATATTTAAAATGGAATTAATGACCTATGAGCAAGATGATGATGCTAGTAAAATTGTAGATGGAGGATTTAAGAGTAAAAAGGCTTGCAAAGTTGGTAAAGATAATTGGTATTCAAAGGGATTTGGTTTCCCAATAAAAGACTTAGGTTTTAGTGGTTCGTTTTATATTGTTGTAGAATGTATGGCTAAGACTGATGCAGATGGTAGAGATTTAGGGCTTGTTGTGTCGATAGATGCTAACAACGAAATGGTTTCATGGAATGTTGTGTTTAGAAATCAGTTTTCTGCAGGTGATGATGGTTGGGCAAAGATGACACAAATAGTTGAAGTTTTAGAATCGCAAAATAATGATAGTAATTATTTAAAGGTTTTTGCTAATACAGAGAAGGGTTATAATTTAGTAGATGATTTAAAGTACACAATAATTAAAAAGTAAAATCGAAATCGTTTGATTTCTAATTAAATATATGTAGGTTTGTTTATGTTATTATCAATTGTTATACCAGCGTACAATGAAGGGAAAACCATTCATCACATATTAAATAAGGTAAAGGCGGTAAGTTTACCTAATAACGTACAAAAAGAAATAATAATTGTAAATGATTTCTCGAAAGATAATACCGAAGAAGCTATTCAAAATTACAAAGTACAAAATCCCGATTTGAATATTCAGTATTTTAAACATGAATTTAATCAAGGGAAGGGAGCAGCTTTACACACGGGTATAAAAAAAGCTACGGGGGATTATGTAATTATTCAAGATGCAGATTTAGAGTATGATCCTGAGGAGTATAATATTTTACTTAAACCAATATTAAACGGCATGGCCGATGTTGTGTATGGTAGCCGTTTTATTGGAGGGAAACCGCATCGTATTTTATTTTTCTGGCATTCTATAGGGAATAAATGGTTAACTCTTTTATCTAATATGTTTACCAATTTAAACCTAACAGATATGGAAACCTGCTATAAATTATTTAAAGCAGATATTATTAAGAATATTTCATTGAGGGAAAAACGATTTGGTTTTGAACCTGAGGTAACTGCAAAAATCTCTCGTATAACAAATATTCGTATTTATGAGGTTGGTATTTCATATTATGGAAGAACGTATGAAGAGGGTAAAAAAATTGGATGGAAAGATGGGTTTAGAGCTATATATTGTATCTTAAAATACGGCTTATTTAAAGCTAAATAACATGATGAGGTATGTCAATAACCGTCTCAGTTTTTCTTTCTTATCTTTTTTATTTGCTATTGGATTTATTACCTATCTCATTTTAGTTAAAACTCCAGAGAACGTTTTTATTTTTGATGTACTAGGTTATTATCTGTATTTACCTGCAACATTTCATTTTAATGATATTCGCTTATCTAATATAGATGAGGTGTTTGCCTTGTTATCAAAATATCAAATAAACGATGGTTTTTATCAAGCTTATAAAGCTTCAGAATCTACTAGTTATTGGGTTATTAAATACCCAATTGGTATGGCTATTGCGTATGCTCCATTTTATTTAATTGCAGATGTATTTGCCGAAATTTTGAACTATCCAAAAGATGGATTCTCTAAACCGTACCAATGGAGTGTGGTTGCTGGTTGTTTCTTTTATACCTGTGTGGGGTTATATTATTTAAAGAAAATCCTTCAATCTTTTTTTTCAGATAAGATAGTAGCCGTTGTTATATTAATAACTGTTTTTGCTACCAACTACTTAATACAAGTGTCTATTCATGGGCAGCCATTAATGGTACATAATATTATGTTTACCTTATTAGCGCTTTGTATTTATTATATTATTCAATGGCACAAAACTTATCAACTTAAACATTTAATCTACATCTTTGTTTTGTTAGGATTAATAGCCATTGTAAGGCCTCCTGAGTTTTTAGTTGTTTTATTCTTTTTGTTTTACAATGTATATAATAAGCAAACTTTGTTGTTAAAATATGAGTTATTAAAACAACATAAGTTTAAACTTACTTTAGGTATTTTAATATTTGGTATAATAGTTTCCATTCAATTAATGTATTGGAAATATACCACTGGAAAGTTTTTGTTTTATAGCTACCAAAATAACTTAGGAGAAGGATTTAATTTTTTAAAACCCTACGTGTTTGAATTTTTATTTAGTTTTAGAAAAGGATGGTTGCTTTATACGCCTATTATGTTATTTGCTTTAATAGGATTGTTTGTTTTATTCAAAAAGAATAGAACCATGTTTTTGTCTGTTTTTATTTATTTTATTCTCAACTTTTATGTGATGTCTAGTTGGTCGTGTTGGTGGTATGGCGATTCTTTTAGTTCTAGAGCCATTATCCCATCGTATGTTATTTTATCAATACCACTTGGGTTTATGTTTGTGGAAATAAATAAACATAGATTTAAGTATCTATTTGTAACAATCGTGATGTTTTTAATTGCACTTAATTTATTTCAATCGTGGCAAGTTACCAAGGGTATCATACACGGCTCTAATATGTCAAGAGCGTACTACTTTTCAACCTTTTTACAAACAGAAAAACCAACCAAAGAACAAAAAGCATTACTATTGATGGATAAGACTGCACTTAATTTTAAATATGACACCGTAGTTCCAGATTTAAGTAATTACAAATTGGTTTTAAGAAAAGTAGATGATTTTGATAAAACTATAAAGGACAGCATTTGGACAAGAGGTTTTCTTGCCTCATCATTACCTAATAGTTACGAAACTAATCTGTTTAATAGATTTTGCATTTTGCCAAATGATATACCATATAAAAAAATCACAAAAAAGTCGCACTTAATTTTTAGGTTAAGCACAAAGTTTTTTACAAGGATGCCACCAGATAGTTTAGATGCAGAGTTATTGATTAATATGCAACATAGTAACAAATGGTTTAGCGTAAAATCTAAGAAGATTAAAAATAGTTCGTACAAACAAGGTGTGTGGAATGAACTAGAATTATATTACATAACCCCCGATTTTTGGAATAAGAATGATTTTGTACAATGGTATTTTTGGAATCAAAGTAATCATTCCATTTACGTTGATGATTTAACTCTAGAAGCTTATGAGCCAATAGTAGATGAATCGGTGTTTTAACTAGTGGTTCTATTACGAGGTTGAATTACCGAAAAACATGATGTTTTAATTATGAAATCCATCCTTTTTTAAATTCTATCCTCTAAAGTATAGTTTAGATTTTAATCATCAAAAATTGTGTTAAATATCATATAACTGATGCAGTAATTTCTATTAGTTTTTATTATCTTTGTGGGGAAATGAGAAGACTAATCGCTGCAACCTTGTTAATAATATTCACTACGTTTAATGTGGTGGTTATTTATTCAATGTACAGTAAAGGTATTAACACTTCTATTTCGATGACTGAGGAGGAAGAAACGCACAAAGAAAATTTTAAATTAATAAAGTACTCTAGGTCAAAATTACATTTGCTCGATCAAGTAGATAAGAGCCCTCTTTGTTCTACCTATTTAATCAAACATTATAAAGATGTTTGTATCGATGTGATAGTTCCCCCACCAAATATTGCTTAATGGCTACTCTATAAAGAGTGCTAGTGTTCTTAGTGTATTTCCAACTAAGACTACATCAATCTATAATTTAAAACTCATTAATTGAAAACACTTTAACTTGTTTTTAAGGTGTCGTGTGTGAATGAGAGAATGAAACGTCATCTTACCTAAGTTTATTCTATTAAGAGTTAGACTTATGTGGTAGTGATTAAATTAATGTCTAATTTCTCGCATCTCCTTGTAATTATTGTGTTTAGAATAAAAAACAATAATCTATAAAATCGAACTATAAAAATATGAAACAATTTTTTTCAAATATTAAATATGATGCTCCTGCAAGTTTAGTGGTCTTTTTGGTAGCTTTGCCTTTGTGTTTAGGAGTTGCCTTAGCATCTACTGGTGAAAATCCTATATTATTCTCTGGAATAATTGCAGGTATTGTTGGTGGAATTGTAGTAGGCTCAATTAGTGGTTCTCGTTTAGGGGTATCAGGTCCTGCTGCAGGGTTAATAACTATAGTTATTGCAGCTATTGCTACACTTGGTAGTTTCGAGGCTTTTTTGGTAACCATTATATTAGCTGGGATATTACAAGTCATTGCAGGATTTTTGGGTGCTGGATTAATTAGTGCTTATTTTCCTTCATCAGTTATTAAAGGTATGTTGGCATCTATTGGTATCACTTTAATCTTAAAGGAAATACCGCATTTAGTTGGTTTTGATAAATCATTGTTAATTAATGGCTCCAACGAACATTTTATAGATGAATTAAATAATGCTTTCCAAGCCATTAATCTAGGGGCCGTAATTATAGCTTGTGTTTCATTAGTTATATTAATTTTATTTAATACGGCTTTTATGAAACAAATAAAGCTTTTTAAGTTTATTCCAGGCGCTTTAATTGCTGTAATTGTAGGCGTGTTATTAAACCTCCTCTTTCAATCTTCTTTCCCTGACTTAGCGTTATCGAGCGAACATTTGGTAAATTTACCTGTTATTACCTCTATGGAAAACGTGGGTGATTTTTTTATCACCCCAGATTTTTCTGCTTTATCCAATCCTAATACTTATGCCATCGCATTTACAATTGCTTTAGTTGCTAGTTTAGAATCTTTATTAAGCGTGGAGGCTACTGATAAACTTGATCCTGAGAAAAACGCCACTGATCCTAATCGTGAACTAAAAGCTCAAGGTGTAGGAAATATCGTGTCGGGTTTATTAGGCGGACTACCAGTTACGCAGGTTATTGTAAGAAGCTCGGCTAATATTAACTCAGGTGCAAAATCTAAATTATCTACTATTTTTCATGGAGTGTTGTTAGTGCTGTGTGTGGTATTAATACCTAATGTACTTAATCTTATTCCTTACGCTTCATTGGCAGCTATCTTAATGATGGTAGGGTATAATTTATCAGCAGTAAATTTATATAAGAAAATGTATGCCTTGGGTATTGACCAATTCTTGCCTTTCCTTGCCACTATTGTGGGTGTATTATTCACAGATTTATTAAAAGGTATTGCTATAGGTTTAGTGTTTGCTATCTTTTTTATTCTTCGAAAAAATTATAAGAGTAACTATAAAATTGAGGATGGTGAGGAGGATGGAAAACCATTGATCAAGATGCAATTAGCTGAAGATGTATCTTTTTTAAATAAAGGGAGCATTTTAGAATCGTTATATAAAGTTCCAGAAAACGCTCATCTAATTATTGATGGATCTAATAGCAAATTTATAGATTATGATGTTTTAGAGGTGATACAGGAATTTAAAATGTATAAAGCAAAAGAACGTAACATAAAAGTTACAACATATAGAGTTAAAAGTGTTCCTATCATGGGACACTAAAAAATAAGTCATATTAATTTTTTTAAAAATATTTAAAAGACATGGAAGCATTTTATAATCAATTATTAGAAAATAATAAAAAATGGGCTCAAGATAAAATTAAAAATAACCCAAACTTTTTTTCGGATTTAGCCAAAGGACAAACTCCACCCGTGTTGTGGATTGGTTGTGCCGATTCGCGTGTGCCTGCTAATGAGGTAATAGGTGCTAAAGCTGGTGAAGTGTTTGTGCATCGTAATATTGCCAATATGGTTGTACATTCTGATATGAGTATGTTAAGTGTGTTGGATTATGCTGTGAACGTATTAAAAGTAAAACATATTATTGTGTGTGGTCATTACGGTTGTGGAGGTGTACACACTGCTATGACCAACAAAAAAGTGGGCCTTATAGATAACTGGATAAGACATATAAAAGACTCATATCGTTTTCATAAAGAAGAATTAGATGCCATAAAAGATAATAAAGCTCGTTTTGATCGTTTTGTGGAGTTAAATGTAGTAGAGCAAGTTCACGATTTAGCTAAAACTTCTATTATTCAAGAAGCATGGAATAGAGGTCAAGAAGTACATATCCATGGCTGGGTGTATGCCATCGAAGACGGAATTATAAGAGATCAGAAATGTACTTTAAAGAGTAATAAGGAGTTAGAAGAAGTTTATCAATTAGCGTCGGCTTAATTACAGGTGTTGAATCATCTCTCTGCACATAAACTCAGCAGCATGTCCATCACCATATAGTTTTGGAAATTCAAATTGTTGTTTAGCAGAGAGTTTTTCGTAAGCATGAATGATTTGTTGGGTATTGGCGTCGGCAATAATGGCGGCGCCACACTCCACTAATTCTACCCATTCTGTTTCTGAACGAAAAATAACACAAGCTTTCTCAAAATAAAAGGCTTCTTTCTGTACTCCGCCACTGTCGGTCATTACTAGGCTGCAATTTTTTTCTAAAGCAATCATTTCTAAAAAAGAAGCAGGCTTTATAATTTTAAAGCGGTTACTGTTTTTAATTTTATCTAATAAAGCACCATCAATATTTGTTTCTAATAATTTGGCGGTACGTGGATGCAATGGTAAAACAATTGTTTGTTTACTTTTTTCACTTATTTGAAATAAGGCATCAAAAATAGCGTTTAACCTACTAGGCTCATCGGTGTTATTGTTGCGATGAATAGTGGTTAAGATAAATTCATTTTTTTGTAGATGAAGTTCTTTAATGATGGATGTTTTTTCTTCGGCTACAGTACTAAAATGTAAACTATTATCATACATCACATCACCACAATGGTAAATCTTTGGATTATCGGCATGATATGGTGCTTTGTTCTCTGTTTTAAACCCTTCTTTTTGTAAATTTTGATAACCAGTTTTAGTAGGAGAAAATAATAGGGTAGAAACGTGGTCGCACATAATACGATTTATCTCTTCAGGCATTGCCTTATTAAAAGAACGTAAGCCAGCTTCAATATGCACTACTGGAATATGAATTTTGCTAGCTGCAATAGCGCCTGCCAACGTAGAATTGGTGTCTCCATATAATACAATGGCATTTGGTTTTTCTTTTATTAAAATCTCTTCTATACCCGCAATCATGGTGGCGGTTTGTTTTCCGTGGCTTCCACTACCTACTTGTAAATTGTAATTTGGAGCGGGTATGCCTAATTCATCAAAAAACACCTGACTCATATTTTCATCATAGTGTTGCCCTGTGTGTACAATAATTTCGGTTATTTGTTGTTTAAAGTGTGTAGCAATGGCTCGGCTTAATGCGGCTGCTTTTATTATTTGTGGTCGGGCTCCAATTATGGTTACAATTTTTTTCATATTTAGGTATGTGCTAAAGCTATTGGATGTATTAAATTTTTTAATTTGTATTAATTATAAGATGCCTTCGTCGGCAAAGCTTAAGTAACTACTATCTCCAATTATTAAGTGATCTTGTATAGTTATATCAAAAAGTTTTGCAGATGCTTTGAGTTGTTTTGTTAAGTTAAGATCTTGCTGACTTGGCTTTAAGTTTCCAGAAGGATGATTATGTCCTAAAATGATGCCAGCTGCCAAACATTCAATCGCAGGTTTTATAACCAACCGAATATCAACAAAAGTACCTGAAACACCACCTTTGCTAATACATTCAGTTTTTATTAATCTGCCGCCTCTGTTAGTGTATAAAACCCAAAATTCCTCATGTGGCAAATCGCTTAATTTTTCTTTTAAGATAATGTATGCTTTTTCTGAAGTAGTAATTAATGGTTTATCTTCAGTTAGTTCAGTTTTCCTTCTTCTACCAATTTCGAGGGCTGCTGCTATGGTAATTGCTTTTGCTTCTCCAATGCCTTTAAATTTTTTTAAGTCGTTTATTTGCAGTTTAGCTAATTCATTAATAGAATTTTGATGAGAATTTAAAATGCGTTGCGCTAACTGAACGGCGGTTTCATTTTTGTTGCCAGAGCCTATTAAAATAGCTATAAGTTCAGCATCAGAAAGTGATTGTCTGCCTTTTTGTAATAGCTTTTCTCTCGGTCTGTCGTCTTCAGAAAGAGATTTGATTGTTAAATGTTTATGTATAGATTCTTCCACTAGAGGATTTAAAAATAATGCTTTTTAATAAAACATTAAAATAATACTTTTGTGCTCATGTCATTTCTTAATTCGCTCCAAATTTTAAAACACCACGAATTTCGTCGTTTTATTTATGCTCGCTTATTTATTACGCTCGCTATTCAAATGCAGATGAGCACGGTGTATTTGCAAATTTATTATGAGCACGATAGAAATGAATTAACCCTAGGATTAATTGGGTTAACCGAGGTAATTCCTTTTGTTATCACTTCTTTTTTTTCAGGACATTTTGCCGATATTATAAGTCGTAGAAAGATTTTATTAGCAGGCACCTTGGCTTTACTGTTAGGCTCTGTGTTTTTGTATTTATATAGTAGCAATTATTTTCCATCATTAAAATTATTGGGAGCAAGTGCTTTATTTACTGTAGTATTTATCTTTGGGATTATTCGTGCTTTTTTGGCCGCTGCCACACAACCTTTTATGACTCAAATTGTAGAACGCCATCAATACACCCAAGCTACTACATGGAACACAACGGTGTGGCACACCGCCTCTATTGTTGGGCCAGTGTTGGCGGGATTAATTTATGGATTTAAAGATGAACAACATGCTGATTGGTGTTATCTTATTAATAGTTTTTTGCTAATTGGCACATTGGTGTATTATTTCTCAATTTCAGATAAACCAGTTCCAGAGAAATCTCAAAAGGAAAGTATGTTACAAAGTATTCGTTCAGGAATTACATTTGTAAGAGGCAATAAAATGATATTGAGTGCTTTGTCCTTAGATATGTTTGCGGTGCTGTTTGGTGGCGCTGTGGCTATTGTTCCAGCCTTTACAGATAAAATTTTGGGATTAGGACCAGAGGCTTATGGTTTATTAAGAACAGCTCCAGGTATTGGTGCTGTAATCACCTCATTTTATTTAGCGTTTAAGCAACCAGGAGTAAATGCAGGTAAAGAATTACTATGGACAGTAGCGGCATTTGGTGTTAGCACAATTTTATTTGCATTATGTACTAATTATTGGTTAGCATTTGTCATGTTACTATTAACGGGCGTATTTGATAATGTAAGTGTAGTAATACGACATACTATTTTACAATTAATGACGCCCGATAATATGAGAGGTAGGGTATCGGCTGTTAATAGTATTTTTGTGGGTTCAAGTAACGAATTAGGAGCGTTTGAATCGGGCTTAGCAGCCCGATTAGTAGGCTTAGTGCCTTCTATTATATTTGGTGGCGCTATGACAATTATAACAGTAATTGGCGTTCATAAATTAAATCCAGAACTTAGTAAGTTAAACATGAAAGATTTGGAATAGAAACTTATCTTTTTTATAATAGGGTTAATCAAGCTATTTTTACAACCCCTTATTTCTTCTTATAAATCCTTGTTTTTAAACTTTACTAAAGAGATAAGGTAAGGGGTAACTGTCCATAACAACAGCACTAAAAATGCTACTATAATTCCGAGTGATGTACCGAAAAATTCTTTAAATATAGCGCCTGTATAACCCATCATGGCAGATACATCAAGATGCAATAAAATTAAAATCCTTGCTAAGTCAATTGGATTAAGAGCTGTAATTCCGACCATCATTTTTTCGATTGGATAATCTGCTAATTGAAACAAAAGAAAAAGAACGATACCATCAAAAAGAAGGGCAAAGAATAACCAAAGCATAATGGCAATTCCAATGCCTTTTGCCTTATCGCGTGTAATAATTGAGCTAAAAAATGCGATAGCCACAAAAACCGTAGTGATACAAATTCCAACAGCCAACATCATGAAGCCTACGTTACTTGGCGCATACATCATTAATGGAATACCTACTCCAATGCTAAATGACAGGATTAAGGAAATAACTAATCCAAAAAATAAACTGCGCCATATTTTAACTCTATTTACGGGTTGGCTAAGTAACAACTCTATAAACTCGGAACTATTATATAGATAAATGGTAGAAAATATAACAGATACCAAAGGAACAGTTAATAGTATCACATTTAGTAAAGTAAGAATACCCTTTGTACTGTTATCTTCTAAGCTAAATACACTCCACGAAAGTACAGCTAGTATGAGCGTGTAGATGAGAACTATTTTATTCTTTAAAATATCTAATATGATAAATTTGATAATTCTATTCATGGCTACCTCCTCTCAATACAGATGCAATAGCCTTTGAAATTCTTTCTTCGCCTGTTCTTGTTTTTAACTCAGAGACCGATTGATGAAATTTTAAATGTCCATCTTGCATAAAAACGATGTGTGTAATTAAATCATCTAGTTCACTAAGTAAGTGCGATGTGATAAGAATTAGCTTTCCTTTTTGTTTTTCGGTAATAATTTTTTCTTTTAGAATTTCAGAAGCTAAAGGATCAAGTCCTGCAGTGGGCTCGTCTAAAATTAAAATATCTGGATTAAAAAGAAAAGCGAGCGTTGCACTTACTTTCTGAGTAGTTCCGCCCGATAAAGTACGCATACGTTTATCAAACATACCTTGTAATAAATAATGATGTAAAAGTTCCTCGTCTAAGTTCTGATTTTCTTTTCGGATATCTTTTATCATTTCAATTATTTGACCAATTGTCATGTTATCAGGATAACGTCCTATTTGAGGCATATACCCAATATGTTGTCGATATTGGTAGTTTTTAGAAATTAATTCTCCTTTTACCTTTATAGTTCCTTGGCTAGGAATAACCATTCCTAAAATGCTTTTTATTAAAGTGGTTTTTCCGCAACCATTAGGACCTATCAAGGCAATACACTCACCTTTATTAAAAGATAAATTTATCCCTTTTAAAACTTCAAGTTTCCCAAAATGCTTATGTAAATTTGTTATCTCAATCATAAGTCTAAAGAACGCATTAACGGCGTGTTATCTATAAAATTTTCGGGTGTGAGGCTAGGCATCATCTTCTCAGATTTATCTAGCAAAGTAACCATAAAACTTCTAAACAGTAACATAGCAGGTGGATTTTTTTCTACAATGATAGAAAAGATGCTTAAAGGATGAAAAGGTACATCGCCAACATTATCTTTGTTTAAATCATATCCTTCGTATTTGTCCCAGTAGTTCGAGTTAAATGTGTTTAATACTAAGCTGCCGTTTGTGCTAATGTCAAAGGTATTTCCTATTAAATTATTATTGGTTATAATATTATCCATACAACTTGCTTGTACTTTCATTCCCCAGCCATTTGATTCAAATTTATTTCTCTCAACCAAAATGCGATTAGTGCCTTCCATGTAAATACCCGTTGTATTTCTTTTAAAGGTATTTCCTATAATATGACTATCAGAGATTTCTTTTAACATTAAGCCATAAGCTGCATCACCCCAATTTTCTTCAAATGTATTATGAAACATTTTTACCCCTTTTGTAAACATAACGGCAACACCTGCACCATTATTTCTGAATATATTTGAAATGTAAGAATCGCTATGAGAAAACATAAAATGTAAACCATATCGAATATTATCTGTAGCTATATTTCGCCAAATAACAGAGTTAGTTACAAACTCGAAATAAATACCATCTCGATGCCCTTTTACTTTATTACCAATTATTTGTAAACTATCACTCTTCCAACAATGAATTCCATTTCCTATTTGCTGTTCCTCTACAGCGTAAGCAGTAAGTTTATTATTTTTAACTACACAGTGTTTGCTATATTGTAGGTAAATACCAAAGAAATTATCATCAAAAATGTTGCGCTCTATGATTACATGATGACTATCATACACCTTTACGCCACAAGGATCGTTTAAAGAAGCAAAACCTGATTTTTGTATTTTAAAACCCGATACTAATACATAATTAGCTTTAATGGAGAGCACCTCACCTTTTTTTTCTCCATCAAGAATTGGTAAGCCTTTCCCAATTAGTTTAATAGATTTCTTTATAACAATATTACCTTCCTTATAGTGTCCTGAATAAACATAAACAGTATCATTGTTATCGGCAACTTCAATTGCTTTTTTTATGGAAGTAAATTCTTTATTTAAACCAACCTGTAATTGCTTTCCATAATATTGAAAACTAATAAAAAGACAAACGAGTATTTGAATGAATTGCTTCATGCTTATTGGTTCATGCTCTGCCACGAAGTTGCTGCTGCATTCCAAATTGTTTTATAGGTATTAGCACTATCAGCATTTGAAAATGAGGCTACATTTCCTCCCATAGGACTATTTACAGCCTCTCCTTCTATAAACGTTAATTGATTAGTTTGAACAAGTTCGTGTGGCGATAAATAATCGCAAACATAGTAAAGCGCATTATTTAATTTATCTTTATTCTCCGCACTATAGCCTATCATACAAGACACATCGTCAAATTTATAGACTCTGCCTTTTTCAGTTACTAATTCACATCCAAATCGAATGTCGGAGATAGGCATGTTACAGTTGTCGCAATTATCTTTATTTAAATTAATTTTTTCTGGACCAGATTGTCCACAACTAGTTGCAATAATAGAAACCATTAAACTAGCTATAGCTAATGTTGAACCACTTTTTTTTAAGTTCACTGATTTTCTCCATTCAAAAATCACAGCAATTAACATTAATAAGCCACTACCTATAAACAACCACCCTCCAATATCAGGTATTGAATAAGCTCCAAAATTAAGTAGTTGTTTAAATCCTATTAATGGTGGCTGATAAGCCATTCCTGGAACTATAATAGCAGCATGAGGATCTAGGTTATGCCCATAGTCATATTCCCATTTCCAAAAATCAACCATTGCTACAATACCAAATAGTACAAATAAGCTAAGCAGTGAGTTAAGCACCTTTTTGTTTCCAATAATTGCGGTGAGTAAAGATAAGCCAGCAAAAAAGAAAATAATATATTTTAAAACTTTAAATTCAATAAAGTCTTCGGTGTGTAATGTTTTCATCCCAATATAATGGTTTAATCCATTAATAATATCCACGTTTCCAGCTAATTTATCAGCATGAATTTTTAATACTAATCCTTCAGGATATTGGGGCGCATCTAAATCTATTTGCCAAATTGGTACAAATACGGAATATACTAGTGCAACAGCGGCCAATACAAGTAATATTCTTGATAATAGCGAAATCTTATTTTTCATCATTTCAAATTTTAAATATAAAGAAAAAGGGAGCAGATTTTCTAAAAAACTGCTCCCTTTGTAAATTTTAATTATTACTTACTTAGTAGCAGTTTCTTCTGCTTTTGGTAAATTAGTACCAACACTCCATGTTAAAGGAACATTGCTACCAGCAGGAGATACACGTACATATCCTTGCATCTCTTGGTGTAATGCACTACAGAAGTCAGTACAATATAAAGGAACAATACCTACACCATTTGGAACCCATTTATAAGTTTGTGTTTCACCTGGCATAATTAGTAGTTCAGCATTTGCATCGCCTTTTACAGCAAATCCATGTGGAACATCCCAGTCTTGTTCTAAGTTAGTTACATGGAAATATACTTCATCTCCCATTTTGATACCTTCGATATTATCTGGAGCAAAGTGCGAACGTACGCAAGTCATATACACATGTACTTTGTTACCTTCTCTCACAATTTTTGATTCTTTTTCTCCTTTAGTTACGTAAGGATGTTTGTTCTCATCAATTTTATAAATTTTAGTTGAATTGTTTTTAATCTTATCAGCTAAAATCATTTGAGCATAGTGAGGTTCACCAATTGTTGGGAAATCTAAAATCATCTCCATTTTTTCTCCACTGATGTCAAATAATTGAGCACTTTGACATAATTCTGGACCAGTTGGTAAATAACGATCTTTAGTGATTTTGTTGTATGCAATTAAGTATTTACCCGTTGGGTTTTTAGAATCACCTTCAACAGTACACAAGTGACCAACTGAATAGAAAGTAGGGGCTCTATCAATCACTTTTAATTCTTTAACGTTCCATTTTACAATTTCAGACGATACAAAGAATGAAGTATAAGCGTTTCCTTTAGCGTCAAACTCAGTATGAAGAGGACCTAAACCAGGTTTCTTAACCTCACCATGAAGCACTGATTCGTATTTTAAAACTGGTACACCTTCATATTCTCCATCAAACGATTTTGATTCAATAGCTTTTAATATTTTGCTATAACTAAATACTGGTAATAATGCGGCAAGTTTACCACTTCCTACAATATATTCACCAGTAGGATCTACATCACAACCATGTGGAGATTTAGGACATGGCATCATATAACAGATATCTGGAAAATCTTTTACATTTAAAACTGTAACTTCATTTTTAATCTCAGAAGTTGATGTATGGGTTGATTCGTCCCACACATTATGCGCATATTTTACAGATTCTTTTCTTCCTTTTCCTGCTTTAATATATTCCTCAGCTTTTTTCCAATTCACTGCCATAATAAAGTCTTTATCTCTTTGTGAAGCATTAACTTCCAACAAGGTATTAGCTTGTTCTGTATTATAACAAGAAAAGAAGAACCAACCATGTGATACACCTTTACCTGCACGACTTAAATCGAAGTTAACTCCTGGACACTCTAATTGAAAGGCTATATCCATTTTCCCATCTTCTTTTCCTACGCTAATAAAACTTAAGTAACCTTTGAAGTTTTGTTTGTAGGTATTAATAGGAACATCGCCATTAACATTATCTGAAGGAACGCTAAAACGAGTACCAGCTACTACATATTCTGTATTCTCAGTTAAGAATGGAGATGAGTGGTTACCTGCACTATTAGGTATCTCAATAATTTCTTCCGTTTTATAGGTTTTTAAACTAATACGTGCTATACGTGGTGTATTGTTAGCATTACCAAATACCCAACGACCATCAGCATCACCATTTGTTTTTGATAATTGAACATGGTGTAAGTCGTCCCATGGAATAAATCCTTTAGAGGTATTTAACATGGGCTTACTTTCTTCGCTATATCCCCATCCTTTTTCAGGATCTACTGAAAATACAGGAATTACACGGAATAAACGACCACTTGGAATACCATATACACTCATCTGCCCACTAAAACCACCGCTCACAAAGTTATAAACCTCGTCAAATTTCCCTGGGGCTACATAAGCTTTTACAGATGCGTTACCTGACACAACGTTACTGGTGTCTTTTGGTTTACACGACTGTAAGGCACTGGCAATTAATGCACCACCAGTTGCAATTGTTAATATTTTACTTGTCATTTTCATAGTTTATGGTGTTATTTTATTTTTAATATAGATTTAATTCTGCAAAATCATCCCATTCTAGCAACTTAATATTGCGTAGTAATTTAATAATCAACTGGTTAGATAATCGGTAAAGATAAGTGGTGTTATTTTACACCATCATTTTTACGCATAAATTCTAAAATCCCTCTTGCTTCGTCGTCAGTTAAATTTTGATTAGGCATACGCACTAAACATAACTCTAACATTGCTTGAGCCTCAGGATCTTTGTCTAACATAGGATCTGGATTAGTAATAAAATTCATTAACCATTCTGGCGTTCTACGTTTTGTTACATCTTTCCAACCTGGTCCTACTAATCTTTCATCTGTATATTTGTGACAAGATGAACATTTAACATTTGATGCTTTTTCTCCAGCATCTGCTTTAGCAGCATCTAATGTTTCAGTAAGTGCAAGTAATTCGGCCGTCCATTTACCTTCACCTCTTTTAGGGTCATAAGACTCAGGATTTGCTTCCGCCATTGCTGGTTGTTCCTCAGTTGTAGCTGCTTCCTGTCCTTGCGCAGCTGGTTTTTCTTCTCCGCCACAGCTAATTAGTAAAGCTGAAACAAAGAATGATGCGATAACAATTATCTTTTTCATATTTTAGAATTTTTAGCAAAATTATAAATAAAAACCACTAAACAATATGAGTAAGGTCATAATTATTGCAAGATTATAATCAGCACCTAAAATGACCTAAATCAGTTCTTAAGAAAAAATAAGACATAAAAAAACCATCTAAAAGATGGTTTTTAATTTTGGTTCTATTTTAATAGAACGAATTAGCGTTGCTCAAATTTCTTATAATCAGCAGGCACGCTTAATTTAGAAGCATCGATATTGCCTTTGTTTATTTTAGAAATCTCTAATCGACTTACAATTGTATTGTCAGACAAAGATTTTTCTTCTGATAACATAGGCATTGAACCTTTAGGCAAGTCTTTAATTTGATTAAAATAGATGCTTTGTTTGTCTTTTCTATTCCACATTTTTACAACCGGAATAAAAAAATCATATTTACCAGAAGCAATCCAGTAAGTAATTTGGGTGTTTTCAGCCGTGTTCTTTACAATATACTCAGTACATTTTACACCTTGAATAACTTTAGTATTTGTGCCTTTTGTAACTTCACAAGTTCCTTTAATAATAGGAGCTGTTTCGCTTTTATGCTCTCCCCAAACTTTACGCACAGGATTTACAAATCGAATCTCTTTTGTTTCGGTATTAAATATGAAACTTCCTTCGACTTTCCCAGATTTTTTACCAATTTGGTCTAATTTTACATCATTACCTTTTATGTAATAGATATTTGTAGTGGTATCTTTAGAAGTTTCCATCTTAAACTCCATGCTACCTTCAAAGGATTGCGCAATACCAATTGCAGATATTGAAAGTCCAGCTAATAATAATTTAAATTTGTTCATTGATTTAAAAGTTTAAATTTGACATTAAAAATAATACTTATTTTTTAATATATAAAAATTATGCCAAATAATATTGAAAAAGGGACAAAAGGTGAAGAAGAGGCGGTTGCATATTTAGTTAAAAATGGCTATCAAATAATTCATAAAAACTGGCGGCATAAACACCTGGAAATAGATATAATTGCTAGTATTAACAATACTTTGGTGATTGTGGAGGTAAAGTGGAGGGCTGATGATTTTTTTGGAAATCCTATGGACTTTGTAACCAAAAGCAAACAAAAAAACCTCATAAAAGCAGCTCAACATTATATAATGGAAAATAACATTTTTTGGGAAACTCGGTTCGATGTCGTTTCTATTATAGGAAATGAAAATCAGCCAAAAATTGAACATATTATTTCTGCTTTTTATCCTACGTTATAGTAATTAAGATAAAACTCCAAATTTTTCTGGGTTAAATACGTATATTTGAATTTTATGTTGAAATCAATTGTAGAAATACCTATTAAATTCAGTGAGGTTGATTCTTTACGTGTGGTGTGGCATGGTAATTATGTGAGGTATTTTGAGGATGGTCGAGAGGCTTTCGGGCGACAATATGGTTTAGGCTATCTTGATATTTTTGAGAATGGAAACTTGGCGGTGCCAATTGTTGATTTGCAAGTTAATTTTAAAAGAGTGTTAGAATATGGTGATAGTGCAGTAATTGAAACCTTATTTATTCCTACACCAGCTGCTAAACTTATTTTTGAATACAAGATTTCAAGTGCTAAACATGGTTTTGTGGCATGTACAGGCAAAAGCACCCAAGTATTTATGACGCCTTCCACAAAAGAACTGCATATCACAGTGCCAAATTATATGGAAGAATGGAAAAAGAAATGGGGATTAATCTAATTGGGCGCAGTATTAATCATTAATGTTTCTTAACAAATAATCACTTTGCAAGGCTTATTTAATCGTTATTTTTGTTGTATGTATAAATTGTGGCTTATTCTTTTATTACCGTGTATTGGTTTTTCGCAGTCTTTTAAACAAGTGAAAGATACCACACTACTTAAACAAAAAATTGAGAGTATGAGTAAAAATACCAACTCAATTGAATCGGATTTTACTCAAGAAAAAAATTTAAGTATGTTATCTGAGAAGATAGTTAGCAAAGGGCATTTTGTTTTTAAGAAAGATAATTTATTGCGATGGGAATATAATTCACCAACTAAGTATCTTATTGTTATAAATAAGGATAAGATTTTAATAAAAGATGAAAAGAAAACCACAAAGTATGATATGAATAGTAATAAGGTTTTTAAGGAAATAAATGATATTATGTTAAGCTGTGTTCAAGGCACTATATTTAAATCAAATAAATTTAAAACGGCTTATTTTGAGAATGAAAAATATTATAAGTTAGAACTTAAACCTTTAGTAAAAAACATGAAAGATACGTTTAAAACCATAAATTTGATGTTTGATAAAACCGTATCTTCGGTAGTTAAGATAGAAATGATTGAAGCGAGCGAAGATGTAACTACAATTGATTTTTTAAATAAGAAGTTAAATGCAGCAATACCTCAAGAATTATTTATTATTAAGTAGTATCTGCTGTATGTTTTTTTCTTCTTGTGCTATTTCAAAGTATCAGAAGTTAACTAATTGCTCTACAATTGTTGCTGATAGCATAATTACTCCAATTATTAAACTTGATAAAATTTTAAAGTTTAATACTACAATAGATGTATTAAAGAATCATTTAACAGGTATTGTATTAGTAAAACAAACTGATAGTGTTACGGCACATATTGTTTTTGTAACCGAGCTTGGAATGAAAATGTTTGATTTTGAGGTAAAAGGAGATAGTATAAATGCTCGTTATGTTTTCGAACCATTAAATAAACCAGCCATTATTACAGTGCTTAAAGAAAATTTTAGAAATATATTATTGTTAAATATTAAGGGCAAAGTGCTTAATGAATGTACTCATAAAAGCAAGCAAACTTTCTTAATGCTTAGTTCGGGCAATCGCCAAAAAACTTTTCTAAAAGCAGAAAAGACAGCAAAATTGGAGCATTTAGATAAGTCAAAATACACTATTGTTGAACAAGAAACCTATCACGGCAAGAGGCTAAATTCTAAAGTAATTTATAATAATATGTCAGATAGAGGATTTGCAAAAGCGAAGGCTAAACAATATGGTTTAATTAAATTTTATTTTGAGTTAAATTCAATTACAGAGTAATGACAACACACACTTTTTTATTAAATGACTTTTATATTATTAAATCTATTCAGCAAATAGATTCTAAAATTTCGGCAACAATAGTTTTAAACGAACAACATGCCATATTTAAAGGGCATTTCGAGCAAATGCCTGTTGTGCCAGGAGTTTGCCAAACACAAATTATTAAAGAGATATTACAGCAACAAGTTTCAAAAACGTTAACTCTTAAAAAAGGAGATAATATTAAATTCACTGCAATGATAATTCCTACTCAACATCAAACTGTGAATGTTGAAATTGTATTTCAACCAAAGCAAGAAGGAGAATTGTTTGTTGAGGCAACGTTGTTTTTTAAAGATATTACATTTACCAAATTCAAAGGCACATTTATTAATTCAATATGAGTAACGAGGAAAATAAAAATCAAGACGCCAAGGCGTTTAAATTAGTATTAAGCATAAGCATCTTAATTTGTTTAGTGGTTATTCTACTAAACAAAAGAGTATTGCCTGCCCCAGAGGTATTTCCAGATTTTATTTATAAGTTACCCTTGCTTAATGCTTGTATTAATGCAACTTGTAGTTTATTGTTACTTACGTCGCTTTGGGCTGTAAAAACAAAAAGATTAGCACTTCATAAAAAGTTAAATCTCACAGCTTTTTTCTTATCAGCTTTGTTTTTCGTGTCATACATCACCGCCCATTATTTTATAGCAGACACCGTGTATGGCGATGTCAATCACAATGGATTTTTAGAAGATGAAGAAAGAGCAGCGGTATCTGGAAGCAGAATACCTTATTTAGTCTTTTTGTTATCACATATTTTCTTAGCAGCCATTGTTTTGCCACTCATTCTTTTATCATTTTATTATGCGCTTAAAAATGATTTTGTGAAACATAAAAAAATCACACGATTTAGTTACCCAATTTGGCTATATGTAACCATTAGCGGTGTATTGGTGTATATCTTAATTTCGCCTTATTACAATTATTAAAAGTCTTTTTTTTGTATATTTGCCATATCAATGGCATTAAAACAAATACAAGGATTAAAACTCAGTCAGAAGCTATCTCCGCAACAGATACAATTAATGAAAATGTTGCAGCTAACTACTGTTGAGTTAGAGCAACGTATCAAAGAAGAATTAGAACTGAATCCATGCTTAGAAAATGAAAGTAATGAAACGGAAACGGAAGAGGTGAGTAATGAATATGATGAGATTGATAATACTGATGATAATTTAAGTGATGATGATAGTTATGGATCTGAAGAAAATGAAATAACAAAAATAGACGATGGTTATGAGTTAGAGGATTACATGGCCGACGGAGATTTAGATTCCTATAAGTATGATGTAGTAAATAGAAGTGCTGATGACGAGCATTTTCAAACAGTGGTGGTGGAGTCGCCTGATTTCCGTTCTAAATTAGAACATCAGCTTGGGCTTAAGGAACTTACCGAAAGACAATATATGATTGGTATGTTCATTATTGGGTGGATTGATGAAGATGGTTATTTGCGAGAGCTAGATAAAATTTATGGCGCATTTATATTAAACTCTGGTCTTACGGTTCAAGAGGAAGAAGTGGAAGAGATGTTACGCATTATTCAAACGTTTGATCCACCAGGTGTTGGAGCGCGTAGTTTACAAGAATGTTTATTAATTCAACTCGAGCATAAAAAAGAAAAAGCAAGAGAAACACTTTTAGCTATTGAGGTGGTAAAACACATGATGGATGAGTTCCTGAAAAAGCATTATGATAAGATTGCTCGTAAGTTAGATTTAAACGATGAGGATTTAAAAGAAGTAATTGATGAACTCAGACGCTTAAATCCTCGCCCTGGTAATTCTGAGGTTGATTTTAAAGGTCAAACTTCCGAAGTAATACCTGATTTTAATATACAAGTAGTAGATGGGTTGCCCGAGTTAAGCATTAATCAGCGTAACTTACCAGAACTAAAAGTAAATAAAGAGTATATACAAATGCTAGAAGAATACTCTAAAGCTAAGGATAAATCTAGCAAGCAAGCAGGAGCATTTGTAAAAGATAAAGTTGAGTCAGCACAATGGTTTATTGATGCCTTACAACAAAGGTATAAAACTATGTCAATAACCATGCACTGTATAATGGAGTTTCAACAAGAGTATTTTATAACAGGAGATGAGTCGAAGTTAAAACCGATGATATTAAAAGATATTGCCGATAAGGTAAAACTAGACATTTCCACTGTATCGAGGGTAGCAAATAGTAAGTTTGTGCAAACACCCTATGGAACCAAGCCGCTAAAGTTTTTCTTTTCAGAATCACTGGGTACAGATAGTGGCGAGGAAGTAAGTACGCGTGAGGTTAAAAAAATATTAGAAGATTTAATCTCAAACGAAAACAAGAAAAAACCATTAACCGACGATGCGCTTTGTGAGAGCCTAAAAAGTAAAGGCTACAATATTGCCCGCCGAACCGTTGCTAAGTACCGCGAACAGCTTGATATTCCAGTTGCGCGGATGCGTAAAGAAATTTAATTCCCCTTTTTTTAACAAAAAAGCACTTATTTAGGTAAATAAATTTTTCATTTACAATAAAAAATGTATCTTTGTCGCCCGATTTTTAAATATTAAATCATTGATTTTAAATATATTGTAAATGACAAAGGCAGATATTGTAAACGAAATTTCAGAAAAAACTGGTATTGAGAAGGTGGTTGTACAAACGACTGTGGAGGCTTTTATGAAAACCATCCGCTCTTCTATGACCGAAGGAAAAAATGTATATCTAAGAGGGTTTGGAACATTTGTAGTTAAAAAGCGTGCAGAAAAAGTAGGACGTAATATTTCAAAAAATACAACTGTGGTAATACCTGCACACTATATTCCAGCATTTAAACCAGCTAAAACTTTTAGCGAACGCGTTAAGCGAAATGTAAAAGTAGCCGAACCATTAGATAATAACGAAATTGATTAATGACAACTGCACGTAAAACACAGATTGGATTAGGATTAACAGCTGTTGTTTTAACCGTTCTTTTATTTATTGCGCCAAATACACCATCGGCCAAAAAGATGGCCGAGAAGCAGAAATTGGAAAGTAATGAGATGCTTGTACAAGATTTACAAAGTCAGGTACAACTTGCTGTTAATGCTTTAGAAATTAAAGAAAAAACACACTACGATGATTTATTGGCAAAAGCAAAAAGCACTCAATCAGATAATGCTTTTGTTGATGTAATTGCATTTTGGGATAATTTAAAACGACCAGATTTTGCGGCTTATTTCGTAGAACAAACAGCTAATATCACCCAAAAAGCAGAGGATTTTCATAAAGCTGGAAATAGATATTACTATGCGATTCGTTTTATAAAAGATGAGAAAGAAATTCCAATTTTATATCAAAGTGCTGTACACTGTTATCAAAAATCTATCGAAAAAGATAGTACTAATTTTGATGCTAAGATTCAATTAGCAGCTTGTTATGTAGAGGGTGGAAAAGACCCAATGCAAGGTATCGCGTTATTAAAAGAGCTTGAAAAAATAGATAGCAATAACGTGAAACTTCAAATGAATTTTGCATTCTTCTCAGTACAATCGCAACAATGGGAAAAAGCAATTAAACGTTTTGAAAAAGTATTAGCTATTGATCCACTTTATATCGAAGCGTATTTACATCTTGCTGATGCTTACGAACAACAAGGTAATATTGCAAAAACCATTGAGATGCTTGAAGTTTATGCTTCTAAAACAGATGATGTAATGGCGAGAAATGAGATAAAGAAATACATTGAACAACTAAAAAAACAAACAATTAAATAAATATAAATTTTTAAACCAATAGGATTATGCCAAGCGGAAAGAAAAGAAAAAGACATAAAATGGCAACTCACAAACGTAAAAAACGTTTGAGAAAGAGTCGTCATAAGAAAAAATAATCGGCTCAGCTGATTATTAATTTTGAATTTTACAACATAAACAGAAAGGTTTGTATAATCTTTCTGCTTGTGTTGTTTATATATGTTACAATATTTTTGAATTGTAAGATATTGGTATCTATATAATTGAAACTAAAAATATTAATATAAAATTATTTAAAGGTGAATGTAGAACTAGTAATAAATTCTACACCTGGCGAAGTTGTAATAGGATTATTAAACGATAAACGTTTAATAGAACTACATAAAGAAAAGAGTAACGTAAAGTTTTCGGTAGGTGATATCTACCTCGGCAGGGTAAAGAAAGTAATGACAGGCTTAAATGCCGCTTTTGTAGATGTAGGTTATGATAAAGATGCATTTTTGCATTATTTAGATTTAGGTCCTCAAGCTAATTCTATTTTTAAGTACGTAGAGGCAGTTCGTTCTGGTAAACAGAGCGTGAGCAATTTAATGTATTTTAAAAATGAAGCTGATATAAATAAAGACGGCAAAATAAATGATGCAGTAAAAAGTGGACAATATGTATTAGTTCAAGTTGCTAAAGAACCCATTTCTTCTAAAGGCCCCCGAATTACTACCGAAATTTCTATTGCAGGAAGATATATTGTATTAATCCCTTTCTCAGATAAAATTTCTGTTTCTTCAAAAATAAGAAGTAGCGAAGAGAAAACACGATTAAAATCATTAGTACAAAGTATTAAGCCTAAAAACTTTGGTGTCATTATTCGTACTGTTGCCGAGGGTAAATCGGTTGCTGATATTGAAGCGGATATGGCAGATTTAGTATCCAAATGGGATACTTGTTTTAAGGCTTTACAAACTGCCGAACCTCCGTTTAAAGTATTAGGTGAGGTTGATAGAACTAACGTTATCCTAAGAGATTTTTTAAACTCCTCTTTTAATGCTATTCATGTAAATAGCGAAGAAGTGTTTACCGATTTAAAATCTTACATCAAAACCATTTCGCCAGATAAAGTAGATATCTTAAAACATTATACTGGCAAAGTGCCTATTTTCGATAATTTTGGTATCGATCGCCAAATTAAATCATTGTTCGGAAAAACAGTGTTTATGAAAAGTGGGGCATACCTTATTGTAGAACACACAGAGGCGCTCCATGTATTTGATGTAAATAGTGGAAATAGAGCAAAAAGCGATAAATCGCAAGAAGAAAATGCTTTAGAAGTAAATTTAGAAGCAGCTGTTGAGGTAGCTCGTCAGTTACGACTACGTGATATGGGCGGTATTATTGTGGTTGATTTTATTGATTTACACGATCCTGAAAATAGAAAAGTACTCTTTGATAAATTAAAAGAGGAAATGAAATCGGATAGAGCAAAACACAATATTTTGCCACCAAGTAAGTTCGGGCTTATTCAAATTACCCGTCAGCGTTTGCGCCCAGAGGTAAATGTGGAGGTTTTAGAAAGTTGCCCAAGTTGTAACGGAAGTGGTAAAGTTCAGCCAAGCATTTTGTTTGTAGAACAAATTGAGATTGCCCTACGATTTATTATCAAAGAACAAGCCGCTAAAAATATTACATTGTGTGTGCATCCTTACATCGAAGGATTCTTAAAACAAAAAGGTTTTTTACGAAGCAAACAATGGAAATGGTACTTTGAACATAAACAATGGGTTAAAATTATTAGCTCCAATAGTTATGCCTTTATGGAATATCACTTCTTTAATAAAGACCAAGACGAAATTGTTATTTAACAAAAAACCTGTTTGAAATCCAAACAGGTTTTTTGTTTTTGCTAGGTTTTATGAGCCTTATAGAGGTGGTTAATAACTTTTTGTGTAATCCATACATATCGTATTATATTTGTTGCAACTAAATTTAATTGAAAATGACTGTAGAAATGGCTTTAGAAAATATAACTGCTGAAATAAAAAATAATGTATTAATACTTACTATTAATCGCCCTGATAAACTAAATGCATTAAATAAACAAACCATTGAGGAATTGCACGAGGTATTAGTTGATGCTGAAAATAATAAAGAAGTTCAGGCACTTATTATTACTGGCTCAGGGAATAAAGCGTTTGTTGCAGGTGCCGATATCGCGGAGTTTGCTAATTTTAGTGTTGAAGAAGGTAAACAATTAAGTTCTATCGGTCATTTTAAAATATTTAACTTCATCGAAAATTATTCTAAACCAGTTATTGCTGCTGTAAATGGCTTTGCACTAGGTGGTGGATTAGAATTAGCAATGGCTTGTCATATTCGTGTGGCGAGTAATAATGCTAAAATGGGCTTGCCTGAAGTAAGTTTAGGAGTAATACCTGGATATGGCGGAACTCAACGTTTGGCACAACTAGTTGGTAAAGGGAAAGCCTTTGAAATGATTGTTACAGCCGATATGTTGGTAGCAGAAGATGCTTACAAATGGGGTTTAGTAAATTATGTAACTACACCCGAGGAATTACTTAATAAATGTTTTGAAATAACCTCTAAAATAGCCACTAAATCACCAACCGCTATAAAAACAGCTATTAAAGTTATAAATGCAGGATATAACTCTAAATTAAACGGCTATGAGGTTGAAATTGAGGAGTTTGGAAAGAGTTTTGGGACAGCTGATTTTAGAGAAGGAGTAGATGCGTTTTTGGAGAAAAGAAAAGCAAAGTTTCCAGGAAATTAATTAACTAAAATTTCGCTAAATATGAGTATCACCCGACCATTCAACTTTAAGAAGTGGATAGATGAAAACCGCCACTTATTAAAACCGCCTGTAAATAACAAAGTGGTGTATAAAGACACTGAGTTTATAGTAATGGTGGTGGGGGGTCCAAACTCAAGAAAAGACTATCACTTTAATGAAAGCGAGGAGTTCTTTTATCAATTAGAGGGCGATATTACTGTTCAAATTCAAGAAAATGGCAAAGCAGTAGATGTGCCTATTAAAGAAGGAGATATTTTCTTGTTACCACCCAAGGTTCCTCATAATCCAAAACGCGGACCAAATACAATTGGTTTGGTAATGGAACGCAAGCGCCGACCAGGTGAAATGGATGGTTTAATGTGGTTTTGTGAAAAATGTAATCACCCATTATTTGAAGAAAAATTTGAATTAAAAGATATAACTACCCAGTTCCAAAGCGTGTTTCATAAATTTTATAATTCACTAGATTTAAGAACTTGCAAGGCTTGTAAACATGTAATGGAACCTCCTCCTGTCATCTCTTAAATGATTTAGAGTATTTTGATTTCGTAGGAGTACAGTTTTAATGAGTAAACTGTTCTTTTTCTATCTGATTTTGTTGTAACTTTACGGTTTAAAATTATGATCAAATGAAACACGTATTGTTATTACTAATCTTTTTATTTTCTTCAAAAATTATTTTGTCGCAATTACCAGATGGTTTTGACATTAAGGCTGCCTATCAAACAGCCAAAGAAAAGGGCATTCCACAATCAGACGTTGAAGGATACGTTAAATTTTTGCACGCCGATTATTTATCACATAAGGGGCATACCTCTACATCAACTCATAATAGTGCCGATGTGTATGATATGGGAACCATATATGTGAATGGAAATAATGGCTCCATTTTTAAAACAATCACTCCTCCTAATAATACTCCTCAAAATGCGTATTGTCCTAATGCTGGATTTGAACAATTAAACTTTACCAACTGGACTGGTGGATACGGTTCAGTTGCTAATGGGGGAACGGGTGCTCCTTTCCCTATTTATAATCAAACAGGTGCTACAATTATGAATGGTGCGGGTAACAATGTAGGATTAACAAATACCACTAATTATCATACGATTATGACAACACCTGCCACTAACAGTATTTATCCTAATTGTGTTGGTTGGGATTCTATTGCGTGTAAAGTTGTTGGAACACAAACTGTATCGGAGATTCCAGTTGTTAGTCCATTCGGAGCGCCTTCTTCAGTAAGGATGAATGGTGCGGTAGCTAATTACAGAGCCAGTAAGTTGAATTATTTAATGACTTTAAATCCTAATAATAAATCATTCTCTGTTTCTTATGCTTTGGTTTTACAAAATGGTAATCATCCAGCTGCTGAACAACCTTATTTTTCAGTTAAAGTTACCGACCAGAATGGTAATCCAGTGCCAGGCTGCTCAATATATACAGTAACTTGTAATACAAACTTAACGAATACAGCTTCACCTCAATACGACCCTACTTGGACTAATTCTGTAATTGGATTTGATATCATGTATAGAAAATGGGCTACTTATGCTTTTGATTTTTCTAATTACCCATCTATTACAGCAGTAAATGTTGAGTTTTATGTAGGGGGGTGTTCACAAGGTGGACACTGGGGCTATGCTTATGTGGATGCAGAATGTAGCCAAGGTGGGGCAGTTGCTAGTTTCTGTGCGGGCTCTAATGCTTCCGTATTAACAGCACCTGCTGGATATTCAACTTATCAATGGGTAGGACCAGGCGGACCAATTAGTGTGGCTAATGGTGGAAACGCAATGACTGCAACGATTAGCCCTGTAACGGCAGGTCAAGTATTTACTTGTAATGTAACAGCACCTAATGGATGTTTAAGTTCTTTTCAAACCACTGTTTCAGTAACAACAGTGAGTATAACGGGAGTAGGCTCAACACCATCTTGCCCTAATGGCTTTAGTGGAACGGCGTATGTTAATGCAACAGGTAGTAGTTTAGGCTATAGTTATCAATGGATTAATAGTGTGGGAACTCAGGTAGGAACAACCCAAACAGCTACAGGGTTAGCACCAGGGAACTATACGGTTATTGTAAACTCTCCAATGTGTGGGTCAGCTACAACTACTGTAAATGTAGGAATAAGTGCGCCAGCTTTCTATGGCTTACAAGCTCCATATTGTGGAACTGTAGCTTGGATTACTAAAAATGGTGGGTCAAATTATACTTGGTACACAGCCTCACCTCTTGCTGTGATACCAGGCGCAACAAGTTCATCCTTAACAATCAATAATCCTGTAAATGGCGCACAATATTTCTTAGTTTATACAACGGCTAGTGGATGTAAAGATTCCATTAAATATACTTTAACTCAACAACCTGGCGGAAATATATATGCAAGTAATATTAAGAGTATTTGTCCAGGGAACAATAACTCGTATGCTGTTATTAATTTACAAACTGCTGCAACGGTACCTTATAGTTATACTGTTACAGGTCCAAGCGGTTATAGTCATACACTAAATAATACGTCGGCAATAAAAGACAGTATCACTGGGTTATCAATAGGAACTTATAGTGCAACTGTATTCGATGGACAATGTTTATATAATACTACTTTTACCGTAAATCCGTTTGTATATACTTTTACATTAACTCCAACCAATACTGTAATATGTACACCTTTAAGTACATCATTAACTGTGAATTTTGGAAACACAACACCTGCAACTTGTGGTTTGTCTGGAAGTGGAGGATGTACAACACCTAATTTTGTTACAATAGGTACAGGTACTCAAATAAATAGTTCAACTACTTATCCGGCAATTTATGGTAACTGGTATAAAAATTCGAGACATCAGATTTTATATCTTGCTAGCGAACTTTTAGCAGCAGGCGTTCAACCAGGTAAAATCTCAAGTATTGCATGGAATGTAGCAATGACAGCTGGAACAACCACCTATCCAAATTTTACTATTAAGATGAAGTGTACAAATGTAAACGACTTAGGAACTTCTACTGCATTTGATAATGTAGGGTTAACTCAAGTGTATAGCGCGCCTTCGGTTAATGTGGTAGTTGGATGGAACACTTATAATTTCCCTGTTGCATACGAATGGGATGGTGTATCTAATATTCTTGTTGATGTGTGTAACGACTTAACTGCTTCTTATACTAATAACTCATCAACATATTACACGGCTACTCCATTTAACTCTGTAAGATGGTTTAATAGTGATGTTACGGTAGCTTGTCCTTATACAACATCTTCAGGTTATACACCAAATACAACGTATCGTCCAAATATTAGATTTGGTAACTGTGGTGGTTCAAATCCTTCATTATTTAGCTATACATGGACACCTACAGCAGGGTTAAACCCAACAAATACCTATACAACCATTGCTAATCCAACTGTAACTACTGTGTATAATGTGCAAGTAGAACCAATAGGTCAAACAAATTGTATGCAAACTCAAAGTTCTACAGTTTCTGTAATCGTGCCTATTCCTGCAACTGTTACACCAGTTGGTCCGTTTTGTTCTAATAATGCAACAGCAATTACTTTAACAGCTACTCCAACGGGTGGAACTTGGACTGGTGCTGGTATTACTTCGGCAGGGGTGTTAACACCTTCATTAGCAACTGTTGGTAACAATACTTATACCTATTCCATTGGAACGGGTTCATGTGCCTCTATTGGAAACACAACTGTTTCTATCGAACAATATGTACCATCTACTATTGGAGGTACAATAAACCCTATGTGTTTACCTGCAAGTACGGTTGATTTATCTACCGCTTTAACAACATCTACTTTAGGAACAGGAGTGTGGTCGGGACCAGGTGTGACAGGTAATATTTTTGATCCTACTGTGTCAGGTGCTGGAACTCATACGCTAACTTATAGCACTAATTCAACACCTACTACCACGCTTTGTCCATCAACAAGTACAATTAGCGTTCAAGTAAATTCTGCTACTCAACCAACTATTACAGCAGTAGGTCCATATTGTTCTAACGGTTCTGTAGTTACTATGTCGGTAACACCAAGCGGAGGAACTTGGGTAGCTGGTAACGGTATTTCTGCTACTGGATCATTTGACCCAACTGCAGCAACTGTTGGAAATAACACCTACACTTACACGGTAGGGTCTTCAACTTGCTCGGCTACCGAAACAACAAGTATTACTGTTGTACAGTTTGTACCAGCCGTTATAACAGGTGCCGTAGGTCCAAATTGTATTTATGATGCTGCAACTAATTTACAACCTCTTACTCAGTTTCCTGGAGGTACATGGACGGGGGCAGGTGTTTCATCTGATACGTTTACACCGGCCTCGGCAGGTGCTGGAACACATGTATTAACTTACTCAACTAACCCTTCTCCATTATTATATTGCGGAAGTACAGCTACTATGGAGGTTGTAGTAAATCCTAAACCAGAGGCTAATGCAGTTCCAAACATCACTCAAGGATGTAATCCTGTAACTATTAATTATAGTTCAACTACTGTTAATACAGGTACAATGGTGTGGGATTTTGGAGATGGTAATACAGCCACTGGGTTATCAGTAACACACACTTATACAGTTCCAGGAACTTATACCGCAACCATTACCTATACAGATAATGTAGGATGTAAAGATACCAGTACGGCTACAAGTGCCATTGATGTTTACCCAATGCCTGTTGCCTCTTTCGATCCATCATTAACCGAAACAACAGTAGTAGATGGTCAGGTGGAATTTACAAATACTTCAACAGTATTGGCAGATAATACCTATAATTGGGATATTGGCGGGTTATCCACTAGTACTAATGTTGATGAGTCTTATTTGTTTTCAAACTCAGGAGATTATACAGTTACATTAATAGCGACAACTAATCATGGTTGCGTAGATGATACATCTATTGTTATTGTTGTAAAACCAGATGTGGTATTATATGTGCCAAATGCCTTTACACCAGGTAATGGAGATGGATTGAATGATGTGTTCCAAATCTTTTTACCACCTACAGGAGTTGATTATTCCACTTTCCAATTATATATTTTTGATAGATGGGGCGAAATGATTTATAAAACAAATGACGTGAACTTATTTTGGAATGGAAGAAAAAATAACTCAGGGCCAATTTTAAAACAAGATGCTTATGTGTATAAAATTTATTTTAAAGATGAACTTGGTAAGCAATACCAAAAACTTGGTCACGTGTTCTTAATGAAAAAATAACCTTGTATAGTATAATTTTAAAAAAGCTGCCTCATAAAGGGCAGCTTTCTTTATACGATCATTTCTTTTCCGTCTTCAGTATAACTTAATTTGTAGAAGCCTTGTTTTCTATCATTCCATGTTTGTACAGAACCCATTTCTCTATTACGTTTTAATAAATTCATATCAAGGTCTTGGTATATCATGGTTTCGGTATTTGGTGTTGCCTCAGAAGCAATTGCTTCTCTATGAAATTCAACATCCGAAGGTGTAAATATGGCGGCTTGTGAATAATGAACATCTAGGTTAGCTACTTCAGGTAAATTGCCTACACAGCCTGTTACTATAACATAAACTTGGTTTTCAATGGCTCTTGCCTGGGCGCAATATCTTACACGCAAGTAACCTCTTCTATCATCTGTATTGGACGGCACAAAAATAATTTTAGCACCTTTACTTACGGCAATACGCGATAACTCTGGAAACTCAACATCATAACATATTAAGATGGCAATTTTACCTTTATCAGTATTAAATATTTTTATTTTATCACCATTTTCAACTCCCCACCATTTTTTTTCAGAGGGTGTAATATGAATTTTGTATTGTTTATCATAAGTGCCATCTCGCCTAAATAAATAGGAGATATTATATAATTTATCATCTTCTACAGTAAAGTGCGAACCTCCAATAATATTAATGTTGTATTTAATAGCCAAGCTGGTAAACAATTCTATGTATTGCTCAGTAAACTGACTTAATTGACGAATGGCTAAACCTGGGCGTTTTTCGGGTAAAAATGATAATTATTGGAGGGTAATCTTCTCAGGTAATAATTCATTGTCGCTTCTGTAATCGGAAGATGTATCTACAAAAAACTCTACTTGCCTTGCAAAATCATTAAATGAATTTATAGCCCGCATTTGATATTGCACAGCGCTTACTCTGGTGTAATGAGCATTAGGTGTTGCTTGCTCCTTTTTGGAGCTATAGTTATAATTTCGCCATTCGAGTAAGGTTGCATAACCGCAAGACTCTTTATCATTGGGTAAATAATTTGGCAATATCCGTCTTAATGAAAATCCATTAGATAGCTGAGCTGTTAATACGGTATCATAAATACTTTTATTAATTACTTTCTCCACAAAATCTTCTATCGATAATTTATGAGCGTATTTAGAATAGCTGGGTAACCTTCCTCCAATAATAATACGTTTTAAATTATGCTTTTTGGCTAATTCTTTTCTTGCATCATATAACCGACGAGATAGTTTCATTCCTCTAAATTCAGGATTTACCATCATTTCAATACCATAAAGTGTATCTCCATATCGATCATGATTGCTAATATTTCCGCTATCGGTAAGTTCACTCCAAGGCGATTCTTCGCTATAATCATCAAAGTTTATAATTAAGCTGCATGAAGAAGCAATTATCTTTTTCCCATATTGCACGCAAACCTGTCCTTCCGAAAAATGAGAGATTAAATTTTTGAATTGTCCTTCAGACCATGGTTTCATGCCAGGAAAACAAAGTAGTTGTAAGGCTGTTATTTGCGCATAATCTTCTAATGTTATCCGTCTTAATTTTATTTTTTTTGAAATATCTGTTGTAGCCATTATTATATAATGTAAAGTATAGATGAATTAACTCTCAATATCCGAAATTAAAGCATGGTATCAAAATACTAGATGTTAAAGAATTAAAAGATAGTTCTTGTTTTCTTTTACTTTAAAATAAAAGCCAAAGTTGTTAATTAATTTAGGTTTTGAAGATGAATATATAACGCACAATCCGATTATTAAGAGAAGTATTAATGCGTAATTTGTATTTAAGGCTTAAAACTCATTTTTATTTTGTATTTTTATTTTGTAGTATTTTTAAATTTCTTAGAATAAAATTTAAACTACATGTTGCAATCATATATTATATCACTTTTTAATACCGCTATTATTACTACGGGTCTTATTTTACTTGGAGCTCTTGCCATGTTGTTGGCAATATTCAAAACAAAGGGCTTGCTTCGTATTATAAAAGGAAATCGTCATTTTGGTCGTTGGAGATTACTTTTGGTTTTTATGGTTGTTTTTTTCTTAGGTTATTTGTTGGTTATTGTTGGTTATTTTTTTAAGCTAAATGAATATTACGAAACTCTAATAGGAGTTATTTTCTTTATGGGTGCTGTTTTTGTTTATCTCGTAGTGCTTTCTGGAGTTTCTACAATTAACGAACTTAGAAAGACATTAATGAGTAAAGAAGAGAAAGAAGTGATGTTAAAAGAATTACACCATCGTGTAAAAAACAATTTACAAATCGTAATTAGTTTAATTCATTTGCAATCGGATAAGTTAAAAGGAACCTATGAACGCGAAATTTTTAATGATTGCGAAAATCGTATTCAAGCAATGGCTTTGGTTCATGAGAATTTATATAAATCCTCTAATTTATCTACTATTAATCTTTCACACTATCTTAATGATTTGATGCATCATCTTTTGTATCGTCAAGTAACCATTACATATACAACAAATATTATCGAGGTGTTTTTATCAATAGATAAGATGGTTCCTTTGGGAATTATTATTAATGAATTAGTTTCAAATACTATAAAACATGCATTCACAACAACTTCATCAGGAGAAATTAGTCTTAGTTACACCAAAGCAGATAACGGTAAGTATTTACTAGTGTATTCGGATAACGGCAAAGGTTATGATGTTTCTAAGTTTCATAAACCCTATGGTAATTCAATTGGGCTAGATTTAGTAAAATCCCTATCCGATCAGATTGACGGAAAGATAGAAGTTGAATCTCAAGAAAATAAAGGAACTATTTATCGAATTACTTTTAATTGAGGAATAATAGTTTATGTACGAGGCAACATTTTAAAATGCCATAGCAGTACCCGGAATAGTATTGCACTTATTTAAAAAAAATAAATAGTTAAAAATTTGTAAAATAAAAAAATTGTAATAACTTAGCTATTATGAAACTTAATACTACATACCAGCACTCGTATATATATATATATACAGCCATGCGGGTTGCAGCGCATTAAGCCATTATATAAGAAAGGAGGTAGGGAACCTCCTGTAATGTAAAAATAAACTTTATACTTTTATGCCCATGCCAAATAACAGTATAGGATTTTGTAAGCTAAGTTTAGCTTACTTGTTCCAAAACAAATAAAAGGTAAGTCTTTTTAAAATAAAATGCCAATACTCATTTATTTTAATAACTTACTTTTTAAAAAAAATTACTTTAACCAACTTATTTAATTGAATAAACCTTTATATATTTTTTTATATATACTTGTAATGCTTTGCTGTAAGGTAAACGCACAAACAGAATACATTACTAATGGTAGCTTTGAACAAATTGATTCTTGCTATGGTACTATTCCTAATTTAGGATTTGATGTTTTTGAGTGGTGTGGTTGTAAAGGATGGAGTAATCCCATAAGAAGTAGTAGTGATTTATGGTGCCCAAATGGCGTACTAGGCCCATATGAGCCTCCAAATGTAGGATTAGGGTATCAATATCCTAAAACAGGAATGAATATGGCTGCCTTTTATGTGGGTGATGTTTTTGTTAGAAACTATCGTGAGTATATTCAAAACAAACTAAGCCAACCTTTAGTAAAAGGTGTTACTTATGAAATAGATATGTTTGTTTCATCTAAAAATAGTTTTTGTAGTATAAGCGAAATTGGCGTTAAATTTTTTAACCAAAGATATAAAGATACAAATGCCCTTTGGTTAACCAATTTGGTTCCAGATGCGCTTAATGATACTAGTAATTATATTACAGACTCGTTAGGATGGCAAAAAATAACTATGCAATACAAAGCAAATGGTAATGAAAATTACGCAGTTATTGGGTGTTTCGCTGATAGTGTACATACAAAATTTACGATGAGTAATTGTGATACTTCATATTGGGGCGGACTTGCTTATGTGTTAGATTATATTTTCATAGATGATATATCAATAAAAGAATTACCCTTTAAAGATCCTGTTTTTCCAAATATTTTTTCACCTAATAACGATGGTGTAAATGATATTTGGCATGTTGATTTAAGTGTATTCGAAAAGGCTCACAGTGTAATATATAACCGTTGGGGCAATAAAGTTTATGAAACAGATAATCCTGTTATAAAATGGGATGCTCATGCCACAAGCGGTGAACCATGTAATGATGGTGCTTATTTTTACATCATTACAGCTTCTACTAATATAGATAAAAAAATATACAAAGGATTTATTCAACTAATAAGGTAATTATACAATTAACTTATGAGAATAAAAATTTATTTAGGTTTAATGACAATTGGTTTTAATGTCGTTGCCCAACAAACTCCAACTGGTAGTGCACCACCAGCAAATACACTTCCATATATTTTTGCAGTTCAAAATATGGTAGAAAAAGCTTGGTATCGTGGTGGTAATCTTCCAGGAGGTTCAGCTGGTAATAACAATATCTTTGGTACAATGTGGAATAGCCCCATTTTCATGCAAACTAATGGCGCTAATAGGATAACTGTTACTCATCTCCCATTTGGTGCAAATTTACAACCATATTCTTCAAGTTTAACCAATCCTCTTTGGAATACAAATCTTACTAGAATAGGAATAAGTAGAGATGGGAGTAATCCGATTCAAAAACCATTTTGTTTATTGCACTTAGGATATGATTCACCTTCAATGGCTAGTGGAGTTTCTCCTCTAGGATATAGAAGTTGGCAAGATATTGGTACAATGTATATGGCTTGGACTGACAATTTTTATGTAGGGTTAAGACAAAAAAATCCTAATGACCAAACAGGTCGTACTTCTGTGGTAACTAATCTACCGACCGATTATCAAGATGCGGTAATAACTTGGGGAGACAATAGTGTGTCTCAAAATGGAATAAGCCCAATAACAACTGGCTTAAGTTTCATATTCCATTCTCCACTTAATTCGATAATAAACGATGGTTTTTCTAATACAGATTATGGTAGAGAGGTAATGAGAATGGATGGAGATGGTCATGTAGGAATTGGACCAGTGTTTTACGATAATGCTCCAGCACAGAATATGCTTCATATAAACAATAACGCTACTAATGAAGCATATATACAAATTAGTAATACTAATGGGACAGGTCAATCTCAAAATGATGGATTACATTTAGGAATTACTAGCATAGGAAATGCAGAGTTAGTTCAAAAGGAAAATAGGAATCTTAAATTATTTACAAATAATAGAGAAAGGGTAATAATTACACAAATTGGTGCTCCAGGTATTTCAAATCCTGGTAATGTACCAAATAATATTACCCGTGTAGCCATTAGTCATAACCCAGCAACACCTGTAACTCGCCCATTAGCTTTATTGCATTTAGGATATAACACAGGCTCAGTATTAAACCCAACTACTACCGATGGATGGCGCTCTTGGATGGATGTAGGAACATTTATATCGCAAGGCACCGATAACATGTACATAGGTTTAAAAAACGAGAATGGTGTACTTGGCGATAGGCAAGATGCGGTTATATCTTTTGGAGATAACTATACTAATGTATTGCCAGGGTTTAACATAGCTCCCGATAAATTACGAATTATATTTACCTCGCCAGCGGCAGGTCAGCCATTTCCAGGACCAGGTGCTATGAGTACACAAAATGGATTAGAGTTTGTACGCTATGTGCCTTTTCATAACACCAGTTTGGGTGTAAACGACCCTCGCACTGGCTTTGGTGATTTTGAAAGTTTAACACCAGTGGGTACAATTAATCCGGGTAATACCATCGAAATTAATTCTATTATGAATGGCTATAATGCTGCGGCTAATACCAATGTTACAGGTTCTTATTTAGGCAGTACAGGAGCATCGGGTTTAAGATTTAGAGATTTAACTAGTAATAGTAAAATAGTAAGCGATAGCGTAGCTAAGCTAGTAGGCATAGATGTAGATAAAGTACTTACGGTAGATAGCTTAGGCAATGTAGTGCTCATAAGAAACGGAGCAGGTGGCGGTGCTGATGTGGGTAATTATTGCAGCGATAGTATTAAAAAACCATTAACCGATGATTATGAAATACTTACTAATAATTTTAATTATCGATTTAAAGGGCCATCAGCTACAAACCCTTGGGGAACGAATTATGTAGGGATAGGAACAACATGTTCTCCTACAGCAAATTTAGATGTAATATCACCCTTAACATCAAATAATCCAAATGCAGTTACTGCTGTAAAAATAACCCAAACAAATTTGGCAAATAATTCAAATTATTCTGGACTATCAATTGGGATGAGTTCAGACGTTAATGCTTTAAATAAGAATAACATTGGTGTAGCAACAAATGCAAGTAATGCAACCAATAATTATGGTGTTTATAGTACAGCAAACGCTATAAGTTCAAGTAATTCAAATCAACGAAATGTAGGTGTATATGCAGAGGCATCACGAGCACCCCAAAATTTTGCCATGAGAGGCAGAGCAGTTTCAAATACAGGAAATTCTTCAGGATTAACAATTGGAGGCTGGTTTAGTGCTGAAAATAGCCAAACTCGAATAGGAGTGATGGGAGATATAAATGGCGCACAATTTACATTACCTACATTGTTTCCATATAATTATGCTATTGGAGTTTATGGATGGAATCCATCACCAAGTACAACAGATTATGCAGGTTATTTTGAGGGAAAGGTAAATGTTAATGGAGCGTTAACTGTTTATGGTGCACCAGTTATCACTTCTGATGCCAATTTAAAAACAAATATAGATAGTATTACAAATGCATCAGAAATATTGCAACAAATTGAAGCAAAAA
Source organism: Bacteroidota bacterium (assembly GCA_963169355.1). Taxonomy (GTDB): domain Bacteria; phylum Bacteroidota; class Bacteroidia; order B-17B0; family Aurantibacillaceae; genus UBA4416. The sequence continues at coordinate 83,251 of CAUJCR010000002.1, read as the reverse complement.
CATTTTATTACGATACTACTAATGTTAATGGTATGAAATTTCCTAGCCAAAAACAATATGGCGTAATAGCACAACAAGTTGAAGGTGTGTTGCCAGAGTTAGTTTCTAATAATTATAAACCCGCAATGGTTGATTCGTCAGGCACAGTTATTTATCCAGCAAAATCATTTAAAACAGTAAATTATAATGCTTTTATTGCCTTATTAATTAAAGCAATACAAGAGCAACAACATAAAATTGATAGTTTAACCAATCAATTAAGTAACAAAGATAGCATACAAGATGCTCGCTTAACAGCGTTAGAAAACGCTATTGCTACTTGTTGTACTAACAATAGTGCTAAAACAGCTAATAACGCAAGCACATCTGTATTAAATCAAATGGATGTAGAGTTGAGCGATAAAGATGCTATTGTATTAAATCAAAATGTACCTAATCCGTTTGCCGAGCAAACAACCATTACTTACAATGTACCAAGTAGTGTGGGCAAAGCGCAACTATTATTTTATAACAGCGCAGGGCAAATTATACAAACTGTAGATATTAAAACAAGAGGCAAAGGCAAGGTAAATGTATTTGCTGCCGATTTATCAAGTGGTATGTATCATTACACCTTAGTAGCCGATGGCCAAGTAGTGGATAGTAAAAAAATGGTAAGAGAGTAAACAACGTTTACTATTTACCCCAATAAAAAAACCGCAGTGAATAGCTGCGGTTTTTTTGTTTTTATAGCCACAGCATTACAAATGCCTTGTGCTAACCGTAATAGCTTGATGCAAAAAAAACATACAACAAACATACGAACAGGCTTTTGAGTGGGTGGACGTCCACGAAAGGTGCGAACTGAAAGTTTTATGGCTTGCAAGCGCAGGCTCGTGCGACAAATGAAACTTTCTGTTGGCTTTTGTGAGCTCTTTTCTTTTGTTACTTTTCTTTGGAGAAGCAAAGAAAAGTTAGGAAGAGTAAAAACATCTTCATTTCTTTTGCCTTGAAGCAAAAGAAACAAAAGTTCAGAACACTAACCCGAAAGTATTGTTTTACTTAAAAAATTTAAAATGTATTTTTAGCCTTATTTATTTCTTTAAATTTGGACTATGCAAAAAATTTTAATTACAGGTTCTAATGGTTTGTTGGGACAAAAACTGGTATATAAACTCATTCAACATACAGGCATAACCTGTATTGCAACTGCTAGAGGCGAGAATCGTTTAGTAAATAAAAATGGCTATGAGTACGCCGAATTAAATATTGCCGATTATAATAATGTAGAGGCAGTGTTTTCTGCCTATTTGCCAGATGTGGTTATTAATACGGCAGCAATGACAAATGTAGATGCTTGTGAAACAGATAAAGAATCGGCTTATTTATTAAATACCAAAGCGGTAAAAAATCAGGTAGAGGTTTTAGAAAAATTAGTAAAACAACACCCCAACTACAAACCTCATTTTATTCATCTATCTACCGATTTTATTTTTGATGGCACTCATGGTCCAATTGATGAAACCGAAAAGCCAAATCCCTTAAGTTATTATGCCGAAACAAAATTAGAAGCCGAAAAAATTGTAATGGCATCGTCGTTAGATTGGGCTATTGCTCGAACTGTATTGGTTTATGGTATTGTAGATAATATGAGTAGAAGCAATATTGTTTTGTGGGTAAAACAAAATTTAGAACAAGGTAAAACAATTAATGTGGTAGATGATCAATTTCGTACACCAACACTTGCCGAGGACTTAGCAGATGGCTGTATTTTAATAGCTCAAAAAAGGGCAACAGGTATTTATAATATTTCGGGAAAAGATTTTTTAAGTATTTTAGAAATTGCTCATTTAGTAGCCGATTATTATCAATTAGATAAATCATTAATTAAACCCTCAAAATCGGAAGACATCAAACAACCCGCAAAACGACCGCCAATTACAGGTTTTATAATTGATAAAGCTAAAAACGAATTGGGCTACCATCCTCATAGTTTTGTAGAAGGCATTAAATTTCTAGAAGAACAACTGTTAGCTATGAAAAAGTAAATGGAGCAATTTTACCATTTACATCGGCAACTTGGCGACATATAAACGGTTGCCTTTGGCAGCATATCGGTTATGCTTTTTTGAACGGGGTCACTTATTAAAATGTTGCGAAGGTCTAACACCTTTAATGATTTTAAACCAGAAAGTGTGGAAGGGTATTCATCAAAATTATTACTCCATAAATCTAAAATTTCTAATTTCTCTAAATTACCTATTTGTGGAGGCAACATAATTAGTTCGTTTTGATTGAGGTTGAGGTATTTTAAATGTGTTAAATTTCCAATTTCTTTCGGTACACGTTCAAGCCCTGTTTTACTACAAGCCAAATACTGAAGGTTGGAGAGTTTATCAATACTATCAGGCAATTCTTTAATGGAGTTTTTACTAATGTCTAAGTATTGTAAATTTTTAAATTGTAAAACTTCATTGGGAAATGTTTTTAATTTTTGTTTCCGTAAAATTAACTTCACCACCGCATCTGGTTTTTTTAGTGCTACTTGTAAGTCGGTAATAGCGGTCATCGTATCTAATGTTAATGAGTCGAGCAATTGCGCTTTTGAAACTTGAGATACAAGCAAGTAAGCAACAAGGATAATTATTTTTTGTAAGGACTTAAACATTTAAACAAGCTATTTTATCGCGTGCAATGGCTAATTTGAGTTCATCTAAGTTAGCAAATTTTTCTTCATCTCTAATTCTCTTCACAAATTCAACTTTAAGTGCTTCGCCATAAATATCTTTATCAAAATCAAAAATATTTACTTCTACTTTTATGATATTGTCGGTATCGGTGGTTGGGTTAGTGCCAATGTTTAACATGCCTTTGTAGTGGGTGTTCTTATGGTACACATTTACGGCATACACGCCCATTTTAGGAATGAGTTTGTTTTTATCGGCTATAAATAAATTAGCTGTTGGGTAGCCAATGGTTCTGCCAAGTTGTTTTCCTTTTACAACTATACCATTTATAAAAAAATTGTATCCCAAAAAATCATTAGCAATAGTTACCTCGCCGTCTTCAATAGCTTTTCTAATACGAGTACTGCTAACATTTAGTTGATTAATTTCTTGTGCTGGTATTTCTTCTACATTAAAAATGCCGAGTGATGAAAGTTCCTTCAGTGTTTGAATATTTCCTTCTCTATTAGCTCCAAAGCGATGGTCATAGCCAATAACAAGTGTTTTTGTTTGAAGTGCTTTTACTAAAACATCAAAAATATAATCTCGTGCTGGCATTTGAGAAAACGAAGTGCTAAAGGGATATACTAATACATTATCTACACCAAACTGCTGAAGGAGTTCGCATTTTTCTTCGGTAGTTGTAATTAGTTTTAAATCTCTTTGCTCAGGAAACAACACTTTTCTTGGATGAGGATCAAAAGTAAAAACAATTACTTCGCCCCCTTCTTGTTGTTTTAATTCTTTTAAACGATTAATTATTTTTTGATGTCCTAAATGCACACCATCAAAAGTACCAATGGTAACTATGGCATTTTGAAAAGGAGGCAATGTATGTGTGTCGTTAAAAATTCTCACGCCCTGTTTCTTTTTAAAAAATTTTTATTCTTCCATTTTTTATAATGTAATCAACACCATTAATGGTAAATTTTTTATTAGTACTTTGATTCATTAAGTTAGTAATATCTTGCTCAATGGTATGTATGGAACCATTGGTTTTATAAGCTATGTTTAAATAATCTTCTTCTATGGCCATGCCTTCGTAAACACCGCATAAAATAACTCTTACAGGCACTTTAATGCGAGGCAACAATTTAATGTCTCTTACCTTTGCCCAGTTATCAGCAATTAAAATAATGTTATCAACTTTTCCAGATTTGTTTAGTCCGTAAATAATGCCTTCAATAACGTTTTCGGGGGCATCGCCACCTTGTCCTTTTTTAATCACCAGTTCCATGGTAGAAACTAATTCTTCTACATTTTTTGCTTTGCAATGATACACGCCACCTGTGGCGCCAATTTTTTTTGCGTCATCTCTTTTTTTATCGCCGTCATTAAAAAATGCAAAATGCTGACTCGTTGTATCACTCATAAAATTTAGTTTCATCCAAGTAATTATTTGTTGTGCATAAGGGTACATGCTTCCTGTTAAGTCTGCCACTATGAGTTTGTTATGCCATTTTTTATTTCGTTTCAGCACATTAAATACAACGCTATTAACTGTGTCAGCAATGTTAGGATTTAAGTCAGTTTCTGCATCACTACTTCTACTTTCAAACGAAAAATTACCGTTCTTGTCAAATACTTTATAGTAGCCATCAAGGTGTCCTTTGATATATTTTCCTTCTGCTTTCACTCTGCCATTCGAGTAGTATTCTAGTTCTAAGCCTTCTTTTACGCCATCTTTATAGGTTTCAAATAATTCTTTCTGACATTTTTTGGAATAATAAATAACTGGGCCATCTAATTTACCATTTTTATAAAATTTTTCAGACTCTACACAATCTGGGCTATCAAACCAAGTAATTTCAAAGCCTTGTTTTTTTCCGTTTTTATAATTCACTTCGCTTTTCACATCGCCATTACTCCAAAATTCTTTCCATAAGCCCTGTTTTAAACTATCACTATTTATAATATTGATGGTGTCGCCCTCCACAACTTGATAACTCAATAAAGTTTGCGCAGGTAATAATTGTACAACAAGTAATAATAACCCAAAATAGATATATGTAGATAGGTGGTTTTTCACTACCTAAAAATGCTTAAATTTGTCGTAATTATCAAATTAAATTATGTTAGAAAAAATAAATAATTTATTACAACAGGTAGAAGAATTTTCTGTGAGTAATAAAGAGGAATTAGAAGGGTATCGTATAAAATGGTTGAGTAAAAAAGGCGAAATAACTTCGTTATTTGATGATTTTAAATCAGTTGCCCCCGAACTAAAGCGCGAAGTAGGGCAGAGGCTAAATGAACTAAAAACAAAGGCTCAAAATAAAATAAACGAACTAAAAGAAAAATATGAGCACACGGCAGATAATGCGGGTGCTCAACAACAAGACTTGACATTGCCAAGCGATCCAAGTATTCAGTTTGGCTCTCGTCATCCATTGTCTTTGGTTAAAAATCAAATTATTGATGTGTTTTCGAGAATTGGATTTACAGTAAGCGAGGGGCGAGAAATTGAAGATGATTGGCATAACTTTTCGGCCTTAAACACCCCCGAAAATCATCCGGCGCGAGACATGCAAGATACATTTTATGTAGAAACCAATCCAGAGATGGTGCTTAGAACCCAAACTTCATCTGTTCAAGTACACATTATGGAAAATCAAAAACCGCCAATTCGTACTATTTCTCCAGGAAGAGTGTATCGCAACGAAGCGATTAGTGCACGTGCGCATTGCCAGTTTCATCAGGTAGAGGGACTTTATATTGATGAGCAAGTGTCGTTTGCTGATTTAAAACAAACACTCAATTTTTTTGCGAAAGAATTATTTGGTACCGAAACTAAAATACGCATGCGCCCTAGTTATTTTCCATTTACAGAGCCTAGCGCCGAGGTGGATATTAGTTGCACCATTTGTAAAGGCGAAGGTTGTAATGTGTGTAAATATACAGGCTGGGTTGAGATTTTAGGCTGCGGCATGGTGGATCCTCAAGTATTAGAAAACTGTAAAATTGATTCGAAAAAATACACAGGATTTGCATTTGGAATGGGTATAGAACGTATTACCATGTTAAAGTATAGAGTAAAAGATTTACGATTATTTTTTGAAAATGATGCACGATTTTTAAAGCAATTCTCGGCTGAGTAATGTGTTTTTAAGGTAGATAAACTAAAAAAATAACATGATGAAAACAATAACTTTAATAACTGCCTTTATGTTTTTGTCGTTCTTTAATTATGCTCAAGTAGCTAGTAAATTAAGTTCGGTACCTGATAAAAATAAAAAAGTATTTACGGTAGAGGCTTCGTGTGGTGAATGTAATTTTGAGTTACCTGGTAAAGATTGCGATTTAGCTGTTAGGATAGATGGTAAGGCGTATTTTGTAGATGGTCTTAATATTCAAGAATATGGACACCCTCATAATAAAAATGGTTTTTGTGTAGCTGTTCGCAAAGCCGAAGTACAAGGCGAAGTGGTTGATGGACGATTTAAAGCAACTTATTTCAAACTTTTAGATGTGGAGGATAGTAAGACTAAATAGGGGTTACTCTGATTTATAAAACCTTATTGTATAATGAAAGGAGCCTCATTATTAAGTTATGTGCGAATTGCTTGTGCTGATTCCAAAATATAGTACCTAAAGGAAATTATAGTTGTATTTAGTATTAGTCCACAAATCGACTAAAATATTGCCCTAAAATCCAAAAAAACTTTATATTAGACATCTCATTTTTTATATCTATTTCCAATGGAAACAACACCATATCAATCTAAACATAAAATTAGAATTGTAACCGCTGCTGCTTTATTCGATGGACACGATGCCGCTATTAATATTATGCGTCGTATTATTCAATCGAGCGGTGCCGAGGTTATTCACTTAGGGCATGATAGAAGTGCACAAGAGGTTGTAAACTGCGCCATACAAGAAGATGCTAATGCCATTGCTGTAACAAGCTATCAAGGCGGACATGTGGAGTATTTTAAATACATGTATGATTTATTAAAAGAAAAAGGCTGCACACACATCAAGTTATTTGGTGGTGGAGGCGGTGTTATTCTTCCAGAGGAGATTGAAGAATTGCATCAATACGGCATTACCCGAATTTATAGCCCTGATGATGGTAGAGCACTAGGATTGCAAGGAATGATTAATGATTTACTCCGCTTAAGTGATTTTGCAACGGGTGCAAATTTAAAAGATGAACCTAAAAAGTTTGTTGAGAAAGATTTTGCTTCAATAGGACGTATTATTTCGGCTGCCGAAAATTTTAGCGAAGAAAACGCTGCCTTATTAAAAGAGATTGAACAAAAAGCAAGCGCCTCGTCAACGCCAGTATTAGGGATAACTGGTACAGGTGGTGCCGGTAAATCGTCTTTAATTGATGAATTGGTTCGCCGTTTTTTAATTGATTTTAAAGAAAAGCAGATAGCCATTATTTCTGTTGATCCATCAAAACGTAAAACGGGCGGCGCCTTACTAGGCGATAGAATTAGAATGAACGCTATTCAAAACCAACGTGTGTATATGCGTTCGTTAGCTACTCGTCAAAGTAATTTGGCACTTAGTAAATATGTGCAAGATGCGGTAAATGTATGTAAAGCAGCACAGTTCGATTTAATTATTTTAGAAACCTCTGGTATTGGTCAATCAGATACCGAAATTATTGAACACTCTAACATGAGCTTATATGTTATGACACCCGAATATGGTGCCGCCTCTCAGTTAGAGAAAATCGACATGTTAGATTTTGCCGATATTATTGCTCTCAATAAATTTGACAAACGTGGCGCTTTAGATGCATTGCGTGATGTAAAAAAACAATACAAACGCAACCACAAATTATTTGAGATGAACGACGAGGATATTCCAGTATTTGGAACTATTGCCTCTCAGTTCAACGACCCAGGAATGAATCGTTTATATAAAGCGGTAATGGATAAGTTAGTTGAAAAAACAGGAAACAAAAACCTCACTTCTACATTTAAGGTAACCGAAGAAATGAGCGAGAAAGTATTTATCATTCCGCCATCTAAAACACGTTACCTGTCAGATATTTCGGAAAATAACCGCAACTATGATAAGCGTGCTCATCAACAATCCGAAATTGCTCAAAAATTATACGGCGTTCATAAGTCTATCGAAACCCTTAAAGAATCTAATATTGAAGATAAAGACCGATTAATAAAGGGCTTACAAGAGGTTTATGAAAAAATAAAATTAGATTTAGATCCACATCATTTTAAACTGATTGAGAACTGGGATGCTAAAAAGAAATTGTATAGTAATGAGTTTTATGAATTTAAAGTACGTGATAAAGTATTAAAAATAAAAACGCATTACGAGTCTTTGTCGCACACGCAAGTTCCCAAAATTGCATCGCCAAAATACAGTGCTTGGGGTGATATTTTAAAATGGAATTTACAAGAAAATTTCCCTGGCGATTTTCCTTACACAGCGGGTATTTATCCTTTTAAACGTGAAGGCGAAGATCCAACCCGTATGTTTGCTGGCGAAGGTGGACCTGAAAGAACCAACAAACGTTTTCATTATGTAAGTAAAGGCTTACCAGCAGCTCGATTAAGTACCGCATTTGATAGCGTAACGTTATATGGAAACGACCCTGATTACCGTCCTGATATTTATGGAAAGATTGGTAACTCTGGCGTAAGTATCTGTTGTTTAGATGATGCTAAAAAACTATATAGTGGGTTTAATTTAGCCGACCCTAAAACTTCGGTATCAATGACTATTAATGGGCCTGCGCCTACTATGGCTGCTTTTTTTATGAATGCCGCTATTGACCAGCAATGCGAAATTTATATTAAAGCCAATGGATTAGAAAAAGAAGTTGAAAGTAAAATAGCAGCCATTTATAAAGCAAAAGGTACCCAAAGGCCAAAATACCAAGGCGAATTACCCGAAGGTAATGATGGCTTAGGCTTAATGTTGTTAGGCGTTACAGGCGATCAAGTATTACCTAAAGAGGTGTATGATAAAATTAAAGCAAGTACTTTATCGCAAGTGCGTGGTACCGTACAGGCCGATATTTTAAAAGAAGACCAAGCTCAAAACACCTGTATTTTTAGTACAGAGTTTAGTCTTCGTGTGATGGGCGATGTGCAACAATATTTTATTGATCAAAAGGTGCGCAATTTTTATTCGGTATCTATTAGTGGCTACCACATTGCCGAAGCTGGCGCAAATCCTATTTCTCAACTTGCCTTTACTTTAGCCAATGGTTTTACTTTTGTAGAATATTATTTAAGTAGAGGCATGCATATTGATGATTTTGCGCCTAACTTATCTTTCTTCTTTAGTAATGGAATTGATCCAGAGTATTCGGTAATTGGGCGTGTGGCTCGTCGCATTTGGAGTAAAGCCATGAAGTTTAAATATAATGGAAACGAAAGAAGCCAGATGTTGAAATATCACATTCAAACTTCAGGACGTTCATTACATGCACAAGAAATTGACTTTAATGATATTCGTACAACATTACAGGCTTTATACGCTATATACGATAACTGTAATTCATTACATACAAATGCTTACGATGAAGCAATTACAACGCCTACCGAAGAGAGTGTAAGACGCGCCATGGCTATTCAATTAATTATTAATAGAGAATTAGGTTTAGCAAAAAATGAAAACCCAATTCAAGGTTCGTTTATTATCGAAGAACTTACTGACTTAGTTGAAGAAGCGGTATTGCAAGAGTTTGATAGAATTACCGAGCGTGGCGGTGTATTAGGCGCTATGGAAACCATGTATCAACGTGGGCAAATACAAGAAGAGAGTTTGTATTACGAAACACTTAAACACACAGGCGAATACCCAATTATTGGTGTAAATACATTCTTGTCGAGCAAAGGTAGCCCTACGGTGTTACCTAAAGAAGTTATTCGTTCAACCAAAGAAGAAAAAGAATATCAAATCTCTATGCTTGGGGAGTTACATAAATCGCATAAGGATAAACATACAGAGATGGTAACACGTCTTCAAACAGCAGCGATACATAACAAAAATATTTTTGCAGAATTAATGGAAGCGGCAAAATACATGTCGCTTGGGCAAGTTACCAAATGTTTATTTGAAGTAGGTGGTCAGTACAGAAGAAATATGTAAGTGCGTAAAGTATTTATAAAGACTTTATAAAATACATCTTTCTTTCTTTAGAAATTAATAATTCATAGACAGATTTGGTCTTTATCCAATTGTTTTTATGTATATTTAATTCTAAAACAAACGCTTATTAAACAACTTTTATTATATACCTTACTTATTTTTCAATTAACTGCATTTGCCAATGCAGATAGTTTGTTGCATGTATTTAAAAATACCTCGCAACCAAAACATAAAGCGGAGTTGATTTTAAAATATGGTGAAATTATCTTACAAAGTAACATTGATTCGGCTTTTGTGTGTGGAAAAATAGGGCTTAATATAGCCACCTCAATAAAAGATGAACTACTTAGAGCTGAGTCATTCTTATTAATTGGATATGCCTATGAGGCACAGGCTAATTATAAAAATGCCCTAACCTGTTTTTTAAAAGCTACTGAAATTAGCAAGGCATTAAAAAATCAAGGAAAGTTAGCGCAGTGTTATACTGCTATGGGAGTTATTTATTGGTACCAAGGTTTTTATGATAAAGCGGAGGAGTACTATAAAAAGAATATTGCTATATGCCAGCAGATTGGAGATGTTAACGGGATGGCTGCCAGTTACGGAAACTTAGCTATTTTATTTGATGAAAACGGACAGTTAGATAGTGCTCTAATTTATTATCAAAAAGCATTAACCATTTTTGACCCTACCACTAAGCCTAAACAAGCGGCTGCTTGTTTAGATAATATGTCGCTTATTTATAAACAAAAAAAAGAATTTAAATATGCTTTATTAAGTAATAAAGAGAGTTATAAGATAAGAGAAAAGATACAAGATACTATTGGTATGTTGGCCAGTATGAATAATTTAGGAAGCATATTTATTGCGCAAAATAATTTGAATGATGCCATAGATATATCAAACAGAGTGCTACAATTAGCAACCAGGTTAGGTTCTAAACAAGACATAAAAGCGGCTTGCCTAAATTTAAGAGATGTGTTTGAACTTAAAAAGGATTATAAATCGGCTAATCAAATTCTCAATAAATTAATGATGCTGAATGATAGTATTCGAAATATTGAGAATGCTAATCAAATAGCCGAATTGGAAACTAAATTTAAAACCAAAGAAAAAGAAACTGAACTTACCGAGATTAAGCATGAGCAAGTATTACGTGAAAAGGAAAATGCAGAACGCTTGAAAACTAAAAATTATTTTATAAGCGTTTTATCTATCATAGGTGTATTTATATTAATTATTTCTTTCATGCTTTTTAAGCGATATAAAGAAAAACAACAAATTGCAGATGCTATAAGTAAAAAGAATCAGGCCATCGAAAAACAAAAAGCTATCATTGACATGGCTTATCAAGAGTTATCTGAAAAAAATAAAGATATCACCGATAGTATAAGATACGCCAAACGAATTCAAGAAGCTATATTTCCAACTACTACTTTCTTTCAAAACTTATTTCCAAAATCCTTTGTTTTATTTAAACCTAAGGATATTGTAAGTGGTGATTTTTATTGGGCGGAGGAAGACAGAGATGGTTCGGTATATGTAGCTGTTGTGGATTGCACAGGTCATGGTGTACCTGGTGCATTTATGAGTATTGTGGGATTTAATTTATTAAACAATGCCATTCACGAGCATCAATGTAAAACACCTGCTGATATTTTAAATAGAGTTAATCATGATTTAAATGAAATTTTAAAACAAACAGAACATGAAAGTTCTATTAAAGACGGAATGGAAATTTCTATTTGTCAGTGGAACAAATCTACTAACGAATTCTTATTTGCAGGTGCTAATACCATTATCTATAAAGTTTCTCAAAACAACATCGATACAATAAAAGGAAACAAACATCCTGTTGGCAGCTTTTATGGCGAAGCCCTTAAACCTTTTCATAACATTCAATTAGCAATTCAACCTGATGATTGTATTTATCTTTTCTCTGATGGATATGCTGATCAGTTTGGAGGAGAGAAAGGAAAGAAATATAAATACAAACAACTCGAGAATTTCCTATTAAATATTTCTAAGAAAGAAATGACACTTCAAGCCCAAGAATTATCAAAGGAATTTAACCGCTGGAAAGGGGATTTAGAACAGATTGATGATGTGTGTATTGTTGGTATTAGAATATAAGACGACATTGTTTTTTTACAGAAATTATCCATTTTTAAACAAATAAACAGCGATTTTTACAAAAATAAATGGATTTAACATTTTAATAGATTAGATTAGTACTTTAAAAAAAATAGGCAATCGACTTCTGGAGATAAGTCGCAATTAAGAAACATTAATATCTCGTACTCATGAAAAAAATCATCTACACATTTTCTGCCGTGCTTAGTTTAACAATAGGTATGGCGCAAACACATTATTGTGCTGAGCATAAAGCCAAGCAATTTAATGCTAAACTTCAAAAACAACTGAATCAGAAAACACAAAAGGTAACAGCGGTACCTAAAGAAAATGATTACGATTTAAAGTTTTATCACCTCAATATCAATGTAGAGCGTACTAGCTTGTTTATTAGTGGTAATGTGCGAAGCCTTGCTAAAGTTGTGGTTCCAAGTATGGATTCATTTGCCTTCGTGTTGCATCAAAATCACACCATCGATTCGGTGTATGTTAATGGGTTACGTCGTAATTTTGTGAGAAGAGATAGCTTAGTACTTGCAACGGTTGGAAGTGCTATTGCTCAAAATCAATTAGTAGATGCTACTGTTTACTATCATGGCACTTGTCCTTCGGGCGGAAGCGCAGCCATTGGCGATGGTTATAATCATGCATCTTCTCCATCGTGGGGTAACGAGGTAACTTGGACTTTAAGCGAGAGTTTATGCGCCTATCAATGGTTTCCTAGTAAACAAGACTTAAGAGATAAAATAGATTCGGTGTGGGTTTTTGCAACTACTGATTCTACAAATATGGTGGGCTCAAATGGATTACTGAAAAATGTAGTAACTATTGGTAACAAAAAACGCTATGAATGGAAAACAAATTATCCAATTGCTTATTATTTGATTTCTGTTTCAACAGCAAAATATAAACCATATACATTATATGCTAAGCCATTGTACTTACCTAATGATTCTATTATGATACTAAATTACATTTATGATAATGCTATCAATAATAGTTCGTGGATATCTGGACAAAAAGTTGCTTTAAACAAAATAGTGCCTACCATTGAACTTCAATGTAAGTTATTTGGTATGTATCCTTTTAAAGATGAAAAATATGGACATTGCATGGCACCACTTGGAGGTGGTATGGAGCATCAAACTATGACAACTTTAGGATTTTTTGATTTTGAACTTGATGCTCACGAATTAGGTCACCAATGGTGGGGAGACCACGTAACGTGTGCGGCATGGAAAGATATTTTTATCAACGAAGGTTGGGCAAGTTATACGGAATATCTATGCCATCAATATTTAGGTTCAATCTCTGGAACTACACCTGCTCAAAAAATGCAAGATGTGCATAGCAACGTAATGTCGCAACCAGGTGGAAGTTCGTATATTTCAAACGCAGATACAATGAATGCAAGTGTGATTTTTAGTTCTCGATTAACGTATGATAAGGGAAGCGCAATTATTCATAGTTTACGTTATGAGATTAATAATGACTCTGTGTTTTTTCCTGCTATACGTGCTTTCCAAGCTGCGTATGCTTTTAGTTCGGCAAGTGTTATTGATTTTAAGAATTTTATGGCTACCTATACAGGCATCAACTTTAATCAATTCTTTAATCAATGGTATTATGGAGAGGGCTATCCAACGTTTGCTTTAAACTGGAATCATTCCAATAATGTTTTTTATCTCAAATCAACTCAAACTACCTCAAAACCAAGTTCTGTACCTGTATTTATGACACATGTAGATTATAAAATCTTTCGAGCATCGATGCCAGATACAATTATTAGATTGTATCATGGTCAATCTGTTGAAAATTACACCTTAGCGTTAACAGGCTCTGTAACTGCTATATCGGTTGATCCAAATAATTGGATTTTAAACAAAGTAGGAACTATTGTAAAAGACGTAACATTATCTACAAAAGCTATAGATGAAGAAGACATCGCTATTTTTGTTGGACCTAATCCTACTTCAGATGCCTTAAATATTTCTACCACTAAAAATGAAAAGGTTCAAGTGGAAGTTTTTGATATGAGTGGTAAACTCATCTTAAAACAACCATTTAATCAGCATATAGAGTTTGATATTTCTAAAGTTGCAAATGGTATTTATTCGGTTCAAATAAAGGACATGGATAATACGGTACTTAAAACAACTAAAATAGTTAAAAATTAATTTTACTATCTCTCCATTTGTATAGATGGAAACATCATAGAAAAAAAAGAGGCTGTCTAAAAAGACAGCCTCTCTTGTTATAAACCTAATAAGATCTCTTCTGGTACTTTACCGCCAAATAACATACGGCTTGGGTTCTCTAGCATTTCTTTTACTTTTACTAAGAAACCAACAGATTCTCTACCATCAATAATGCGGTGATCGTAGCTTAAAGCAATATACATCATTGGGCGTATTACCACTTGACCATTTACAGCCATTGGACGCTCTACAACGTTGTGCATACCTAAAATTGCTGATTGAGGAGGATTAATAATTGGCGTACTCATCATACTACCAAAAACACCACCATTTGTAATGGTAAAAGTTCCACCCTCCATATCAGCAATGGTTAATTTACCATCGCGGGCTTTTACAGCCAAGTTCTTAATTCCTTTTTCAATATCTGCTAAACTCATCAATTCAGCATTACGCAACACTGGAACCATTAATCCCTTTGGTGCACTTACTGCAATTCCTATATCACAATATTTGTTATACACAATTTCATCGCCATCAATCATAGCATTTACGGCTGGAAAATGATATAACGCTTCGGTTACTGCCTTTGTAAAGAAACTCATGAAGCCAATATTACTACCATGTACCTCTTTAAATTTATCTTTATATTTTGCACGTATTGCATAAATCTCGCTCATATCCACTTCATTAAAAGTGGTTAACATAGCGGTTTCATTTTTTACAGATACTAAGCGTTTAGCAACTGTTTTACGTAATGATGTCATCTTCGTACGATCTTTATCTCTTCCACCTTTCCATGAGTTCGATAACACTTCTACAGCCGTTGGTAAGCCATTAGATAAAGCCGCTAACACATCTTGTTTGGTGATTCTACCATCTTTGCCTGTGCCTTTTATTTGAGAAGATTGAATGTTGTTTTCAGTCATTAATTTTGCTGCAGCTACACTTGGTGTACCACTTGCATAACTAGTTGAAGCAGGCTCTGTTTTTGAAACAGCTGGAGTAGGCTCTGCTTTCTTTTCGGCAACTACTTCTTTTTTCTCGGCTGCTGCCACTGGTGCTTTAGCTTCAGGTTTTACAGATGTGTCAATCTTTACCACTACTTGACCTACTTTTACAGTATCGCCCTCGGCAGCAAGCACTTCTATTTTACCAGCCTCTTCGGCATTTAAAGTTAAGGTAGCTTTATCTGAATCTACTTCAGCTAATACCTCATCTTTTTCTACCACATCTCCCGTATTTTTTACCCATCTTGCAATAACTACTTCGGTAATAGATTCGCCTGGGCTTGGTACTTTTAATTCTACAATTGCCATATTAAATTAGGTTTAAATTTTATGTTTTATTTTACTAATACTTTTGCAAATAGTTTTGTCATTATTTCTTCGTTCTCTGCATTATGCTTTTTGGTGTAGCCAGTAGCAGGACTAGCCGCAGCAGCTCGCCCGATGTATTTTAAATTAAGCGAACGAAGGTTATAATCAACAAAACGCCAAGGCCCCATATTTTCTGGTTCTTCTTGAACAAACAAGAATTCCTTAACTTTTGAATATTGGCTTAATATTGCATCTAATTGTTTTTGAGGGAATGGATACAGTTGTTCTAAACGAATAAAGGCAATATCATTAACGCCTTCTTTTTCTCTACGTTCAATTAAATCGTAATATATTTTTCCTGAGCAGAAAGCAATACGTGTTACTTTCTTTGCATCAACAGTATCATTTAAAACTTCTTGGAAATTTGATTTCGTAAAATCGCTTAGTTTACTTACACAGCTAGGGTAACGTAATAATTTCTTAGGTGTAAAACATACTAATGGTTTTCTGAAATCACGTTTTAACTGACGGCGTAGCACATGGAATTGCTGTGCTGGAGTAGTAGCATTTACAACTTGAATATTATTCTCAGCACAAGCTTGTAAGAAACGTTCCATGCGTGCTGATGAATGTTCAGGACCTTGACCTTCGTAGCCATGTGGTAATAAAACCACTAAGCCATTCATTCTTCTCCACTTATACTCAGCAGAGGTTAAATATTGGTCAACAATAATTTGTGCGCCATTAAAGAAGTCTCCAAATTGCGCTTCCCAAATAGTTAAGGCGTTTGGCGCAGCAAAGGCATAACCATATTCAAATCCCATTACAGCATATTCGCTTAAAAGAGAATTGTAAATGTCTAATTTTGCCGAAGCACCAATATTATTAAGTGGCGTATATTCTTCTTCGCTATCTTCTACTTTTACAACCGCATGACGATGAGAGAACGTACCACGCTCTACATCTTGTCCGCTAAATCGCACAGGGTTTCCTTCTTTTAATAAAGTTGCATAAGCCATTAATTCTCCCATTGCCCAGTCGTAATTGTCATTAGCAATCATGGCTTTGCGATCATCAAATAACTTTTGAATTTTATTAAAAAACTTTTTGTCTTTAGGTAACTCTACAATTTTTTTAGCAATGTCTAAAAATGTTTTTTCATCTACACTTGTTTTTGGCGAAGACTCAAAGTCTTTATCAGTTGCTATTTTTAATCCTGTCCAGTTACCTTGTAAAAACGAAGTAATTTTTGCTTTCTCTGTTTTTTTAGCTTCATCTAAATTATTATCTAACTCGGCTTTAAAACTAGTTTCAATAGATTTAGCTTCGTCGGCTAAGGCATTACCCTCAGCTTGTAATTTTTTTACATACACATCTTTTGGGTTTGGATGTGAAGCAATGGCTTTGTATAATAATGGTTGAGTAAAGCGAGGTTCATCACCCTCATTATGCCCGTATTTACGATAGCATAACACATCAATAAAAACATCTTTATGAAATGTTTGGCGGAATTCCATAGCTAACTTAGATACAAAACAAAGCGCTTCAACATCATCGCCATTTACATGAAATACAGGCGTTAATACCACCTTTGCAACATCTGTACAATAAGTAGATGAACGTGCATCTAAGAAATTAGTTGTAAAACCAACTTGATTATTTATTACAAAATGAATTGAGCCTCCAGTTTTATAAGCATCTAATTGACTCATTTGTATTAATTCGTAAACCAAACCTTGTCCAGCTACTGCCGCATCTCCGTGTAAAATAACAGGACATGCTTTTGAGTTATCGCCTTGATGTAAACTATCAATTTTTGAACGAACAATGCCTTGCACTACCGAAGCAGATGTTTCGAGATGCGATGGATTTGGTGTTAAACTAATGTGTACTTTTTTACCGTCATCGCTTATTAAGTCAGATGAATAACCCATGTGATATTTAACATCGCCATCAAATAATGAGTCTTCACTTTCTCTTCCTTCAAATTCGGTAAACACATCTTTATACGACTTACCCATAATATTGGTTAGTACATTTAAACGGCCACGATGTGCCATTCCAATTACATAATCTTTGATACCTAAGTTCGCGCCATGCTCCATTAAGGTATTCATGGCAGGAATTACAGCTTCACCACCTTCTAACGAAAAACGTTTTTGTCCCACAAACTTAGTATGTAAATAATTTTCAAAAACGGAAGCTTGGGTTAGTTTTTTTAAGATAACACGTTTTTCATCGTTTGTAAAGCTAGGGGTGTTTTTAGATTTCTCCATACGCTCCTGAATCCAATTAAGAACCTTTGGCTCACGAACGTATAAATATTCCACTCCAATACTTTGGCAGTAGGTGTGCTCTAAATGCGTAACAATATCTTTTAACTTAGCAGGACCAATCCCTATCTCATTTCCAGCTTGAAAAACGGTCTCTAAATCCTTATCCGATAAGCCAAAATTCTCAAGGCTTAAATTAGGCTCGTAGTTTCGGCGCTGGCGAACAGGATTTGTTTTTGTAAACAAGTGCCCACGCTGACGGTAGCCATTAATTAAGCCTATCACTTTAAATTCTTTAGCTACATTTTCAGGAATGCCCCCTTCTGTATCATAAGAAGTACGGGCAAATTCAAAGCCTTTAAAAAAATCTCGCCAAGAGGCATCAACTGAATTTGAATCTTTGGAATATTGTAAAAATAAATCTTCAATAGCGTTTACATCGCTGGTTCCAACATAGGAAAATTTGTCCATAGCCTTTTTGTTAAAAAAACGAGGCTAAGTTAATGATTTTTAATAGAAAAACGGTAAAAATTATGGAAATAATACAAGGCTAAATTATCAGCTTTAGTTTAGATTTTCTTGAGTTCCTGCCTCATTTTTTAGAGCCTTAAAAAACTCGACTAATTGCACTTTTTGAGCGTCTGAAAGCGCCGCATTTTTATGCATGAGAGTGTATGATGACATTGGCATTTCATCTTCTTCAATCATTTCAATGCATTCTTCTAATTTATGGTGTTTTCGTTTATCAGAATAATCTCCCCAAACAGAAAAATTGAGATGATGACTCCCCTCATTAATATGGTTTTTTATCCACCAAGAAACAGGTGCTATATTGCTATACCACGGATAAATGGGTTGATTAGAATGACAATCGTAACAAGATGTTTTTAATATAGACGCTACTTCTTGATTAGGAACTACTAACGAAATAAAATCTTTTTTGTCATCAACGGGTTGGGTGGTTTTATCAATTCTAATGGATTGAATTAATAAAAATAAAATGACTAACGATAAACTAATTTTTTTAAAGTTGAGGTGTTTCTTCATATTACAAATTTATAACATTACATAAATATAAATTACATATTTGTTTGTTTATATTTACACTGTATTAAATTAACCTATGAAAAAACTAGTTATATCGCTATTTTTAGTATTAACAAGCATATTTGCTGTAGCACAAAACACCCAAACTATAACGGTGGCATTTTATAATACCGAAAACTTATTTGATACGAAAGACGATCCAGAAAAAAACGACGATGAGTTTTTACCTGAATCAAAGTTAAAATGGGACGAAACACGTTACCTAAATAAGTTAACGAAAGTAGCCCAAGTGTTAGATTCTACAGTGGCTGGCGATGGTTTGCCTAGTTTGGTGGGATTAGTGGAAGTTGAAAATAACGACGTGTTACAAGATTTGATTAATCAATCGGTTTTTAAAACCAAAAACTATGCTTCGCTATGTACTAATAGCCCTGATGTAAGAAGTATTGATTGTGGCTTATTATATGATAAATCTATATTTACATTGGTGGAGTTTAAAGAACTAAACGCTACAAATCCTACATTGGGCGATTACAAAACACGAAACATTTTATTTGCAACCCTTAAAGCAACAAATGGCGATGTATTTTATGTGTTTGTGAACCATTGGCCAAGCCGAAGAGAGGGTGTTGAGGCTTCGGAACCAAGACGTGTTTATGCTGTAGAGCAAGTGAGAAAACAAGTAGATGAGATTTTAAAAAAAGACAAAGGAGCCAAAATTATTATTATGGGTGATTTTAATGACCATCCTGATAATAGAAGTATAACCAATGTGCTAAAAGCTTCTGATCAACCTAAAAACAATTTTGAGCTTTATAATCCATTTCAAACTTTAGATAAAAATAAACAAGGCACCCACTATTATAATAAGGAGTGGCGCGTACTCGATCAAATTATTGTATCGCAGGGATTTTTAAGATCAAAAAAAGGATATGGTTTTTTACCTAAGAATGCGCATATATTAAAGAAAGATTTTGTGTTGTATAAAAACGAGAAAACAGGCGAAGAAAGACCTAATAGAACCTATGGTGGCGAGAAATATTTTAATGGCTATAGCGATCATTTAGCTATATACATTGTTTTGTATTAATTTCTATCCGTCTTTGTTATTCGGCAGGCGATGAATGTGTAGGCGATGCTTCTTTAACTTTTATTAAAAGTTTAATACGAAAAAACAATGTAATGCTTACAAAAGCTAAACCTATACTTAAAGCTAACCACACGCCATATACTTGCCATTGAAGTATAAAAGCAAATACGTAACTTAATGGTAGAGCAATTAACCAATATCCAATAAATGCTAGATAGGTCGAAAATTTGTAATCTTCTACACCTCTTAAAATACAGATAGCAACTACTTGTGTTCCATCAAACAATTGAAAAAATGCGGCTATTAATAATAACTTGGCTGAAATGGCGATAATCTCAGCATCTATACTAAAAATTTGGGGCAACAACTGGTTGAAACAAATAAAAACAAGTGCCATACAGCCCATCACCATAATTACTAATTTATATGATGTTTTTATAGCTTGTTTCATATCTATTAAATTATTTATTGCATAGAAATTTCCAACACGTATAGTAGTGGCGCTTCCTATACCACTTGCAAACATATAAGTAAAAGCAGCTAAACTTAGAGCAATGCCATGCGCATCAATCTGTTCTTTTCCAAACACACCAGCAATAAGTCCAGAAATAGCAAATGCTGTAACCTCAAATGTAACCTGCATTGCAGAGGCAAGTCCATCTTTCAGTAAAGTCCAAAAGTGGGTGGCGGTAATTTTTGCTTCTTTATAATATTTAGTAAAACTATTAACACTTTGGTGGCGAAACACAAAAATCAAAAACCCCACACCCATTAATAGCCGAGCAAAAAACGTAGCCCAACAAGAACCCATATAACCCATTTCTGGTAAGCCTGCGTAACCATAAATTAGTAAATAGTTTAATATAATGTTTACAATATTACCTATAACACTAATATACATAGCGGCTTTGGTATTACTTAAGCCCTCGGTGTATTGTTTACATACGAAAAATAGAGATACAGGAATAATAGAAAACGACAATACACTAAAAAACGGAATGGCTAACTCTACAACGTCTTGGGGTTGCTGCATGTAATATAAGATGGGCGTAGCCGCATAAAGAATTAAAAAAAGAAGAATAGCTGTTCCGAAATTAATATATAAAGCGTTCTTAAAGACAAAGGCTTTTTCGCGTTCGTTTTTATTCATGTGAGCATCGCTTATAGAGGGCGTTATCACAAAACTCATTCCTATGCTAAATACTAATAACATCACAAATAAGTTGTTGGATAATATTCCAGCAGCTTGTTCGGTATTTCCTATTCTACCCAAAAAAATATTATCTACCATTCCAGTAACGATATGCCCAACTTGGGTAAGAATTAGGGGTATGGATAGCTGAATAGTATCTTTATAATGCGAATATGTGTGTGATTTTGACAAAATGGGCGCAAATGTATGATTTTATGCCAAATACCACAACTTATTACTGCTATGAATAGGCTGTATTACACTAAATTGTTATTATATTTGTAGTCCAAAAATTACCTTATGCAGTCCATTGTCTTAAAAGACAAAAGTTTTGTTCCTTACATTACTGCCGAAACAATTTCGGAGCAAGTAAAAGCTGTTGCTCAAAAAATAAATTCTGATTTGGCTAACGAAACACCCTTATTTCTAGTGGTGCTTAACGGTTCATTTATGTTTGCCGCAGATTTACTTAAAGAGGTAACTATACCTTGTGAAATTTCTTTTATTAAATTAGCTTCGTATCATGGCACTACAAGCTCGGGAGTTGTTACCGAAATGATTGGCTTAACAGAAGACGTGAAAGGTAGAACGGTGGTAATTGTAGAAGATATTGTAGATACAGGAGTAACCTTAGAAAAATTAGTAAACTTGCTTACAAAAAAAGAAGTGAAACAAATTAAAGTAGCGTCCTTTTTACTTAAGCCCGATGCTTACAAGAAAGATATAACAGTTGATTATGTAGGCATTAAAATACCTAACGATTTTGTAGTGGGTTATGGATTAGATTATGACGGATTAGGTAGAAACATGAAAGAAATATTTGTACTAAACACTAAATAAAAAATATCAACCCATAAAATTAAACATCATGAGTAATATGTTAAACATCGTTTTATTTGGCCCTCCAGGTGCCGGAAAAGGAACTCAATCTGAAAAGTTAATCCAAAAATATGGCTTAGTGCATTTATCTACGGGCGATATTTTACGAAGCGAAATTGCACGTGGTACTAAGTTAGGAATGGAAGCCAAAGCCATTATGGATAGAGGCGACTTAGTAAGTGATGATATTGTAATTGGCATGATTGAATCAAAATTAGATGCTAATCCACATGCTGCTGGATTTATTTTTGATGGCTTTCCGCGTACGCAAGCTCAGGCAGTAGCTTTAGATGATTTATTACAAAAAAAGGGTACTGCCATTAGCGCTATGTTAGCACTCGAAGTAAATAACGAAGAGTTAGTAAAGCGCCTACTATTACGAGGAAAAGACTCGGGACGTGCTGATGACCAAAACGAAGATATTATTCGTAATCGTGTGAATGAGTATAATAATAAAACATTACCACTTAAAAAATATTATTCGGAGCAAGCTAAATTCCATTCTATTAACGGCATTGGTACAATAGAAGAAATATTTAACGAGTTGGTTAATCGTATTGTTTTTGTAACAGCCGAAATTGAACTAACTATGTTAGAAAATGATATTGAACATTTAGATATGACAATTAATGATTTTGATGTTGCTACTGAGGTTTCGAAAGAGCTGCAACAAGATATTGAGGAAGTAAGAAAAACAACAACAAAACCAGCTCCTGCAAAGAAAAACAATAAAGCAAAGGCTGTAAAAAAAGCCACAAAAAAAGCGAGTGTAAAAAAAGTTGCAGCTAAAAAGGCAAGTAAAAAAGTAGCTAAGCCTGCTAAGAAAACGGTAGCCAAAAAAACAAAGAAAGTAGTGGCGAAAAAGAAGGCGACTCCTAAAAAGAAAGTGGCTGCTAAAAAAGTAGTGAAGAAAGCGGTAAAGAAAGTGGCTAAAAAAGTAACCGCTAAGAAAAAAGTAGCGCCTAAGAAATTGGTAAAAAAAGTAGCTGCTAAGAAAAAAACAGTTGCTAAGAAAGTGGTGAAGAAAGTTGCGAAAAAAATTACTAAGAAAGCGGCGAAGAAAGTAGCGCCTAAAAAAGTAGCAAAGAAAGTGGTAGCTAAAAAACAGATTAAGAAAAAGAAAAAGTAATTTATTGAGTAAAGAGTTTGAACGAATCATTTTTTAATAAATCGTTAAGCTCTTAAAACATACAAGGTAGTGGATAATAATTTTGTTGATTACGTAAGAATTTGTTGTAGAAGTGGTAAGGGCGGAAAGGGCTCAACGCACCTTCATCGAGATAAACTAACAGCCTTTGGTGGTCCTGATGGCGGCGATGGCGGACGTGGAGGACATATTATTTTACGTGGTAATAAACAATTTTGGACACTCATTCATTTAAAATACCGAAAACATGTGATTGCCGAGGCAGGTGGTGATGGTGGTTCGTCTAATCGCAGTGGAAAAGAAGGGAAGGATGAGATTTTAGATGTACCACTTGGAACTATAGCCCGTGATATGGAAACCGATGAGGTGTTGTGCGAAATTACAGAAGATGGGCAAGAGTTTATTTTATTGGCAGGAGGGCAAGGCGGAAAGGGGAATGCTCATTTTAAATCTTCTACAAATCAAACACCTCGCTACTCTCAGCCAGGCGAAGAAGGAAAAGAAGAATGGAAAGTTTTGGAATTAAAAGTATTGGCCGATGTGGGTTTAGTAGGATTTCCAAATGCTGGAAAATCAACTTTACTTTCAGTAGTATCGGCTGCTAAACCACAAATTGCTAATTACCCGTTTACTACATTAACGCCTAACCTAGGCATTGTGCCTTATCATGATTATAAGAGTTTTGTAATGGCTGATATTCCAGGAATCATAGAAGGGGCGAGTGAAGGTAAGGGTTTAGGAATTCGTTTTTTACGTCATATTGAACGAAACTCATCTTTATTGTTTATGGTAAGTTGTCAAAGCGATAATATTTATGAAGAGTATAAAATTCTGTTAAACGAACTCAAACAATATAATCCAGAGTTATTAGATAAGCAACGAATTTTGGCTATCACCAAATGTGACACCATAGATGATGAACTTATCGAGGAACTAGAAAAAGACTTGAAAAAACGAATGAAAGGTAAATTTAAAATCCCTTACATTTTTATATCTGCCCAAAATGGCTACAACATTGCTAAATTAAAAGACATGTTGTGGCAACAGTTAAATTAGAAACGGTAATTAATTATTGTTTAGACTTCTCAATAATCATCCCAAAATCCATAATTAATGGTAAAGGATTCATTCTCATGCCTTGCTCAAACGTAAAGGTATATTGTCCACTTTCAGGAAACATCATATTCTTTTTCAAAGGAATTTGATTATCCCAAATATCTCCTGCGCCGTCACCAGTCCATCTTCCTTTTTTATCAGCTAAGATACATTCTAGAGTATCTACCACAGTTTTACCACTTGGATACTTTGTGGTTAAAAACACATATAAATTACTAAATGGATAACTATCGGCATGTCTTACTGTTAAATACACGTCATGATAAACGGTATTGTCGGTAATATTAACGGTATAGGTTAATTTATTTTTCATATCCCAGCCTTCTTCTGGGATAGTTTGGTACTCACTAAACACCACGTTTTTATTGCAAGAAGCAAGCAATAATACGCTTATAAGTATAATCAATTTATGATGGATTGCCTTCATTACCTTTTGGTTTATGGTTTTTATGACGCTGTTTATGTTGATTAGAATGTTTCGGTGGCTGTTTTATTGGATTATGGTGTGGTGTATGTTGTTGTGATTTTTGTGGCGCATGCTGTTGCGGCTTCTTATGTTGTGGTGATGGCGTTGCTGAATTAGCATTCGCTTGTTTGTTGTCTGATTGATTGTGTTGTTGTTTCTTTTGGTTATGATGTTTAGACTTTGATGATTTCTTTTTATGGTCAAAACGAGTTAATGAATCCTGCCCAACAACATTTTCATAGTCAGGTTTTTTTATAGATGCTGCCTCTTTAATTTGTTTTGCTTCTATTAAATCTTCAGGTTTTTGATTTTGAGCATTCATGCTCAAAATTTCCTTGGTACGCTCAATAGATAAAGGAATAAAAACATCGGGTTCGCTAGTATAACTCCACCAAATGATGCGTTTAAAAATATCAGTCTTTTGATGAAATGCAATTCCTTTTTCCGTTTGTAATTTTTTATTATCAATTTCTGGAAACTCTTTTAAAGCATCTTGATAGCTATCCAACTCAAAGTTTAAGCAACATTTTAATTTACCACATTGTCCCGCAAGCTTTAATGGATTGAGCGATAACTGTTGGTAACGTGCAGCCGAAGTAGAAACTGTTCTAAAATCGCTTAACCATGTAGAACAACACAACTCTCTACCACACGAGCCAATGGCTCCAAGTCGCGCAGCTTCCTGTCTTGCTCCAATTTGGCGCATTTCAATTCTTATCTTAAACTCGTCGGCCATTACTTTTATCAACTCTCTAAAATCTACGCGGCCATCGGCCGTATAATAAAATATTGCTTTACTTTTATCGCCTTGGTATTCCACATCACTAATCTTCATCTGCAAACCCAATCTAAGCGCCAATGTTCTTGATTTAAACATGGTTTCAACTTCTAAAGCTTGTGCCTCGCGCCACTTATCAATATCTTGTTGTTTTGCTTTTCGGTAAATTTTTTTAAACTCAGTAGTATTGGGATTAACACCTTTCTTTTTTAATTGAAGCCTCACCAATTCACCAGTAATGGATACTACACCAATGTCATGTCCTGGAGATGCTTCAGTAGCTACCACATCACCTACGTATAATGGTAAACGATTAACGTTTTTATAAAATTCTTTTCTCGAATTCTTAAATCTAATTTCCACAATGTCGCAGGGTTCTTGTCCGTTTGGAAGACTCATATTGCCTAGCCAATCAAACACGTGTAACTTATTGCAACTACTTCCTGTTCCACAAGCCCCGTTGCTTCCACATCCTGCTGGCACACCACCTTTATTATCTTGCCCTGTTGAGCAATTTGCACAAGCCATATTCTATACTCTATATTTATACGATTTTTTAGCCTTAGCTAAAAAATCGAGAACATTAAAAATTAATTAAAAATCGTATAAATATACTATTTTTTGCTGGATGTTTTACAAGTACATCAACCCAATAATATTTATAACTTTAACCCAAATTGCGCATTAGAAAATTGTAACTAGAAAAGAACGACTAATGCTAAACTTATTAACTTAAAAGTATGATTGCATTCATTACTGGCGCCACTTCTGGCATTGGAAAAGCAAGCGCTAAAGAGTTTGCTAAACATGGGTATAACCTTATTATTACTGGTCGCCGAAAAGAATTATTAGAAAATTTAAAAACCGAATTAGAGTTTCAATATGCCGTACAAGTGCTTCCATTATGTTTTGATGTAAGAGAAGAAGAACAAGTAAAAAACGCTATACTATCCTTACCGCCACAATTTAAAACAATAGATGTTTTGATTAATAATGCAGGATTAGCGGCAGGACTGGGGCCAATACAAGATGGCGAGTTGCAACATTGGGAACGAATGATTGATACAAATATTAAAGGTTTATTATATGTTACTAAACATGTATCGAACTTGATGGTGGGTCAAAAAAAAGGGCATATTATTAATGTTGGCTCTATTGCTGGAAAAGAAGTGTATGCAAATGGAAATGTATATTGCGCTACCAAACATGCGGTAGATGCCTTGAACAAAGGTATGCGAATAGACTTACTACCTCATGGTATTAAAGTATCGGCTATTCATCCTGGCATGGTTGAAACAGAATTTAGCATTGTAAGATTTGATGGTGATGTTAATCGTGCTAAAAAAGTGTATGAAGATATGACTCCGTTAAGTGCCGAAGATATTGCCGAAACTATTTATTGGATGGCTTCTCGTCCAAGCCATGTTAATATTAATGATGTTGTTATTATGCCAAGTGTACAAGCCAACGCTACTACGGTTATTAGGAGTTAACGAAGTTATTGTTGAGCATTTTTATATAAATAAAATGCAACTACGGAAAAGATAAGGTTTGGAATCCAAACAGCTATTAAAGGCTGTGCTAATCCTGAGGTAGAAAAGGTGGTGGACACATGCATAAATAAAATATACAAGCAACTTAAGAGCAAGCCAATAGCAATGTGCAAACCTACGCCACCACGTATTTTACGAGAGGATATGGACACGCCAATAATGGTAAGAATAAAAGTTGCAAATGGAAAGGCTGTGCGCTTATACATTTCTACTTCATAAAAATCAATCCTATCCGAGCCTTTTTGTTTTTCTTCAATAATAAATTTTTTCAACTCAAAGTAATTAAGCACTTCAAATCGGCTCTGAAATCTCAACATGTCTTTTGGAGAGAAAGCCATCTTAATTTTTTTGGAAGGATAGCTCCAATGCGTTTCTTTAAAAACATGTTTTGGTGTTGAAGGATTGGTTGAATCGGGAAGTGATAAATAAATAATTTTTCTTTCAAACACATTTGTGAAAATCCAAGCATTAGCAGTGCTATCCCACTTCATGTTCTCTGCTTTAAGCATGTGTGTTTGCTTATTATTACTAATAGTTTCAATAGATACATTCCGTGCCGTATTAGTTTGGTTGTCATAATCGGACATGTATAAAACTTTACCTGGTGCTATTTGTCGATGTATGTTACGCTCCTCGGTTGTGTAACCATTATTAATGTATTTATCTTCAAAAGCAATACGTACTTTATTTGATTTTGGAATTACAAAATGATTTAAAATTAACGACATGGTTGTAATTAAACCAGCACCAATCATATAAGGGCGAAGAATACGCCTAAAACTAGTTCCACTTGAAAGAATGGCAACAAACTCCGTTTTATAAGCCATTTTGGATGTAAAAAGAATAACGGCAATAAATGTAAATAGTGGGCTAAATAAATTTCCGTAAAATGGAATAAAATTGAGGTAATGATCAAAAATGATTTCTCTTACTGGTACTTTTTCTTGCACAAAACTTTGTAGTTTTTCAGAAATATCAAACACAATAAAAATACATAACATTAAAGCAATGGAAAAAAAGAAAGTTCCTATAAACTTACGAAGGATGTATTTATCTAGTATTTTTAGCACCTAATAAGTATGTTTTTAGAGATAAAATTTTGTTTTTATAATCGTTGCGATAATTGTTTTACCATTTTATTTTTCCAGTCGTAAAAAGTGCCCTCAATTATTTTTTGTCGTGCTTCGTTTACAAGCCATAAATAAAATGCTAAGTTATGAATACTCGCAATTTGTGCAGCTAAAAACTCCCCACAAACTAACAAATGTCTTAGGTAGGCTTTTGTATAAACTTTATCTACATAACTTGTTCCACTTTCATCTAGTGGCGAAAAATCATTTTTCCACTTTTCGTTTTTTATATTAATAATACCGTTTTGAGTAAATAATAAACCATGTCGGGCATTTCTAGTTGGCATTACACAATCAAACATGTCAATGCCTAAGGCAATACTCTCTAAAATATTCACAGGTGTTCCCACACCCATTAAATACCTAGGTTTATCCAACGGTAAAATTTGGCAAACCACTTCGGTCATAGCATACATGTCTTCTGCGGGCTCTCCAACTGATAATCCACCAATGGCATTTCCCTCTGCATTTTTTGAGGCAATATATTCTGCAGATTGAATTCTTAAATCTTTATAAACCGAACCTTGAACTATAGGAAACAAGGTTTGCTCATAGCCATACTTTGGCTCTGTTTCATTAAATCGGTTAATACACCTATCTAGCCATCTATGTGTTAATCCTAATGAGTTTTTAGCGTATTTATATTCGCAAGGATAAGGCGTACATTCATCAAAAGCCATCATAATATCGGCGCCTATTGTGCGCTCAATATCCATCACATTTTCAGGTGTAAATAAATGTTTACTACCGTCAATATGCGACTTAAATGTAGCACCTTCTTCGGTTAATTTCCTAGAGGAGGCTAACGAAAACACTTGATAACCGCCACTATCCGTAAGAATTGGTTTTTCCCAGCCGTTAAATTGGTGTAAGCCACCAGCAGCTTCTAGTACTTCTAATCCTGGGCGTAAGTATAAATGATAGGTGTTTCCTAATATGATTTGCGCTTTTATATCATCTCTTAACTCATGCTGATGAACAGCTTTAACAGTGGCTGCTGTTCCAACGGGCATAAATATGGGCGTTTGAATAGTACCATGTGCCGTTTCTATAATTCCTGCTCTAGCCTTAGAGTGAATATCTTTATGTTGTAGTGTAAATTTCAATGTATTTCAAAAGTAAAAAAACAAAGATACATTTAAAGCCTAAATACAGCATTATTTAATAATAACTAGATGTTGATTTTACAAAAATTAATACTTAATCCCTGTATCTTTTAATGCTATACATAGTTAAATTTACCAGTTATGGTTCAAAACCTACCAGATACCAATTTCAAATGTAAAGTTCTGTTAAATAGCATGTTTTGGCACAGGCATTGACTCTCTAATATTAAAAATTAGAAATCATGAAAACATCAATTTCAAACTTAGTAACTATTTGTACAGTTTTTTTAAGTTTAACTGCTTTTGCGCAACGCAACCATAATGGGAACAATCAATCCCAAAATCCAAATCCAAACTCTAATTCTTCATCAGATAAGCACTTGTGGGCATATAATAACGGGCCACATATTGGTGGTGGGGTAAGTATTCATTTTGGAACAGGTGGCGGATATTATCCTCCGAATTATAATTATGGTTGTTATAATAGCTATTATAAAATAAAAAAGGCCGCTCGTCATTCTATTCGTCAATCGGCTCATGTTATTGGTCAGGCTTTAGCTTTTAGCGATTGGAATGATATATATTCTCCATGGTTAGCAAAAGCTATTCGTCATCAACAATATGCTAAACAATTATATTTTTGGGGTGATTATGCAGGTGCCTTAAATCATGCCGAACGTGCTGGATTTTTAGCATGGAATACTTTAAATTATTTTAATAATCCTTATGGGTTTTCTAACGGAGGCGGAGCTTATGCTGACCCATACAGCGACCCTAATAACCCATATTACCGTCAAGGTAACACAACAACTGACAACAATACTGGTGAAGATAACACTGGATTTAAACAAAGTAATCAAAGAACTAACAATAGTGCTAAAAGTGCGGGTGCAACAACCTTAGCTCCTACAGAGATTGATAATAGTTTGCCTAATAGTAAAGTTAGTGATAAGGAATTACTTAAAACTAAAGCAAGAGATTTAGATATTGAGTAGTTTACCTCAATTGCGTATTAGCAATTCTATTACGAGCTAAAATCCCTACAAAATATGAAGCTTTTCGATTTTTTCTCTTTCACCTTAGAAGTGGCCATGCTTCATTCGTAAAATTTCATACTTTATAGGGATTTTAACTCTCACTACCAATTTCTAATGCACAATCTGGGTTTAAATTATTGTAAAACTCAGAAAAAAGGCTATCCAAAAATCAGGATAGCCTTTTTGTTTTATGTCTTTAGTAGGTTAAATAAACTTACATTTTCTGCTGGCAAAGGCGCACATGCGTAATAAAATAACACCATGCTTAAAGCGAGAGATGTTAGTGCTACCATAAGTTCTTTCTCGGTAACGAATAGGAATTTCTACTATTTTAAGATTCAATTTATGAGCACCAAATAGTAAATCAAAATCACCAAAGGGATCAAACTCTCCAAAGTATTTTCTGTTTTTAGTAAGCTTAATATAATCTTTCCTAAACATTACTTTGGTGCCGCATAAGGTATCTTTAAATCGTTGATCTAACAACCACGTAAAAGCCCAACTAAAAAAATGATTACCCAAATAATTTAAAAAGCGCATCGCTTCTTTCTCCATTGGATAAACCAGCCTAGTACCATTTATAAAATCTCCCTTGCTACTTGCAATGGCATCGTAAAATTTTGGAATATCTTCGGGTGGCACAGTAAGGTCGGCATCTAAAATCATTAAAATATCTCCAGTAGCTATTTTATAACCTTCTCTTACAGCATCTGCTTTTCCTTTTCCTTTTTGTTGTCCTATCTTTATGTCGTGTGTGTCTTTATACTTTTGTTGTATCTCTTGTATTTTTTGCCAGGTATCATCTGTGCTATTTCCTTCAATAAAAATAATCTCAACGTGTTTGCCAAATTTTGGTAAACGTGTAATAGCGTTTTCAATGTTGCCACTTTCGTTACGCGCAGGTATAACTACGGTAGTTGAATATTTTGTTTTATATTCATCTTGATTACTTTGCGGAAGCGGTTTTGCGAAACTATAATTGTTTAAACTAAAAAATCTGAAAAATGGAAATTTGGCCAGTACTAAATTAAACAGCTCGGCAATTAAAGGAATGTATAATGGAAAAATAAACCGTTTACTATTTCTATAAACATCAAAGCCCGATACAAATAATAAATTATTAACGTCTTTGGAGTTTAACCAATTTTGCAATGGCGATTTTGTTTTTAGTCCAATTATTTCTGCAAGTTTTAAAACAGGCTCCCACAGAGAGTTGTAATATTGTACAATTATTTTTGTATTTGGATGACAAACCTTTTGTACTTGCTCAAACACCGCTTGTACATCATCTACAAAGCCAATTAAATTACTAATAATGATGTAATCGAACTGTTCGTTTAATGTGATGTGATTAGCATCCATTACCAAAAATTCAATAGAGGTATTGGCATATTTTTCTTTTGCCCAAGCTATTTGTTTTTCACTAAAATCAATTCCCACTTTTCTGTTGCCAGCAATACCAGCCAATAAATCTCCACTTCCACAGCCAATCTCAAGCACCGAGCTATCTTCGTGCGAAAAATAATTACAATAATTAGTAATTTCTTTCCAATAATAATTGGATAAGCCTCTTCCTTTTTTAGAAGTTGCTAGTTTATCGAAATATGCTTTTATATGTTGCACAAATAATTGTAAAATTTGAGAGCCTACTAATTTACAAGATTATTTTGAAATAGGCTTAGTTATTTTGATTAAGGTAATCGGCTAAATATTTTCCCATACTAAAGCAAGCTTGTAGTAAGTAACCTCCTGTTGGTGCGTCCCAATCTATCATCTCGCCTATGCAATAATGATGAGGTAGTTTTTTTAATTCTAGGTGAGAGTTAAGTTCTTCTATATGAATGCCGCCAACTGTTGAGATAGCTTGGTCGATAGGAGCAAAGCCAACAATGACAACCTCAAATGATTTTATTTTATCGGTAATTAAATTAATAGAGTTATATGTTTCTTTATTGGTAGTATTTTTTAAAAGGTCAATTTGTAAGTCGGTTAAGTGTAAATGGTCTTTTAAAAAAGATTTCATACTGTTTTTTTTGAAGCGTTGATAACGTAACAGTATATCATCTTTCGAGAATTCGGGTTTAAAATCAATATACAATAAAGCTTTTCCGTGTTGTAATAATTCTTTTCTAATACTTGGGCTTAATGCATACACCGCATTGCCTTCTATACCAAATTTAGTAACAACCACTTCGCCTTTTTTGCTTTGTTCTGCGCACTTAAAGCTACAGTTTTTTAGTGCAGAACCTGCGTGTTGATGCATTAATGATGCTTCCCAATTAATTTGATAGGCGCAGTTAGATGGCATAAATGGCACTGTTGTAATTTGTTTTTCGGTAAAATAATTTAACCATGCGCCATCGCTTCCTGTAACTTTCCAACTAGCGCCACCTAAAGCAAACACTACTATATCAGCATCTACTACAAAACTTTGTTGATGATTGTTTTCAAAATATAATCCCTTATCCTTCCAGCCTTTCCATGTATAATCAAATTGAAATTTTACATTATGGCTGATACAAAGTTGCTCAAATGATTTAAGAACCTGAATGGGTTTTATTCCTTTTTTTGGAAATACTCTTTTGCTTGTGCCTACAAATGTATGGATGCCTAATGCGTTTAAATAATCTCTTAAATTTTGATTAGAAAAGTGGTTAATATATGGTGCCATGAACGAATGAGGCACATAGCGTGTTATAAAATCCGGTAATTCTTCGGAATGTGTTAAGTTTAAACCACCATCGCCCGCTACTAAAAATTTTCTGCCAAGGGCTTTGTTTTTTTCGTAAATGGTTACATCAAATTTTTGTGTGTCAATACCACTAGCCAACATCAATGATGCCGAACCACCACCAATAATGGCTATTGATTTTTTAATCAAACTTTATTGCGCAAAGTATTTATAAAATAAAGGAATGGTTTCAATGCCTTTATAATAATTAAATAAACCATAGTGCTCGTTGGGCGAGTGTAAAGCATCGCTATCTAAGCCAAAGCCCATTAAAATACTATCTAATCCTAATTCTTTTTTAAATAAAGCTACAATAGGAATACTGCCTCCGCCTCTTGTTGGTATTGGTTTTTTACCATAAGCATCTTGCATAGCATGACTAGCCGCCATAAATCCTTTAGAGTCGGTTGGTACAACCACTGGTTCACCGCCATGATGCGGTTTTACATTAACCACTACCGATGCTGGAGCGATGCTTTCAAAGTAGGATTGGAATAATTTACTAATCTCATCTGAATTTTGATTTGGAACTAACCGCATTGATATTTTTGCAAATGCTTTTGATGGCAACACGGTTTTGGCGCCTTCGCCAATATAACCTCCCCAAATACCATTTACATCAAGGGTTGGTCTTATTCCAGTACGTTCGTTGGTTGTAAAATCTTTTTCGCCTTGCACATCGTTAATCCCCAAATCTTTTTTAAACTCATTGATGTCAAATGGTGCTTTTGCCATTTCATTTCTTTCTGCTGTACTTAATGTTTGTACCTTGTCGTAAAAACCAGGTATGGTAATATGATTATTTTCATCATGGCAAGATGCAATCATTTTACATAATACATTTATAGGATTAGCTACTGCCCCACCATACACACCACTATGTAAATCACGATTTGGGCCAGTAACTTCTACTTCCATGTATGCTAATCCTCTCAATCCACAATCAATGCTTGGTGTATCATTTGCAATGACCGATGTATCTGAAATTAAAATAATATCTCCTTTTAATTTTTCTTTATTTTCAATAATCCAAGGTCCTAAACTAGGTGAACCTACTTCTTCTTCCCCTTCTATCATAAACTTCACATTACATGGTAGTGTGTTGGTTTTTATCATTATCTCAAAAGCCTTTACATGCATGTACATTTGCCCTTTATCATCACAACTTCCACGTGCAAAAATGGCGCCCTCTGGATGAATGTCGGTTTTTTTAATAACAGGTTCAAAGGGTGGAGAGTCCCATAAATCAAGAGGTTCGGCAGGTTGTACATCGTAGTGTCCATATACTACAACTGTAGGTTTGTTAGGGTCAATTATTTTTTCGGCATACACTACAGGATAACCTTTTGTTTGGCAAATTTCTGCTTTATCTACACCGGCTTCTATTAAACGTTGTTTAACTGCTTCAGCCGTTTTTTGCATATCGTTTTTATGTTCGGGCTTAGCGCTAATGGATGGTATTTTTAACAATTCGGTTAGCTCATTTAAAAAGCGCTCTTTATGTGTAGAAAGGTAATTTTTAATTAATTCGTGTTCCATTGTTGTAGAATTTTGGTACTAATGTACTTTTTTTATTGGGATTACGATTTTAATGA
Organism: Bacteroidota bacterium; assembly: GCA_963169355.1. Lineage (GTDB taxonomy): Bacteria > Bacteroidota > Bacteroidia > B-17B0 > Aurantibacillaceae > UBA4416. The sequence continues at coordinate 48,679 of CAUJCR010000002.1, read as the reverse complement.
GTAAAAAAATTGTTAATTAGTGATTCATCATTTATTTTTATCATTCCCTAACTTCTAAAAAAGTTTAGATTATTCAATGAAGTATATAAAAAATTAATAGCAAACTATAACTTAATTAAGTACGATGAAAAAAATTATTACTACTATCATTTTAGCTTCCTTTACCTTGCTTAGTAAAGCACAATTAGTAACTACATTAACACTCACGCCACAACAGTTAGTACAAAATGTATTATTAGGAACAGGGGTTACAGCTACTAATATTACGTTTACAGGCGATTTGAATGCTATAGCTAAATTTAACGCAACAGCAAGTACTAATATTGGGATATTAGCAGGTGTATATTTAAGTACAGGAAACGCTTCAACTGCTTCTCCCTTTGGTCCACAAGGGCCAAACTCATCGCCAAGTAACGGAACAAACTTAAATAAACCTGGGGATACTCAACTTAATGCGGTTTCTGGGAATACAACCTTTGATGCAGCTGTTCTAGAATTTGATTTTGTGCCTACTGGCGACTCGGTGAAATTTAGATATTGCTTTGCCTCCGAAGAATATCCAGAATACGTGAACGCGGGAGTGAATGATGCCTTTGCCTTTTTCTTAACTGGACCTAATCCTTCAGGAGGAAATTATACAAATAAAAATATTGCATTAATCCCAGGTTCATCAACTCCTGTATCCATTGATAATGTAAATGCTGGATCAAACGCCGCTTATTATAGAAGTAATGCTGGTAACACCATTAATAGTCAGTTTGATGGATTTACAACTATTCTTTATGCACTTGAAAAAGTGGTTTGTGGTCAAACGTATCATATTAAAATTGCGATTGCTGATGGTGGAGATGGTATTTATGATTCGGGTGTATTTTTAGAAGGTGGTTCTTTTAGTAGTTTACCTCCGTTAAATGTATTTACGGTTAATTCAAGTACTTTTATTCCTGATTCAATTTTAGTAGAAGATTGTAATACATATTGCGCTTATTTTATCAGACATGGTAATATTGCTAATGCCGATTCGTTTCAATTAACAGTTGGAGGAAATGCTATTTTGGGCACAGATTACGAACAAGTTGGTAATCCTAGTTTTTCGTGGCCAACAGTATTGCACTTTGCTGCTAATCAAGATACGATTAAGTTTTGTAATATAAAAGCTTTTCAAGATAACTTAGTAGAAGGCACAGATACTATTAAATTTGAGATGTCGAGTTTTGTAACTAGTAGTGTAAGTTGCTTATCTAGTAACGCATTAAAGTTTAATTTATATATTAAAGATTATATCCCCATTACCATAGGACAAGGCGATGTAGGCGTGTGTAGTGGTGCTACGGTTACGCTTAATGCTAACGCATCTAATGGATATCCTGCTTATACCTACACTTGGACAGCACCAACCGCCAACACACCAACAATTACAACACCTCCTATCAATTCACCAACGGTATATACTATTACGGTAAATGATATCTGTAATAAACCGGTTACAAAACAAGTTACACTTACGCCTGTGGCTGTTCCAACGGTGGTTGTAAATAGTGCTACGGTGTGTGCTGGTTATACGGCCACACTTACAGCAACAGGTGCTACCACTTATTCGTGGAGTACTGGCGCATCAAACGACACCTTATTAGTTACACCAAGTGCTAATACAAATTATACAGTAATAGGTGCTAATGGTTTATGTACTAATACAGCTGTAACAAGTGTTACTGTAATTGGCGTACCACTTTCCATTACAGGAAATAATTCAATATGTAACGGTGAAAGTACTGTATTAACTGCATCAGGAAGCACAACATATACTTGGAATACTGGAAGTACAGCACCATCTATAACGGTAACTCCTAGTGCAAACACAACTTACTCTGTAACTTCAGCCGTAGGCGCTTGTATAAACTTTACAGTTTACACTGTTACAGTTAATTCAATCCCAACACTTACTTTAAGCGGTAGTCCATATTGTGCAGGACAATCGACTACTATTACAGCATTAGGTGCCGATACTTATTCTTGGAACACGGGTCAAACAACTAGTTCAATAAGTGTTACTCCTACAGTAAATGCCACTTATACAGTAATTGGAACTAGTGTAGCTGGCTGTACTTCTACGGCTGTATATTCTCCAACACTTAATACAGCAGCACCTCAAATTACAAACACTTCGCCTGTTGTATTCTGTTTAGATTCTATTTTAAACATTACCGTAAGAATCGAAGGCGGAAATTCACCTTATGGAGTTGAATGGTTATTGCCTTCTGGTGGCATCGTTCCTTTTGATACAACTAACTATACTTATAGTTTTACTCAATCTGTAATGCCAAGCAATGGTACTTATACAATTGTTGTTACCGACCAATGTTTATATAAAGATACTTTAGTAATGGATATTAATAGCGTTGATTGTAATGTGATTGTTCCAAACGTTGTTACACCAAATGGTGATGGGGTAAATGAATATTTTAAAATTAATGGCTTAGAACGCTTCCCAGGTTCTCAAGTCATCATTTATAACCGTTGGGGTAATAAACTTTATTCAAGTGATGATTATAAGAACGATTGGAAACCTAATGTAACTAGTGGTACTTATTTTTATTTATTAAATGTATCTGATGGAAGAAAGTTTCAAGGATTCTTTCAGGTGTTTAAAGATTAATAAACATATCAAAAATAAGAACATATCTGTTTTGTGTCATGCTTCTGCTATCATTCGTAGCAGAAGCAACTCATATTGTTGGGGGTGAAATATACTACGATAATTTAGGTAACAACAACTACAAAATTCAAATGAAGGTTTATCGGGATTGTTTAAATGGCGTTCCGCCATTTGATAATCCTGCTTTTATAACCATTTTTGATGCAAGTGGTAATGTGGTTACAACCCTACAAGTTGCCATCAATTACAGTATCACAGTACCACCATCTAATAATAGTCCATGTGCGCCTACTGCATCAGGTAATGCTTGTGTAGAAGAAGCCTACTATGAAGCTATTGTAAATTTACCACCACTTATTGGTGGTTACTACATTGCTTATCAACGTTGTTGTAGAAATGGTACGATATTAAATTTGGTAAATCCAGGTGATGTAGGTACAACCTATTGGGAACATATACCGGGTCCAGAAGTTGTTTCTGTAAATAGTAGCCCACGATTTACTTATCGCCCTCCTATTTATATTTGTGCTAATCTGCCTATCTTCTTTAATCACGTGGCCACCGATCCTGATGGTGATTCGTTGGTTTATTCCTTATGTACACCTTATAACGGATTGGATGCTTGTTGTCCTTTAATTGGAACAGCACCACAAGGCCCTACTTCTCAGTGCCCAAGTCCGCCTCCTTCATGTCCTACGGTGAACACACCACCGCCATATATTGGAGTACCATTCGCAGCGCCTTATTCAGCTTCTTATCCAATGGCATCTAACCCAGCCATCAATATTAATCCTCAAACTGGTTTTTTAAATGGTAACCCAACCATACAAGGACAATGGGTTGTGGGTGTGTGTGTAGAAGAATATAGAAATGGAATTTTAATAGGAACACATCACCGCGATTTTCAGTTTAATGTGATTCCTTGTCCTTTTGTGGTTGCTGCTGATATAGTTGGACAAACGACTACTAATAACGGTCAGGGTACTGGCTATTGTAATGGTTTTACCATTTCATTTGCAAACAATAGTTATAATGGAACTACTTATCATTGGGATTTTGGCGACCCTAGCACATTGGCAGATACTTCTAATCTATATAATCCAACCTATACTTTTCCTGCACCAGGAGTTTATACAGTTACCTTAATTGTGAATCCTGGAAGTAATTGTGGTGATACCGCTTATAAAGTTTTTCAGGTATATCCATTACTGTCTCCAGATTATTTAGCACCTAGTAGTCAATGTTTTTTAGGCAATAGTTTTAGCTTTAATGGAGGAGGGCAGTATCAAGGGAATGGTACATTTACATGGAATTTTGGCTCAAACGCTACTCCTCAAACAGCTAATACGGCTTCAGTTTCAAATGTAGTATTTAATGCGCCAGGCACTTATTCGGTATCATTTACGGTTGCTGAAAATGGTTGTACTGCTACTGTAACTAAAACAATTGAAGTGTGGCAAAACCCCATAGCGGATATTGGTAATTTTACAACGGGAGGTTGCGTGCCTTTAACGGTTACGTTTACGAATCAAAGTACAGCCGCATTGGGTATGAGCTTTTTGTGGGAATTTGGAGATGGTTCTACTTCTACACAACAAAATCCAACTTATACTTATACTCAAACAGGTGTTTATACAATTACATTAACTGCCATTACTAATCAGCAATGTATAGATACTAGTAAAGTAAGTTCAGTAAGTAGCATTACCGTTGTTTCAGTCCCAGATTTACAACTTAATGTATTATCGCCACTTGGACAATGTTTTGATAACCATAGCTATAATTTTTTGGGAACAACTCAGGCTCAAGGAACTTATTCCTTAAATTGGGATTTTGGGCTTAATGCTACTCCTCAAACAGCTTCAGTTAGTGCCGTATCTAATGTTATTTATAATGCTCCAGGTACATATACAGTGAGTTTTTCTGTTAATCAAGATGGTTGTTTGGCAATTAAAACACAAACTATTGATGTATGGCAAAATACTATTGCGGATATTGGTTCATATCCTGTTGAAGGGTGTGATCCATTAGTGGTAACATTTACCAATCAAAGTACCGCTTCTTCCTCAATGAATTATTTATGGACATTTAGTGATGGTGGTACTTCTACCTCTGCCAATCCTACACATATATTTACACCACCAGGAAATTATGGTGTTAGCCTAACGGTTATTTCAACAGGTAATTGTGTGGATACAAGCATAGTTAGCACCATTCATCCTATTGTAGTTTATCCTAAGCCAGACGCAAGTTTTAGTGTTTCTTATATTGATGCTGATATACAGTGTTTAGACTTATCATCTAACGATGTGGAAGCGTGGCATTATAATTTTGGAGATGGACAATATTCTACAGCCCAAAATCCAAGTCATACGTACACGCAGGCAGGAACATTTGAAGTTGTTTTAATGGTTACTAATCAATTTGGTTGTACAGACATAACAAAGGCTCCAGTTGAATCAAATCCTGTCTTTGTGTTTTGGATACCTAATGCGTTTACTCCTAAAAAGCCAGATGGTTTGAACGATATTTTTAAACCTATTGTGATTGGAGTTGATGAATACACCTTTACCATATTTGATAGATGGGGAGAGAAAATATACGAAACTCATGACCTAAATGAAGGATGGGATGGGATATATAAAAATAATCCTTGCCAACAAGATGTTTATATTTGGAAATGTAATTTTAGAAATATGGTTTCAGGAGAACATGAGTCTCATGTTGGGCATGTTACTTTATTAAAATAATACCTATTAATAGTCATTTGTTCATAATACAAATTATGAAATAGTTTTTTAGGCATATTTTTTCTTTTTTTTGTTATAGCATGAACTCTTTATTATCAAAAATACGCGATAAACATGCTTTATGGTATAAAGGTATGGTATTCGCTCTTAGCGTAATTTTATGCACTTACTTATTACCTAAAGATGAAGTTATAGTTCATTATAAAATTCAAACTGGTGATGTGTGGCTTTACGAGGATTTGGTATCAACTATTGATTTTGTTGTAAAAAAATCTGAACAAGAACTTAATCAAGAAGCACAATCTAATAAACTTAATGAAGCTTATTACAGAAAAACAGATGGTAATTCGGAAACCATTATCAATACGTTTAAGAAACAATTTAACACACAACAAGTACAAAAACTCAAACAACTCTTAGATAGTATTTACCAAATAGGTGTATATGTCCCAAGTTCAAATCTTTCAACTCAAAATTCTACAATGTACGTTGTAATAGATAATGAAGTTACTACAACTACTAGTTCTCAGTTTATAAATCAACAACACATTAAGTCTTTATTAACGAATATTATTCCTAGAAAAGAATTAGTAGATTCAGTCTATTCATTAATTCAGGCTAATGTGGTTTACGATGAACTTTTATCGGCGGAACTAGACGAAGAGAAAACCGAAGCAAAATATATTTTTAAAACCAAGTTAAATAAAGGTGATGTTATAGTTCATAAAAACGACATAGTAAGTGAAGAACAATTACAAGCAATTACAAGTTATCAAGATGCTTTACAAGAAGTAAGTAGTCAGCGTTCACAAACTTTAATTATTGCGGGTCAATTCTTAGTTTGCACTATTGTGATGGGAATTATGATGCTGTTTTTAGCTTTTTTTAGAAAACCCATCTTTAGTCAAAACACACAAGTAACATTTATCTTCATGAATATAATGATGGTAATTGTAGTGGCTAGCCTTGTAGCTACTTATCGCGAGAATTATATTTATGCAGTGCCATTTTGTTTGTTGCCCATATTAATTAGGGTGTTTTTTGATAGTAGAACTTCTTTATTTACTTTTTTAAATATAGTGCTGATAACAGCCTTTTATACTGAAGACAAATTTGAATTCATTTTTATACAACTCATTGCTGGAATTAGCACTATATTTAGTGTTGCCGATATGGGGAAACGCTCTAAACTATTTACCTCGGCATTACTTACCTTTATATTTTATATACTAGCCTTTATAGCTTATAATCTAGTAAATAACACCGCCTCGGCCATTTATGTAAAACAAAACTATATTAATTTCTTAATTAGTAGTTCGTGTGTGTTATTTGCGTTTCCGTTAATCTTAATCTCCGAAAAGTTATTTGGTTTTGTTTCTGATTTTACACTTTTGGAATTGTGCGACCTTAACTCTCCATTACTTCGACAGTTATCACAAAAAGTGCCAGGTACATTTCAACACTCACTTCAAGTAGCTAACCTTGCCGAAGAAGCTTGTTATAAAATAGGTGGTAATCCTTTGTTAGTAAGAACTGGCGCTATGTATCATGATATAGGAAAAATGAACCACCCACGTTTTTTTACCGAAAATCAAGTAGGAGAAATTAGTCCACACGAGGATTTACAACCCGAAGAGAGTGCTCAAATTATTATAAGCCATGTGATAGAAGGTATTGAAATTGCTAAAGTAAATAAGTTGCCAGAAGTGATTATTGATTTTATCAGAACCCATCATGGTACTACATTAACTCGTTATTTTTTACATAACTATAAAAAAGAACATGAGGGTGAAAAAATAAACGAAGATTTATTTAGATACCCTGGCCCAATTCCGTATAGCAAAGAAACTGCCATACTAATGATGGCTGATGGCGTAGAAGCTTCTTCACGTAGTTTAAAAAAATACGATGCGGTGAGTATCGACGAATTAGTGGATCGAATTATCAATCATCAAATTGATGAAAATCAATTTATCAATTCAGATATAACGTTTAGAGATATTAAGGAAGTGAAGAAAATATTCAAGAAACGATTAATGAATATTTATCATGTAAGGATTGAATATCCGAGAGTTTAGCCTGTAATTAATAGCTTTAATAATAAGCTGAAGATACACCACGCTTTATTTATTATTTCAACTCACTGATGTTACTTATGGTTTTAACCCAGATTGTGTATTAGAAATTAGTAGTGAGAGTTAAAAGCCCTATAAAATATGAACTTTTATGAATGAAGCGTAGCCACTGCTACGGTGAAAGAGAAAAAGTTGCGAAGCTTCATATTTTGCAGGGATTTTAGCTCGTAATAAAATTGCTAATGCATAATTTGGGTTTAATACCAAATTTCGTTGCCCAATATTTTGCAAGGTAAATCTGTTCAGATTGATGTGGTGTAGGGATTAAAGTAATTTGTTTTTTATGCAGCAGATGTAAATCCATTAAAGTGCTATAGCCGCTACGGCAAATTATATGTTGTGCTGCACAAATTAATGTAGAAAGTGTGGCTGCATCGGGCATATCGTAACACTTAATATGAGGCTTCATGGAGGTAGGTAACGGTTTTTTGGTGCCTCTTGCTATTACAATACTCTTAGTGGAATGGTTTGCTAGTTGTATAATCTGTTCTTCTAATTGAGTTCTTAATGGTTCTGGTCCTGATAATAAGTAAAGGAAATTAATTGGTTTTTCGATGGTTTCGTTTAATAACACCAACCGACTTAACGGGCCAATATATTTTACGTGTAATTTATTTTTATGACGAGATAAATCGCCTGCTAATGATTGAGCATCATCTTCATAATCGGGCACCCATATTTCATGAAACTGTTTCATATAACGATGGTGTATCTTAGTTGCAATTTTCGAAAAAATACCTGCCTTAATTTGAAGTTGATGAGTGATGTATATGTTATGCGTATGCTTGTTCCATAAACCAAATCGATTATCGCTTATCACAACATCAATCTTGTATTGTTTTACATAAGCTGCTAACTGTTGATGTTCGCGCTTAATAACTCTTAAAATACGTGCGCTATCTAATGCCAATTTTAAGGTGAGTGGAATAATGGTAGAATAACGAATATGATAAGCCTCAATCGTTACTTTTTTAAGTTGAGGAAAATGCTCCTCAAAAATAGGGAGTGTTGTTGGTGTAACCCCAATAATAATGTTATTGTGCGTAGCCAGTTTTTGAATTAAAGGCACACACCTAGTGGCATGACCAAGTCCCCAGTCTAACGCTGCAATAAATATGTTTTTATTCTTTAGGATACACAAATCTAATTAAAGTTTTGTTAGCTCTGATGCTTTTTATCTCACAAAGCCATATTTACATAACAAAACTTTATCTTTGCTATTATGTCTATCCCCAATCATATACAAGTCATTTTAAAAACATTACCCGAATCGCCAGGAGTATATCGTTATTATGATGCCGAGCAAAATTTACTATATGTTGGGAAAGCCAAGAATTTAAAAAAACGAGTTAGTTCATACTTTACCAAAGAACATGATAATGCCCGACTAAGGCTAATGGTAAAAAAAATAGCGGATATAAAAACCATAAAGGTTGATACCGAAATGGACGCCTTGCTTTTAGAAAACAACTTAATAAAAAGCCTTACGCCACGCTACAATATTATGTTGCGTGATGATAAAACCTATCCTTGGATTGTGATAAAAAACGAACGTTTTCCAAGAGTATTTTATACCCGACAACTTAAAAAAGAAGACAAAGAATATTACGGACCTTTTCCATCGGTTACAACCATGCATGTTTTATTAGATTTAATAAAACAGTTATATCCATTGCGAAATTGTACGCTTGATTTAAAGCAAGAAAATATTGATGCTGGTAAATTTAAAACTTGCTTAGAGTATCAAATAGGAAAATGCAAAGCGCCCTGTGTGGGCAAACAAACACAAGCCGATTATGATACGAGCATTGCCCACATTAGAGAAATTATTAAAGGCGATATTAATTTTGCCATTCGTGATTTAAAAAAATTGATGTTGCAATGTGCCGAAAAATTTGAGTTTGAACAAGCCAATAGCCTAAAGAGAAAAATAGAGTTGCTTGAAAAATACCAAAGTAAATCAACTATTGTGCATCCATCAATTACTGATATTGATGTGTTTACGATAATAAGTGATGATAAAGCTGCATACATTAATTTTTTAAAGGTGATGAATGGAACCATCATTCAAGCACAAACCTTGGAGTTTAAAAAGAAATTAGATGAAACCGATGAAGAAATTCTTGTATTTGCCATTAATGAAATTAGAACTCGTTACCACTCTAAAAGCAAAGAGATATTAGTGCCATTTAAACCCGAGTTTGAATTTGAACAAGCCAAATACCTCATTCCTAAAATAGGCGACAAAAAACACCTGCTCGATTTAAGTTATAAAAATGCCGAAGCTTTTAAAAAAGAAAAAGAAAAACAATTAGCTATTATTGATCCCGAAAGGCATGTAGATAGAATCATGCAACAAATGATGAAAGATTTGCGCATGAAAGAAGAGCCTAGGCGAATAGAAGGGTTTGATAATTCTAATTTTCAGGGAGAATTTGCCGTAAGTGCAATGCCTGTTTTTATAGATGGTAAACCAGCCAAAAAAGAATACCGACATTTTAATGTAAAAACGGTTACAGGGCCAGATGATTTTGCTACTATGGAAGAGGTTATTTATAGAAGATACTCCAGAGTATTGGAAGACAATTTACCAATGCCTCAACTGATTGTTATAGATGGCGGAAAAGGACAACTAGGCGCTGCCGTTAATAGTTTACGAAAACTGAACCTAATGGGTAAAGTAACTGTAATAGGTATTGCTAAAAGACTAGAAGAAATTTATTTTCCTAATGATTCTATTCCCTTGTATTTAGATAAACGCTCAGAAACACTGAAAGTGATACAGCACATTCGTGATGAGGCGCACCGTTTTGGAATTACCCACCATCGTAATAAACGAAGCAGAGAAACATTTAAAACCGAACTTTCGGAGATAAAAGGGGTGAGTGATAAAACCGCACAAAAATTACTTACCGAACTTAAATCTGTGAAACAAATAAAAGAAGCCACTTTAGCCGAGTTAAGCCAAATAATAGGAAATGCGAAAGCAAAATTGGTATATGATTTTTTTAAAAACCAAGAAAATACTTAAAAACTAGTATCTTTGCCTATGGCAAATGGCAAACTCATTATATTTTCTGCCCCATCGGGTTCGGGTAAAACAACCATTGTAAAACACCTGCTTAAGATTTTTTCTAATGATTTAGAATTTTCTATATCTGCCACAAGTCGCGAAAAACGAGGGCAAGAAGAAAACGGAAAAGATTATTATTATTTAACTACCGAAGAATTCAAGTCAAAAATTTTGGCTAATGAATTTTTAGAGTGGGAAGAAGTGTATGCGGGCGTACATTATGGCACTTTAAGAAGTGAAGTAGATAGAATTTGGGCAAAAGGTAAACATGTTATTTTTGATATAGATGTGGAAGGCGGTTTGAATTTAAAAAAACAATTTGGAGATAAAGCCTTAGCTGTTTTTGTAATGCCACCTAGTATTAAGATTTTAGAAGAGCGTTTAAACTCAAGGAGCACCGATAGCCCCGAAAGCATAGCTCGCCGAGTGGAAAAAGCCGAAAAAGAACTTAAAACCGCCGACTTGTTTGATGTGTTTATTTTAAACGAAATATTAGAAGATGCTTTGCTAAAAGCCGAAAAAATTGTAAGTGATTTTATTTCTAAATAAAATTATATTATTGATTATCAATTAGTTGTAAAATTTATTGCTTTTTTTCTGTTTTTTTGGGTTACTATTTTAAAGTTTAGGTATAAATGTTCAAATAACTTAAACAAACAACATTAAAATCTAAAAAAATGAAAAAAGTATTCGCTATTATCGCTGTTGCATTAGTTGCTTCAACTGTAGTTTCTTGTGGTCCTTCTGCTGAAGAAAAAGCTAAAATCGAAGAACAAGCTAAGAAAACTGCTGACTCTATCACTGCTGCTTTAAACGCTAGTTTAGAAAGCGCTATGACTGAAGCTGCTCCTGATTCAACTGCTACTCCTGATTCAGCTGCTGCTGCTGCACCTGCTGCAACTGAAGCTCACTAAGAATTTGTGTTTAGTTAGGAAAGTCCGTGCGTCTTAGGATGCACGGGCTTTTTTATTTGTGCTAAATTATACTAAAACAGCGGCGGTTTAACGAAAATGGTTATTTTTGTAACTCGACAAAAATGCCAGCATATATAATGAAATCCACCTTTTTATATTTCTCAATTCTATTTTTTAGTTTAATCCAATTTTCCAAAGCTCAGATTTTATATTCCGAATCTTTTGATGGCTTGAGCTTAAATACAGCTACTTATTCAGTAAACGGCACTACAAAAACCTATGGTTATAATGATGTGCCATCTACAATGTTTACCATTAATGATGGAAATTTAATTGCCGATACAATTACAGGAAACTATCCTTTTCATGCCAACGGACAAAAACAAAAAGCTTGGCTGGCTTATCAAGAGGCTAACCAAACGGATACCTTTGCTGTTTCTACATCGTGGCTAAACCCTATTGGCAATGCCGCCGCTTGGTTAATTACCCCAACTATATCAAATATTGCTGCAAACACCGTTTTGAGTTGGGAATCTGTTTCGCCAGATACAGCAAATGCTGATGGTTACGAAGTGTATGTAAGTACTGTTAGCAGTTCTACTCCTACGGTAAATGATTTTCAGGTTTTAGTGTATAGCACTTTAACTGAATCTTCTACTTGGCAAAAACATGGTTTATCACTTGGTGCTTTTGCAGGGCAATCTATTCGCATTGCTTTTAAAAACATGTCTTCAAATAAATATCAATTATGGTTAGATGACATTAAGGTAGAGAATATAACGAATGCTTATGACGCTTCGGCGGTTGCCCACCAAATCTATAAATATTCTACTATTAATACCAATAACGTTATTACAGCTACTTTTAAAAATAATGCTTACACACCTATTACTAATTTAGATATTAATTATCAAATGAATAATGGGACGATTATTACCGAAACTAAAATTTTATCACCGGCATTAAATTATTTAGAGAGCAGAACACTCTCTTTCTCCATGCCATTTAATTCATCAACAGCAGCGTATAATGATTTTAAAATTTGGACTGGAAACATCAATGCTCAAGCCGATCAAAACCATTTAAACGATACCATTACTGGAAACATAACACTTGCAACCACAACGCCTGTAAAAAATATCTTAGTTGAGCCAGTTTTAGGGGCAAGAGATGCTTGGTCGCCCGACACGTATATAAAACTAAAAAATATTGCCTCAACCGACACAAACGTTATCATTGCAGCGCATCATCAACAAGATAATATGGCTTCTTATTCAAGCTCCACACTCATCACCGATTTTGGCGCTGATTACAACCAAACACTCATTGATAGATATTATTTTCCAAGCCAATATAAATCACTTATTTCTTCAACCGTTGCAAGTACCTTAATTGCTCAGCGCTCAGCTATGAAAGTGCCTGCCACAGTTACACTTACCAATGTTACTTACGATACTATTACCCGCCAAATAAATGCTACGGTATCTACCACATTTTATGCAGATGTAAAAGGAAATTATCTTTTGAACTTATACGTAAAAGAAAATAATATTTACGGTCCCATAGCTGATAGTAGCGATAATGGTTGGAATCAGTACAACGCTTTTTATAATATTCCTGCATCTGTTTATTATCAATACGGAAATTATGATAGCGGTAGCGATGAGTATATTATGAGTGCTGCTTCGTATAAGCATCAATATGTAACTGACACGATGTTATCCGCTACTTATGGCGCAACAGCGGGCATTCCTGTTTCGGGTTCTACCATCGGACAAACATACACTTTAAGTTATACATACACATTGCCTACCGCTAATATGGGTGAATTTAGATACAATGCCGATAACATTTATTTAATAGGAACGTTAAGTGAGTACGGAACTAATCTTACCGATAAAACAATTTTAAATTGTGCCGAAGTTAAACTCACATCAAAACCAGAAACCATGGTTGGAATAAATGAACACGTGCTTAATAGTACCGAAGCTAAATTATATCCAAACCCCGCTACTCAAACTTGTTATGTACACTTCTCCCATCAAGCTGATGAGTTAATTACTTTTGAAGTATATAACACATTAGGAGAATTAATATCTATTGAATCGCAGGTTTATGCAGCAGGTGTGGTAAAACATCCTTTACATATTGAACATTTACCAACGGGCAATTATTATGTATCGGTGATTTTAAAAAATCAAAAACTTACTAAAAAATTAATTGTTATAAAATAACGTATGATTGTAGTAACAGGCGCAGCAGGCTTTATAGGGAGTTGTTTAGTTTCTAAATTAAACAGTCAAGGTCATAAAGATTTAATTTTAGTGGATGACTTTTCTCAGATTCAGAAAAAAGAAAATTATCAATCTAAATCTTTTCATCAACTTATTGAGCGTAGCGGGTTTTTAAGTTGGTTCGAAAAAAATGCTACTCAAGTTGATTTTATATTTCATATTGGCGCTAGAACCGATACCGCAGAGTTTAATGTGGAGTTATTTAATCAACTTAATTTAAACTACACACAATCCATTTGGCAAACTTGTTCTAAGCATCAAATCCCATTAGTATATGCTTCATCGGCTGCAACGTATGGTTTAGGCGAATTTGGATATGATGATAACGAACAAAATATTCCTTTATTAAAACCATTAAATCCTTATGGCGATAGTAAGAATGATTTTGATAAATGGGCTTTGTTGCAAAAACAAACGCCTCCTAAATGGGTTGGCTTTAAATTTTTTAATGTATATGGCCCAAATGAATTTCATAAGGGTAGAATGGCGTCGGTTATTTTTCATTCGTTTAACCAAATAAATGATAAAGGGCAAGTAAAATTATTTCGCTCTCATAATCCTAATTATACAGATGGCGGACAATTACGTGATTTTGTATATGTAAAAGATGTGGTGAATGTGCTATACTTTGCCTTTACACAATCTTTAAAAAGTGGCATTTATAATTTAGGTAGTGGTAAAGCACGTACTTTTTTAGATTTAGCCAAAGCCACATTTAAAGCACTTAGTAAAGAACCAAATATTGAGTTTATAGATACGCCGATTGACATACGTGATAAGTATCAATATTTTACCGAAGCTAATATGAGTAAACTTAAAGCGCAAGGGTATCAGCAAGAGTTTACGAGTTTAGAAGATGGGGTGCATGATTATGTTACCAATTATTTAATTGGAAAACGTTATTTGTAGCTAAATTCCTATTTATATTAAGACAGAAGTTAGGCAAGTATTTGATTAGTACACACTAAGACGGTATCCTAAAACCTTAATAGTACACAATCTGGGTTTAATAAAAAGAGGCAGCCTCATTTGAGGTTGCCTCTTTAATGTTGTGCGTATCAATTTATTCTTTTATCAACCTTGCTGTTCCTATTCCTTTGGCTGTTTTTATGTGCACAATATAAACTCCAATTTCTAATTCAGCTACAGAAAAAATTGTTTTACTTTCTGTAAGTACTAATGATCCAAGTAGATTGTATATCTTAATATTCTCAATAAGTTCAGAAGACTTGATAGTTAGAATATCCGTTGCTGGATTAGGATATAAATTAAAAGCTATCGCAGAATGGTTTTTTAATGAAACAGTATTAAAATTCACACAGGCTGATGTATCAACACAAGAATTGAGTGTGATTTTAACAGCATAGCTTCCGTTTACAGTAGGTGTAAAACTTTGAGCCGTTTCCCCACTAATAGGAGCAAAAGCGTTGTTACAATCTAACCACTGATATGAGGCGCCTGCTTGGTTAGATGAAATCTCAGCGAAATTAATACTTGTTGTTTTGTCAATGTTAGTAGGAGTAATAGTAACGGTTTGAGTCATTTCTAGAGTACAACTTGTTTCACAGGTAAATACACCATCAATCCAATCTGTAGCTTGATCCATATTTTGCATAGTTCCACTAAAATGATTGATAGTTATATCATTTACAATTGTGCCAGTTCCTTCTTCAAAATTATAATATGCTAGTAAATTTGCTTCAGTACCAGTTAAACAATTATTCATGTTGGCTGTAACTTCTGCTTGACTAAGTGCTTTGCTCCATACTCTTACTTCATCTAATTTTCCGTTTAAGTATTCTGCAGTGCCTATTAATACATCTTCCCCAAATGTTAAATAATTAGAGATTTGTGCTATTGAAGTATATGGTGCAGTTCCACTTACCACTTCAAAACCATTTACATAAACGGTCATTAATCCATTGTCAAAAGTACAAGCTATATGATTCCAATCATTGCTTGTTAAAACATTTGGTGCAGTTACACTATATAACACATTACCAGTACCATAAAGTGAAAATCTTATTCCTTTTCCATTATTGGTTGTGTTATAAGTATCAATTATATATGCACCATTAACTGCAGCTGAATAATTGGAGAAAATCCTATCATAATTTGTTGATCGAGGAAAAATCCAACCTTCGAATGAGAAGGTAGATAATGACGGTAAAGAAAAAGTTGTTGAAACAAAATCATTTGTTCCATCAAAATCTAAAGCTTTGCCATTTGGATTATTTACCCCAACGGTAGAAGCACATGAGATATTAGAACCTAACCAATGATTTGCAGCATCGCCAGTGGTTAGAGTTCCATGGTTTCCATTACCACTTAAATCTGTAATCGTTGTTCCTGTTCCTTCATTCATTCTATAATATAGTTTTAAACTATCTTCATTACCAATTAAGCATGAATTCATATTTGCTGCAATTTCTGATTGTGTTAGTGTTCTAGTCCACACTCTAAATTCATCAATGCGCCCATTAAAAAACTCCGAGTTCGCACCTGTACTGAAATCTTCGCCAATAGTTAAACTTCTTGCACTTGTTGGGATTATCATTGTTTGTGGAGCAGTAAAAGTGCCTACTAAACTACCATTAACATAAAGTTTAATTTGTCCAGCATCAAAAGTTGCCGCTACATGATTCCAGGTATTAAGTGTTAATACATTAGGAACTGATGCAGCGTAATAACTATTTAGCCCAAAGCGTAAACCTCTACCATTGTTTGTTGCATTATAAGTGTCAAATACCACGTCAGAAGAGTTAATGCTTGTGCCATTAAAATTAGTGAATATACGTTTATAGGTAGTAGCCTCAGGGTAAATCCAAGCCTCAACAGTTAATTTAGTAGTAGATGGAAAGAAGTAATTAGTTGTTATTTTATCATTGCTTCCATCAAAATCTACAGAATAATCAGCAATAGGGTTAAGGTTTGAATTCACAGCTCCTAACACATTATATGTAGTTGTATTATAAATGGGGTTAGTATTAAAATTGATGGCAGATCCAGTACCCATAATAGGCCCATCAATTACATAATCATTAGAATTATCTCTTAAATAATACTCAACTCCATTAATGGAATTTGCCATATTTATCGTTGCTGTACTTCCTTTACATACATTTGAAGGACCACTAACCGTTTCGTTGGCTATTGTAATTACTTCTATTGTAATGGTTGCTGTAGAGGATGTTCCAGTACCTGTACATGTATATGTTTGTGTTGAGGTTGGATAGAATGCCACATTGTTTGTTACACCATTACTCCATGTGTAACCAACGTTGTCACAAGAACCATTAAGGATAACGTAATCTCCAGAACAAATTTGTGTTTTATTGGCACTCACACTGATAGTTGTTACTTGATTTTCATAAGCACCCATATCAATAGTGTTTAACATTCTTGGGTTACCATTTAAGTCAGTTGAAGGTATAGTTAATCCTGTTGCATTTCCTGAATTTACAGCAGGAGATGAGCACAATAAAGTGTAATCACCATTATTATAATCAGTAAACTGAGGGTTTCCACTAATGTTATTGTTCATTGATGTACCTGCTAATACTGAACTTAAGCAGTTTTCAATTGTTAAGCTTACAGTTCCATTATAGCTTACATCATAAGTTGCATTAGTGTTGTTATAAAACACACAGTTTTTAACTAACACACTTGTAGTAGTTGTATTTGAAACTTGTATTGCTCTTCCTGCTCCTCCTGTACCACTTGAATTATTTACAAATGTGTTATTATATATTTTTACATTAGTTGAATTAATTATAAGAATTGCACCACCATGACGCCCAGCATAATTACCATCAAATAAACAATTGTAAATATTTACGTTGTTAACTCCTGATAAATAAATTGCTGCACCATCATATACGCTTGTTCCATTCGTTTTAAAAATGCAGCTTTCAATTTGCGGGTTTCCACCTGTTCCATAAATTGCACCGCCATTTTGGTTAGCTGTATTATTTAGAAATTTACAGTTTCTTATAATTGGACTTGAGTTGTTTGTTAAATAAATTCCACCTCCATACAATTCGGTAGTTCCACCTGCTTGACCTTGACTTATTGTAAAGCCATCAAGTATTGTAGAAGAAGTGTTGCCATCCATTCTTACAATATTATACGCAAATAAACCGCCTCCTACATTTGCAGATAAAGTGGTAACATTTGTTTCCCAGTTACGTTGACTTAACATGGTTTCAGTTCCATTAAATCCTCCATATACTTGTACATTGTATTGGATACGGAACGTTTTTTGACGATTATTTCCTGGCGTGTTGCCAGTAAAGGTTTTGCTAGGGGTATATGTTCCAGCAGCAACCCATATTTCTCCTGAAGTTGTATTAAAAGTTGCCGAATGTAAATCGGTATAAGCATCAGCCCATGAAGTGCCATTGTTAGCACCAGTTGCATTTGCGTTTACATAAGTGATTTGAGCATTTATTGAAGCTACAAGCACAATAAATAGAATACTGAGTAATGTTTTTTTCATGATATTAGATTATAATTATTAAAAGTAAAAATAGCTTGTATGAACTGAATAGAGCGATAGTTTTTCAGTAACAGACAAATGAGTTTAGGAATGGACAGGGTTAGGGGCTATTTCTAGTTGTAAATACGGGTATTTAAAGCAAAGATGTTTTAAATCGTGGAATTTAGTTCTTAATTACGTATTGACGAACTATATCTTGATTCCTAGTAGTAATTTTTAGAACATATATCCCTTTTTTGAACTCTGAAAGATCAATAGAAATATTAGTTGAGTCTAAATCTTGATTTTTAGTGTAAATTATTCTTCCAAATACATCAAGTAATTCAATCTGTTTAATATCTTGGGTATTATTCTCAATTGTAAAAACTGATGTTACAGGATTTGGATAGAGAGTGAATAGTTGTTCTTTGTAATTGCTTTGAATAGCAGTTGCGCATGATAACTGATTGATATAATTCCATAAGGTATTATCAAATGATGAAAGAGCCAAATTAAAGCCACCCGCACTATTACCTTGGCGAATAACTACTAGTTTTTGACTTGGAACTACATATATCTTTTGATCGTTTTTTCCTAAAGCACAATACATATCTGATGGGGCGTTTGGAATCATAGTTCCAGGTATTACTATCTGACTTGTTGGTACCATAAAATCTGCTTTTCCATTCAACCACCATAAATATCCATAGGCCTTGTTTAATGTTTGAGAACTGTTTACCATTTGTTTAAAATAGGTAGTGTCTTTTAATAGAGTGTCGGTATTCCAGACACCTTTATTAAGATTTAAAAGTCCAAAACGAGCCATGTCTCTGGCTTTACTAAAATACACCTGATTGTACCAAAACCCGGACATACCTGTTTGTGTCTCAATCCAGTTATTGGTTATTGTATTGTAATTTTGTCCTGCTGATTGGCTTATAACATCTTGTGTTTTCCTATATGCTCCACTATGGTAAGCCCATCGAGTCCCAGCATCTACTTTATATATTAAACAAGCCTTAGCTGTATCTTCGTTAGTGCAAGGTGTTGGAGGCACATCTTCCAAACCGCTAGTCATAGAAATTAAATGTTTTACCGTAATTAAATTTTCTTTCACCAATGGTGCCGAGGACCAGTTGTTCCCCAAATATTGCGATACTTTATTATTAATATTAATAAAACCTTTTTGTTGAGCAATACCAGTTAAAAAACCAGTTAAACTTTTACCTGCTGAAGCCCAATACCAAATGGAGTCTTTGGTGTAGGTGCCAAAATATTTTTCAAGTACAATTTTTCCATCTTTAAGTAAGATAAATGACTTGGAGTTTTTAGCTTGTAAATAATTATAAAGTGAATCGATTTGTGGTTGGCAATAACCAATACTACTAGGCGTTATTGTATCCCATGCACTACCTGTTAATGGCGGAAAGTAAAGGCTTTGAGCGTGTAACGTAATTTGAATAAAAATACTAATTATGACAACAAAACATCTTAGCATCATTAACCTCTTTCTTTTTTAATTGGTGAAAATGCTAGCGGGTTGGCCGAAATCTCATGTAGTAGGGCTCTGTTTCTGTAAACATCAATAGCTGTATAAATAGCTTGCTTAAATGATGTAGCGTCTGCCATGTTCTTGCCTGCAATATCATAGGCTGTTCCATGATCGGGCGAAGTACGAACGTAATTTAGTCCTGCTGTATAATTCACACCACCTCCAAAAGCTATAGTTTTAAATGGAATCAAACCTTGGTCGTGGTACATCGCTAACACGCCATCAAATTGTGATTGAAGGTTATTGCCAAAAAAACCATCAGCAGAGTAGGGGCCAAATACTAACATGCTGTCTTTAGCTGTGTTTATTGCAGGAACTATTTGGGTATGTTCTTCATCTCCAATTACTCCATTTTCTCCTGCATGTGGGTTTAATCCTAATACTGCAATTTTTGGTTTCCTAATTCCAAAATCTTGAACTAATGAGTGATGTAACTGGTGTATTTTGTTTAAGATATTTTCTTTAGTAATGTACTGACTTATAGATTTAACAGGTATATGCCCTGTTAATACTGCCACACGTAAGTTATCCGAACATAATAACATAAGAGGTGTACCTTGCATCTTATCTCCAAAAAATTCGGTATGACCAGGATAATTAAATCCTGCTTCTTTCATATTATGTTTATGTATAGGGGCAGTAACAATCACATCTATTTTATGAGATAAAAGAGCATGAGATGCTTGTTCCAGCGAAAGTTTAGCGTATTTACCTGCTGAGGCACTAGGTTTACCTAATTCTATGGTTACTTCTTCATCATAGCAGTTTAACACGTTTACTTTTTTAAAATTTATTTGCGAGAGATCTTTTATCGGTTGATAGTTAAACTCATCTAATTGCAATAATTTTCTATAATGAGAAATGGTTTTTTGAGAACTAAACAAAACCGGGATACAAATATCTGTTATACCTGGTTCAGATAATGTTTTAATAATAATTTCTAAACCAATTCCATTAACATCACCTTGCGATATACCTACAACAATTTTATTATCTAGCATAATTTATTTTTTTAACCAGCCCACCATAGCAGCTACTTCTTCACCATCTATACTTTCCCATTTCATTAAGGCAGTACTATATACAGCAATTCCTTGTTGATAGGTTTCTTCACCCATTACAACTTCTCGTAATAAAGCGGCATAGTTATCTGATGCTTTAAATTTTTCTAATTGAAACTGAAAACGCCCAGTTTCCTTTCCTTTGTAATACACTGCTCTGCCTTTTGCGCTTGGTTCAACCTCTATTGAAAAATTCTTGGTTACTTCTTTGTATTTTGAAAGCAACATGGTTTCTTTCTCAGGATTAATACAATATAATTTATTCTTAAAATAAAACTCAATATAACAATCGGAACTATTAACTAATTGATAAGTAGCCGGTACGTTAGCTGTAGAATTAAATGTGCCTAATACCTTAGATGATCTCGTGCTAAGATTATATTTAACAATTGTGCCTTCTAAATCAGTAACCTTAACATTTGGAAATATAAACGTGTTATTGTCAACCCAATAAATCGGAATATCCGCTTTTTTGTCTTTAGAACTAATACCACCATGTCCTGCATCATCCATCAATATTACTTTAGATTTGTTTTGTGGATAGTAAAGTAATTTGTAGGGTGCTTTAGTTCTATCAAATTCTACATCTTGCCCAAGTGTGGGTTTAAAAGTAAGTGTTTTAATCTCGGTGTAAGTGTTGGTTTTAAGATTGAAATAAGCATAATATTTTCCTTTAAAGATATCGTTAATGTAATATATAATGCTGTCGTTAGAACACCTTACTACTTTTCCTTTTCCATCATATATTACCTTTTTATCTTTTAAATCTATCACATTTCCAATTCCTGAAATAAGGTATCTATCCTTATATAACATGTTTTTATCATTATCACATCTCACATAATCAACGCCATTTTTTCTGCCAACCACTTTCATAATTTCTTCCCTTCCTGCATACACATTATTTACAAAATTATAGCGATAGATGAGTTGACCTAAATTTTCTTGATTATTAGGATCGTAATGCACAATGATTAAAGATTCACCTGTGTTTTGTGAATATCCAAAGCAAGCAATAAAACTAAAAACAATATATACTACATATTTTATCATAAATTTGAAAAGAAATTAAATAAGATTCTTACACCATAGCCTGTTGCGCCTTTACCTCGGTAGCTATCTTTTGAGGTAATAAATGCAGGACCAGCAATATCAAAATGCATAAATGGATAATTGGTATATTTAACTAAAAACTTACCTGCAGTTATAGAACCACCATAAGGCCCTCCTAGATTCTTTTGGTCGGCTACGTCGGATTTTAATAACTCATCATACTCGTCCCAAAATGGGAATTCAGCTAATCGTTCGTGCATCTGTAATCCACTCAACATTAACTTAGACTTTTGTTCATCAGTTGCAGTGCCCATACACACAATACCATATTGCCCAATAGCTGCTGCCGCTGCTCCGGTTAAGGTAGATAGTTCAATCACCATTTCTGGTTTATAACGTTTAGCATAATGTAAAGCATCGGCTAATATCATTCTACCCTCAGCATCTGAATTTAACATTTCAACAGTACTTCCATCCATCATGGTAATGATATCGCCTGGCGCAAAGGCATTTAATCCTGGCCTATTATCTGTAGATGGCACTAAAGCAATTACATGTACATTTAATTTTGCTTTAGCAATGGCATACATTGCTCCTCCCACTGCCGCTGCACCTGCCATATCACATTTCATTAAATCCATGCTATTAGGTGTAGGCTTTAAGCTTAATCCACCTGTATCATACACAACTCCTTTACCAACTAATACATAAGGTTTTTTATTAATAGCATTCTTAGGTTTATATTCCATAACTGAAAATGTAGGAGGGTCGATACTGCCTTGATTTACCGCAAGTAATCCGCCCATCTTCAGTTGTTTTATCTTAGCTTTATTAAATACTTCTACTTTAAAACCAGCTTGTTTTCCCATCGCTTTAAAAGTATTTGCTAAGCCTTCGGCATTTAAAACATTTACAGGCTCATTTACTAAATCACGTGCCTTAAATGTTGCTTCAACAGCAATTGAAAGATTATTGAGTTGCTTATCAGTAATTTTACTATCAATAATCTGAACCGTAGTTAAGGTATTTGTTTCTTTTTTTGGATTAGATTTATGTTTAATAAATTGATAATTGGCTAAAGCCAAACCTTCTGCTAAAGCTAATGAATAATCAGAAAATGAAGTTTCATTTACACATTGCACAAGGGTTTGCTTTTCATTGTTTAAACTGTCACAAATGCTAGCTCCATGCTTTCTTATAGTTTCGAGTGTTTTATAATGATTTTGTGTTTCATCTATCATTATAATAGAAATTACTCGAGACAGTGCATTTATTGTAATACACTTTTTAGAGTCTTTTACTTGAGTCTGAATATAATTTAATTGTTCCTTTGTTAAATTATACTTCGGGTTATTTTTAAACTGAGTGCAAACAATGATAAAATTATGCTTAGAATCAATGTTTTGTTTCTTTAGTATTCTTGTCATATATATGCGAATGTACAAAAAAATAAATAGAATTACGATAAAAAAAACCGCTCAAATCTGAGCGGTTTTTATTTGATAAAATAATCTGAATTATTTTTTCTTCATTTTTTCTTTAGGAACTAAATATACTTCTGTTAAATCCATATAGTTCATAGCATTTTCAGGGAAATTCTTCACGTTTAATTGCTCTAAACGGAAGTTTTCATCATAAAAAATAGGCATAAATGGCGCTTCATCTAATAATATTTGTTCAGCTTGTGATAACATTCCAAATCGTTTTGCTACATCTGGTTCTACAAATGAAGCTTCAAATAACGAGTCAAAGCGAGCATTTTTAAATCTAGTTTGATTTACATAAGATTTTTCGTTTGGATCAGCAGGTATATGCTTACCGTAAAATAACGTTAAGAATGATTCAGGGTCTGGATAATCAGCAACCCAAGAAGTACGATAGAAATCTACTTTCCCCGACACAATATTATCAAGGTGTTCAGCAAAAGGAACTGTGTTAATATCAATATCAATATTCAAGTTTTCTTTTAGCATTTTTTGAACCACCTCGGCAATCAAGATGTTTCTATCACCGCCACCACTATTAATTTGTAAGGTAAGTTTTGGAAATCCTTTACCATCAGGGTAGCCTGCTTTTGCTAAATGTTCCTTGGCTTTTGCAACATCTAAAGTAAAGCCTTTTAAATTTTTATAATTGTATCCATCTTTCTCAAAAGCCTCAACATACGGTACAATACCATAAATAGCAGCATCGCCTTCACCTTGAATTGTAAAATCGGCTATTTTCTTTCTATCAATGGCATAATTAAATGCTAGTCTTAAATCTTTATTATCAAATAGTTTATGAGAATTCATAAAACCAAAATAAAAAGTACTAAAAGCAGTTGAGTTTAATACTTGAAAATCTGTTTTACGACTCTTAGCATTTTCTAAGTCTCCCATAATTTCGTGGAAAACCTCAACTGGTAAACGGTACACCATATCTAAGTTACCCGATTTAAATTCTAATATTTCAGCTTTTTTCTCGCGGATAAAAGTGTATTTCAATCCATCTAGGTAAGGTAGTCTATTGCCATTTTTATCAACACCGTAGTAATTTTGATTTTTCTTTAAAATTAAAACTTCACCTTCTTTTGCGGTTTCTAAGAAGAATGGCCCAGTTCCAACAGGGTGAATTCTTAAATCAGCACCATATTTATCTACAGCTTCTTTTGGATATACCCAACAGCCTGGCATGGCTAAGATGTTTAAAAATCCAGCATAAGGGGTAACTAAATTAATAACTAAAGTACTATCATTTACAACTTTAACGCCTGATACTGGTAATGCTTTACCTGCTTTAGTAGAAGCGTATGTTTCATTAGCTCCAACTACACGATCTTTGAATGTTACATCAAACTGCGCATTATTTGGATCTGCAGAACATAGTTTATCATAGCAATATTTAAAATCTGCTGCAGTTACAGTTCTACCTTTTCCCCCCTCAAAACATGGGTCATCAATAAACTTAACACCATTACGAATATGGAAAGTCCACTCTGTTTGATTAGCGTTGGTTTCCCAAGCTCTAGCAACAGCTGGTTTAACTGATAAATCATTTTGATCAAATTTCACCAAACCTTCAAAAAGTTGAGTTCCGATATGATAACTCACCACCTCATTCACCGAAATTGGGTTTAAACTTTTAAAAGTCTCAACCTCATTCATGCGCATCACTCCGCCTAAGTAAACGCCACCTTTGCCTTCCGAACCGGCAGTAGCTTCATTATTGTCATTTCCGCAAGATGTTGCACCAATAGCAACAATACCTGCAAGTAGTGGGATAAAGATTTTTCTCATACAGTAAAGTACATTATAGTAAGTAATGACAAATATAATCTAAAAAACCTAAAAATCTAAAAAATAGTTAGAAAAATGTTAAAATTCAATTTCCAGCAAAACTGGACAATGATCACTATGCATAGCATCGGGTAGAATAGCGGCTCTTTTTAGCTTATCGTTTAAGTGATTAGCTACCAAATTATAGTCAATTCGCCAACCTAAATTCTTGCTTCTTGCCCCCGCTCTGTAACTCCACCAGCTATATTGGTGTGGATTTTGGTTAAAATACCTGAAAGAATCTGTAAACCCTGATTGTATGAATCCTTCCATCCATTCTCTTTCTTCTGGTAAAAATCCCGAAGTGTTGGCATTGGCTTTTGGGTTATGAATATCGATGGGTTTATGGCAAATATTATAGTCGCCACTTAGTATTAAGTTTGGGAACGAAAGTTTTAATTGGTTAATGTATGTTTGAAAATCGGCTAACCATTGCATCTTAAAAGCTTGTCTTTCGTCGCCACTACTGCCGCTAGGATGATATACGCTCATAACAGAACAGTTCTCGAAATCTGCTCTAATTACTCTTCCTTCAAAGTCGTAGGTTTCAATTCCACAACCATATTCTACATGTTTTGGTTTAATTTTAGAAAAGATAGCCACGCCGCTATATCCCTTTTTTTGTGCTGGATACCAATATAAATGATACCCAAGCGCTTCAAATTCGGATACATTTACCTGATCGGGTGTTGCCTTTATTTCTTGGAGACACAGTACATCTGGATTTGCAGCTTGAAGCCATGCGGTAAAGTTTTTAGACATAGCTGCTCTAATTCCGTTAACATTATATGTTATTATCTTCATCGCTTATTTGTTTTATGGCTTAAAAATACAATTTCTATATTTATAAACCGTTATTAGCCTTGTGAGTTTTAGATTTATTTGTATAGCTATTGTATTATACGGACTTGTGAATCAAGTTCAGGCTCAAAATAATCTTAAACATAAGTATTTTTTTATTACTTCCGATACCCTTTTTCTTGATTCTCTTAGTCTTATTCCTGGTACTGTAAAACTAAGTCAACGAAATGAACTAATAGATACATCTACTTTTACGATTTATTATCCATTAAAAGCAATAATTTTTAAACAAAAGCCTCGCGATCCTATTTTAGTAGATTATAAAACGTTTCCATATAATTTTGAAAAGGTCTATTTTCATCAAGATGCCTCTAAGTTAGGTAAAGATTTATCTTTACCCGCCAATCCTCTTACGCTTGCCTTTTCAGGTTCAACACCAGTAAATGATTTTTTTATTAGTGATGGGTTAAATAAAAATGGAAGTATTAGTCGTGGTATTAGTTTTGGGAATAATCAAGATGTAGTAGTTAATTCAAATTTAAACTTGCAAGTAAGTGGCAAACTTACTCAAGATGTGGATTTATTACTAGCAGCCACAGATGATAATATCCCATTTCAAGCCGATGGAACAACAGCACAATTGCAAGAGTTTGATAAAGTATTTGTACAACTCTCTAATAAAACGACTAAGCTAATAGTAGGTGATTTTCAATTACAACGTCCTAATAGTTATTTCATGAATCTATATAAAAGGGCGCAAGGAGCATACTTTGCAAATAATTATACGGATACATTAGCAAATAAGAAAACCATAACTTTTAAGACCCAAGTAAGTGGTGCAGTAAGTAAAGGAAAGTTTTCAAGGTATATAATACAGGGAATTGAAAACAATCAAGGCCCTTATCGCTTACGTGGTGCCGATAACGAACAGTTTATTATTGTATTATCAGGAACTGAACGAATTTATATAGATGGTAAATTGCTTCAACGAGGTCAGGAAAATGATTACATTATTGATTATAATACAGCAGAATTAACTTTTACTGCCAAACAAATTATTACTAAAGATAAACGTATAATTGCGGAGTATCAATATGCCGAACGAAATTATGCTCGCTCATTATACTATATAGGCGAGGAAATTGAAGCAGGAAAACTTAAAGCCCGGTTGCATTTTTACGGAGAGCAAGACAACAAAAACAAATCTTTACAACAAACACTCACAGATTCTCAGAAACTAACTATGTTTCAAATAGGTGATACACTCACTAAGGCTGTAACAAGTGGGGCAGAGCTAGCAACATTTAACTCTACCGATGTGTTTTATTGGAAAAAAGACACAACAGTGGCGACAATTTTATATCAAAACATTTACGTTAATTCTACCAATCCTGATAGCGCAAAATATAGAGTGAAATTTAGCTACGTAGGGGAAAACGCAGGTAATTATATACAAATAACCTCTACAGCCAATGGCAAGGTGTATAAGTGGGTTGCACCAGTTGCTGGAATAATGCAAGGGAATTATGAGCCAGTTATTCCTTTAGTTACACCCAAGAAGAAACAAATGTTAAGTGCAGGCGTTAATTATGAGTTTAATAAGAACCATCAATTAGATATAGAAGGCGTTTATACAAAGAACGACATTAACACATTTAGCAAATTTGACGCATACAACGATGATGGTTATGGTATTAAGTTAAACAGCAATAATCAAAGTGTTTTAAAAAAAGACACTTCTAAGCAGCAAGAATCGTTAAATCTTATTTATAACTTAGGGTATGAATATGTGCAACAAAATTTTAATCCGATTGAAAGATATAGGGCTATTGAATTTGAAAGGGATTGGAATAGACCACTTACGGCACCAATTAATACCGATCAAAATGTAGGCTTTGTACAAACGGGTATTCAAAAAGGCAATAAACTAAAACTATTGTATGGAATAAATTTTTTTGATGAAGGCATTTATTATAAAGGATTAAAACACAATGTACAAACTTTGTATAACACTAAAACAAATTCTGTAAGTTATACTGGCTCATACCTTACTAGTAACTACAATTCTCAACTCAGTAATTTTTATCGCCATAAAACATTACTATCACAATCATTTTGGAAAATAAGATTAAATTTTCTCGATGAGTTTGAACAAAATAAATTTAAGAGTGCATTGAGCGACAGTTTACTTTCTAGAAGTTACCAGTTTTGGGAGTGGGAAGGGAATATTACAAATAAAGACACCTCTGGAAATTTGTTTAAACTCTTTTATCGCGAACGAAGAGATATGCAAGCATATTCATCGGTTTTAAAAGATTCTACGTATGCGCAAAACATGGGGTTTAGTGCTAACATTAATAGTATCCGAAATCATCCGTTTGCTGTGGTGTTTACATACCGCGAATTAAATTTAAAACGTGATGTTATGACTATTAAACCCGATAACACTTTATTGAGCAGAATAGAATATTCTCCGAGATTATGGAAAGGTTTTATAAGCTCTAGCATGTATTATGAAACAGGATACGGTTTAGAAAATAAGAAAGAGTATTATTACTTATTAGTTCCTGCAGGACAAGGGGTGTATGCGTGGAAAGATTATAATAATAATGGCTTAGCAGAACTTGATGAATTTGAAATTGCTCAGTTTTCAGATCAGGCGCTTTATATTAAAGTTTATACACCTACTAACCAGTACGTAAAGGTATTAAACGACCAGTTTAGTTTTTCATTAAACTTGCGACCATCTGCTTTACTAAAAGAGCAATCAGGAAAGTTTATGAATTTTGTTAGTAGATTTGCTACACAATCTGCTTATCGAATTGATAAAAAATCTTACGATAATGGTAATTTATTTTCTTTTAATCCTGCCGAAATTAAGTTAGAAGATTCATTGCTTACGTCATTAAATTATTCATTAAGACAAAGTGTATTTTTTAATCAAAGTGCTGCTATTTTTGGCACCGATTATTCATATCAAAGCAATTTGGCCAAACAATTGCTTACCAATGGTTTTGAGATAAGAGAAAACACCACACACGAATGGCGATGGCGATGGAATTTAACAAAGGCGTGGAGTATAAACAGCACCAATAATTATGGTATAAAAAGTAATGGCTCTGAGTTATTGATTAATAGAAATTATAAAATTGAGTTTTATAGTTTAGAACAAAAAATGAGTTACCAGCCTAATACAGCTTTTAGAATAAGTGCATTGTATAAGCATCATAAAAAACATAATATTATTTTAGATGGATTTGAAAAAGCAGAACTGAATGATTTTGGCTTAGAGTTAAAGTATAATCAATTAGACAAAGGTAGCTTAACAGGAAAATTAAACTTTATTAATATCACTTATAATGACATTAATAATCAAAATACGCCTGTAGCATACGAGATGCTAAACGCACTAAAAGTAGGGTATAATTATACTTGGGAACTAAACTATCAACGAAACTTAACTAATAACATACAAATTAGTTTAAATTACAGTGGTAGAAAATCACCAGGAAATAAAATAGTAAATATTGGAGGTGCTCAGGTACGTGCTTTTTTTTAAGATGTACGAATTATACAGCCACACCAATTATACACACATCATCAATTTGTTCAAACCCTTGTTTCCACTTTTCAAAAAATGTATCGATGGTTGATTGTTGTTCTAACATAGGTTTAGAATAAGTACTGAGTAATAATTCATTAAAGGCTACAAATTTTAATTTTTTGCCTTTTGTACCACCAAATTGGTCAATAAATCCGTCTGAAAATAAATAGAACTTGTCACCCTTTTGTAATTGAAATTCGTGATGTGTAAACTCGAAATCTTCTTCACCTAGGAAATTACCTATTGGATGTTTGTCGCCCTTTATTTTTATTAACTCACCATTTCTAACAATAAATAAAGGATTATAAGCTCCTGCAAACTCAATTTTTAGAGTACTAAAATCAATAGAACATAGTGCAATATCCATTCCATCTCTTATTTTTGAGTCTTCTACTTTTTGTTTTAGGGTATTGGTAATTACTTTATTTAAACGTGTAAGTATTTTTGCTGGATTAGTAATATTATACTCATTCACCACTTGATTTAGACCATTAAACCCAATAATACTCATAAAAGCACCCGGCACTCCATGCCCAGTACAATCTGCTACTGCTAGTAATATTTTATTGTCTTTTTTCTCTAACCAATAAAAATCGCCACTTACAATATCTTTGGGTTTAAACAATACAAAGGATTCTCCAAGAAAATGATGAATGTCTTGTGTGGTAGGTAAGAACGCTTCTTGAATCCGCTTGGCATATCTAATGCTATCGGTAATATGTTTATTAGTCTCTTCAATAATCTCTTTTTGTCGAAGAACCTCTATTGTTCTTTCTTCCATTCCTTTATATAAACTAGCATTCTCTAAAGCACCACCTACATAAATAGAGAGGCTTCGTAATAAATCTACATGATGTTCGGTATAAATATGTTTAGTAAAACTTTGTACCGACATAACGCCAATTGTTTTACCTTTAGAGACTAACGGCATGTAGATTAATGACTCTGGTTTCTCACCTTGTACAGGTGTATAGTTTTTAGGAACGTATTGATGGTACTCGTTTTCCCAATCATTTATTACAAATTCTTTATTCTTTAGAAAACAAAGTGTGGCTGTTTTTTCTTCCGACAGATTAAAAGAGAATGTGCCTAATTTCTTTCCTTTCTCAACGGCGCCCGAAAAGAATAAATCGTTGTGTTCGGGACGATGAATACCTATTCCAAAAATAGTGGCATCCATTAGTGCGTTTACTTGATTATATACCGTAGAAATAATATCATCTACGAGTAACGAAGAAGATATCTCTTTTCCAATTTCGCCTAACAATCTACTGTTTTTAAAGCTTAACTCTAATTGTTCTTTTTGTTCAATTACTTCTGTAGTACGCTCTTTTACTTTTTCTTCTAGTGTTTCTACATGGCTTGCGTTTTCAAGAGCAATGGCGGTATATGTACTTAAAGTCTTAAGCATATCTAGATGCTGCCTTGTATAAACATGCTTATTAAAACTTTGTACAGTTATAACACCAATTACTCTATTGCCAATACTTAGTGGGCAAAATAATAATGAGCTAGGCATATCGCCAGATGGTACAACAATTTTCTTAGTATATTGATGGTATTCTGTAAGGTTGTCGTTTATGAAAATCTCTTTTTTGTTTTTTACGCACCATACTGAGTAATTATTATCATCATTCATCGAAACAGTTACAGGTTCTTGTAGTTCGCCTTTCTCTATTTCATAACGATAATTTATTTCTTGTGTTTTTTCTGAATAGATACGTACACCAAAACAATCGGCATTCATTAATTGCTCTACTTTTTGATGTAATGTTTTTAAGATGGAA
Source organism: Bacteroidota bacterium (assembly GCA_963169355.1). Classification (GTDB taxonomy): domain Bacteria; phylum Bacteroidota; class Bacteroidia; order B-17B0; family Aurantibacillaceae; genus UBA4416. The sequence continues at coordinate 17,205 of CAUJCR010000002.1, read as the reverse complement.
TCAAAATCAATGGTGGAAATAATTTCTTTTCCTATTTCATTTAAGAGTCTTGCTGTTTCTTGAGCCTTCTCAATTTGTTCTTTTTGATGGGTTACTTCTTTAGTTCGTTCTTGAACTCTCAGCTCAAGATTTTTATAAAGTTGGGCGTTTTCAATAGCAATTGCGCAATACACCACTAAATTTTTTGCTAAATTTACTTTATAATCATCAAAAGCATTTTTTGCAAAACTTTGTAAGGTTATTACACCTAGTTTTTTATCTCCCGATTTTATAGGTAAATAAATAATAGATTGAGTTGCTTGTCCTGCAATGGGTTGATAAGTATGTTGCACATATTTTCCAGCTTCTTTCTCAAACTCATTAATAACCACTTCAATATCTTTATTGAAACAAACACTTGCTAAACGATTATTATCATTCAAATCCATTTGTAAAGACGATAATTGCTCGCCTTTCTCGATATACATCGGAAAAAATAATGAGTTAGATTCTTTTGTATAAATCCCAATCCCAAAACCATCAGAATCCATGATGTCTTTTAAAATCTGATAGGTAGTTTGAATGATTTGCTCAATGGATAACAAAGAGGTAATCTTTTTACCAAGATTACTTAAAGTAACTAGGTTATTAGATAAATCTTCTAATTGTTTGTTTTTTTGAGATAATAATTCTTTTTCTTTTTCAATTTTTGAAATGCTAACTTGCATCTCTAAGCCTTTCAACTTCTGCCTGTTCTTTTCACTAAAGAATTCTTCTTTTAGCGTATAATAACTCTTAAAATGCTGAATAAATTTAGTGTTATTATGTTGCTTCTCGTAAACTTTATATAAGGATTTATGCGTTTTATAAATTACTTCTTTAGTTTGAGTTTCTTCAGCAATTTTTAAAGCTTCGTTTAAATAGTTCAGTGCATAGTCAAGTTTATTTAGCTTTTGAAATAAATCTCCTAGTTGATAGTTGGTTTCGGCTATGCCAGATTTAAAATCTAGTTCTTTCCGCATTTGCAAACATTCAAAGAAATATTTTTCGGCATTTGAATAATCTTCTGCCTCTAAATACAACTTTGCTAAACCATCTAGAGCATAAGATTCAACTTGTCTTAATCCAATTACACGCGACACTTCAAGGCTTTGCTTTTTATATTCAATTGATTTATCGAGCTGGTGCAAATTAAAGTAAGCAGTTCCAATTCCATCTAAAATTCGAGCAAGTAAATGTTTGTCGTTTAATGATTGTGCAATGGTTAATCCAGCCGAAAGCGTTTCAATTGCCTTTTCATCTTCATGGGTTGTATAATAAATAGTTCCTAAAGCATTATACGCATTGGCCTGACCCTCTAAATTTCGTGAAGCATTGGCATTTTGTAACATTTCGTGTGCATACTTTAGCGCATTATCATAATCGGCTAAAAAATAATAGGAGCAAAAAATATGATAGTAAGCATGTGCTAAATACGCATCATTATCATCTTTTAATATAGCTAATCCTTCAAAAAGTTGTTCTAATGCAAGGTCATAATTACCTAACCAAACCATACACGCTCCTTTGCATACAATAGCTTGTGCTCGGTGTTTTGATGAGCTTATAGTATCAGCCATAGAAACTACTTCCTCGGCAATTTTTATACCTTCTTGAGGATTGTTCCTACATCTTTCGCGCGACAAATCCAACAACTTCTCGATTTGTAAAGTCTGCGATTTTTGAATTGGGTTCGATTCGGACATACACTATAACAAGTGTAAGGTACAATAGTTTTTTAACATTTCAAAATGTTTCTGAGAAATGTTAAAAATAGGGTAATATTTTAGTTTCGACCGACCATTATATAATTAAAACAGGTATTGGACTAAAGAAAGCGACATGATTAGTAACGCTTGGCAGTAATAATTGATGAAATAAAGAATGTTCCTTTGGTTCAACCACTATTATATCCGAACGATGTTCTTTTACAAACTCAAGTAAGGCATCTGATACATTGTTGTCAGAAATAGAATAGGTAATATGTTTATCAGATTGCAGTTGCTGTTCTATAAATTTATCAATAGTAGATTCTGTTTTATTTAGTTCATGCCCTTCTGGTAATACATGAAGTATTTGTAAGTTGGCTTGAAATAAATTTTTAAAATATTTTACTCTATCAATAGCTAAACTACTTTCAATTTCCTTGTCGTAATTAGAGGCATAGGCAAAATTATACACCTCATTAAATTTACATTTTGGTGGCACTATTAACATAGGTGTAATAACTTGTTTAGATACTGAGATAGCAGTACTACCAAATGTTATTTTCATAAATTGACTACCATGCCCGCTAATGCCCATTACAATTAAATCAAATCCTTTTTGGTTACAATATTCAGTAATGGTATCAGTAGGGTTACCAATTTCGTAATGAGTATTTACTTCGGAAATAGATGAAAAGTTGTTTTTGATTTTTGTAGCCAGTTCAGCTAGTCCTTCTTTATTTTCTTTTTCATTCATTGGATATGATGCTGAGATAAGTCCAAATTCAGCTCCAATTACAGGAATTTGTGCAACATGAAGTAAGGTTAATGATGAAGAAAATTTTGAAGCAAGTTGCGTCGCATAATCTAAAGCGTATTGCGATGATTCTGAAAAATCATAAGGAACTAAAATCTTTTTCATAGGTAATATTATTAATGAGGTTAATTACACATTGCTTCTACTAAGGTAATAGTAAAAAATAAAAATCTTTGTGACTAAAGTCATTTAACCCAAATGATTCATTTGCATATTTAGATGAGAAAGAATAGATAAATAACCTATTGCTTTTAGATAGGTCTATTGATAAAGGTATCGATATGTTGGGCTAACAAATGAATATTTACTTGCTCAATAGGATGTTTGCTATAAGGCAACATATACATGGCAGATTGCGGTAACTGCTGAACTACCTGTGTAGTTTCTTCTATGCTTACCATGGTGTCTTTATCGGCAATGCCAATAAGTACCGGATGTTTAATGTTTTTATAATCGTGTAACTGTAAAGCATTTTCTTTTCCTAATCCCAACATCATTTGCTCGGTAGCCTTAAGTAAGGTTTGCCAATTTTCTCCATGTCGTTCTTGTAATTGTGCAGCAAATTTTGGTACTTTTTCTATTATTGTTTGTGGATTCAGCATTTTAATTTCTTTTTGAGCAATAGCTTCATCCCAATAAAATTTAGTGCCTAAAGTGATTATTCTTTCAATTAGTTCTGGTTTATGAAATGCTAAATACAAAGCCACATAACCGCCCATGCTATAACCAAAAATAGTAGCTTTATTTATTTGATGGTTAAGAATAAATTGTTCTAACTCTTTTGAAAATTGCTGGATGCTAAAATCGTTGTTAAAAGACGTTTTACCATGACCACTAAAATTAAAGCTAAAAACCTGATAGCCCAAAGATGTGAGTTGAGAAGCTAAAGGTGTTAGTTGATCTTGTGCACCAATAGCGCCATGTAACAATATAATTTGCTTCATGTTTATGAAGTATGATTAGGCTTTTGCTTTAAATTTATTAATAGCATTAATTGTAAAGTCAGATAGTACAAGTGTACCACTCATGCCTGCGCGTTCTACTAAAAGCGTATCCCAGTTTTCTGTTCCTTCCCACATTACTTTTTTAAGCATAGCCATAGCCTCTGGGCTACTACTAGCTAATCGTTTGGCTAAAGCATCAATGGCTTTGTCCATCTCATCTGTGGTATTAAATACTTCGGCATATAATCCTTTCTCACGCGCCCATTGTGCCGTTTGCCATTCGGTAGCATTAATAGTGAGCTGACAAAAAGCCGATGTGCCTACTTTTCTTTCTACTGCTGGGCCTACTACAAATGGACCAATACCAACTGCTAACTCGCTAAGCTTAATAGCAGCGCTATCTAGGGCAAAGGTATAATCAGCACTTGCAGCAATACCTACACCACCACCTACAGCTTTTCCTTGCACACGTGCAATCACAAATTTTGGAGCTTTACGCATGGTATTTATTACAGAAGCAAAACCCGAAAAGAATACTAAACCAGTTTCTTTATCTTTAATTGAGATAAGCTCATCAAAACTAGCGCCTGCACAAAATGCTTTTTCTCCCTCGCTTTTTAATACAATTACTTTTACGTTGGTGTCTTTTCCCAATTTTTCAATCTCAGCAGCTAGGTTGCGTAATTGTGTGCCAGGCATTGAGTTTGATTGTGGATGAAAAAAAGTAATGGTACCAATACCATCTTTAATTGTAGAGTTTATAAAAGCGTCCATCTTAATATTGTTTTTGTTAGTATGCACAAATATACTTTTTTTTTGAAAGTTTGTTTACATTTTATAACCTCCTACATGATTACAAGCAGTAAGTAATTAATACATTTGTTTTCGTAATGTCTCACCCTGTATCTGATAAATTAATTGCTTGGTACCAAAAACACAAGCGTGCCTTACCATGGCGAGATATTAATGATCCTTATAAGATATGGCTTTCGGAAATTATATTACAACAAACACAGGTTGCACAAGGCTTGAGTTATTATCAAAAGTTTATTGAGATTTTTCCTAACGTTAATCTTTTAGCCAAAGCTAAAGAAGATAAGGTGTTGCAGTTGTGGCAAGGATTAGGTTATTACTCAAGGGCACGTAATCTTCATGCAGCAGCCAAAACAGTGAGTAAAGAATATAAAGGGCAGTTTCCTAAAACCTATGATGATATTAAAAATTTAAAAGGTGTTGGCGATTACACCGCTGCCGCTATAGCCTCATTTGCTTACAACTTACCTTATGCCGTAGTAGATGGCAATGTATATCGTGTGTATGCTAGGGTGTTTGATATTGCTATTCCTATCAACTCTACAGAGGGAAAAAAACAATTTCAATTATTAGCAAATGAGTTGTTAAATGCTAAAAAACCAGCCTTGCACAATAGCGCCGTCATGGAATTTGGGGCATTACATTGTAAACCACAAAATCCTAAATGTGAAACTTGCCCTATACAAGAACATTGCTTAGCTTTTAAAAACGATACGATTAGCTTGCGTCCTGTAAAGCAGAAAAAAATAAAAATAAAACATCGCTACTTACATTATTTTGTATTGAATTATAAAAACAAAGTGTATGTTCAAAAACGAACCCAAAAAGATATTTGGCAAAATTTATATGAGTTTTTTTTAATAGAAACCCAAGCGCCAACACCCAGCAATCTCTTATTAGAGCACACTGCGCTTTTACAGTTAACTTCTCAATTTAAAGTACAATCCATTCAGGTAGCTGCTAAGCATGTTTTATCTCATCAGCATTTGCACGCTACTTTTTACGAACTCAATTTAGATAATCCAATAAAAAACAACACCGCATTAAAGGCAGTAAACCGTAGTGAATTAATTAATATGGCTATTCCGCAGTTGATAAAGAAATATTTGAAATAATATGTATAACATGAATTGTTAAGAAACGAATAAATAATACTTTAATGATAAAATACTAAATTTGTATATCTAATACTTATGAAAAAACTAGTATTAACCTTAATAACTATTACTTGTGTGAGCTTAATAATAAGCTGCACAAAAGATGTGTCTCCAGAACCAGATATATCTGCTACGCCAACTCCATCTAGTTGCGATACGATTAGCTTCACTCAAGACATAAAACCAATTATATCTGCTAATTGTGCCATAAGCGGTTGCCATGTATATAATGGCCCACCTCCCAACTTAACCGATGATAATATTATTAAAGCTCAAGCTGATGGCGGTAGAATACAAGCACGTGTTATTAATGGCCCTGCCTATATGCCAACAACTGGCAGATTACCTGATGCTCAGATTAATATAATACAATGTTGGCTTGATGCTGGAGCACCTTTAAACTAATTTATATAGAGATAATAAAACATATTAATTATGAAAAAACTACTTTTTGCCATTTGCTCATTATTACTTTTCAATTCGGTTTCTTATGCGCAGTTGTTTAAAGGGAAAGCCGATGCCTCTACTATTTCTTTCTTTTCAAAATCGCCACTCGAAGATATTGAGGCTACTAATAAAAATGTAACAGCCGTTTTAAGAACAACTACCAACGATATTCAATTTGCTGTACCCATGATTAGTTTTAAATTTCCGAAACCATTAATGGAAGAGCATTTTAATGAAAATTATGTTGAATCTACCAAATATCCTACTTGTATTTTTAAAGGAAAGATAAACGAAACCATTGATTTTTCTAAGGATGGTGAATATCCTGCTACAGTTAAAGGCACATTAGATTTACATGGTGTTACCAAAGAAATTCAAGCTAATGGTAAAATAAAAGTAAAAGGCTCTGAAATTACTATAACTTCTGAATTTAAAATTAAAATTGCTGATTATAAAATTCAAGTACCTTCGCTCTATGTTCAAAATATAGCTGAGGTTGTAGATGTAAAAGTAAATGCTATTCTCGAACCATTTGTAAAAAAATAAACTATGAAAAAAATTATTGCCCTAGGATTCGCACTTACCATTTCTATTTTCTCATTTGCACAAGATGATTTACTAGACATGGTAAAAGATCCTAACCAAAAAGAACCTTCAAAACCTGTTTATGCAACCTTTAAAACTACTAAGATTGTAAGTGCACAAACTATTGAAACTGTAAAGAAAAACAACTTAGATTTTAGAATCACACATCGTTTTGGAAACATCTACAATTCCACATTAAGTAATCCATTAAATGATGCGGCTCATAATTACTTTGGTATAGATAACGCTTCGGATATTCGCCTGTCATTTGATTATGGTATTACAGATAAATTAACCATTGGCATTGGTAGAAGTAAATACCGCGAGATGTATGATGGAAATGTAAAGTGGCGTTTTTTAACTCAAACCGAGGATAACAAAATTCCTTTATCCTTATGTTTTTATGGCGATTTAGGTTACACCTCGATGACTACTGATAATTTATATGCAGGAATGGTTCGCCCTAAAACCAATGAGGCACATCGTTTTCAATATTGTAGCCAGTTACTTATTGCTCGTAAATTTAATAATTGGTTCTCCTTACAGTTAATTCCATCATTTGTACATCGTAATTTTATTAAACGTCAAGTAAACGCAAATAACGGAAAAGAAGATACCAATGAATTATTTTCTTTAGGAATTGGTGGTCGTATTAAATTAACCAAACGGGTAGCTATTGTAGCCGATTATTTTTATAATTTCTCTGAGTTTCAAACAAACAATCCAATGGGCTATTACAATCCTTTGGCAGTTGGTTTTGAAATTGAAACTGGAGGGCATGTTTTTCATGTTAATTTTACCAATAGCGTTGCCATTTTAGAAAGTAGCTTATTAACTACCACTCAAGATTCTTGGCTCAAAGGTCAGATTAAATTAGGATTTAATATTTCAAGATGGTTTGCGTTTTAAAATTTACATGTTCTATCTTTTAAAAACATTGGATTCGTTACTTACAGATACTTTAATAACTAAGGTGGAGTCATTATTTCAAAATCATTTATTAACTCCCACTCATCATCAAGCCATATTAAGAGCCTCTAATACTCAGTATTGGGTGGCTATTTTGTTAGTTTTAATTTTCTCCATTTTTGTTTTTGCCAAGGTATCAGATCCAAAGAAATTATTTAAAGTTTTTCACTCTTCATTTAGTCTTCAGGCAGCTAAACAATTATATCGAGAGGATTATCAAATTATCAAACGATTTTCATTACTACTTTGGTTTACATTTGTATTAGTACTTACTTTTCTTATCCAAGGAACCAATCAATACTTTGGGTTAATTTTTCAAGATTACCCAGAATGGCAACAGTATCTTTTTTTCTTTTTAATTATTTCATTAACTATTGCTTTTAGGTATGTCTTTAACTCTATTATGGCATTTTTTATAAAGCAAGTTGAATTATCTAATGAGTATTTTTTTAATATTACCATTTTCTCTCAAACCATTGGCCTTGTGCTTTTTCCTTTTGTACTTTGTATGTATTTAACCCAATATCCTACCGAGTGGTTTTTGTATCCAGCTCTTATTATCTCTTTGCTTTTTTATCTATTCAGAGTGATGCGTGGAATAATTATTACGGTTATGGAACAGAATGTGGGTGTTTTATATATTTTTTTGTATCTTTGCGCTCTAGAAATTCTACCTATTTTGGTTCTTATTAAGTTCTTATTTGTTAATTTTTAAGCGACGCATAATATATATGTCGAAAACAAAGAATAAACCTAAAGCAAAGGCTACTAAAAAAAAAGTAGCGCTTTCAATTTCAACTAAAAAGAAAAAAAATTCTATAACTAAAGCTAAGCCTAAGAAGGCAGCTAAGCCTGCTAAAAATGTATCAAAAAAAGCGGCTAAGGTTAAAGCAAAATTGGTAAAGAAAGCAGTAGCTAAATCCATCAAAACCAAAAAAGTTGTTTCTACTAAGTTAAAAGCTGCAAAGAAAAAAGTTGTAAAGAAAAAAGCTGTAAAAAAATCTGTACCAAAGAAAGCTATTAAAGTAGTTAAAGTTACAGCTAAGTCAAAAGTAGCTTCTAAACCAGTTAAACAATCAAATAAATCACTTGAGAAAAAGACAAAGAAATTAAAAGAGGTAAAACAAGTTATAGCTGGAACAGAAAAAAACATTAAAATTGGTGTTAAAACCAAAAAGCAAATTGTACCCATTGTACCTTTGCCTGTAATTGAAGTTGCTGATTATCCTAAAACACGTGTAAAAACAATTTTATTATCACAACCAAGACCAGAAGGCGATAAACACCCATTTTTTGATTTAGCTAAAAAACACAATATAAACCTTGTGTTTAGACAATTTATAAAAGTAGAAGGTGTTCCGGCTCGTGATTTTAGAGCACAACGCATAGATATATTAGAGCATAAAGCCGTTATTTTAAATAGTAAAATGGCCGTTGATCATTACTTTAGAATGTGTAATGAAATGCGTGTAACCGTACCAGAAAGCATGAAGTATTTCTGCACAAACGAAGCCACAGCTTACTACCTTCAAAAATACATTCAGTATCGTAAACGTAAAATTTTCTTCGGTCATCAATCAATACAAGACTTAATTGATGCTATTAAGAAAAATAAAGAAGAAAAATTTTTATTTCCTGCCTCAGATGTTAATCGTGAGCAAATTTGTGAATTTCTAGAAGCTCTTAATATCAAATATACTAAGGCTGTTATGTATAAAACAGTAAGTGCCGATTTATCAGATATTAAAAACTTAAGTGAGTACGATATTATTATTTTCTTTACACCTGCAGGAGTAAATGCCTTGAAACAAAATTTTCCAAATTTTAAACAAGGTAATACGCGCATAGGCTGTTTTGGGCACACCGCTGCAAATACCATTAAGAAATTAGGTTATCGCTTAGATATTTATGCGCCAAACCCTAAATACCCAAGTATGTTTGCCGCATTAGATGATTATATTAAACAAGCAAATAAGCGTTAAGTATTACGCTTTGTTTTGTAACTTTATCCCCGATAGTATAACTATTGGGGATTTTTTTTAATACTTAAAAATTGAGATTTACATTTAATAAAGTTGAAAAATTATGTAGCAAAATTGCTATCGATGCTTTATTTGAAAATGGAAAATCTAAAACACAATTTCCTATTAAATTAATTTACAAAGTATCACAGTTCGAAAGTCCATTTCCAGTTAGGGCAATGTTTGTAGTGCCTAAAAAGAAACATAAACGAGCCAATAAACGAAATACTATTAAACGTAAAATGCGTGAGGTGTATCGCCTTAATAAACATCAACTATACGAACACCTCAGTAACAATAAATTAGACATCATGTTTGTGTGTTTAAGTAATGAGGAATTAGATTATGCTACAATTGAAAAAAGTATGAAAGATTTAATAAAAAAGTTAATAGAAGATAAAGTACAATTTACTTCTTAATTTCCTCTATGCTTTTCATCACCTTTTCTTTCAACTCCTCTTTAAAAGCCACTAATTTTTCAAATATTATTTTATCGCTACTTCCTAAAATTTGAGCAGCTAAAATACCAGCATTTTGAGCAGCATTTACAGCAACTGTAGCCACGGGTACACCATTAGGCATTTGCACAATTGAAAGTAAAGAATCCCAACCATCAATAGAATTACTTGATTTTACTGGAACTCCAATTACTGGTAGTGGTGTGAGAGATGCAACCATGCCCGGTAAGTGTGCAGCGCCTCCAGCTCCTGCAATAATTACTTTTAAGCCGTTTTTATGAGCGTTTTTAGCGTAATCAAACATACGTTCGGGTGTGCGGTGTGCAGATACAATGGTAATTTCAAAAGGTATATTTAATTTCTTTAAAAATTCAGCAGCATCATTCATTACTTTTAAATCGCTGCTACTACCCATTATTATTCCTACCATAATTTTAGTTTTTAATTTTATTACTGATTAGCTCACTACTTTTAAAATATCTTTTACAATAATAGCCTTTTTTTTAGCTAAATCTAAATCATCATCTACTACTGTTACATGTCCCATTTTACGAAAAGGTTTTGTGGTTGTTTTTCCATATAAATGCACATATACGCCTTTGTATTTTATAACATCATTTAAACCTTCGTATTTTGCTAAGCCCTCGTAGCCTTTCTCTCCTAAAAGATTAATCATTACCGAAGGTTTTGTAATGGTTGTTTCGCCCAAGGGTAAATTTAAAATGGCACGCAAGTGTTGTTCAAATTGCGAAGTGTAATTTCCTTCGATACTTTGATGACCACTATTGTGTGGACGAGGTGCTACTTCGTTTACTAACACTTTTCCGTCTTTAGTTACAAATAATTCAACTGCTAACAAACCAACAATATTTAATTTTTCTGCTACTTTTGTAGCAATATCATAGGCTTGTTTTTCAATAGTTTTTTTAATCTTAGCAGGCGAAAACAAAAACTCAACTAGATTAGCCTCAGCATTAAATTCACACTCTACCACTGGGAAACATTTAGTTTCACCACTCTCATTACGAGCTACAATTACCGAAATTTCTTTTTCAAAATCAACTAAACGCTCCAAAACACTTGGTACTTCAAAGGCATGATCTATTTTATGAGGATGTCCTAATTTTACAACGCCTTTTCCATCATAGCCACCCGTGCGCATTTTTTGAAAAAAAGGAAAGAAGTCTTTATATTTTTGAATTTGTTCTTTGTTTTCTACTAAAAAGAAATCAGGACTTGGAATATTATTACGTTGATAAAACATTTTTTGAAGCCCCTTATCTTTTATAATCTCTATTACTTCGGGTTGTGGAAACACTTTTTTGCCTTGGTTTTGCAATTCTTTAAGTGCTTCTATATTTACGTTCTCAATTTCTATGGTAATAATGTCTTTATCTTTCCCAAATTTTAAAACGGTATCGTAATCTGTTAGGCTTCCTTTAGTAAATTCATGCGCAATGGATTTGCAAGGTGCTTGAGCATCAGGATCAAGGCAACAGATGTATAAATTATAATTAATGGCGCTTTGTATCATCATTCTTCCGAGTTGTCCACCACCCAAAACGCCAATTTTTATTTTATCAGGTTGAAAATAATTCATACGTCAAAGGTAAGGATTTTTTAGAGAGATTAATTTCTTTAAATAACAATTAAGAGCATACTAATTGTGCTGCTAGCTTATGCTGTAGTCATCAGGCATCTAGTGCTTAATGAGTGAGGAATTTTATTTATTAATGATTTCAATGTGAAGATTTTTATAAAAGGAGCTCAGTTTGATCTTCATTATTTGTAATCAAGTATGCAGAAGATAGTTTGTACTTATTCATTTTGATTTTTTACACGATTTTTAGTAGTCTCGAAATCAAAAATATCTTTCATGCAAACATCCAATGCTAAAGAGATGGCATAAATCATACTTGTTGTAACATTATGTTCGCCTCTTTCAATGCGCCCAATTTGTTTACCAGAATTACCAATTAAAAAACCTAGTTCCTCTTGAGTTAATTTTTTGAATTTTCTTAACTCACGTATCCTTTTTCCAAGTAGAAGCAAGAAATTTCTATCAGTAATATTTTGCACATACAATATTGCCTTTGCTTACAAAAAATAAAAAGCCCATATATGGGTTATTTTAAAAATTATTTTATACATTTGTATCTAAAACACACATATATACCTACTAATTATGAAATCATACTTTAATACTAAGCACTGGGTAATACTATTACTCTTAACAGTTATTTGCCAAATAAGCAATGCACAAGTTTCTTGTTCAAATACGACCACACCATGTAACTATGTACTAAATGGGGGGTTTGAAAATAGTCTATGGCTTGCTCCAGATTCACCTTGTACTACATTAATACATGCTATCACATCCACAACCTTAGGAGTAACTAGCAATTCGACATGTGACTTTTCAGTTTGTAATTGGGCAAGAGGTTTACTTTATGGTACAGGATCACCCGATTATTATCATGCGTGTGCAAGTACAGCTCCTTATTTACCTTACTATACCGTTCGACAAAGTACAAATGCTTATGACAATTATACAAGCAATGGACTAGGTACAACAGCCCCTCATAGCGGAGATGGATACACTGGTATATTTGTGTATAATGGTAGTTGTGGTAACTGCCCTATTGAAATTATGCAACCGACGTTAAGCACACCTCTTACAGCTGGAAAGACATACATAGTAGGCATGTGGGTAAGATTAGCATATATTAGTAAATATGCTTGTTCATTTTATGTAGATATTAATGGTGAAGATTTATATTTCGGCTCAACAGTTGTAACTGATAAAGATAATTGGACGTATATTTCAACTTGTTTTACTCCAACACACGATAGCGTTACAGAAATTAACTTACTTTTTGCTAATGAAATTGTAGATTTGGATCCAAATAATACATGGAATTATGGAGGAATGCCCCCTAATTATGGAGCATTAGACCACTTAGATGCCGCCTATTATTATATTGATGATGTAAGTATTACTCCTCTTAGTGTTGATGCTGGAGCAGATATAGTATCATTATTTCCAGGTTGCGGTACTACTATTGGTTCTAATAATGGTGGATTTACTTGTTTACCTACAGGTGCTACAATTACATATAGCTGGAGTCCATCTACTGGACTAAGTTCAACAAATACAGCTACAACTATAGCTAGTCCTAGTATTACAACAAGTTATGTACTTACGGCTAATGTTACTTATACCAATGAGGCTGGTGTGCAAACGATGTGTAGTTCTTACGATAGTGTTACTGTAAATGTTGTTACGCCTACCATCAGCATTACGCCTAGTTATACCTGTAATTTTAATGGTGTTACCAGTTTTACTGCAAACCCATTACCAAGTGGTAGTTATACCTATAGCTGGACAGTAAAAGATGCCACCACTGGTACGGTAGTTGCTGTTGCTGGTACAGGTACTACTGGCGCTACTCCTAGTTTTAGTTTAAATAATGTAACACAACCCGTAAATATTTGTGCTAGTATTATAAATCAATATGGTTGTCAAAGTGCGCCAACCTGTTATTATCTTCCTAATTGTTGCCCTACTGGTACCAATGTGATTAAATACGCTAACACAACCTATTCTACCTCTACTGTTTTAAACTCGGCATCGGGTACAAATAGTATTGCGCTTGGTGGTACCATCACCGTAAACTCGGGCGGTACATTAACTATTATTTCTAAAAATGTATTAATGGAGCCTAACACCAAAATTATTTTAAATGGTACAGGCCGTATTAATTTACTAAATAGTTATGTGCAAGGTTGTAATTATATGTGGGATGGTATATATGCCAACACAACTAATACAGTAACTATTAGCAATAGCCGCGTAGAAGATGCTAAACGCGTGGTTGTTGATTCACTAGGTATGGCTAGTTTAAATATTATAAACAACTACCTTAATAAAAACTATATTGGTATTATGATAAAAGCGGCTAAGTCATCAAGCTCTAGTGTTCTTATAAGAAACAATTTCTTTTCTTGTAGTTCCATTCCTACAACAGGTTCGGTACCGTATAAACCCATTGTTACCAACCTAAGTAATGCAGCTAGTCTTGGTGCTTATAGTAGTACTGTTTTAAAAGCACCCTATAGTACGCTACAATCAAATTGTGGTATATTTGCCTTAACAGCATCGCACACAGGGCAACCTAATTCTGCTATTACAATTGGTGCTAATACAGGGCAAGAGAACGTATTTGATAAAATGCAAATGGGTATTTGGACTTACGACTCAAAAACAAAAATTCAAAACAATGTTATTCAAAACATAAAAAGTAGTATTGCACCCTATGGTGGTGTAAACGCAGGTATTATGCTTTGGGGTCCTTTCTTTGGTGCGGGTAATGGTAGTTATATGGAAGTGGGTGGTAGCTCCACAGCATATAAAAATACGTTTATAAATAATGATAATGGTATTTGTAATAATGAGGAATCTACTTTATTAACCACATACAATACCTTTAGCGTACAGGGTACTGGTATTTATGTAAATACAAACAATAATGGTAAAACAGTAAACATTCGTAATAATAATTTTTATCAAAATAACTTGGGAGTTAAATGCTATGCCAACACTTATGTTACTACAAGTATAAAAGATAATAATTTTGATAATACAGCTACTGCAGTTGGTACTTATGCCGATAATTTCGCCATACATTGTACAGAAGCTACTTTAGCTACTAATCCAAACGCATATCCGGCTTTTGATATTGATAATAATAAAATTAGCGGTTATTATAATGGTATTTATACGTCACAAACCTTGCTTCCTGTGATTTATGATAATGAAATACACATGCGCCAAGATAACACCACCGACCATTGGCAAAGTGGTATTAATGCCGCTAATACCAATAGCGCAAGTATTAATAATAATATTGTAGATATGGCAAGCTACAACCAATGGGCCTATTGGCAATTAGGCATTAACTTATCTACTAATCAAGTACCTAAGGTGCAGTGCAACAGCATTAATAATCTTAACATGGCCATAACTGCCAGTGGTAGCAATATAACACCAGCCAACAATGGTATTATAGGAAACTATATGCAAAATGCCAATTTTGGTATATGGTTAGTAAACAATGGCGAAATAGGCAACCAAGCTGGCAATACAGGTAGCAATAGCTCTGATAATGCCTGGGCGAGCTCTTGTAATTACTACACCTATGCACAAAACAGTAGTAATCCAAACACTGATATATTTTTTACACGAAGTGGCGGAGGCTATGACTTGCCCAATGGGAAAGCAGGAAAAGATCCAAGTAGTACTTATATGTTTGGTAACAATAATTCAGCGGCTTCAACAGGCTCGTGCAATGCAAATGCCGCTACACCATCTAATACCAAATTAAGTGGCGCTGCCTCATTAGCAAAACTTATGCAAACAGCCGAAGATATTGCAGACGATTACAATCAAGTAACTAATTTTAGCATGGCAGCAGCTAGTAATCTTGCTGCTACGGATGATATGAATAACAATCAGGTTAATCGCAATGCCATCCTGCGTAGGCAGTTACTTAGCAATATTATGCTACAACAAATAGATGTAAAAGATAATAAAACGTTAAATACATTTATGAGCAATGTGGTATCAGAAAACACCGGATTGTTATTCGCTATTGATAGCCTAATACACCAGGCCGAAAAAGACAGCACAGAAATAGCAATTGCAAAACAAGCAAATGCGGTAATTACGCCTAACAATAAAGTAGAACAAGGCCAACAAGCCTTTAATGAATTATATCTTACTTATTTGGCTCAAAACAAAACAGCAACTAATACCGATGTGGTTGCTTTAGAAACCCTTGCTACACAATGCCCAATGTTTTATGGCGTTTCGGTATATCAAGCTCGCGCTTTATTATTTAATTTAACCCATCAACACTACCGTAGCGCTTGCGAAAACGTTTCTCCAGATGCTTCATCAAAACGTATTGGACAAACAACTGATAATTTAGCTCAAAGTACTGATATTAACGTATATCCTAATCCTGCAAACACCGCAGTATATGTAAATGCAAACAATTATGAAACACTTGTTTTAAAATTATATGATGTAATGGGGCATTTAGTAATTGATAAAGTGCTAGCAAGTAAGGAGAAAATTGATATACAAAACTTATCAAATGGTATATATATTTATAAGCTATACCACAATGAGCAGGAATTAAAAGTTGGAAAATTAATTATTACTCACTAATTTTATAAGGGAAAACTTTGTGTTTTCCCTTTATCTTTTTCTATGCTCAAGAACCTTATATACTTATGTATTGGTTTGTTTTTTCATTTAACAAATAATGCTCAAGTTAATCTAGTTCCCAATCCTTCGTTTGAAGATACTATTGGGGATTGCACAAGTATCCCGTTTGCATTTGTAAGCAACGTGAAAGAATGGTATCAAGCCAAAGAAAGTCCAGATTACTTTAATGTATGTACAAATGCTACAACGTATCCTAGCGCAAATACAATCCCATTTAATTGTCACGGATCTCAACTCGCTCATACAAATAATGCTTATTCAGCCATAGCTTTATATTATCTTACAAATCCATTAGATAGTATCAATATATCATCAGAGTTAATGGGTGTAAAATTGAAACAATCATTAAAAACAAATGCTTGTTATTATGGCGAATTTTATATGTCGCTTGCTGAAATATCAGACATAGGTATTAATACTATTGGTATGTTGTTTACACAAAATACTTACACTTTAGGTTATCAAATTTTTGACAATCTTATTCAACCGCAAATCAAATGGAATGTTACACAGTGTTTCACTGACACTTCTAATTGGGTTAAAGTAAGTGGTACATTTATTGCACAAGGTGGAGAAGAGTATTTAACCATTGGTAACTTCAGAGATGGAATGAACTTGAATAAGCAGTTTCTCTCAAGAAACTATATAAATATTTGTAATTTAGGTAATCCTAACTCTGTTTCCTACGTCTACATCGACGACGTAGCCCTTTACGAACTCCCCAGCCCACATATACAAAACACAGCTATAACCATTTGCCCAAATGCTGATAGTTTAATTTTAGGTGATACAGCACGCATACACACACGTTATCAGTGGTATGCCAATGGCGTTGCTATTGATACCACCAGTTTTATAAAAGTAAAACCTACCCAAACTACTACCTATGTGTTGCAAACTACCCAATGCGCTATAACTACCCAAAGCATTGTAGTTACCTATAGTAGCAACTGCGAGCCAGTGGTAGCGGTAGAGCCA
>CAUJCR010000001.1 GCA_963169355.1 Bacteroidota bacterium | reverse complement strand
ATAAAATATGAACTTTTACGAATGAAGCGTAGCCACTGCTACGGTGAAAGAGAAAAAGTTGCAAAGCTTCATATTTTGCAGGGATTTTAGCTCGTAATAGAATTGCTAATGCATAATCTGGGTTTAATACCGAAATTTGTTGTTTATTGGTGTGATAAACAGCCTGAAACATTTGTGTTTTTTTAGTATCTAATTTCCTAATATATCATTATATTTATACAACTGATTTATAGATTTTATGCAACGTTTTATCATTTTTTATTTACTTATTTCCTTTACAAATTTCTTTGCTCAAAGTTATCCTCCTGGTATGTATTCCTCATCTAATAAAAAAGCCATTAAATACTTTGAGGAAAGTAAAAAAATGTTTCAGTATCATAAAGACGAAGAAGCTGAAAAATTGATTAAAAAAGCCATTGAAGAAGATGGACAGTTTATTGAAGCGCTTTCTGCCTACGCTGATTTTATGATGGGTAAAAATAAAATTAAAGAAGCTATTCCATTATATGAAAAAGCCATACAAGTAAATCCAAAACTATTTATTGATAATAATTTTTATTTAGGTGGTGCTTATTTATACGAAGGCATGTATGATAAAGCAGTAGTGTGTTTTGAAAAAATTACTAAAGCAGAAAGAATAAATCCGAATTTAAAAGACGAAGCTGCTAAACAATTAATTAATGCAAAATTTGGAGCAGATGCCATCAAACATCCTCAGCCGTTTAATCCAGTAAATGTAGGTGCGGGCATTAACACAGCTAATTATGAATATTTTCCGGCTATTACAGCCGATGGAAACACGTTTATGTTTACCCGAAATTTGCGCGAATCAGCAAATCCAGAGGCAGCAGGACAAGAAGATTTTTATATGAGTAAAAAAGTAAATGGCGTGTGGCAAACGGCTTTACCTGTTACATCGGTAAACACACTGGGTAATGAAGGCGCTCCTTCATTAAGTGCTGATGGTGAAATCATGTTCTTTGCGTCATGTATGGAAATGACTGGAGATTATGGCTCTCAAGATAGAAAAGGCTATGGCAGTTGTGATATTTTTTATGCTCAAAAAATAAATGGTAAATGGACGAAGCCAAGAAATGCAGGTCCTGTGATTAATACTAAAAATTGGGAAACTCAACCTAGTTTTAGTAGCGATGGTAAAACACTTTATTTTATTAGAGGAATGGTAACAAGAGAAGGAATTAAAAATCCAGATATTTATTCTTCAACAATTGGCGAGGATGGAAAATTTACCGAACCTGTTCGTTTACCGAGCCAAATTAATACAGAGGAAGAAGAAGAAAGTGTGTTTATTCATCCAGATAATCAAACATTATATTTTAGTTCTCGCGGAAGACCAGGAATGGGCGGTTTAGATATTTATATGAGTAAAAAACAAGCAGATGGATCATGGGGAGAGGCGGTAAATTTAGGCTATCCAATTAATACAGCTAGAGATGAAAATAGTTTGTTAGTAGATGCAAATGGTAAGTTAGCCTATTTTGCTAGTGAACGAGAAGGTGGTTTTGGAGGTTTGGATATCTATCAGTTTGAACTACCCGAAAACAGAAGGCCTGAAAAAATCACCTATGTAAAAGGCTTAACTTATAATGCTAAAACAAAAGCACCAGTTGAGGCATTTTTTGAATTGATAGATTTAGAAACACAACAATCTGTAACAAATGCTTATAGCAATAGTGCCGGAGAATTTTTAGTAACGCTTACTTCAAATCATAATTACTTAGTAAATGTGAGTAAGCCAGGTTTCTTATTTTATAGTGATAATTTTTCTTTAAAAAATAAGGTAGCAGATTATAATAAACCATATCAGTTACAAATTCCATTACAGCCTATTGATACAGGAATTATTGAATTAAAAAATATTTTCTTTGACGTTAATAAATGGGATTTAAAAGCCGAATCGAAAGCTGAGTTACAAAAAATTATTGCGTTTTTAAAAGCTAATCCAACATTAAAAATAGAATTTAGTGGGCACACAGATAATAGTGGCGATAAAGCATTTAATAAAACATTATCTAATAATAGAGCAAAAGCTATTTACGATTATGTGATAGAAAAAGGTGGAATACCAGCCTCAAATTTATCGTATAAAGGCTATGGCGATACTAAACCAAAAGCCCCAAATGACACGCCAGAAAATAAAGCAAAAAATCGTAGAACAGAATTAAAGGTACTCTCAAAATAAAAATGATACTAGGAAAAGATTTACATAAAAAATATGGAGACCTCGAAGTTTTAAAAGGAGTGGATATACACATCCAGCCTTCCGAGGTGGTTTCGATAGTGGGTTCATCAGGTGCTGGAAAAACCACTCTACTTACTATTTTGGGGACTTTGGATAGAGCTTCTAAAGGTGATTTAATGTTTGACGGTGTAAATATTATGGGATTATCCGAAAAAAAATTAGCGGCTTTTAGAAACCAAAATATTGGTTTTGTGTTTCAATTTCATCATTTATTACCCGAGTTCACAGCTTTAGAAAATGTGTGTATTCCAGCCTACATCAACAAAACATCTAAAAAAGTGGCTGAAGCCAAAGCATTTGAGTTGTTAGATTTATTAGGCGTTAAACAAAGAGCCAATCATAAACCAACTGAACTATCTGGTGGAGAGCAACAAAGAGTAGCGGTGGCTAGAGCTTTAATTAATAGTCCTAAAGTAATTTTTGCAGATGAACCTAGTGGTAATTTAGATAGTGAGAACGCACAAAAGCTACATCAATTATTTTTTACGCTTCGCGATAATTTAAAACAAACCATTGTAGTTGTTACCCATAATGAAGCATTAGCTGATATGGCTGATAGAAAATTGGTAATGAAAGATGGATTAATTCAAGTATAACTTATCAGTATTTTCTCTAACATATCTATTTCAGAGTTGCGAGCGATGATTCAGAAAAGGCACGCCCGCCGACTTTCAAAATTTAATCGAATTTTGTTATGGATAAATTATGTTTGCGTAGTTTGTTTATTTTTAGCAGTTGTATGTAAATACATTTCGCCTCAGTATTTTTGGATATTGGCATTTTTTGGATTGGCTTT
The DNA here is from genome assembly GCA_963169355.1 of Bacteroidota bacterium. Classification (GTDB taxonomy): domain Bacteria; phylum Bacteroidota; class Bacteroidia; order B-17B0; family Aurantibacillaceae; genus UBA4416. The sequence goes on along the minus strand of CAUJCR010000001.1, from coordinate 282,503 downwards.
TCCTTTTTTTGTAATCATTAATTTTGGATTTGTAATTTATTGGTTTGCTCAATTTAGAGTTCAGGCATTGTTTTCTTTTTTAGCAATTGTATTTACTATTAATACAACACTTGGATTTTTTCAAATAAATTTTTCTAAGACTGAAAAATCAAATAAAGATTTAAAAATCATGTCGTATAATTCTATGTTATTTGATTTATACAACTGGTCCCACAATACTAATAGTCGTAATCTGATATTATCTGATTTAGAAGAAGAGAGTCCGGATATTTTATGTTTACAAGAGTTTTATACTTCCGAAGAACCAGGTGATTTTAATAATATTGATACTTTAACCTCTGCATTAAGCACTAAAAACAGTCATGTTGAATATACCGTTACATTGAGAGGTAATGATCATTGGGGTATAGCAACCTTTACTAAATTTCCAATTGTACGAAAAGGGCGTATTAATTTTAATACTACCGCCAATAATATTTGCATTTATACAGATGTTATCATCCAAAATGATACAGTTAGAATTTATAATATGCACCTTCAATCTATTAGATTTAGTAAAGATGATTATAAATTTATAGACGAATTAAAATCTGATTCTATACAAACTAAAGATGAAATTGAAAAAAGTAAAAATATATTGAGGCGTTTAAAAAGAGCTTTTGTGAAACGAGCGGTGCAGGCTGATGTTATTGCAGCGCATATCGAATCTTGTAAATATAAAGTAATAGTGTGTGGCGACTTTAATGATACGCCTGCCTCTTACGTTTATCACACTATTTTAGGCGATTTAAAAGATGCCTTTATAGAATCAGGTTCGGGCTTTGAACAAACCTATGCTGGAAAATTCCCTAGATTTAGAATAGACTATATTCTATTTAGTAAAGAATTTAAGTGTAAAAATTATTATCATTTATCCGAAACTGTTACCGATCATTACCCAATTATTAGTTACTTATCTTGGTAAATAAATGATTAGAACAAACTAGCGTTTGTGTTGTTGTTCTCGTAACCTTCGTCAATTAATAGCTGTGTACTTTTGCTTGCTATTACGGCAAGTTCATCACATCGGTTATTTTCAATATTTTCGGCATGACCTTTTACCCAAACGAATTTTACTTGATGTTTTTGGTAAATTTTTAAAAAGCGTTGCCATAGGTCTGGATTTGCTTTGTCTTTAAATCCTTTTTTTACCCACGAATGAACCCAACCTAAATTAATAGCATCTACCACATATTTAGAGTCGGAATACACAATAATTGGAATATCTGGTTTTTTAATAGATTCAAGCCCAATAATAACAGCTAATAACTCCATTCGGTTATTGGTTGTTTTTCTATAACCCTGCGATAGTTCCTTGCGTTGGTTTTGAAATTTCATAACAATACCATATCCTCCAGGTCCTGGATTTCCGCTACAAGCGCCATCGGTGTATATTTCAATAGCATTAGTCATTAAGCTGTAAAGATATAAATTGATTTTCAACAGTTTTACCCTATTTTATGCTTTTTTGTCAATGTAAATCCTTTCTTTTTTTCTATATTTAAAGTCTATAAATAGAGTGTTATGTCTAAGAAAATAAATAAGAAAGAAAAATCGATTTTAAATGAAAAATCGCATACGTTTTTAAAAAATTACTTAAATAATCCTTCACCTACTGGATTTGAAAGTGAGGGACAAAAAATGTGGTTAAGTTATATCAAACCATATATTGATACTCATTTTGTAGATACTTATGGTACGGTGGTGGGTGTTATTAATCCAACTGCACCTTATAAAGTAGTTATTGAGGCTCATGCTGATGAAATTTCATGGTTTGTACATTATATTACTAAAGATGGTTTTGTGTATTTGCGCAGGAATGGAGGTAGTGATCATCAAATAGCGCCATCAAAGCGCGTAAATATTCATACTGATAAAGGTATTGTAAAAGCGATATTTGGATGGCCTGCAATACATGTAAGAGATGCAGCTAAAGAAGAAACGCCCACATTAAAAAATATATTTTTAGATTTAGGTTGTAAGAGTGATAAAGAGGTAGAAGAATTGGGTGTGCATGTGGGCTGTGTTGTTACCTACGAAGATGAGTTTATGGTTTTAAATAACCGATACTATGTAGGAAGAGCCTTGGATAACCGCATAGGTGGATTTATGATTGCTGAAGTTGCCAGATTATTAAAAGAGGAAAAAATAAAACTACCTTTTGGTTTATACATTGTTAATGCTGTGCAAGAAGAAGTAGGTTTAAATGGAGCAACAATGATTTCCCATCGTATTAAACCTAATGTAGCTATTGTAACCGATGTGTGCCATGATACACAAACTCCTATGATGAATAAAATTTCGAGTGGGGATTTGGCTTGTGGTAAAGGACCTGTTCTATCTTATGGACCAGCTGTACAAAATAATTTATTAAAATTAATAATTGATGCGGCTCAAAAAAATAAAATACCATTTCAACGCCAAGCAGCAAGTAGAGTAACTGGAACAGATACGGATGCTTTTGCTTATAGTAATGATGGCGTTGCTTCTGCACTTATTTCTTTACCATTACGTTATATGCACACAACTGTAGAAAGTGTGCATAAGCATGATGTTGAAGATGTTATTAAATTGATTTTAGCTTCGCTAAAAGACATTAAAAACAATCACGACTTTAGATATTTAAAATAGATTTATTTATTTTTCTAATTTGAATTTTGACTTATCCACATGGCTATTTTAGGTTCTATATTAAAAACAGTAGTAGATACAAGAGGAAGACTGCCTAAACGAAAAAATTTTTATAAGCAACAAGCCCGAATGCTTAAAAAATTATTAACTAAAGCAGAACATACTGCTTTTGGCGACCACTATCAATTTAATAAAATATTACAACAAAAAGATTTTGTCCCATATTTTCAATCTAGTGTGCCCATTCATGATTATAATAGTATTTATAAACAATGGTGGCATCGTTCGTTGCAAGGAGAACCTTATGTTTGCTGGCCAAATCATATTAAATATTTCGCTTTAAGTTCTGGAACATCTGAGGCAGCAAGTAAATACATACCAGTTACTAAGGATATGCTTCGTTATTTTAAAAGAGCTAGTGTGCGTCAAATATTGGCCATGGCACATTATGATTTACCTAAAGATCATTTTCAAAAAGGTGTGTTGATGATTGGAGGTAGTACAGAGTTGGAATTTAACGGAACCTACTATTCTGGTGATTTAAGTGGTATTACAGCAGCTAATATCCCATCTTGGTTTCAAGGATTTTATAAACCAGGTAAACGAATTTCTAAGTACAAAGATTGGGAAAGTAAGTTAAAAGAAATTGTACTGAACGCTAAAAAGTGGGATATAGGAATTATTGTAGGAGTGCCTGCTTGGGTACAAATTTTACTAGAAAGAGTAATTGAGCATTATAAAGTAAAAACCATACATGATGTTTGGCCTAATTTAAGAATTTACGTTCATGCTGGAGTATCTATTGAACCATACAGAAAAAGCATAGAAAATTTAACCGCCTTTCCACTTATTTTCTCCGATTCATATTTAGCATCCGAAGGATTTATTGCTTATCAAGAACGTCCTAACCCTCAACAAGGAATGCGCTTGTTTTTAGATAATGGTTTGTTTTATGAATTTATTCCTTTTAATGAACAAAATTTTGATCAAGATGGAAACCCTAAACCAACAGCAACTGCTCTTACAATTAAGGATGTGGAGTTAGGAAAGGATTACGCCTTATTGTTGAGTACTTGTGCGGGTGCGTGGCGATACTTAATAGGCGACACCATTCGATTTACAGATTTAGAACATGCTGAAATTGTAATAACGGGTCGTACCAAACATTATCTTAGTTTGTGTGGCGAACATTTGTCGGTAGAAAATATGAGTAAAGCCATTCGTATGACTGCTGATAACTTGAAAATTAATATTAATGAGTTTGCGGTGGCAGGTATTCCTTATGAAAATTTATTTGCACATCATTGGTATATTGGTTCAGATAAACCTGTTTCAGAGACTGAAATAAAAGAAAAAATAGATTTTTATTTAAAGGAATTGAATGATGATTATAAAGTGGAAAGAATTGCTGCTTTGAAAGAAGTTTTTGTAACGGTATTACCTGATAAACAATTTATAGATTTTATGGCCACAAAAGGTAAGTTGGGTTCTGCACATAAATTTCCGCGTGTGCTAAAAGGTAATATATTAGAAGATTGGAAAAAATTTATTAACGATCATCCCCAACAATTTTGATACTCGGGTTAATATATAATGCTATTATTTTAATTACTCTACTGGCCTTTTCGTTTGGTCCAGCATTTTTCGCATTAATTAATACAGGTATTAAATATGGTTATAGAACAGGTTCCTTTTTAGCCATTGGCGTTGTATTAAGTGATTTCTTTTTGTGTATGATGGTGTGTATGTTAGTGTATTTTGGTATGGCTAATTTATTACACTCTAGCGAAACACAAACATTTTTTGCCATTATTGGAGGCGTTGTTTTAATAGTATTTGGAGCGTTCTTTTTCAAGAAACAGCCAGTAAAAACAGATGAGGTAATTGATATGGAGAACCAACTCCCAAGCCCTAAATTTATGCTTTTAAAAGGATTTTTCTTAAACTTATTTAACCCATCTGTTTGGTTGTTATGGCTGGCTAATGTAACAGCTGTGAGTAAAGTAATGGATTATTCTTTACCTAAAATGATTCTATTTTTTAGCCTTGTGTTATCAACTGTGTTAGCTGTAGAACTGTTTAAAGTAAAGTTGGCAGGTAAAATTAAAAACTATCTTACAGATAGAATTATGACTGTTGTAAATTATGCAACGGGTGTTGCATTAATAATATTCGGATTGATTTTAATTTATAATCATTATTTTAATAAGTAGAGATGGCCTCAGGTGTTTTTGATGAACTAAAAAAGAAGCTTGAAGAAAGCATAAAGTCTTTTCCATATATCTATATGTTTAAATTTATTATTAAAGCAGATAATAAGACAATGGCATTAGTAGAGGCAATGTTTGATGAGGATGCAGATATTATTCAAAATCAGTCTTCAACTGGTAAATATATAAGTATAACTGTTAAGCAAGTGGTGATGAGTGTAGATGAAATTATTGAGGTGTATGAAAAAGCTGCAAAAATTGAAGGAGTAATGTCTTTATAATGGCTGTATTCGAATTAAAAAATCATAAGCTTACAATTAAAGTTAATTCGCTTGGTGCCGAATTGTGTTCGGTAGTTTCTAATGATACAAAAATCGAATATATCTGGCAGGCTCAAAAAGATGTTTGGGAAAGGTATGCGCCTAACTTATTTCCAATTGTTGGAAAATTAAAAGACAATACATTTAATTATCAAGGCATAACTTATCAGCTTTCTCAGCATGGCTTTGCTCGCGATTCTGAGTTTGTTTGTATAGAAAATACAAATGATACATTGAAGTTTGAATTAACCGCTTGTCAAGAATCATTATTAAAATATCCATTTCATTTTTCTTTTCAGGTTACATATCAATTGACGGATGATTTAATAAAGGTAAGGTATAAGGTTTTTAATCCTGATAATAAGGAATTACTTTTTTCAGTGGGTGCACACCCCGCCTTTAATTGTCCTTTGCAATCTGATGAAACTTTTGAGGATTTTATTTTAGATTTTTTTGATAAAGAATCTTTGGTGATTACTCAATTAAAAGACGGTTTATTGTCGGATGAAACAATAACCATGAATTTACAAGAAGGTGGTTTGCCTGTATCCAAAAACTTGTTTAAAAATGACGCATTAGTTTTAACTAATCATCAAATTAATAAGGTGGCTTTAAAATCAATTAAGTCAAAACATGGTGTTGAATTAATTGCCTCTAATTGGCCTTATTTTGGGATTTGGACTAAAAAAGATACATCTCTATTTATATGCTTAGAGCCGTGGTATGGTATTGCAGATAGCTATTCTCATCAAGGTAATTTGGAGGACAAGAAAGGTGTTATAAAATTAGAGCCATTTCAGAACTTTGAGTGTTATTATTCTATTCGGTTTTTTTAAATGTTAAGAGATAAGTTTTATAAAAGTACATTTGTTTTTAAACTACTCTTATGGGTTGTCTTAATAGTAGCTATTCAACGCATCTTATTCTTCGTTTTATTCTATAACCAACTAAATGACTGTACTCTTTTCGAGTATTTTAAGGCATTTGTAATTGGACTTCTAACCGATACAATTTCTCTGAGCTATTTTTTATTACCTACTTGGCTGGTATTAATTTTTTTAAATATTAATAATCCTTTAACTAAAAGGATTGCTCTTGCATGGTTTATCATTGGGTTTAGCTTGTGGAATATATTGAACCTTTCAGATTTAGGATATTTTCCAATTACCAAGAAAAGAATGGGTGCTGAGATATTGGATATACTGCCAGAAGTTCCAGCTTTATTATCTGCCTATCTAACCTCGTATTGGTATTTATTTGTCATACTTATTTTATACGTATTATTTACTTCCTATTTTTTTAATAGGCAATTACAATCGTATCAAACTAAACATAATACGCTTACCTATAAAGGATTAAATATTTTAGTTTTATTATTTGGATTTTTTACCGCATTACGTGGAGGTTATGGTATTCGTCCTTTTATGCCTTTTGATATTCCATCTGTGGTTGATCCTAAGTTGCAGTGGTTAGCAAGTAATACGCCCTTTCAGTTTATTCATACATTAGAAAATAAAAACATACCAACAGAAACTTTCTTTGAAGAGTCGGATGCTGAACAAACCATTCAGTTCCAAAAACACTTTCATTCAAATGGTTTAAAGAAAAAAAATATTTTATTTATTATTTTAGAGAGTTTTTGTTCGGAGCGAGTTGGATTTTTTAACCCAAAGATTAAGCAGTACACTCCTTTTATGGATTCCTTATATGCTGTTTCGCGTACTTATTTGTACGGGATGGCTAATGGACGGATGACTATTGATGCCTTACCATCTGTATTATCGGGCGTGCCTTCCTTAATGGAAAAAAACTATTGTTATTCTAATTATAGTAATCACCCAATAAAAGGTATCGGTTCATTATTACAAGCAGAAGGTTATACAACCGCTTTTTTTTATGGTGGTCTTAAATCTACATTTGGTTTTGAAAATTTTATGAATATTAACTTTACTAAGAATTATTACGACCAAAGAGATTACAATGCTAATTATGAAAATAAAGGATGGGGTGTTGATGACCATTTATATTTACCATTTGTTGCTCAACAATTAAATAATTTACCACAGCCTTTTTGCGCTTCTTTATTAACCTTATCACTTCATCATCCGTTTCCTATTCCAGAACCTTATAAATCTATATTAGATTCGATTAAAGATCCAGTACTAAAAAGTATGAAATATACCGACATAGCATTGCAACAATTTTTCAATCAAATCCAACATCAATCTTGGTTTAAAGACGCAGTTATTGCTATTTGTGCCGATCACACTTCTGGAGGTTTTGGTCATTATCAAAGTAATTCAATTAACGAGTTTGCAATTCCAATTTCTTTTTACGCAGTAGGCGACACCACCTTTAATAAATTACAAGAACAATCTATTTCGCAAATTGATATGTATCCCACTATATTAGACTATTTAGGATATCCTAAATCATTTGGAAGTATGGGAAAATCAGCTCTCTCTGATACAACACATGTTACAATTCAGTTTGCAGGAAATGGAATTTATCATGTGTTTGATTATCCTTATGTTTTAGATTTTGATAAAAATAAAAACGAGATACTATCATTCCATAAATTTAATTCTGATAGAACAATGACTGCCTTGGATAGAAATGGAAGTGAGAAAGATAAAGCGGAGTTTTTATTTAATTATGGAAAAGCCTTTGTTCAAGTATTTAGTTATAAAATTAATAAGAACGAGTTTTAGCATTTAATTTTTAAAAAAGTTATAAATTTACACTCATGATTCAATACATAAAAGCACGCTTACAGGCATCTATAGATTTAAAAACTAGTCTATTATCAAATGAAGTTTTGTTACACAACATTCAATTAATTGTTTCAGATATTGTAAATTGCTATAAACAAGATGGAAAAGTATTGTGGGCAGGAAACGGAGGTTCTGCAGCCGATTCTCAACATTTAGCAGCCGAATTGAGTGGCCGTTTTTATTACGATCGTCCGCCATTGTTTAGCGAAGCACTACACGTAAATACAAGCTATACAACAGCGGTAGCTAACGATTATAGTTATGATGTTATTTATAGTCGCTTAGTTAAAGCCATGGGAAGAAAAGGCGATGTGTTGTTCGGATTATCTACTAGCGGAAATTCTCCCAATGTTTTAAAAGCCTTAGAAGAGGCTAATCAAATAGGCATGACAACTATTGCTTTTACGGGTGAAACTGGAGGTAAAATGAAAGATGTGGCAAAGTATTTAATTAATATACCTTCAAAAGATACGCCTCGTATTCAAGAATGCCACATGATATTAGGGCATACCATTTGCGAATTAGTGGAAAGTCAATTATTCCCTAAATCATAAACTAATGCTTAGCGAAGCAATAATATTAGCTGGCGGATTTGGTACAAGGCTTCAATCGGTTGTAAGTGATGTTCCAAAACCAATGGCTCCTGTTAATCAGTTACCTTTTTTGGATTATATGTTTCGTTATCTGAAACATTACGATATAAAAAGCGTAGTGTTATCGGTAGGTTACTTAGCCGATAAAATTAAAGAACGTTACCAAACATCATACAATGGGTTGACTATTAGATATGCCGTAGAGAATACACCACTTGGTACAGGTGGCGGTATTAGATTGGCAATGGAGAAATGTGAAACCAATCAAGTTTTAGTTTTAAATGGAGATTCATTTTTTGATGTGAATATTCAACATCTTTATGCTCTACACAATGCAAATCGAGCAGATTGCACTTTAGCACTTCGTAGGGTGGAGGATGCGGCACGATATGGAACAATAAAAATTAATCAAGAAGGAAGAATTTATCAATTTAGAGAGAAGGATGGAAAAGCTGAAGCTGGAATTATTAATGGAGGCGTGTATGTTTTAAATAGACAATTGTATTTGGATAAAACAGTGCCTAACCAATCGTTTTCAATCGAGAAAGATTTTTTTGAGGCTAAAATTAATGTACTTAAAATAGTTGGGTTGGAGTTAAATACCTATTTTATAGATATTGGAATACCAGAGGATTATAAAAAAGCACAAGATGACTTTAAAGGATTTACATATTGATAAATCGTGGACTTTGTTTCTTGATCGTGATGGCGTTATTAATAAGAAGCTTGAAAATGATTATGTGAAACATTCTACCGAATTTGAATTTTTAGATGGTGTTTTAAATGCTTTAAAGATATTTAATGAATTGTTTGGTAGAATTGTGATTGTAACTAACCAACAATGTATCGGAAAAAAAATTATTCTTCCAGAGGATTTGGAATTGATACATAGTAATATGTTATATGAAATTAATTTTATGAAAGGCCGAATTGATAAAATTTACTATTCTCCTTATCTAGCCTCAGAAAACCACCCAACTCGTAAGCCAGAAATTGGAATGGCTTTAATGGCTCAGAAAGATTTTCCTGAGATAGATTTTTCTAAATCATTGATGGTGGGAGATAGCATGAGTGATATGGAATTTGGTAAAAAGGCAGGCATGAAAACAGTTTATATACATCATGAAACTGTTTCTGATTCAAAAATTGATTTTCAATATAAAGGATTAATTTATTTAGCACATTCATTAATGGTATAAGGATGATGAAAGTGAGTATTATAACTATAACTTACAATAGTGAGGCTACATTAAAGGAAACGATAGAGTCGGTTATGAATCAAACTTACCCAAATATTGAATACATCATTATTGATGGGTTATCGCAAGATAATACGTTATCTATCGTCAATAATTACAAAGATAAAATTTCTAAAGTCGTTTCGGAGAAGGATAATGGATTATACGATGCTTTAAATAAAGGAATCAATTTAGCAACTGGTGATGTAATTGGAATATTACATAGCGATGATTTTTATACACATCCTCAAGTAATTGAGCATGTGGTGAAGACGATACAAGAAAAAGAGGCAGATGCCCTGTATGCTGATTTATATTATGTAGATAGAAGTGATACAACAAAGGTATTCCGTAAATGGAAATCGGGACATTATAAACATGGTATGTTTTACAAAGGTTGGATGCCACCACATCCTACTTTTTTTGCTATGAAATTTTGCTATGAAAAATATGGCGTGTTTAATCTCAATTTTAAATCGGCTGCCGATTACGAGTTACTATTACGATTTATACATAAACATCAAGTGAAGTTAGCCTATCTTCCTGAATTTATTATTAAAATGAGAGTAGGAGGAAAAAGCAATCAATCATTTAGTAATCGTTTAAGAGCAAATCAAGAAGATAGAAAAGCTTGGAAAATTAACGGCTTAAAACCAAAGGTTTATACACTTTATGCTAAGCCATTAAGAAAATTGATGCAGTTTTTCTTTAATCAGGAAATATAAAGAAAAGACTAGACTACTGTAGCTCTCCCTTCTGATATTTTTCTGTTTTTGAAACAGCCCCTTTTTCGTCGTAATAAGTCCAGTTTCCGTCTTTTTGGTAGTCTCCCAAATCTTTTCTAAATATCATTGTTCCTTCCTCTTTTAAACGACCATTTTCATAAAATTCTTTTTTAAGGTATCGTTTAGATTTTTTGTCGATTAATTCAAATAACGAAGAAGGCTGTCCGTTTTCAAAATAAGAATTACGTTTAAACAAATACTCCATATTTTTATCATTCTCTTCTACGTATTCAGGTAATCCGTTTTTATAAAAATCATATTGATTTTGAGGATTACCATCAAAGTAACTAATAGAAGATTTTACTTTTCCGTCTTCATAAAAAATTTCGAGTTTACTATGTCTTAAATCAGAACTGCTAAATGAGCGCTCTATTTGCCCACTTTCATAATAATTTTTAAATACTTTTATAGCTCCGTCTTGATAGAATCCTTTATGAAGAAGTTTACCACTCATATAATAATCTTCTTGCCAATTTTGGGCATTATAACCGTCCTTAGTGTATCTAATAGAATCGCCACCCATCATAGGAACTAATTTATTATAAATGATAATGCCGTAATCTGGGTCAACTACTTCTTCGGGAGTGTATCGTTTTAGTTGAGGCACTTGTTTTGAGAACAACTGAGCGTGCCCATTGTAAAAACATATTAGTATTAAAATAACGCCTATTAGTCTGTAAAAATTCATTGTTTATCTAAGTGTTCAAAAAATATGGCGCAAATTAGTAAAAAATTTAAACAAAGCACAAAATAATTTGAATCAACTTTGTTAATGTTTACCACTTTCTGCTAACCAACGTTCAGCATCTAAGGCACCCATACAGCCACTACCAGCTGCTGTAACTGCTTGACGGTAAGTTTTATCGGCACAATCTCCTACTGCAAATACTCCCGCAATATTAGTTCTAGTCGAGCCAGGCACCACTGTAATGTACCCAAGCTCATCCATCGTAATTTGCCCCTTAAAAATATCTGTATTTGGTTTATGACCAATAGCTACAAAAAAGCCAGTAACTGCAATTGTTCTTTCTTCATTAGTAACATTATTTTTAACAATAATGCCTTCTACCACTTCTTTACCTAGAATATCTTGGGTTTCGCTGTTATATAATATTTCGATATTGGCTGTGTTTTTTACACGATGCTGCATGGCTTTGCTAGCACGCATTTCGTCTCTACGAACAATCATATACACTTTTTTACATAGCTTAGCTAAATAAGTTGCTTCTTCGGCTGCCGTATCACCAGCGCCAACTATGGCTACTTCTTGTCCTCTATAAAAAAAGCCATCACAAACAGCACATGCCGAAACACCACCTGCATTCATGCGAAGTCTGCTTTCGTTTTCTAAGCCTAACCATTTTGCCGAAGCACCAGTTGAGATAATAACCGCATCGGCTGTTATTTCGGTTGATTCATCAATCCATAATCTTTTTGGTGTAGCGTTTAAATCAGCTTTTGTTACTGTTCCAATTCTAACTTGCGTACCAAAACGTTCAGCCTGATTTTTTAAATCTTCCATGAGTTCAGGACCTGTAATTCCTTTAGGATAACCCGGAAAATTATCTACTTCGGTGGTTTCAGTTAATTGTCCTCCAGGAGTCATTCCAGTGTAAATAACAGGTTTTAAATCGGCACGTGCAGCGTATATTGCTGCTGTGTATCCAGCAGGACCAGAACCAATAATAAGGCAGTTGATATGTTCGGTAGTTGTTGACATAATAATCTATAGTTTTTTAGTGGCACGAAGTTACTATTTTAATTATGGGTAGAAAATTAAAAAATTCACAAAATATGAAGACTATTGTTAGTAGAGTAACTAAACGATTATGAGTTAAAATAATCGTACTTTTGCCATTGTAGTTTGACTAAAAATAAAACCATACTTATTTTATGCGATTGGTTTCTGCCAGGTTTTAAGGCGGGAGGTCCTATTCAATCTATAGCTACATTAACTCAGTATTTAGCACCCCATTTTCATTTTAAAATTATTACTACAGATAGAGATTTCAAATCAAATCAACCATATAGTAATGTGATAATAAATGAGTGGACGGTATATGAAGGTAGAGAAGTGTTTTATGTGAGTCCAGAAAATTTGAATAGCACATTTATCTTGAAACTTATTCAAACAACGCCACACGATGTGATTTATTTGAATTCATTATTTTCTAAAATTTTTACTATTCAGCCTTTAAGTTGGAGAAAGCAAGGAAAATTAACTTCAAAAGTAGTTTTAGCACCAAGAGGGATGCTAAGACCTGGTGCTTTAGCTGTAAAACCTTTGAAAAAGCAGTTGTTTTTAATGTATGCAAAAATTACAGGTTTATTTAAAGAAGTGCTCTGGCAATCAACCTCTGCCGAAGAAACTCAAGAAATTAAAAATAAAATTGCACAAAGCGTAAATATTAGTGAGATTTCTAATTTTCCAAAAACAAGTGAAGCTGTAAAACCTATTATTAAAGAAAAGAATAAGTTGAACATTTGTTTTATAGGTCGAATCTTAGATGTAAAAAATTTAATGTTTGCCTGTGATATCATCAAAAGCATTACCAATACGATAAAATTTCATGTGTTTGGCCCTATTGAAGATTCCGAGTATTGGAATAAGTGTCAAACATGCGTAAAGAGTTTGCCAAAATCTGTTGAGTTTGAATATAAAGGTGAACTTACTCAAGACGAAATTGGTAAAACGATACAACACTATCACGCACTTTTTTTACCAACTAGAACAGAAAACTTCGGACATGTAATTGTAGAAACTTTGCAAAACTCAAGACCTGTTATTATATCTGACCAAACACCTTGGCGACAGCTCATGCAACATAAAGCGGGTTTTGATATTTCGTTAGATAAACCAAATGAATTTGTTAAGGCAATAAATACGCTTACCGACATGAATCAAGAGGAATATGATAGATGGTGTGAGGCTGCTAAAAATTACATACAAGCTCGTTTAAATATTGAGGCTATAATAAATAAATATATTAATCTATTTAATCAATGAAATTGTTTGTAACTGGTATTGGAACCAATGTAGGAAAAACACTTGTTTCGGCAATTTTAACAGAAGCATTACAAGCCGACTATTGGAAACCCATTCAAAGTGGTACAATAGAAGGACAAGATTCATTAACCGTTGAAAAATTAATATCTAATTCAAAATCTACAATTCACCCCGAAAGTTATTTGTTAAAGGAACCTTTGTCGCCACATTATGCCGCTAAAATTGATGGTGTGGAAATTCAATTAAATCTTATTGAAACGCCTAAAACAAATAATGATTTAATTATTGAAGGCGCTGGAGGAATTTTGGTTCCATTAAACCAGCATGATTTTGTAATTCAAATTGCTCAACAATGTGACGCAGAGGTTGTATTAGTGATTCAAAATTATTTAGGCTGTATTAATCATAGCTTACTTTCTATTAATTATCTGCTTACAAATGGTTATAAGTTAAAATACCTTGTGTTTAATGGCGATTTTGAAGATGAAGTAAAACATATCATTATCTCTCAAGCTAAAGATATTAAACACATCAATATTCCATTTTTAAAGCACATTAATCCACAATCTATTACAAATACCGCAATGGAGATAAAACAATTATTAAGTTAATATGGTGTAGTGGATAACTATTTTAATGGAATTTAATTACAATACAAACAAATTATAAATTTGTTATATGAATTACGGCGTTTGTACTTTAAGCGTTATTCCTTGTAGAAAGGAACCATCCAGTACCAGTGAAATGGTTACTCAGTTATTGTTCGGAGAAACATATACTGTTGTTGAAGGTAATGAAGATTGGTTGCAAATAGTTTCCACTTTTGACTCATACCCCTCGTGGATAAGCGCTAAACAACATACTCCATTATCTCAAGTCGAATTTGAGAAGCTAGATTCAAATCACCTAAATGCCGAATTAGTACAAATCATCCAACAAACTACAACTAAGCAAGTTTTTCCATTAACTATTGGGGCAACACTTCCTAATCTCAAAAATGGTAAATTGTCAATTGCAGGAATGGAATTTGAATTTGAAGGGCAATCAATTAATTCTTCACAAACTAAATCAATAGATAAATTAAAAGAGACCGCTTTTTTATTCTTAAATGCACCATATTTGTGGGGTGGGCGCTCGCCGTTTGGAATTGATTGTTCTGGCTTTTCGCAATTAGTATATAAGTTAAACGGCTATCAATTACCGCGTGATGCCTCCCAACAAGTCGAATTAGGTTCGCCGCTTAGTTTTGTTGAAGAAGCACAGGCAGGCGATTTAGCTTTTTTTGATAACGAAGAAGGTAAAATTGTTCATGTAGGCATTGTGCTCGAAAATCAACAAATTATTCATGCAAGTGGTTGTGTTCGTATTGATAGATTCGACCACTATGGCATATTTCACTCTAATAACAAAAAATACTCCCACATGCTAAGAGTTATTAAAAGAATCATTTAATTTTATTAATTTTGTCGCTTTAGAACTGTACATTAAAATCTCAATACAATGAAAGATATATTTGAAAAAATAGAAAAAAACATGGGACCAATTGGTGAACACTCAAAAGAATCTCATGGCTACTTTACATTTCCAAAACTTGAAGGCGAAATAGGGCCTCACATGATGTTTAGAGGAAAAAAGCTATTAAACTGGAGTTTGAATAATTATTTAGGATTAGCTAATCATCCCGAAGTTCGTCAAGCTGATACTGAGGGCGCACAACAATATGGTTTAGCATTGCCAATGGGTGCAAGAATGATGAGTGGTAATTCAGACAAGCACGAATTATTAGAAGCAGGCTTATCAAAGTTAGTAAATAAAGAAGATACTATTTTATGTAACTTTGGTTATCAAGCTATGGTATCAGCTATTGATGCCTTAGTGGACAGACACGATGTGATTGTTTATGATGCTGAATCACACGCATGTATTTTAGATGGCGTACGTTTACACATGGGTAAGCGTTATGTGTTTAAACATAATGATATTGAAGATTGCGAAAAACAATTAGAACGTGCAAAGAAATTAGCTGAAACAACAGGCGGTGGAATTTTAGTAATTACGGAGGGTGTTTTTGGTATGCGCGGCGACCAAGGAAAATTGAAAGAAATCGTTGCCCTTAAAAAGAAATATAATTTCCGTTTGTTTGTAGATGATGCACATGGTATTGGAACTATGGGTGCTAATGGTGGTGGAACAGGAGAGGAACAAAATTGTCAAGATGGAATAGATATTTATTTTGGAACTTTTGCTAAATCATTTGCCTTAATAGGTGGTTTTATTAGTTCTTCAAAAAATGTGATAACGTATTTACGTTACAATATGCGTTCGCAAATTTTTGCTAAGTCATTACCAATGCCTTTAGTACATGGTTTATTAAAACGCTTAGAGTTATTAAACAAGCATCCTGAATTCCGTCATAAATTATGGGATATAACTAAAAAGCTACAAAAAGGCTTAGTAGATGCTGGATTTAATATTGGCGATACAAACACATGTGTTACTCCAGTTTACATGAATGGTTCAATTCCAGAAGCTACCAATATGGTAATTGATTTACGTGAAAACTTCGGAATCTTTTGTTCAATGGTGGTTTACCCTGTTGTTCCTAAAGGCATGATTATTTTACGTTTAATACCTACAGCGGTTCATACAGATGAGGATGTAAAATATACCATTGAATCTTTCTCTAAAATTAAAGATAAATTATACGGTGGGCAATATGCCGCAGATAAGATTAAAGAAGGCTTTGCTCAAAAATTATAATTAGTTTGTATTGCCATAGTAGGCTACAAATGATGATTCCTTACATTAATATACATACACACCATCTTTCACAAAACGATGGTGTGTTTTTGTTTAATAATCGCTTTGGTTTTGACACATCATATCACACTACATCTTATTTTTCTATTGGCATTCACCCTTGGGATGCTAATAAAATAGTTAACAAAACCGAATTCGAAAATTTGCTAAGTAATAACAATTGCTTGGCTATAGGAGAATGTGGGTTAGATAAAAATCTAGTTATTGAATTAGAGCAACAAAAACTTATTTTTGAATATCAATTACAATTAGCAGTCAAACTTCAAAAACCTTTAATAATTCATTGTGTAAGGGCTTACGATGAATTAATAGAAATATGCAAACCTTATCTTCATCAAGTACCTTGCATTATTCATGGCTTTCAAAAACATGTAGCTTTAGCACAACAGCTTGTCAAGCTAGGCTTTTATGTATCTCTATCAAATCGTTTTTTCGACAAAGCATTTAAAGATAATACCCAAGAAGAACTACATTTTTCTAAACAACTATTTTTAGAAACGGATGATGCGCCTCAACTGACTATTGCTGAGGTATATCAATTAGCTAGTGTGTATTTTAAAATGACAGAAGAAGAAGTAAAACATAAATTTTTTAATAATTTCACTGCTTTATTTAAAGAGTATGGAAGATAAACATTGGATGCAACGCTCTCAACTTTTAGTGGGCGAACAAGGAATAGATAAGTTACAAAAATCGCATATATTAGTTGTAGGATTAGGCGGTGTTGGCTCCTATGCTGCTGAGGCATTGTGTAGATCGGGTATTGGAGAAATGACCATAGTAGATGGCGATGTTGTTGACCCAACAAATAGAAACAGGCAATTACAAGCCCTAGCTACAACGCATGGCATGAGCAAAGCGAAATTGATGGAAGAACGATTACTACAAATTAACCCCTCAGTAAAATTGCATGTTATCTCAGAGTTTCAAGATCCAGAAAAAATGATTTTGTTGTTACAACAAAAATTTGATTATGTGGTAGATGCTATTGATAGCATTACACCAAAAATACATCTTATCAAAACCGCCAAAGAAATGGGGCATCGCATCGTATCTTCGATGGGAGCAGGAGGCAAGATGGATCCAACAAAACTACAAGTAGTCGATATTTCTAAAACATATATTTGCCCTATGGCTTATTATTTAAGAAAAAGATTAAGATATGTAGGTATTTATAAAGGGTTTAAAGCTGTATTTTCAACCGAATTACCCAATAAAGATTCAATAATGAGAACGGATGGTAGTAATTTTAAGAAATCAGCTTATGGAACAAGTTCGTATATTCCTGCTGCATTTGGCTTAACTTGCGCCTCGGTGGTTATTAGAGATATAGTTGAATGGAAAGAAATTAAGTAAACTATTTGATTATCAAATCGATAAATTTTAACAATTTTGATATTTGCTATTTTTTAACATTATTTTGTATTAATCCAAATTAATCGTTAATATTGTGAATTGAATAAATCCCCATTTATTTAACACATAAAACATATAGTAAACAGTATGAAAAAATTATTACTTAGTGCTACGGTATTTTTATCATTAGCAGTTTCAGCTCAAAATGTTATTCCTTGTGGAACAACGGAGGCTAAAGAGTATTTCTTAAAAAATTTACCTGGCTACGCAGCCCAAGTTAATGCGGCTGAACAAAAAATAAATTCTGATTTTGAAGCTTATCTTCAAAATATGGCGTCGGCAAAAACAAGTTCGGCAGAGGCAACATATACTATTCCTGTTGTTTTTCACATTTTACATAATGGAGAAGCTGTGGGAGTGGGAGAGAATATTCCAGATTCATACTGTATAAATGCTTTAGCACAAGTTAATAAAGATTTTGCTCGTTTGGGATCTGATACAGTTTCTATCGATCCTCGTTTTGACAGCTTGTATAAAAACATTAATATTCAATTTGTATTAGCTCAAAAAGATCCGATGGGTAACTGTACAAATGGGATTATTCGCCATAATGACGTAAACTCTAATTGGTCTCAAACAAACTTATTAGCGTTCCAATACAGCACCAACGCTCCTACTAGTTGGAACCCAAACAAATACTTAAACATTTATATCGTTAAAAATATTGTTCCTTCTGGTTCGGTTGTAGGTGGAGGAATTATCGTTGGTTATACATATAAGCCAGGAACAGCACCAGTTCCCGCAGCCGATGCTATTGTATATAGAAATGATTTCTTGAACGGTCTAAATGCACGTTCATTAAGTCATGAAATTGGCCATTGGCTTGGATTAAGTCACGTATTTGGAGATACTAACAACCCAGGATTTGAGTGTGGAGATGATGGTATTAGCGATACACCTCCAACTACTGGATTCTTTAGTACTTGTCCAAAGGCAGGAACTTATTCTGCACCTGCAGCTGTGGCAAATCCTTTAGATAGCGCAGATATTCTTCAAGTGAGTTTTGGTAACTTTAGTGGTTCAAACCAAAGCGCTATTATTACGAACATGAAGAAAGGATGTTTAAAAAGTACATCAAATTTAAATTCTGATTCAGCACAAATAATTCGCAATTTATTTACAATGATTAGTACAACTGTAACACCTAAATTAGATACATCAATTAAGGTGGCTTCTGGAACTAAGGGCTCTTATGCTAATTATTCTGAAGTTTATGGAATGGATTTTAATGCTGGAAATACAGTTACTTTATCCGTAACAAGTTCTGCTGCATTTAATCAAGATAATTATGTTGCAGCATATATAGATTTAAATAGAGATGGTGATTTTATTGACGCTGGAGAAACGATTTTACAAGTTACCACACCTTTACAAGGGGTTCAAACTTATACAGCATCCTATTCAATACCTTCTAGCGCTTATGCAATATATAGAATGCGTGTCATGACAAGTAATGCGGCAATTCCAAATGCGAATGCATCGATTACAAGTGGTGAGATAGAAGATTACAATTTAAGTATTGGAACCACACCAACACCTACAACATCAACAAATCATATCATGGCGACATGTGATACTGTAAGACCGAATTTAGAGAATATCATGGATTACTCTTCTTGTCCTAGGAATTTTACCAAAGGACAAAAAGATAAAATGAGAGGTACAATTGAACTAGGTGCTGCAGGAAGAGATAATTTAGTTAGTTTAGCTAATTTACAATTTACAGGAATTGTAGATGCAAATGGTAATCCAGTAAGCGCCTCACCTTGCGCTCCAGTTGCCGATTTTAGTTATAATAAAATTTCAACTTGTGCAGGACAAAGTATTAAATATACCAATACTTCGTATAACGGAACTGGGATTACTTTAAGTTGGGAATTTGAAGGAGGTAACCCTTCAACTTCTACAGCATCTGTACCTACAGTTACTTATTCTAATCCTGGAACTTATTCTGTTTCATTAACAGCTACAAATGCACAAGGTGCTTCAACTAAAACTATAAGCACTGTAACTATTAATTGGAATGCACCAAGTAGAAGTTTACCTTTTGTTGAGGATTTTGAATCTGGTCAATGGTGGCCAACTGATTGGTATGTTCCAACAAATCCAGATCCAATGTCTCCTACTTGGGGAATGGCAAATTATGGTGCTGGTTCTTCTAATCATTCAATCATCTTACCAAATGCTAATATGTCTGGATATTTTGATGGTCAAGTAGATATGATTGAATTACCTTCTTTTGATTTCTCTAATACTACAAATATCGGATTATCATTTGATTATACTTTTGCAAGAAAAACAGGTGTAACTCAAGATACGTTTAAATTACAGTATAGTTTAGATTGTGGTGGTACATGGTCAACAATTCCTGGTTCTCCATCAGCAAATACGATGGTAGCTGCTACTGGTGGCACTGTGAATGCACCTTACATCCCTTGGCCTGGTACATCAACTTGGACAACAGCTGTAATTCCAACTGTTGGTACCAATATGATAGCAAATAAAAGAGATGTGAAACTACGTTTTTGGTTTAAAAATGATGTAGCAAACGGACAATCTCAAAATCTATATATAGATAATATTAATATTACTGGAACAGTTGGTGTTAAAGAATTTGAGAATAATATTAATTTATTAATTTATCCAAACCCAACTAACGGTATTGCTACTGTTGATTTTACAACACCTAATAATACCAAAGCAAATATTGCCGTATTTGATGTTACTGGTAGAGTAGTAGAGCAAACTCAAGTAAATACAAATGCAGGTGTAAATACAAAATATCAAGTAAATGCTTCTGAAAAATTAACTTCAGGTATTTATTTCGTGTCTATTTCAATTGGAAATGATAAAGTGGTGAAGAAAATTGTTATTCACTAACATTTTATAACATTCTGTTAAAAGAGGCTATTTTATGAAATAGCCTCTTTTTTTGTGAAAAAAATTAGGATGCAATTAATTGAAGTAATTGGTTGATTTCTTCAAAGGTATTGAATGAGTGCAAACAAATTCGTAAACGTTCTTGGTTTTCCTTAACGGTTGGGCTTTTAATAGATTTTACAAAAAAGTTTGAAGCACTTAGTTTTTGTTCTAATTCACTGACTTGAGTATTACCTGGTACTACTTTGCAGTGAATAGCGCTATTGCTTTTTATAAAGCTATTATCGGCTTGTGTTTGACTATTAAAGTATGATATTAACTCTTTTAAACGAGAAATCTCTTTACTATTTATTAATAACTCATAAGCCTTTTTAATACTTACAACACTATGTTCGGGGAGAGCGGTGGTGTATATAAATGAACGAGAAAAGTTGATGAGATAATCTTTTAGTTGTTTGCTACCAACAATAGCAGCACCATGGCAACCCATAGCTTTCCCGTAAGTATAAATTCGGGCGAAACATTTATCTTCTATATTCAATTCATTACAAAGGCCACGACCTTGCTCTCCAAAAATACCAATAGCGTGAGCCTCATCAACAATTAAGTGAAAATGGTAGTGGTTGGATAATGCAATAATTTCACGAAGAGGCGCGCTATCTCCATCCATCGAGTAAACACTTTCAACTACAATGTAAATTTCGTTAAATGAGGAATGATGTCTTTCTAATAAATCTTTAAGTTGTGAAATGTTGTTATGACTAAATTTATAATGCGTAGCATAGCTTAATCGGATACCATCAATTAGCGAGGCGTGAATTAACTCATCACTTAAAATTAAATCTCCTTTTTGAGGCACTGATGATAATAAGCCCAAATTAGCATCAAAGCCGGAATTAAAAATAAGAGCAGATTCAGCATGATGAAATTGAGCAATATCGTGTTCAGTGTCATTAAATAATACCGAGTTTCCGCTTATTAACCTAGAACCAGTAGAACCTGAATTTACACTTGGTGTGAAGGAGGCTACATGTTGTTGTAGTACACCACTACTTGAAAATCCTAAATAATCGTTACTTGAAAAATCAATAGTAGGGTAAACTGTTTTGAGTGTTCTAAATTTGTTTTGAGATTTTACTTCATGTAATTTATTAAGCAATTTTTCTGGAAATGAAGCCATCTTCTTTAAACTTTAAAGTGCATAATAAGTCCATAAAGTGAATTGCCTTATTAGGCTAACTCTTTATTAAATACCTCTCCAGAAAATGCTTTTTTAGGCGATAAACCTAATATTTTAAACATTTCCATATCTTGATTATACAAAGGATTTGGCGTAGTTAATAATTTTTCACCAGCAAAAATAGAGTTTGCTCCCGCCATAAAACAAAGCGCTTGACCTTCCATACTCATATTTAAGCGTCCTGCTGATAATCTCACGGCTGTTTTAGGCATTACAATGCGTGTAGTTGCAATCATACGTACCATATCCCAAATAGGCACCGGCGGTTGTTCTTCTAATGGTGTTCCTTCTACAGCTACTAAGGCATTAATAGGAACAGATTCTGGATAAGGACGTAAAAGGCTTAATGTATATAACATGCCAACCCTATCTTCTACCTTTTCTCCCATACCAATAATTCCACCCGAACACACCGTTAAACCAGCTTTACGAGCATGATGAATAGTATTTAAGCGATCATCGTAGGTACGAGTAGTAATAATATTACCATAGTTTTCCTCGCTTGTATCTAAGTTATGGTTATAAGCATATAAGCCTGCTTCAGCCAGTCTTTTTGCTTGATCTTCGGTAATCATACCCAAGGTAGCACACACTTCCATGCCTTTTTGGTTAATCGTTTTAACCATATCTAATACCGTATCAAAATCTCTATTATCACGCACCTCGCGCCACGCAGCACCAAGGCACACTCTACTTGCACCACCTTGTTTGGCATTTTCTGCTAAAGAATCTACTTCTGGTACACTCATTAATTTATGAACTTTAACATCAGTATGGTATCTAGCGGCTTGAGGGCAATACGCACAATCTTCAACACATCCTCCAGTTTTAATAGAAACTAAAGAGCTCACTTGAACTTCGCCAACGGTGTGGTGTTGTTTGTGAACTTCGGCAGCTTTATATACTAATTCCATTAAAGGTGTATTGTACACCTCCATAATTTCTTCTTTTGTCCAGTCTTTAAAATTCATTGTTGTGTGCTATGAGATTAAACAAATTTAAGATAAAAGCAACAAACAGCCAAACCTTGGGTGTGAAATATGTCGATATAATCGTAGATAAAGTCTAACATTATGTTAGTAAACTATTTTATGTGGTGTGTTACTTTTTTGAAAAAATAGCGTTATTTTGGGATATGAATAAGTTTTTTTACATCTGTTTTTTAATTACGTGGATTTATTCTACACCATTGAAAGCTCAATTTTCGGAATCGAAAGAACGGAAAAAGATGTGGCGAAAATCGGCTCATCGGAAAAAGAACAGAGAGGCTTATAATCCTTATTTAGATAAGAAAAAGAAAGATAAACCAAGCGCGGTTAATGCAAGAGAAGATAAAAAGGCCATTAAGAAAATGAGAAAGGAATATAAAAAGCAGAATAAGAAAAACATGAAAAAATTAGGGATTAAGCCTAATAAGTAGTAGCTTCTCTTTTAGCTTTTATAAAATATCCATTTTCCAAGCTCTTTCCAAGTTACTTTTTTACCGTACATTAAAATACCTGTACGGTAAATTTTGCCAGCCAACCATGTAAAAAATAAAAAGCCTAAAACGAGGAAAATCATAGACAAAGCCAGTTCCCAAATTGGTAAATCAAACGGTAAACGAACCATCATCACAATAGGCGAGGTAAGTGGGAAAATAGAAAAGAATTGTGCCATGGTGCTATCAGGATCAGCCACAACACTTTGTGCAATAATAAAACTTAGAATTAATGGAATAGTTATTGGTAATATAAACTGCTGGGTGTCCGATTCGCTATCCACAGCTGAACCAACAGCAGCAAATAGTGCGGCATATAATAAATAACCAAACAAAAAGTAAAAGGCAAAACAAGCTATTATTTTAGCAAAGTTTAAATTATTTACATTGTTAAATAATTCGATGACTTCGTTTGGAGAATTTACCTTTTCCATTTTTTGAACATTTGCTCCTAAGTCATCTTTCATCACTTTCTCCATTTGGCTGTTCTGCTTCATGGTATCTGCAATTTGATCTTTAAATAATACACTATTTACAGTAGTGCTAATAATTAGAGTTAATACAATCCAAAGGATAAATTGAGTTAATCCAACTAAGGCAACGCCAATTATTTTGCCAAGCATTAACTGAAAAGGTTTTACAGACGAAACAATAACCTCTACAATACGATTGGTTTTTTCTTCGATTACACCACGCATCACTTGTGAACCGTATAAAAAAATCATAAAATAAATAGCAATAGCACAGAAAAAACCAATCGCCATATTTATCTCTGTATTTGTTTTTTCATCTTTCCCTGTTTCACTTACCTTAATGGTTAAGAGTTTTACAGGGCGGCGTGCATTTCTTATTTTACTTACATCAATACTATCTCCTTGTAATCGATAATCAAATAAAATGTTTTCAATATTATTTGAGATGTATTCCTCTGTACTTAAACCAGGCTGTTTTTTGTAATATAAAATAGGAGAGGTTTTAAATTCATTAATGGCTTCTCTGCTAATTTCCATAATTAAGTCGAAATTGCCTGCGCTTAATTTTTGTTTAGCATTTTGTATAGGCTCATCGCTATAATGAAATTTTATTTCGGTAGAGTTGGGTAATTTATCAATAAATAGCCCGCTATGATCAATTACTAAAATATTGTGCTCTGTTTTATCACGCATGGCTAACCACACAGGCACAATCATTAATCCTGCCATAAGAATAGGGCCAAGAATCGTCATTATGATAAATGATTTTTTCTTAACTCTCGAAAAATATTCACGTTGTATAATTAATAATAATTTGTTCATGGGTTAAAATATTTATTCAGTAAAAGAACTTTGCGTGTTTAATGTTGTTTTGTTTTCAACCACCGAAATGAAAATGTCATTCATAGACGGAATAATTTCATTAAATGAAATGATTTCGGCGTGGCTTAATACAGCTTGAAGTAAATCATTGGGTTTATTTTGTCCGAGTAGTTTTACAACAAGGGTGTGTGTTTGTTCATCACTTGATTTTTCAAGTATTTCGGCACCTGCCCACAAAGCATTGGTAAAACCAATTAAGTTGCCTTTAAAGGAAATTTTAAAAGTATTTGATTTGTAGTTTTTGCGAATATCTTTTACTGAGCCGTCTAATATTTTTTCGGATTTATTAATTAATGCAATATCATCGCACAGTTCTTCAACACTTCCCATGTTGTGTGTAGAGAAAATGATGGTAGAGCCTTTTTCTCTTAATTCTAAAATTTCTTTTTTAATTAATTGTGCATTTATGGGGTCAAAACCACTAAAGGGTTCATCTAAAATTAAAAGTTTTGGTTCGTGCAATACGGTTACAATAAATTGCACTTTTTGTTGCATTCCTTTACTTAGTTCTTCAATTTTTTTATCCCACCAAGCTTCTATTTCAAATTTCTTGAACCAATGTTTTAATTTTTCTTTAGCTTCTGCTTTTTTTAAGCCTTTGAGTTGAGCTAAATATAAGGCTTGTTCGCCTACAGCCATTTTTTTATATAAGCCTCGCTCTTCGGGTAAATAGCCAATTTCATCAATATGATTAACGGATAGTTTATGACCATTCAATAAAATCTCGCCACTATCGGGTCCTGTAATTTGATTGATGATTCTAATTAATGAGGTTTTACCAGCACCATTAGGTCCTAGTAATCCAAATATACTTTGTGGTTTTATTTCAAAACTTACATCGCGCAAAGCAATATGGTTAGCGTATTGTTTGTGTATATTTCTTACTTCTAATATTGGTATCATCGTTGTAGTTTAATAGTTAAAAATAGTACATTTCTGTTAATCATAAAAAATAGGTTTTATGTTTTAATCAACATAAAATACTAATCCTTTTAAATATTCTCCTTCCGGAAAATTAGGTGTAATCACATGATCGGCTGGTTGCGATAAGGTATGTAGTAGTTTTAAATTTCTTTTGGATTCGATAGCGGCTGCTGTAACTGTATTATAAAATAATTTTTTATCAATTACTCCCGAGCAAGAAAAAGTAAATAAAATGCCTCCTTTTTTAATGTTTTGTAATGCCATTTGATTTAATCTTTTATAACCAATCACGGCATTGTGCGATACATCTCGGCTTTTAGCAAAGGCAGGTGGGTCTAAAATAATAACATCATAATTTTTGCCTTGATCTTTTAAATAATCAAAGGTGTCGACAGCAAATCCTTGGTGATTAGTTACTTCATTTAAAATTGCATTTTTATCGCATAAGTCAATAGCACTAGCACTTGAATCGACTGAATGAATAACATCGCAATTATTTTTTGCAGCATACATCGAAAAACCTCCAGTGTACGAAAACGTATTTAATACACGTTTTCCTTTACTATAACTTCCCAATAAAGCTCGGTTATCTCGTTGGTCAATAAAAAATCCTGTTTTTTGCCCGTGTATAAAGTCAATGAAAAACTTTACACCATTTTCTGAAACAATTAATTCTTGTTTACAATCACCAAATAAAAATTGATTTTGAATATTGGATGCATAGTTGCTAGGTAAAGTTTCCGCACTTTTATCGTACACGCTTAATAATTGTGAGCCGTATATTTTTTTTAATGCTTCGGTAATATCATGTCTGTTTTTATGTGCTCCAATGCTGTGTGCTTGTAACACAATGTGCCCGTTGTAAAAATCTAAGATTAAACCTGGAATACCATCGCCTTCGCCAAATACTAAGCGATATACATTAGTGTTAGGTGAATTTGTTAAATTTAAGAATTGACGAAACTGATAGGCTTTCTCTAACTTTTTTATCCAAAAATCAATATTAATAGTTTGTTTACTAAAAGAGATAATGCGAGCGCTAATGCTTCCTTTTTGGTAATGAGCCATACCTAAAAATTGTTGTTTGGCAGAATAAATTTCAACCACATCGCCATCATTTAGTGACGCATCTATTTGCTTAATAGCACCCGAGAAAACCCAAGGATGGAAACGTAAAACTGCTTGTTCTTTACCGTTGTGTAAAGTGATTTTAGGATATTGACTCATAAGTTACAAAGGTAAATTTTATGAGCTATTACACAATTATTTTGACTAAATTTGACAACTATTTCAACAAAAGAATAAAGATATGACTAGTTCAGAGATAAAAATAAAAGTAACGGTAGATGATAATCAGTTACCGCATCATATTGAATGGGAAGTGCCCGATGCGAAAGAAAAGCATGATTGTAAGAGTATGATGTTAGCGTTATGGGACGAAAAAGAAAATGCCACCATGCGTATTGATTTATGGACTAAAGACATGAGCATTGATGAAATGAAAAAGTTTTATCATCAAAATATTTCTACCCTTACTGATACGTATTTTAGAGCGACTAATGATGAGCATACAGTGAAAGAGATGCGTGCTTTTTTGAGTGCTTTAGGAAAAAAAATGGGCGTGTTGGTAGATGAATAGTTGTTTTATAAAATGGTTTTATTCGTCATCTGCGTGTCCTTTTATTACTTTATTTTTTTGTTGTAGATAGAGTTCTTCTTCTTTTTGCATCTGCAGTTTTAGTGAATCGCTTATTTCTTTACTGCCTAATTTATTTAAGTTAGGCTTTCCAGCATTTACCCAAGCAGTGTACCACATGCTTCCTACCACAATAATACTTTCTCTCATACGTCTTTCTACCTGACCTTTTATCATTAAATCGTAAGCATTAGTGTAACCTTCAGAATAAACTTTTACCATTTGGTTACCTCTATTTTCATAGCTGTATTTTTGATCGCTTGGAAATTGTTTATTAAGTAGCGCTTCAAATTTTAAAACGCTATCTACTGCTTGATGACTATCATACACTACCTTCCAAGCTGTTTTTATAGGAGAATCAATATATTTGGCTCTACCAACAAAGTAATCATAATCATCAGCTTTCATTTCGGGTATTCTACTTTCCCAAAAACCGTGAATACCTTTTTGATTGGTTAATTGACCATTGTAATTTTCAGTGGTATGTAGTGGCACATGGGCATCGGCAACGTAATGTCCTAATTCTGTACTATATTTTAAAATTAAATCGAGGTTTTCGTCTTTAAAGGCATTAACTAATTTGTAATAATGTTTTTCAATTTGCCAAGGTACAATGCCATAAGCTCTTAGTGTATCTTCGGTGTATTTAGCAACGGCAGCTTTCCAAAATTTGGGCACACTATCAAAGGCATGTTCTCCATAATGGTCAATATCTATGTAATGCCTTTCTGCTTCTCCTTTCACGCCATAACGCCTTTTATCGGGATCTACGGCATGGTTGGTAATAAATTCGATATGCTGTTTGTAAAATGTTACCATTTCGGGTGGTAAAGTAAAAACAGCCATTCTGTTAATACGTTTATGACCATAAAAACCCCAAGAAAGAGTGGGCTGTTTTGGTAACACTATCCATAAGCCAATACTAATAATTATAAATACGATTAATTTTTTCATTGATTAAACTTTAAGCCCCATTACTAAAATATCATCTACTTGTTCATAGGTTCCTTTCCATGATTTGAAAACTGTATCTATTTGTTGTTCTTGTTCCTGAGAGCTCAGTGGTGCTATTTTAATAAATAACTCTTTTAAATTTTTAGTCATGAATTTTTTACCCGAATCGCCTCCAAATTGGTCGGCATAACCATCGGTAAAAATAAATAGACTGTCTTGTTTTTGTAATTCTATATTAGTTGTTGTATAAACTTGTTCATCTAAGGTGTAGCCTGCAATGGCTATTTTATCGGCTTTATATTCGATGAGCTTATTATCTCTAACTAAAAATAAAGGTCGGTTGGCACCTGCATATTGCACTTGGGTAAATGAACTATTAAATTTTAATAAAGCTAAGTCCATACCATCCATTTGTTTAGATGTATCGGAATGTTGTTTTAAAATTCGTTTTATTTCGATGTTGAGTTGAGATAAAATTTCACTTGGATGATTTACTTTTTTCTCAAATAAAATTTGGGTTAATTTATCAATACCTATAATACTCATTAAAGCGCCAGGAACACCGTGCCCTGTGCAATCGGAAGCAATGCAATAAAAATCAGTATCTAATTCTCCAAACCAATAAAAATCGCCACTTACCACATCTTTTGGTTTATAATACACAAAGCTATTGGGCATGTGTGTTTCTAAATCTTGTTTGTTGGGTAATACGGCTTGTTGAATACCTTTGGCGTATTGAATACTTTGTTCTATTTCTAATTTTTTTTCAGCAATAATTTTATTTTGCTCTTTTAATTTAAAGTTGGCGGTTTGCTTTTCTTTATTTTGTTTAAATAATAAACTAGCTATAAAAACAACTATGCCTGCAACTGCCAATAACGCAATAATGAAATAGGTTTTTCGATTGTTTTTTAGTTCTTGTATTTCGTTAGCCTGAGTTAGTTGTTTAATGTTTATTTCTGATTTTTCGAGTTCGTAATCATTTTGCAAGTTCGTTAAATTATTAGCGTAGGCATCTTTATCTAAAGCTAAATGTAATTGAACATACTGTAATAGGTAATTATATGCAGAAATATGGTTGCCATTTAAAGCGTGAGCTTTAGCGAGTGCGTCTAGGCATTGCTGTTTCATGTCTTTTAGTCCATACCTTGATGAATAATTGAGTACTTTATTTAAGATAGAAACAGCACTGTTTACATCTTTGAGTTCCATACTGTAAACAGCTTTATTAAGGTAGCAAGTCATGAAGTTTAAGGAATCGCCTGTTTTTAAATTTATTTCCATGCTTTTATCATTATAATAAATTGCGGAATAATAGTCGCCTTGATTATAAAACAAAGAACCTAAATTTCCATATATTCTACCTAAGGCTTCTTGTCTTTTTGTTGTTTTGGCGAGTTCAATACCTATATTAAAATACTTTAAAGATGAGTCGAACCAATTTCTTTTTTTTTCATCCATATATCTATCTGTAAAATAACTTGCCAAGGCATTCAATACTTGCAATGTGCCAGAGTTATGCTTTAGCTTTTTGTAGATGTGGTATGATTTATAAAGAAACTTATCGCTATCGTATTGATGTTGTTGAATACATTTTATCCAACCAATGTTATATAACGATTGTGCAATTTGTTCCTCGTCTTGTATTGAATCGGCGAGGCGATAAGCATTAAAATAATATTCTTGTGCTTTGATATAATTAGTTTGATACCAATAGTTGTCGGCAATACAATTTAATGCGTCTATTTGCCCTGTTGTGTAATTTATTTCTTGCGCTAATTGCAGCGCTTTTTTGGCATATTGAATAGATTGTGTGTAACTAGAATTTCCAAGTATAATGGCAAGCCTTACCATAATTTTTACTTTTGAAGTATCGTTCTTTTCTTGAGTAAGTTTGTTTTCTAGTTCTTTTATTTTATCATTTTGCGAGTAAATTGTTTGTGAGTTAAATAATAAAAAACAAACAAGTAAAATTACTTGGATAAGAAATACTTGTTTTGTGTTTAACTTCATTATTGAACTATATAATAATTAAGGTAAATTTATACAAATTACTTTATTTCCCATTCTTTCCAGTCCATTTCTTCGCCGTTTAAGATGCCTAAGTAACTTTGATAACGTTCTTCTGATATTAATCCCTCTTGTAGAGCGGTTAATACAGCACATTTAGGTTCATTTACATGTAAGCAATTATTAAACTTACATTCATTCATGCGTTGGCGTATTTCGGGAAAATAATGTCCCACTTCTTCTTTTTTCATTTCTACTAATCCCAGCTCTTTTATACCAGGAGAATCAATAATGTTGCCGCCAAATGATAATGGAAATAATTCGGCAAAGGTTGTAGTGTGTGTGCCTTTTAAGTGTGCCTGTGAAATATCGCCAGTACGTAAAGTTAAGCTTGGTTCAATAGCATTAATGAGTGTTGATTTTCCCACTCCACTGTGCCCGGCTATTAATGTGGTTTTATCTTTAAGTTGTTTTTTAATAAGTTCAATGTCGGCGCTATTTAAAGCACTAATCTTAAAACATTCATAACCTATTTGGCTGTATAAATTAATGATAGAATCTTGGATTTGTTGTAATTCATCATCTAATACATCTATTTTATTAAAAATAATTTTTGCAGGTATATGATATGCTTCGGCAGTAATTAAAAATCGGTCGATAAAGCCTAATGAGGTGCGTGGCGCAACAAGCGTGGCTATTAAAAAGGCTTGGTCGAGGTTGCTTGCTAAGATGTGTGCTTGTTTTGAAAGATTGATGGATTTTCTAATAATATAATTTTTACGAGGTAAAATAGATACAATTTTCCCCTCATTATTTTCCACTTCTATTTCTACATTATCGCCCACAGCAATAGGATTGGTTGTTTTTCGGTCATCAAGCCTAATTTTTCCTGTAAGCCTACATTCTATAATTAAGTTGTTATCTGTTCTTACAGAATACCAGCTACCGGTTGATTTTACAACTAATCCTCTCATTGGTGCTAATTTAAGTATTTTACACTTGTTTATAGAATTTTTAAGAATTATTAATTACAAGTTTATTCATAGCCTAACTTTATTAAAATTTTGGTTTTTATACTTATCTTACAAGCGTATATTTGTAGTAAAATAATCATCATGTCTATTCAAGTAAATCATATCACTAAATTATACGGAGAGCAAAAAGCATTAAATAATGTTTCATTTGAAATTGGTACAAATGAAATTGTTGGCTTTTTAGGACCTAATGGCGCAGGTAAAAGTACCATGATGAAAATATTGACATGCTATATTCCCCCAAGCGATGGTTCGGCTACCGTGTGTGGGTTTGATACAAAGGAACAAAGTATTGAGGTAAGGAGAAATATAGGTTACCTGCCCGAACATAATCCATTGTATTTAGATATGTATGTAAAAGAGTTTTTACAATTTATAGGTAATTTATATAAAGTAAAAAACGTGAAGGATAGAGTGAAGGAGATGATTGAAATGACAGGCTTACAAGTTGAACAAAATAAAAAAATAGGTGCTTTGTCTAAAGGTTACCGCCAACGGGTTGGCTTGGCTCAAGCAATGATTCACGACCCCAAAGTACTTATTATGGATGAACCCACCACGGGTTTAGATCCTAATCAGTTAGAAGAGATTAGAGCCTTAATTAAAAAACTAGGGAAACAAAAAACAGTAATGCTAAGTACACACATTATGCAAGAGGTAGAGGCTGTTTGCGATAGAGTTATTATTATTAATAAAGGCGAAATAGTAGCGAATGATCAAACTCAAAGTTTACAGCAAAGCAATACTAAACAAGTAATTACTGTAGAGTTTGATAAAACTATTTCTTTAAGTTCGCTTAAATCCATTAATGGAGTAGAAGACGCCGTGTTAGTAGAAGGAAATACTTGGAAGATTGTTTCGGATGCCCATGTTGATGTGCGTAAAGAGGTGTTTGCTTATGCTGTAAAACATAATATGAGCGTGTTAGCAATGAATAGAGAAGAGAAAAAGTTAGAAGACATTTTTAAAGAATTGACAAAAAAATAAAAAACCATGACTCCTACTTTAATTTATGTTGGTGGTGAATTTGTAAAAACAAATAAGCAGTTAGATGTTTTTAGTCCTTATGACCAAGAATTAGTAGGAGTTACATATTTAGCAGATGTAAATATATTAGAAAATGCCATTCAAAAAGCACTAGTTGTTAAAGAAGAGCTAAAACAGATAACCTCGTATAAAAAATCTCAAATTTTAAAACAAATTTCCGACTCGTTAATTACCCATAAACTAAAATTGGCAGAGATTTTAAGTGCCGAAAGTGCTAAACCTATTAACTTAGCAATAGCGGAAATTGAACGTTCCATACAAACATTTTTAATTGCTGCTGAGGAATGTAAACGCGTTCCTAAAGAATATATCTCGTTAGATTGGACGAGTTCAGGAACAGGTAAAGAAGGTATTATAAAATATTTTCCGATTGGTTTAGTAGCCGGTATTGCTCCGTTTAATTTTCCTTTAAATTTGGCAGTACATAAAATTGCTCCTGCCATTGCAGCGGGTTGTCCTATTATTTTAAAACCAGCCAGTGCAACGCCATTATCTTGTTTAGAGTTAGCCAAGATAATTGATGAAACCGATTTGCCTAAGGGCGCCATTTCTATTTTACCGATGGATAGACAAACTGGAAATTTATTAGTAACTGATGAACGTTTTAAGCTCTTGTCATTCACAGGGTCGCCTGTAGTTGGCTGGAAAATGAAACAACAAGCAGGTAAGAAAAAAGTGGTGTTAGAATTGGGTGGTAATGCGGCAACTATCATTGCCGAAAGTGCTACAATGGAAGAGCTATTACCAAAGTGTGTAATGGGTGCATTTGCATATAGTGGGCAAATATGTATTCATGCACAACGATTTGTGGTTTTTCATAAACATTTTAAAGCCTTTGTAGAGGCGCTTAAACAAGAGGCGCTTAAATTACAATATGGAAATCCTTTGTTAAAACAAACGCAAATTTCAAATTTAATAGATGAAGAAAATGCGGTGCGTGTAGAAAATTGGATGAATGAAGCTATTGCCATGGGGGCTGAATTAGTGTGCGGTGGTAAACGACATGGTAGTTATATTGAACCAACTATTCTTATCAATTGCCAACCTACTATGAAAGTATATGCTGAAGAAGTTTTTGGACCCGTAGTGTGTATCGAGCCATATCACACTATTGAAGAAGCTATCGCAAAGGTAAATGATTCAGTATATGGCTTGCAATGTGGTGTTTTTACCAATGATATTAAGGAATTAGATAAGTGTTTTGATGAAATTGAAGTAGGGGGCGTTATTCATAATCATGTTCCAACTTTGCGTTTCGATCAAATGCCTTATGGCGGCGTAAAAGAAAGTGGATTAGGCAGAGAAGGTGTAAAATATGCGATGTTAGATATGTTAGAGCCAAAAATATTAATTAAATAAATACATTAAATATGGAATATAGAAGATTAGGAAAATCGGGTTTACAAGTGAGCGCACTATCATTAGGGTCGTGGCTTACCTTCGGGAAACAAATTGATGATAAATTATCTGATGAGTTAATGTCAACAGCTTACGAGCATGGGATTAACTTTTTTGATAATGCTGAAATTTACGCATCAGGAGAATCTGAAAGAGTGATGGGGAAAATTTTGAAAAAGAAAAAGTGGGCAAGAAGTTCTTACTGCGTAAGTAGTAAAGTGTTTTTTGGATATGAGGATAAAAAACCAAATCAAACTGGTTTATCAAGAAAACACGTTATAGAAGGTTGCGATGCAGCACTTAAAAGATTGCAGGTTGATTATATAGATTTGTTTTTTTGCCATCGCCCTGATAAAAATACACCTATTGAAGAAACCGTGTGGGCAATGAATACCTTATTGCAACAAGGTAAAATACTGTATTGGGGAACAAGCGAGTGGGCTAATGACGAGATTATGGCAGCGCATGTGTTTGCAGAACGTCATCATTTAATAGGACCAACCATGGAGCAGCCTCAATATAACATGTTCGAAAGAACCAAAATGGAGAAAGATTATTTATTATTGTTCAGAGATTTTGGTTTAGGTACAACCATCTGGAGCCCGCTAGCATCTGGTTTGTTAACAGGAAAGTACAATCAAAAAATTCCTAAAAACACCCGTTTAAGTATGAAAGGAATGGACTGGTTAAAAGAGCGAACATTAAGCGATGTAAGTAAAATAGAAAAAACAATAAAATTAACTGCATTAGCTGATAAACTCCAAATTTCAACCACACAATTGGCCTTGGCTTGGTGTTTAAAAAATCCAAATGTAAGTACCGTAATTTTAGGCGCCTCTAAAAAATCTCAACTTATTGAAAATATTAAAACATTAGAGGTGATGCCTAAATTAACACACGAGGTTATAGATAAGATAGAATCCATTTTGGGTAACAAACCTGTTTTGTCGCAATTTTAATGAATGATGTTTTTAAAGATTTACTTGTTGTTGAAGTGGCCAGTGTGCTTGCTGGTCCTTCGGTTGGATTATTTTTTTCTGAATTAGGAGCTAAGGTTATTAAGATTGAAAATCCAAAAACAAACGGCGATGTAACACGTAGCTGGAAGTTAAGCACAGAAGATGCAAATAATAATACAAGCGCTTATTATTGGAGCGTAAATGTAGGAAAAGAAATATTGTTTTTGGATTTAACGCTTCAAGATGATTTAGAAAAACTATATCAATTAATTAAACAAGCCGATGTTTTTATTGCTAATTATAAAAGTGGCGATGACGTTAAATTAAAAATAGATTACCATACTTTATCTCAAATTAATTCTCAACTCATCTATGCTTCAATCAATGGGTTTGGTTATTCAAGTCCACGCACAGCTTACGATTTAATTTTACAAGCCGAAAGTGGATTTATGTATATGAATGGCGAAAAACAGTCGCCACCTTTAAAAATGCCAGTGGCTTTAATTGATATATTAGCGGGGCATCAATTAAAAGAGGCTGTATTAATTGCCCTGCTTAACCGATATAAAACCAAAAAAGGAACGCATGTGTCTGTTTCATTGTTTGATGCGGCAGTTGCTTCACTAGCTAATCAAGCTACCAATTGGTTAATTGCCCATTATTTACCAAAAGCACAAGGCTCATTACATCCAAATATTGCGCCTTATGGAGAAATTTTTACAACTCAAGATAATCATTTAATAACCTTTGCTATTGGTAGCGATAAACAATTTAAAAAATTATGCGAGTTGCTTGATATTGCATTAGAAGAAAAATTTCAAAGTAATCAATTAAGAGTGATACATCGTGATGAACTATTTAAGGTGTTAAACACTAAAATACAAACGCAAGATTTCAATTCAATTTATGAGCGTTGTATCGAATTGGATATTCCAATTGGTAAAATTCGTAACCTAAAAGAAGTGTTTGAATTACCAGAGGCTAAAGAGTTAATACAACAATCTATTTACCAATCTAAAACCAACCATAGTGTTAAAACCGTGGCTTTTAAATTCCATTAATTTTTGTACCTTGCTGTATGCTTAAAAAACTAACTATTATATTATTCTTGGTAACAAGTTTTACTACTCATGCCCAAGTTAAAGATACTATTGTTTTAATGAATGGTAACTACGCAACGGGTAAGGTAATTGATACTTTAATTGGTGCCGTTACAATTATTGACTCCACCGCTAAAACCAAAAAATTGCATTATGAATATGATGAAATTTATTGTGTAAAATTTAATGATGGATATAAAAAGTATTATTATCGCCAAGATTCATTAATAAATAACTGGTTTACAAGAGATGAGATGCAATATTATATTTATGG
Source organism: Bacteroidota bacterium (assembly GCA_963169355.1). Classification (GTDB taxonomy): domain Bacteria; phylum Bacteroidota; class Bacteroidia; order B-17B0; family Aurantibacillaceae; genus UBA4416. The sequence goes on along the minus strand of CAUJCR010000001.1, from coordinate 246,319 downwards.
AGAGCGAGATGCAAGAAAAGGATTTAAAGCACGTGGCGCATTAATTGGCGCAGGAGTTGCTGGTTTATTGGCAGGAGCAACGGGTTCATTTTTTGCACCAGTATTACCTTATGGTTACATGGCACTTTCGGGTTTACCAAAAGTTAGGATAAGACATAAAACTATTAGCAATCCTAATTATATTGATTATGATGCTTACATTTTAGGATACGAAAGAGTTTCACGAAGCCGAAGAAGGATTCAAGCTTTAATTGGTGGTACCGTAGGACTTGCAGCAGGCTACGGATTGTATTTTGCCATTCTTAAAAACACCTTACCTGCTACCATTACACTTAGATTTTAATTTTATGCAACGAAAAAAAATTTTGTTATTAGGTTCAGGCGAATTGGGTAAAGAATTAACGATTGCTTTACATCGCCTTGGTCAATATGTGATTGCGGTTGATTCTTATGCAGATGCACCTGCTATGCAAGTGGCTCACGAGTTTGAGGTAATAAATATGTTAGATGGCGATGCGTTAGATAAGATAGTTGCAAAACACCAACCAGATTTAATAGTTCCAGAAATAGAAGCCATAAGAACTGAGCGTTTTTTTGATTATGAAAAGCAAGGATACACCGTTGTTCCAAGTGCTAAGGCAGCAAATTTTACTATGAATCGTAAAGCCATTCGTGATTTAGCAGCGCAAGAGTTGGGCGTTAGAACTGCCAAATATCTATATGCTAAAACTTTCGAAGCGTTTGAAAATGCTGTTAGAACCATTGGATATCCTTGTGTGGTAAAACCATTAATGAGTAGTAGTGGAAAGGGACAAAGCACAATTCATCATGAGAATGAAATACAAAAAGCTTGGGATTACGCCAAATCAGGTTCAAGAGGAGATTATGATGAAATTATTATTGAGGAGTTTGTAGAGTTTTATGCCGAAATTACTTTGTTAACCGTTACCCAACGCAATGCGCCTACTTTGTTTTGCGCGCCAATAGGCCACCGACAAGAAAATGGTGATTATAGAGAAAGTTGGCAACCTTGTGAAATATCAGATAAGGATTTAAAAGAGGCTCAAGAAATGGCCGATAAAGTAACCAAGGCTTTAACAGGTTATGGTATTTGGGGCGTAGAGTTTTTCTTAACTCATAAAGGTGTTTATTTTTCGGAGTTGTCGCCACGCCCTCACGATACAGGTATGGTAACACTTGCTAATACACAAAACCTAAATGAATTTGAATTACACGCAAGAGCCATATTAGGTTTACCTATTCCTTCCATTTATTTATTACAAAAAGGAGTTTCGGCTGTCATCTTAGCTTCTAAAGAATCTAATTCGTATCAATTTAATGGCGTTAACGAAGTTTTAAAAAATTTAAAAACCGATATTAGATTATTTGCAAAACCCGTTACAAGACCTAATCGTAGAATGGGAGTGGTGTTGCTTGCTTCAACTCTTGATAGTGATATAAATGCTTTAGTGATAAATGCTCAGCAAATTTCCAAACAAGTTACAATAAATGAAGATGCGTAATTGCTTGTATATACTTGTTTGTGTATTTATCTCAAATTTTATCTATTCTCAAAAAGTTGAATTTCCTGAGAATTTAAGAAAAACACAGGTTGCTCAGTTGTTATTACATGATTCGTTATTGTACTATCAATGCCATGTAGATACAGCCATTCAAGAAATTACAACACAAAGCGGACAAAAAATAAAATCTAAAAAACGCCGCTTAACCATTACTGAAAAATTTAAAATTCTGTTAACCGATTCTGGTTATGTAGTCTATTATTCTTTATCGCCAGTTACTAATTATCCAAACAAGAAATTTCCATACCTTACTTTAAAAGAGGTACATTCTTGGGATTTTCAGCTGAGTACCATAAGACGTTTAACTAAAGATGAAGTATTGTTACTAGCAAATTTTGAAAAACATACACATTCAATAATACATTATGAATTAAATATAAATAAGTCTTGCCCTAATGAGGTGATTATTAGAAGAAATAATTTTATTGAACAACTTATTGTAGAGGGTGATTTAATATTAAGTAAGATTTTGAATTTACATTAATCCTCAAATAAACCGCCTATTCTGTTTCCAAAAGATTTTCCTAGGTGTTTATAGGCTTTTTCGGTTGCTTCTCTGCCCCTCGGTGTACGATTCAAGTATCCTTCCTGAATTAAAAATGGTTCATAAACTTCTTCAATAGTTCCTGCTTCCTCACCCACGGCGGTGCTAATGGTAGTGATGCCCACGGGACCACCTTTAAATTTATTTATGATAGAAGAAAGGATTCTAATATCCATTTCATCTAAGCCATTTTTATCAACGTTTAAGGCCTTTAAACCATAACTTGCAATTTCAAGGTCTATGTTTCCGTTACCTTTAATTTGTGCAAAATCTCTCACCCGTCTTAATAGTGCATTAGCAATACGGGGTGTTCCTCTACTTCTTCTTGCAATTTCGTAAGCCGCTTCCTCGGTTATTTCTACATTTAATATATGAGCACTACGTTGTACAATACCTGTTAATACTTTGCTGTTATAATAATTTAAGCGAGATGTAATACCAAATCGTGCCCTAAGTGGCGCTGTAAGTAAACCACTTCTAGTAGTGGCTCCTACTAAAGTAAATGGATTTAATTTAATTTGAACAGTTCGAGCATTTGGTCCACTATCAATCATAATATCAATTTTATAGTCCTCCATTGCTGAATATAAATATTCTTCAACAATTGGACTTAAACGATGAATTTCATCAACAAATAACACATCAAATGGTTCTAAATTGGTAAGTAAACCTGCTAAGTCGCCTGGTTTATCGAGTACTGGACCACTTGTTACTTTTAAATTAACACCTAAATCATTAGAAATAATATGAGCTAATGTTGTTTTTCCTAAGCCTGGAGGACCATGTAGTAAGACGTGGTCTAATGCCTCTTCGCGTTGCTTGGCTGCTTTTACAAAAATTCTTAGGTTATCCACAACGCTTTCTTGCCCACTAAAATCATCAAATTCAATGGGGCGTAATGCGCGCTCATAGTCTTTGTCGCTATTACTTAATTTATCGTTATTTGCATCTAAGTGCTCGTTCATGTATTGTAAAAATAACTATTTAAACTCATACAAGATGCTATAAATTATAGCATTTTAAGTAATAAAGTCTAAATAGTTATCTGGGTTAATAAATTGCACTTTGGCTTTAGGGTAGGCTTTCTCAAATGTAGGTGGTATTTTACTCTTTGCATTTGGATTCCACTTAAATTCAAAACCAAATAACTTACCATTTATCTCTTCAATTCTATCAAGCTCTTGTTTATTATGCGTTCTCCAAAAAAATTCACTGTAATGAATCGATTGATAGTTTAAGTATTTAATCCTTTCGCTATTGATATAATTTTCCCATAATATACCTTTATCATCACGCTGATTCAGTAAATTAAAGTTGTTTATAACGGCGTTTCTAATGCCGTTGTCCATAAAATACCATTTATTTTTTTTAGTAATTTCGTTGTCTAAGTTTCTACTAAATCCCGTTAATTTAGTAGTAATAAAAACTTTCGAAAATAAATCGAGGTATTTCTCTACTGTATTTTTACTGATTTGCAATTCATTACCTATTCCTTCAAGCGATAATTCACTTCCCACTCTAAAAGCCACTATTTGTAATAGTGCAACAATTTTCTCTCTTTTCTGAATACCCTCATAAGCAAGTATATCTTTTAAAAGATAGGAGTTTACTTGTTCTTTTAAATATTCTATCTTTTCTTGGTTATTGTCTAGATGTTCCAACTCTGGATATGAACCAAAGATTAATCGATCTTCTAACCTTGATTTAGTTTGTAGATAGGTTTCTGTTTTGCTCAGCTCGGTTTGTGCTAATGGAAATAGATTAAAAGTAGTTTTTCTTCCTACTAAAGGCTCTCCCATTTTATTATTCAAATCAAAAACAGATGAACCAGTTGCTATAATTTTTAAATCAGGAATCGTATCTACCATTAATTTTAATTTAGAGCCAATATCTGGCACTTCTTGAGCTTCGTCAATTACCAGTAATTTTATATTTCCAAGTAATCGCTTGTAGTTAGCTGTTGATTTTATATTAAGTGCATTAATGGTATCCACATCATCGCCATTTAATATTAGTGGTTTTTCTTTGAGTCGTTTGAGTACTTGTTTTACTAGCTCGGTTTTTCCAACTCGTCTTGCTCCAACAATAATTACAACCTTATTAGGCTTCAGTTTTTGAATAATTTTATCTTCTATACTTCTTGTAATTAAGGGCATTTTATGTGGTAATTATTTTCTACAAATATACTAATTTTTTTATAAACTGACGGAATTTATATAAATTTCGTCACAAAATTGACGGAATTCATTAAAATTCCGTCACAATACTGACGGAATTCATTAAAATTCCGTCAATTTACCAATTTGCAGGGCCGTATTTTTGGGTGATTTTAGATTTTGGAGCAACCGAATAGAATAGTTGATCGAACCAAATGAGAAGTTTTGGAGCTAATACAAAGGAGTTAAGTTGATTGCTAACATAGTTGGTGTTTCGTAAGGCCAGTCTTGCACATACATCAAGCCCTAAGCCACACCACTTAAATACTTTAAATTGCACAGTAATCCCAGGTTCATAGAAAAGTAATAATCGTTTTTTTGAGTTAATAAGTTGTTTTCCGTCATGATATTGCCACCAGTACATGCCAGTACCTACTTGAATGGGAACACTTAATTGCCAGCGGTTCTTTTTATGAAAAACAAAATCGGCGTAATAACAAACGTAACCAAACTTGAAATAATTATTAATATATCGTGTAGTACCATTATTATCGGTTATAGTAAGAGGTTCTTTAATGTCTGAATTAAGCCAACTATATCCAATCCCTAAGCGTAGTTTTCGTTTAAAACTCACACCCAATCGTACTCCAGAAACCTTAGTAGCAGTATGATTCATAAAAGAATAGCGTGATTCGAGGCGTGCATCTACACTTGGTCGTGCATGTAATAATGTACTTAATGTATCAAGAATTTGACACTTGATATGCGAAGCGATAAAGACGCTAATTATACAAAATGCTATTCGCATCATACAAAATTACTTTAGAATAATTGTTTATAAATACATATACTCAAATTGTATTAACAAGTAATGTGTAGTAATTTTACAAAATGACTTCTTTTCTTGATACCTCAATTACTTTTATAAAAGGTATTGGACCTCAAAAAGCAGAGGTGCTACAAAAAGAATTGTCGATTTTTACATATCAAGATTTTTTAACGTATTACCCATTTAGATATGTGGATAGAACCCAATATCATAGTATAAAAGATGTAACGGAAGATGGGGTTTATTATCAGTTAAGAGGGTTTATTGTAGAGCTAGACTTTATTGGTGAGAAAAGCGCAAAACGTTTAGTGGCTAAGTTAAAAGATAGTACAGGTATAATAGAGTTAGTTTGGTTTCAAGGAGCTAAATGGATGGTTGATAAATTAAAAGCTGAAACCGAATTTGTAGTATATGGCAAAGCTTCCCAATTTATGGGGCGTTTTAATATGGCGCATCCCGAGGTTAATAAAGTAACGGATGAGTTTTTGATTCATCAATCTGCTTTTCAGGCAGTTTATTATAGTACAGAAAAACTAAAAGGAAGAGGCCTAGATTCTGAAGGTATAAGAAAGTGCCAACGTGTTTTAAATTCACAATTAACTCCTCAAGTTATTATAGAAACACTTACGCCAACTCTTCTTTCAGATTTTAATTTACTACCAAAAATAGACGCATTAAAACAAATACATTTTCCGGATACAAGGTTAATGTTAGAGAAAGCAAAATTTAGATTGAAATTTGAAGAGTTGTTTTATGTGCAATTACGCCTATTACGAAGTAATCTAGTGAGGCAACATATTACACAGGGTTTTGTGTTTAGTAAAGTTGGTGAAGTGTTTAATACGTTTTACGCACACCATCTTCCCTTTGAATTAACAAATGCTCAAAAGCGTGTTGTAAAAGAAATTCGGGCAGATATGTGTTCGGGTAAACAAATGAGCCGATTAGTGCAAGGAGACGTAGGAAGCGGTAAAACATTAGTAGCCTTACTAAGCATGTTATTAGCAATTGATAATAACTATCAAACATGTTTAATGGCACCAACCGAGATTTTGGCTAAACAACATTTTGAAACCATTTCGAACTTGGTAAAACCATTGGGTTTGTCAGTTGCTTTATTAACAGGTTCTACTAAAGTTAAAGAAAGACGAGAGATTTTAGAAAAACTACAAAGTGGAGAAATTAATATATTAATAGGTACTCACGCTTTAATAGAAGACGCTGTTCAGTTTAATCAATTAGGTTTGGTGGTAATTGATGAGCAACATCGCTTTGGCGTGGCACAACGTGCTAAGCTTCATAAAAAAAACACACAACCACCTCATGTGTTAATTATGACGGCAACGCCAATACCACGCACTTTAGCCATGACTTTATACGGCGATTTAGATACATCGGTAATTGACGAATTACCGCCTGGAAGAAAACCAATTACTACCATGCACTTTAAAGAAAATCAACGCTTACGATTAATTGGTTTTATGAAAGAGCAAATTGCATTAGGGCGACAGGTATATGTAGTATTTCCATTAATTCAAGAAAGTGAGAAAATGGATTATCAAAACTTACAAAATGGTTTTGACGAGTTAATACGTGATTTCCCTCCACCGCAGTTCCAAATTAGCATTGTGCATGGAAAATTAACACCACAACAAAAAGAATTTGAAATGCAGCGCTTTATAAAACATGAAACTCAAATTATGGTTGCTACCACGGTTATTGAGGTAGGTGTAAATATTCCAAATGCTAGTGTAATGGTAATAGAGAGCGCCGAACGCTTTGGTTTATCGCAATTACATCAGTTAAGAGGTAGGGTAGGGCGTGGCGCCGATAAATCATATTGCATTTTAATGACCTCGTATAAATTAAGTGAGGATAGTAAATTGCGTATGGAAACAATGGTGCGTACCAATGATGGATTTGAGATAAGTGAAGTGGATTTGAGATTAAGAGGTCCTGGCGATTTAGATGGTACTCAACAAAGCGGTGTTATGGATTTGAAAATTGCCGACTTAGCCCACGACGCACAAATACTGCAAATGGCACGCACTGCTGCCCAAACTATCTTGAACGAAGATCCTAATTTAATGAACGATGAAAACCAAATATTAGTTCATCAACTAAAAATACAAGGTAAAACCAAAGGTAGTTGGAGTAAAATCGGGTAATTACATTTGGTATTAATATTGAATTTTACATCTCGTATTAATACAGTTTAAAATGTTTATTTTTACGCTAATTTTAAAAATCGCTAATCAATAATATATTTAGTAAATGAAACCATCTATTCCAAGAGGTACTAGAGATTTTGGTCCCGCAGAGATGCAAAAGCGCCAGTATATTTTTAACATACTTAAAACTAACTTTCAATTATTTGGATATATGCCTATTGAAACGCCGAGTATGGAAAATATTACAACATTGACGGGTAAATATGGAGAAGAAGGTGACCAATTAATTTTTAAAGTGCTTAACTCTCGTATTCACGAAAGCAAAGACGACAAAAAAGAATTACTTAAACGCGAGTTTAATCTTTCACTTGAAAAATCGTATAACTCGGAGGCACTTACAGAAAAAGCGCTTCGATATGATTTAACGGTGCCATTTGCCCGTTACGTGGTGATGAATCATCATCAATTAACTTATCCTTTTAAACGCTATCAAATTCAACCAGTGTGGCGAGCCGACAAACCTCAAAAAGGGCGTTATCGCGAATTTTATCAATGTGATGCCGATGTTATTGGTTCTAACTCTTTAATTAATGAATTAGAGTTAATAGCTATGATGGATAAGTCTTTTTCTGAATTACAAATACCAGCACGCATTAAATTTAATAACCGAAAAATTTTAAGTGGAATAGCTGAGGTGTTAAATGCAACAGATAAAATTATAGATATTACCGTTGCTATTGATAAACTAGATAAGATAGGAAAAGAAGGCGTTATTAAAGAGTTAAGCGAAAAGGGAATAACTACTGAAGCTATAAAAACTCTAGAGCCTTTAATTGATTTATCGGGAAGTAACTCAGAAAAAGTAAATGTTTTAAAACAATTTTTAAATCAAAGTGAAATTGGAAAAAAGGGAATTGAAGAAATTGAATTTTTGCTTAACAATCTTAATACCTTAACAATTAAACATATTAAAATTGAGTTAGATATTACATTGGCGCGCGGCTTAAATTATTATACTGGAACTATTTTTGAGGCAAAGGCTGATGCCGGTACATTTACACCTAGTATTTTAGGTGGTGGACGATACGATGATTTAACGGGTATTTTTGGATTAAAAGGTTTGTCGGGCGTAGGTATTTCATTTGGTGTAGATAGAATTTATGATGTGATGGAGGAATTACAATTATTTCCTAAGGAAGTGAATAAATCATCTTCAACAACTATTTTGATGGCTTATTTTGGAGAGGCAGAACAATTACATTGTCTAAAGTTGGTATCTCAATTAAGAACATTTGGAATACATGCTGAGATATATCCTGATGTCGTAAAGAAAATCTCTAAACAATTTGAATATGCTGATAAAAAACAGATTCCATTTGTTGGGGTTATTGGTGGTAATGAAATGGCTAAAAACACTATTATGCTCAAAAACATGAATACTGGAACTCAAGAAGAGGTAAGTTTAGAGCAGTTGATTGAAATTGTCAAGCAGTAAAATTTGTATAAGAAAAACAAAGAGGCTGAAATTAATTTCAGCCTCTTTGTTTATTATGTGTTAAAAAGTGTGGTGTATTATTTTACTTCTTCGTAATCAACATCCGTTACATTTTCACTTTTATCGCCACTTGCTCCTGCATTGGTATTTGAATCAGCAGTATTACCGCCTTGTTGTTGTGCATTCATTGCAGCATACATTTCTTGTGATGCGGCTTCCCAAGCTGCATTAAGCGCCGATGTTGCTGAGTCAATATTAGCTAAATCTTTTGCAGCGTGTGCTGATTTTAAAGTAGCTAATGCATTTTCAATATTCGATTTTTTCTCTGCAGGAATTTTATCTCCATATTCTTTTAATTGTTTTTCCGATTGGAAAATTAATCCGTCTGCAGCATTTAATTTTTCAATCTCTTCTTTAGCTTTTTTATCGGCATCAGCATTTGCCTCAGCTTCACGTTTCATTTTCTCAATTTCTTCTTTGCTTAAACCAGAAGAAGCTTCGATGCGGATATTTTGTGCTTTACCTGTTGCTTTATCTTTAGCCGATACATTTAAGATACCATTCGCGTCAATATCAAAGGTTACTTCAATTTGTGGAACGCCGCGTGGTGCTGGCATAATACCATCTAAGTTAAATTGACCAATAGTGCGGTTATCTTTTGCCATCGGACGTTCACCTTGTAATACATGTAATTGTACACTTGGTTGGTTGTCGCTAGCAGTTGAGAAAGTTTCTGTTTTTTTACTTGGTATGGTTGTATTAGCTTCAATTAACTTAGTAAACACACCACCATAAGTTTCAATACCTAATGATAATGGAGTAACGTCTAATAATAATACATCTTTTACCTCTCCAGTTAATACACCACCTTGTATTGCAGCTCCTAAAGCAACTACTTCATCAGGATTTACACCTTTACTTGGTGTTTTCCCAAAGAATTTTTCAACGGCATTTTGAATTGCTGGAATACGTGTTGAACCTCCTACTAAAATAATTTCATCAATATCAGACGTTGATAAACCTGCATTTTTTAAGGCTGATTTACAAGGTTCAATGGTACGTTGAATTAAACTATCTGATAACTGTTCGAATTTAGCGCGAGTTAATGATTTTACTAAATGCTTTGGAATGCCATTTACTGGGAAGATGTACGGTAAATTAATTTCAGATGCGGTTGTACTTGATAATTCAACTTTTGCTTTCTCTGCAGCTTCTTTCAAGCGTTGTAAAGCCATTGGATCTTGTCTTAAATCTACACCTTCATCTTTTTTAAACTCATCAGCTAACCAATCAATAATTACTTGGTCAAAGTCATCACCACCTAAGTGTGTATCACCGTCGGTAGATTTTACTTCAAATACACCATCACCCAATTCAAGAACCGACACGTCGTGTGTACCACCACCGCAGTCAAACACCACAATTTTCATATCTTTTCCTTTCTTGTCCATACCATAAGCAAGAGCTGCAGCTGTAGGTTCGTTGATGATACGTTTTACTTTTAAGCCTGCAATCTCTCCAGCTTCTTTGGTAGCTTGACGTTGTGCATCATTAAAGTACGCAGGTACTGTAATAACAGCTTCATCTACAGTAGTTCCTAAAAAATCTTCAGCAGTTTTTTTCATTTTTTGAAGAATAACAGCCGAAATTTCTTGTGGAGTGTATTTGCGGTCATCAATTTGAACACGAGGCGTGTTGTTATCTCCTTTTACTACTTCATAAGGTACACGAGAGATTTCTTTTTGAGATTCATCAAAAGAAGAACCCATGAAACGCTTAATGGAGTAAATTGTTTTCTTAGGATTGGTAATTGCTTGTCTTTTGGCAGGATCTCCTACTTTACGCTCTCCTCCTTCTACAAAGGCAACAACAGATGGCGTAGTTCTTTTTCCTTCGTTATTTGCAATTACTACGGCTTCATTGCCTTCCATAACTGCTACACAGCTATTAGTAGTTCCTAAGTCTATTCCTATTATTTTTCCCATAATTATATTGTTTTTAGATTTTTTTTAATGTTAGTTACGCCCAAATATAGTCAAGCATTATGCCAAGTCAAGTTTTTAATTATTGTTATGTCATAGTGTCATAAATAACAAAAAACCGCCTAAAATATGTCATTTTCAGGCGGTTTCTTAGGAAATAATTGTCATATTTTAAGGACAAATAAAGGCTCTATTTTTATTAAATTGTAATGAACTTGTACTTGGATCGTCAGAAATCCTATCAATAAAATCATACCATAATTCTTTGCTAATAGAGGTGCTAGAAATGGAACCAAATACACCTACGCCGCCCTTAATATTTGAGTAATTGGGTTTGTCTTGTGCAATGGTATTAGATGGTTGATTAACTTGTAAGAAAGTTTGTAAACTTTCGCCACATGCTGAAATGATATATTCCATATAATGAGCTGTTCTGTTTTTAACTGCACCTGTTGCTTGTTTTGGGATTTCAGAAGCAATATTTGCATAAAATTCGGAGGCGTTAAATTTCACCATCATTTCTTCACCGCCTGTAAGGGTATTAGAAATTTGATCGCTGAAATTCATATCCACGTATTTTCTTCCTCCATACGAACCATCTGCTAAGGTATCAATATAATGAAATCTCATTACCACTTTATAGAGTTTAGCATTGGCTACAGAACGAAAACGTATTGATTGATTAGAATTAACAGTAGAATAATTAACATAAGCTACAGAGAAAGTTTGAATACTTGCTGTTGGAGGAGTATATGCGCCATTTCCAGTACCACAATGTACTGGATAATGATTAGGTGCTGGTGCAGAAACATAAATAAATGGCATAGCTGGGTACGATTTAACGCTATCTACCATGGTAGTTTGAGAGGTGTATTCTTTTCCTGAACTTAAATTAGTAATGGTTAATTTATATTCACCTGAATTATAAAGTTTGTCGGTGGTTTGCCATAAGCGCTGCCCTACATTAAATGTTCCGTTTGCGGTTGTTACAACAGTTTCAGTTAATACAATTTCTTTTTTAGTAGCATTTCCTACGGTTGTTAAGGTTGGTGTAGTACTGCCATTCATAAAACGCTGAAGTGTTACTTTAAGTTCACCTGGCCCGTAATTAATGGTGTTTTGGTCTTGAGCGGCTATCACGGCATCTCCTTCTGTAATAAACACTTTGTTTATTCTTATATTTTGAACAGCTTGGTTAGGATTTAGTATTCCATAAACTGAAATTGTTTCTTCGCCAGGAGCTAATACATCAAGCTCGTTTTTACATGAAAAAAGAGCCACTGTTGCAAAACAAATATATAATATACTACGCTTCATTTTCTAATCACGTTTAATAAGAGTGTAAAGTTACCATTTTTAAGAGAACTCCAAATAATTTCAGTAATTTTACCGAAACATTATCATAAAGCTATGTCTGTTCATAAAGAAATTAAGAAAGTTACCACTCACCAGCTTCAAGAAATGAAACGCCGTGGGGAGAAAATTGCCATGCTTACGGCGTACGATTACACCATGGCTAAGATTATTGACCACGCAGGTATTGATGTGATATTAGTAGGTGATAGTGCAAGTAATGTGATGGCAGGACATGAAACCACTTTGCCAATTACACTTGAACAAATGATTTATCATGCTTCTTCGGTTATTAGAGCCATTGATAGAGCTTTGGTAGTTGTAGATTTGCCATTTGGTTCTTATCAAGGAAATTCAAAAGAAGCCCTAACTTCTGCTATTCGGATTATGAAAGAAAGTGGGGCACATGCTGTAAAACTAGAAGGTGGAAAAGAGATAAAAGATTCGATAGAACGTATTTTATCGGCAGGTATTCCAGTGATGGGACACTTAGGCTTAACCCCACAATCTATTTATAAATTTGGCACCTACACGGTAAGAGCCAAAGAAGAAGAAGAAGCAAAACGACTTATGGAAGATGCTAAGATATTAGAAGAAAGTGGGTGTTTTGCATTAGTTCTTGAAAAAATTCCAGCTAAGTTGGCCGAGAAAGTAGCACAAAGCATTTCTATTCCAGTTATTGGTATTGGTGCTGGCAGTGGCGTAGATGGACAAGTGTTAGTAACGCATGATATGCTTGGTATGACTCATGAATTTAGTCCACGTTTTTTACGTCGTTATTTGAATTTATATGAAAGTATGAATCAGGCTTTTACACAATATATTAATGATGTGAAAAGTAAAGATTTTCCAAACGAATCAGAACAATACTAGAGAAATTTGATAAATCAAAATTCATATTCGCCTATTGGAGTTTTTGATTCGGGATACGGTGGTTTAACTGTATTAAAAGAATTAACCAAGCAATTGCCTCAGTACGATTTTGTGTATTTAGGTGATAATGCTCGCGCTCCTTATGGCACTCGCTCATTTGAAACAGTGTACGAATACACCTTGCAGTGTGTAAAACAGTTGTTTGAAATGAGATGCGAAATTATTATCTTGGCTTGTAATACCGCATCAGCTAAGGCTCTTAGAACTATACAACAAAAAGATTTGCCAAAAATGGCTCCTCATAAACGAGTTCTTGGCGTTATACGGCCTACCACCGAGGTTATTGGAAATTACACTAAAACAGGGCATGTGGGCGTTTTTGCTACTAATGGAACAGTAACCTCTGAATCTTATTTAATTGAAATTCAAAAATTTTTTCCGCAGCTACAAGTTTTTCAGGAGGCTTGCCCTATGTGGGTTCCATTGATAGAAAACCATGAATTAAGTGGAGCAGGTACTGAGTATTTTGTACAAAAACATATTCAACAGTTGTTTGCTCAGTCGCGTCATATTGATACGATTATTTTGGCATGCACGCATTATCCCTTATTACTCCCTGTAATTGAAAAGTATTTACCTGCCAATGTAGATGTGCTTACACAAGGGCATATTGTAGCGCATAGCTTTCAGGATTATTTGAGTCGTCATACCGATATGGAAAGTAGAATTTCGAAATCAGGACAAGTTACATTTTATACCACAGATAGTACTGAGATGTTTGACAAGCAAGCAACTTTGTTTTTTGGAAAAGAAATAAAATCGAAACATCTCGCATTATAATAGTACATTTGTTATTGTGTACAACTAATACATCTTTTTAAATTATGCAAAATTCTGTCATCACCAAATGGTTTTTAATAGTAGGTAAAATAGAAGGTTATAGCTATTTAGTATTATTATTTTGGGCTATGCCTTTAAAATATTTTTATAATACTCCAGAGTATGTTCGCCCTGTTGGTTCGTTACATGGTTTGTTGTTTGTAGCCTTTATGATTTTATTAGCAGCTATGTTTTTTAAGGTAAAATTATCTCTTAAAAAAGCATGTATGGCTTTTCTTTTATCGCTTATTCCTTTTGGTACTTTCTTTTTAAAAAGAGTAGTTCAGTAATTTCTTTTAGTAGCTACTACCGAAAACAGCATTGGTATTTTGTTGTCTAAATGCTGAATTCTAAATTTATTAGCTTCGTATTCAATGGTGTTATTAAAACAGTTGTAGGGAGAATAATCGTATTCTTCAAACGAGTTGATGTTTAACTTTTGTTTTATTAAGTTGTTAAGCACTTCGCTTAAGCTATGATTCCACGATACGGATGTTTTTGATACGTTTGCTTTTCTATCAGCATAGGTGCCAGTCTCTGTTTCGATGATAGGTTGAGATTTAAAATAATGATATTCTATGAATTTAAAATCATTATCAAACATCCATACTACAGGATGAAATTCTACAAAAATAAATTGCCCATTAGGTTTTAGGAAGTGAGAAATAACCTGTGCCCATTTTTCTAAATCGGGTAGCCAACCTATAGTACCATAACTTGTATATACAATATCAAATTGTTTATTTAGGTGTTGTGGTAAATCATATACATTGCAACATATAAATTGTGTGTTGGTATTTGTTTTATGGGCGTATTGTTGCGCTTTTTCAATGGCTGTTTCCGAGAAATCAACTCCTGTAACTTCTGCACCTAATCTACTTAACGAAATGCTATCTTGCCCAAAGTGACATTGCAAATGTAATATTGTTTTTCCCTTTATATCACCCAGTAAGTTTAACTCTATATCATTTAACGAACTTTTACCATTTAAAAAATTATCTACATCGTAAAATTCTGATTGTATATGAACTTCTGTTTTCTTGTTCCAAAGGGTTTTATTAATTGAAATGTAATCTTCTTTCATTGTACTTTTTATTAGCTAAGTTAATATTTTTTAAGAATTTCGAGTAAATTCCTTCCTGATGGCATAATAATATGGTTAGTCCCCATTATTTTACATCTACACTTGATGCTATTATTTCTACAGTATCATTTTTAAAGTCCATAATTTCTATACCATTTAACCAATCTTGTTCTCTTTCTTGAGTTAATGTTATGGGTATACGATATTTACTGTTATGAATCTCTTTCATAATGCCTTGTGCTTCTGTGGTAACTATTGTGTAGGTATTTCGTATTTCGCCAGTTTGTTTGTTTAGCCATTCGCTATATAATCCTGCAAATGTAAATAGTTCATTATTTGTGGTACTCAATTCGTATTTTTTCTTCTTCTTTCCTGTTTTATCCTGCCATTGCCATTCATAAAATCCATTAGTAATAATGATACAGCGATTGGAAATATTATCTTTAAACGATGGTTTTTCTTTTATGGTTTCTAATCGTGCATTTAAAGTATAAGTACGTATATCTTCATCTTTACTCCATTTAGGAATTAGTCCCCAATAAAATTCTTGAATAATGTGCGGATGTTTGTTCGTTATGACTGGTGTGTGTGGAAAAGTAAAAGCATTATAAGATGCTGTTTCATTAAATAGTTCAGGTTTGTCAATCTGAGCATTAAATCTGTTTATTACCTCTATTGCTTTTTTTGTTTGCTTACTATGAAAACACATTTTTTAAGCTTTAATGGTTATGATTTCGGTTAATCGTGTGGTGTAACGTGGCGATAATTTTTCTTGTCGCATTTTCCAAGTTCTGCCTATATCTTGGCATGCTAACTTTAATTTTGTTTGACCAATTGTGTTATTAATTTTATCCATTGCAACCATCAGTTTTTCATGTTTAAGAATAGGAGATTGAAATAGAGTAGTTTGCACGCCATTTTCAGGTACAAAATCCATAACTATCACTCCCGCTTTTTTATACTGATAACCTTGTTTAAAGATATGAATTAATCCTTTAATGGCATATTCTACCAATACAATGCTTGAATTACTGGCAAAGGGTAATTTTATAACAATATGTTTACTGTATTGTGGTAATTCAGAACGATGCCCGTTGGTATGAATAAAAACTAATAACGTTTTGCAACAGCTTTTTTGTTTCCGTAGTTTATGCGCACAGGTAGCTGCAAATGTAGCCACACGTTCTTTTATATCTTCTAGTTGGGTATAATTGCGTTCAAATGAGCGAGTTGTAGCAATATTTTTTTTAGGTTGTACATCTTCTATATCTAAAACAGATGTGCCCTTTAACTCGTACTGTAGTCTTATGCCTACAATGTTCATATTTTTTTTTACCCACAACTCAGATAGGTTACAAAAATCAAATGCAGTTTTTACCCCGATATGATTTAATCGTTTAGTATGTTGCCTGCCAATCCCCCACACATCTTCTATTTTGGTCCATTTCAAGGCTTTTATTCGTTTTTCTTCTGTATCAATCATATATACACTATGTGTTTTGTCTGGGAATTTTTTAGCTATTTTATTGGCAACTTTAGCTAAGGCTTTTGTAGGTGCAAAGCCAATACTTATTGGTATGCCAGTACTTTTTAAAACATCAGTGCGCATAGTGTAACCTATTTCTGATAAGTTAAATTTTTCAAATCCTTCAAATTTTAAGAAAGCCTCATCAATGCTGTAAACTTCTATTTCTGAACTGTACTTTCCTAATATGCTCATTACTCTATTACTCATATCACCATATAATGCGTAGTTAGAAGAAAACACCTGGATCTGATATTTTGTAAATTCTTCTTTAAATTGATAAGCCACCGCACCCATAGGAATACCCAACGCTTTGGCTTCGTTACTACGAGCAATTACGCAACCATCGTTGTTAGATAATACAACAATAGGCTTATTATTAAGTGATGGATTAAATACGCGTTCGCAACTGGCATAAAAATTATTACAATCAATAAGTGCATACATGCTAAAAATTTTTTATTACATTTTTAACTATGCCCCAAATAATAAAATCATTTTGGTTGGTTACTTTTATTGGCTGATATTTTGAGTTAGCAGGTATTAGCCATATTGTTTTTGTTTTCTCTTCTATTTCTATCACCTTAACGGTAAATTCACCATCAATGTAACAAACTGCAATCTTACCTGTTTTGGGTTTAATACATCTATCAATAATCATCAAATCGCCATGGCATATTCCTAAATCTTTTAATGAATCGCCATTCACACGTCCGTAAAATGTTGAAGCAGGATTTTTAATTAATTCTTTATTAAGATCAATTTCTCTGTCTATAAAGTCTTCGGCAGGACTTGGAAAACCAGCACTAATACCACTATTAAAAAGCGGTAATTTAAGTTTAGTGTAGTTTATGGGTGTTATAATCTCTATTATTTTTTTTACCGTTATTGTTTTCATGTTATAAAGATATTCAATTAGATGTTTAGCTATATAAAATAGAATTAAATTGCTATATTTTATAGCAAATTGTTTTACGTTAATTTTTTTAACGCTTATTTGGTTTTAATTACTTCATTATTTACATTTGTCACCGAATCTTTAGGGGTGCTTAAAATAATTAGGGAAAGCGCATTTTTTTCTTGATAATCTTAAGCTGAGATTATACCCATTACAACTAAGTGCCAAACACAAGGTTGTATGCACCTGATCAGGGTAATGCCTGCGTAGGGAAAATAGTTAACAAAAATATCGCATCCCCTTGCGCTATTTATTATTAACATAAAAAAAGAAACAATGAAAATCAGAACTCTCAAAAAAACAGTAGCCACTGCTTTCATGCTGTCGTGTGCAATTGCATCGCAAGCACAAATTAATGTAAGTGGTGTGGTAAAAGATGTAGAACAAAATCCAGTCCCGTTTTCGGTAATTGGCATTAAAAATTCGTTTATCACAACCCAATCTAATGCACAAGGTTTATTTCAAATCACTAATTTAAAGCCTGGAACTTATGTGTTACTAACTAAATGTGTGGGCTACAAACCTAAAGAAGACACCATCGTTTTATCCGAAGATAAATCCATAGAAATTACCTTAAGCCAACACGATAAATCGCTTGATGAGGTGGTGGTAAATGCCACACGTGTTGATAATAATTCGGCATTTGCCCATTCAAATATAAGTGCTGATGAGATAAATAAGCAAAACCTTGGACAAGATTTACCTTATGCTCTAAATTCTATGGCCTCTGTGGTTGTTAATTCTGATGCAGGTAATGGGGTGGGTTATACTGGTTTGCGAATAAGAGGTAGTGATGCCACACGAATAAATATTACTGTAAATGGTGTGCCAGTGAATGATGCCGAAAGTCAGGCTACTTTTTTTGTAAATATGGCCGATATTATTTCATCGGCCAATAGCATTCAGGTACAGCGTGGCGTGGGTACCTCGGCTAATGGAGCTGGAGCATTTGGAGCCAGTGTTAATATGCAAACGAATCAGCTAAACGAAAAACCCTATGCGCAGGTTAATAATAGTTTTGGTTCGTATAACACTATGAAAAATACCATAGCTGCTGGAACAGGCTTGTTAAACAATCATTTTACTTTTGATGCCAGAGCCTCTCGCATTGTGAGTGATGGTTATGTAGATAGAGCAAGCTCTAATTTATATTCCTATTATTTAGCTGGAGGGTTTTATACAGTCAAAACAGCTATTAAAGCCATTATGTTTAGTGGACGAGAAAAAACCTATCAGGCATGGAATTATGTTTTAAAAGATAGTATTGATAAAGGCAACAGAACCTATAACTCATGTGGCGAGTATTATGATGCTAATGGCAACGTAAAGTATTATGATAACGAAACGGATAATTACAAACAAGATAATTATCAATTACACCTCATTCATGCTTTTAATAGTAAACTTACTCTAAACATAACAGGACATTATACAAAAGGGCAGGGCTACTACGAACAATATAAACAAAACCAAAAATTAAATAAATACAACATGCCTAATATTGTAATAGACAGTTTAACGACGATTACAAGAACCGATTTAATTAGGCGTCGTTGGTTGGATAATGATTTTGGTGGTGCTATTGCTAATTTAACCTATCAGCCAACCACGCGATTAGGATTTGTATTAGGAGGTGGTTACAATAATTATGCGGGTAAGCATTTTGGCGAGGTGATTTGGGCACAGTTTGCCGATGTTAATAATTATAAACCTCGCTATTACGATAATAGTGCTTACAAAACGGATGGTAATGTGTATTTAAAAACAACCTTTCGCCCAATAGATAAACTAACAACATTTATTGATTTACAATATCGCCAGGTAGGTTATAGTTTTTATGGTTATGATACATCATTAGTATTTCAACAACAAGTAAAAACATCGTTTGGATTCTTTAATCCAAAAGTAGGATTAAATTATTTATTAACTAAACATACCAATGTGTATGCAAGCTTTGCTATGACTAGCAAAGAACCTAATAGAGACGATTTTGTAAACTCAAGCCGTAACTCACGCCCTAAGCCAGAGGAGTTGCAAGATTTAGAAATTGGTTTTACACAACGATTTAAGCAAGTGAGCCTAGCTGCTAATTTTTATAATATGCAATACACTAATCAGTTAGTGTTAAATGGGCAAATAAATGATGTAGGAGCCTATAACCGAATTAATGTGTATAAAAGTTACCGCAGAGGTTTAGAATTAGAACTTAATGCCAATATCACAAAGTATATAACTTTTAATGGCAATATAACCTTTTCTCAAAACAAGGTAAAACAATTTAAACAATACATTGATGATTATGATACTTATGGGCAAGATTCTATAGAGTATAAAAATACCGATATTTCGTTTTCGCCTAATACCATTGCAGCTGCAAACATTACATTTAAACCCATTAAAAATTTAGAGCTAACCATTTTAAATAAATATGTAGGTGAGCAATATTTAGATAATACACAAAGTAGTGATAAAATGATGCATGACTATTTAGTTACGGATTTTAGGATTAATTATGCGATACACACAAAAGCAATTAAAGAGATTAATTTAATTGCCGTAGTTTATAACCTTGCAAATACTTTGTACGAAAACAATGGTTATAATTATAGCTATTATATGACAGATGCTGGCACAAGAAAATTATATTCTTCTAATTATTTATCGCCAGCTGCACCCACCAACTTTATGTTTGGTGTTAATTTAAAATTTTAATAAAGCGTTTTCTTATTATAAAAAAGGGCTGTTTTTTTTAACAGCCTCTTTTTTTGCAATATGCTCTTGTGTTGTAATTCCGTATATAAAAATCACACAAAATGTGTCACACATTTTGTGTGATTTTTATTTGTGTTGCATCCAGCGCATTAAAAATTTATCGTATGTTTCGTAATAGGGTGTTTCAACCGATGTGTTATAAAAAATCAATTCCTTTTCTAATAAAGCCTCTATACCTCTTGATACCATTGATGATGTGCCAAGTTTATGTTTAGTTATAAATGCTTTTGAGTGCGCTTTATATAGCTTTTCTTCTTTTGAGATGGCTTGTAGTAGTTGCCATTGAGCCATGGTAAGTAAATTTCGGTATTGATAAAATGTATTTTCATTGAGTTTTAATATCTCTAGGGCAATACTTTGTACATGATGAAGTTGAATGTTTTTGCCCCCCGATGCAAATAAATAATTACAAAAATATTGGGTATAAAAGGTGTGGCAACAGGTAAAATCTAATATAAAATCAATGCTTTGAGACGATATTTTTCGTTTGTTTTGATGAAACATATTGGCGATAAAATCAGCATATATTTTTTTATCTATGAAATCGAGATGGATATTACTGCAACTTGCAAAAAATGGACGTTTGGCATTATTAAATAGTTCATGCATCATTTTTTGGTTGCTTCCACAAAAAATAAAATGCGTGTTTTTTAGCGATTGAATATATGTGCGCAACAAAGCCTCTGTATTTTTTTCGGGATATTCTAATATTTGTTGAAACTCATCAATAGCAAACACTATTTGTATATTTTGCGAATCTAAAAACAGAAACAATTGTTGTATGGTTTTTTCGTACCTTTTAGAATCGCTTAAGTCGAAACTTAATTGAGGATTACCACTTAGTTCATCAAAGCTAATGAGGGGGCGTAATAGTTTTATGCCAGCAATTATTTTTTTTCCTATGCCTTGATGTTCTGGAAAACGGTTGTATATAACCGTAGCAAGCTCATTCGTAAATTCTTTTAGGTTTTTGGTTCCTAAAATATCAACATATAAACATACTATTTTTTTGTTTTTGGCATAACTGTTAAAAACATGATGTATTAACCCTGTTTTTCCTATTCGGCGTATTGCAAATAGAGTGGTGTTAATATGATTGGCAATGTGTTTTTTTATCTGAGCAGTTTCTTGCTTTCTGTCGCAAAAGTAATCTGCGTGTTTGTAACCTGTTACTAAAAAGGGATTAAATTCTTTTTCCATATAACAAATATACAACAAAAATTAAAATCACACAAAATGTGTCACACATTTTGTGTGATTTTTATACTGGAAAATTTTATGAAATATAGATGTTCATATAAAAGAATTCATCTCTTTTTTGTTGAGAAATAAGGTATTCATGAACCTCCTAAAGTCGATTTCAAATTGTATCTTTGAAATACTAGATAAATAATTTTGCGAAAAAGTGCTTAAGAATGTTGAATAAGGTTAGTAACCAAACGCATTCAAAATCACCAATGCGGAGATGCAACTTATTTTTTAAATACCTTATAATTTTCTCACAGTTGGCCAAATGTTGTCTTTTACTATGTCAAAGTAACATTCAGCTAATTTTTTGATTTTTTCCGAGTCGTTTTTTGGAATACTAAATTCAACGTTTTCGTTAAAGATAATTTTAGTTAATCCGTAATCTTTAATGCTATTTAGGTAATAAGAGTTGTTTAGGTCAATAATAAAATATCCCGAAGATTTATCAATAATATGCAGTTTAGTGGATTTGATATAAATTTGTTTTTTGATGGGCTGGAGTAGTAATGAACCTGTTTTTCCAAAACCTAAATTGTCGCGTACAATTATTTTTAAATAATTTTTTTTATCAACTTTTATAAATTGTATTTGGTAATCGTTTTTTATTTTTACCTCCATCATCTCGCTAGATACCGTTGTGTTTGGGTCTTCTAAAGCTGTTGAGGTAGGTGTTAAATGATAAGCGCAAGGTTCTTGTGCATAATTACAAAACCATAAAAATATAAGGCAGTATGATAGTATTGTTTTCATGTTTTGAATTTAATAAAAAAAAGGATAAAGTGCTACTTTATCCTTTTTAAAAATAGGGGTTAATTTTTTTACTACTTCTGTTTAAATCCAATTAAAATAACGGCGCAACCCGAGCCTGCATTTTTATTAGCATCTAATTGGGCTTCAATGGTACACTCTAGCGTAGATTTTACTTTAAAATCCCAGTATGGAGCATTAGCGTAATTTTTATTAGTAAATAATAAATGACGGTCTTGGTCGTAAATGTTAAAAATTAAATTACCGTCTGTTTTACCACTACAAGCGGCAATACGGTAAGTTGTTTCACCAAAAAAAGTGGTGTGAAACTCAGCTAATTCTTCCGAGTTTAATAATAACGAACGGTAAGATTGACCATCAGAAATAAATTGTGCAATGATGTGTTTAGCACAAATATTAGCAATGGAGTCGCATTGAGCCTTGGCTACATTTGATAAACCTACAATTGATAAAATTAAAAGGCTTTTGTATAAATTCTTTTTCATTGTATTAAAAGGTATTTGTGGGTTTATTTTACGTTAATAATTTTATTGCGAAGTGCAGTAATTTTAGCACTAATGTCGTTTAATTGTTCAGTAGTAACGGTAATTTCAGTAGTACTGTTAATATAGGTTACTTTTTTAGTTTCATCAGTAGTAGGTTCTACAAAGTTATATTTAGTAGTAATGGTTTCATATACCTTAGCTAAATCTTCTAAATCTTTAATTAAATCAGCAGCATCAGCTAGTTCGTGCGATTTTAATAAATCAATAATGCTATTTAAAGCTTGTTTTTGTTCAGCAATACGGTATTTAATCTCATCGGTAGCTTTTGCTTTGTAGGCGTTTAATGAAAAGTTCATACTTTCAATCCAACCACCAGTTAAAATTAAACTACTAATTTCTGTACGTTTATTAGTTTTTAAGTAAGCATCGCTTGCACGGTAGGCTAAACCTACTAACACTAACATACTATCTTTATTAGAAATGTTATCGTTAATGCGTTTCATGGTAGTTTGGTCAAAGGCTGAAGAAACGCCTAATTTATCGGCTAAGGTTTTTAAAGCTGTTAAGTAACCTAAAGCATCTTGAGTTTGGTTATACATACTCACGTAACCTAAATCGGCGCCATAAATACCTAAGTTTAATGCTCTTGAAAAATCAGAGTTGTATTCTCCGTTTTTATTTCCAGGATTTAAAATGCTTTTATCGTAGCCAATTCCAGATTTTTGCACTAATAAAGCCGTTTGAATAGGAGAAGGAATACTAAATAATTTTCCGCCAACATTTACTGCTACGGCTTTTACCGTATCTGTATCAGGCATATCATCGCCAGTTTCTGTGTCTGTGGGTTTTGATTCGCCGCAAGAATAAAGTAAAGCACACGCTAATCCTAAAGCGATTACTTTTGCATTAGACTTTAAATTTTTGATGTTCATCGTCATATTTTAAATGTTTGTTGCTTTTTAAAAACTATGCAAGTAAATAATTTTTAATGAAATTGCCAAAAAATAAATCATTAACTTTATTAGAAAGTTATTAAATCCCCAGGGCATCTTCAATATACTGAAAGGTAGAGAGTATTTCGGGCTTGCCATCTATTTGAGCCACATCATGTTCAAAGTGAGCTGATGGTTTGCCATCGGCTGTTAAAATGGTCCAGCCATCTTTTAATTGCCTAATATTACGAGTACCCATATTTATCATGGGTTCTATGGCTATTACCATTCCATCTTTTATCATAGGGCCCGTGCCTCGTTTACCATAATTGGGCACTTCGGGTTCTTCGTGTAGGTGTTTTCCTACACCGTGTCCGCAAAGTTCTCTTACCACGCCATAACCATGTTTTTCGGCATGTTGCTGTATAGCAAAACCAATATCGCCAATACGATTACCTTGTTTAAATTGTTCAATACCAATGTATAAACATTCTTTGGTTACATCTAATAATTTTTTAACAGCTGGCGATATTTCGCCTACGGCAAAGGTATAGGCATGATCGCCTACATAGCCATTTTTGATAATACCACAATCTACCGATATAATATCGCCTTCTTCAAGTGGTCTATCGTTGGGCACGCCATGTACAACAGCCGAGTTTAACGACATACATAGTGTGGCTGGAAAAGGGTTACGCTTATCGCCATAGCCTTTAAATGCAGGAATGCCGCCATTATCTCTAATATATTCTTCGGCTAATTTATCGAGGTAAAGTGATGTAACGCCTGGTTTTATTTCTTTGGCAATAATGCCTAAAGTTTTGGAAACGCTAAGTGCAGCCTCACGTGCAAGTTCTATTTCTTCTCTGGTTTTTAAAATAATCATAAGGCTTATTTTCCAAAAAGTTTTTGAAAGAAGGATTTTTTAGAGTTGTAATTATTGTGTGCTTCGGGGTTTTTTACAACATGGTTAAAATCGCCACCCTCGGGGTGTAAAAGTTGCCACACGGTGCTCCAACCCAAAAAACCTCCCACATTTCTATCATCAATAAAAATATCTACATTTAGTTTTCTTGGCGTGTCTTCGGTTATTACTTCTTCTGGATAATTTTTGTTTACAGCGTAAAACTCAACGCCATTTTTTTTACAATATTCTACTGCTTCATCTAATAAATGACCAGTGCGATAGGTATGTAAAATAAGTTTATGTCCTTTTTTTTGTAATTCTTTTATGGTAGCAAACGCAAATAACATTTCTTTTCCAATCTTTGGATAGTCGTGTTCCACAATGGTTCCATCAAAATCAATGGCAATGGTTTTGCTATTTTTTGATATGAATTCTTGAGCCATGTTATAAGTTTTGTGCTTTCAATACGGTTAAATTTTCATCTAGCTCGTATAAACGAGGGACAGCCGTGCCAATTTCAAATTCTAAAATTTGTGCAGGTGTCATTTTTTCTAGATACATAATTAATGCTCTTAAACTATTACCATGTGCGGCAATAACAATGTTTTTACCACTTTTTAATTTGGGTGCTATTTCTGTTTCAAAGTACGGAATAACTCTTGCGGCAGTATCTTTTAAGCTTTCGCCATTGGGCGGTGCAATATCATAGCTTCTTCGCCAAATTTTTACTTGTTCTTCGCCAAATTTTTGTGCAGTTTCTGTTTTATCTAAACCTTGTAAGTCGCCATACATTCTTTCATTAAGGGCTTCGTTAAATGTAGTAGGAATATGAGCTTGGTTACTAACCTCTAAGGCTAATTTTAAGGTGTTTTGTGCGCGTTTTAAGGCTGATGCGTAAGCTAAATCAAACTTATAGGGTTTTAGTTTTTCTCCCGCATTTTTTGCTTCTTGCATACCTTTTTCGGTTAATTCAACATCAACCCAGCCAGTAAATTTGTTCTCAAGATTCCATACACTTTGCCCGTGACGAAAAATAATTAAAGTAGCCATCATTTTAAAAATTAGACCCCAAAGATAAGAAATTTTAAGAAAGGCTTACAATTAAACTTTAGCGTACGTAAAGTTTTTGGCTAAACAATTTGTTATCAGACGAAGCAATGATGGTGTAAGCACCAGCATCTAGTTTATGGCTATCGTCTGATTGAATGATGTTACGATTGGTGTCGTATTTAATTTTTGAGAAAGATTCCTCTCCTTTTTCACTTCTAAGTACAACCAATATTTCTTTGTTTTCTACAATATTGCTAGTTGTATTTATAGCTAGGTTTTGATACAATGGTTGTGATTGTTGATTTGTATTCACTTTTAAAACTCTTGAAGATAAAACGTTACCTTTTTCGTTTATTTGAGTAAGTCGGTAATAAGAAACACCTTCATAAGGAGTAAAATCAGCTTCAAAGTAGCTAATAATGTTACTATGATTTCCAAAACTTTTTACAGTGGTAAGAGCTTCAAAGTTGAGTGCGTCTTTTGATTTTTCAACAACGTAAAAATTATTATTTAATTCGGTATTTGATGACCAAGTTAATTCTACTCGGTTACTATCGCATACTGCATCAAAACTTAATAATACATCGGGTAAAATAGAGGTTGTTTCAGGTTCATCTTCAAGTTTAAAACCACCTTGATTAATTTGTGCGAATAAAGAAATAGAAAAGTTTAATAGTAAAAACGTAAATGTATATCTCAATACCATATTAATTAGTTTTTGTGGTTATACTAAATTATCAATTTTTTATTATTTTTAAAATTAGCACTTATCTTATTTATTAACAATGACTTAAATCAACTTATTTTTACAGAAAAAATACAAAATTAAAGGTTGTCTATGAGGTGTAGAAGAGAATTTTACTAATATGCCGATAATGCTTATTAAATTAGGGAGCTAGAATATTGATTATACACTATTTAATCGACGAATACGAATTGCATCGGCAAAGCTGATGTTGTGTATTTTAGCATCAAGCCAAGCATAAAAATTAAAAAATTCTAAAGCATTTTTTTCATATTTATCTTTAAATACAGCCATTAAATCGTCTTTAAATTTAATGTAGGTATCTTTTGATTTAGCATTTCGTTTTAGTAAAGCTACCTTTTTAAATAACTCTAAGAAAAGTGTTTCAAATTTATATTGTTGTTCTTGTTGGCTAAAAAAGCGAACATTCGATTTGTATAAATAGGCTAATAAATCTTCATTACCTAATTCGTAATGGATGATTAAATTAATAAGTCGGGATATACGAATGGTATCTTGTCTCAGTTCATTATAGTTGGTATTTATAATTCTGTTAAGCCAATGTAAGCTTTTATTGTATTCGCCTACACCAAAATATACCATGGCGAGAGAATGATAAATTCGAATTAAATCTTCATCATTAATTTTTCCTTCGTATTTTTCTAAACCCTTTATAATATTTGGAATAATAGGAATAGCCTTGTCGTGCTGCCCTATGTATGAGTATAATAATATTTCGGTAATGTAAGATTGGGTAAAAATAGAAATCTGTAAATTGGTAGATTTAAACATCTCGTTAAGAGATAATGATTTAAGTTTATCAATATACTTAAATCCATCTGTATATTGTTTTTTAATGGCACAATACCTCACCAAATAGCCATGAGCGGTAATGTAATACTCAGGCATCTCAGAAATAATTTCAGGTTTGTTTTCTAATGCAATAATAAGTTCAGAGAATATTTTATTTACCTCACTCATATCACCTAGTAAAACATGAGCAATGCCTATGGTATATAGATACAATATTTTTGATTTATTAGATTGAAACCCTTGTTTGTCGGCTATTTTTTTTGTGTTTTTTAAAACTTCCGAAATAACTTTTACATCTTCGTTGCTACGCACTATCATCAACCTAGAAGATAAATTTTTGAGTTTGGCATATTGTAACTCATACGCGTCTATATTCTCAATTTGTGTAAACAGGTTATTTTCCTCTTTAATAAGTTCATCAAGTGTTCGATAGTTAATTTCTCCAAAGTGGGCTTCCATATCCACAAGCACTTTTTCTAATTCTATTATTTCAAGTAAGCTGTAAAATAGTTCGTAATCTTGTGCTTTCTTTTTTAGGATACTTAGTTGTTTGCGCGATTGTTTATATAGCGATTTATTAAAAAGTATCTGAATATTTTTTATTTCTTCGTCAATTTTAGCACTCATAATACTTTCCTGACGTTGCAGTCTTAAACTTTTAAGTATATGGTGTAATAATTGATTTTTTTCACTTGCAAAATGTTGTACAAATACTTCGTTTTTAAAATGATTTTTCACATCATCTTCATCATAAATATCTTGTGATTTGATATATTTAAATAGTTTGATGTAATTTTTATCTCCTTGTTGTAAAGACGAGGTAAACATAAACTTTTTCTCCTCGTCGGGAGTTAAGGATTTTATTAAATCAAAAAGCTGATTGGATGGTTTCATGTGTTATTTATATAATTAGTTTAACCATGCTTTTTTATATTTTTCATTTAGAATACTACTTAAAGACCGTTCATTTATTTTTGAGTCAATATACGCTTCAATCTCAAAGTAATATGTTACATTGGTTTCATGAGCATCTTTCATCAGTTCTGAGAGTTCTTGTTTAAAATCTTTAAAAAGAGTTTGTATGTGTTTTTTGTCTTTTTCGGGATGTTGAATGAGTTTTTCGAAGTAATGAATAATCAGTTTCTCAGATTTAAAAGAGGAAACACCAGACTTGTAAAAATTTTTGATAGTTGTAATTAAGTAGCCTAATTGTTTAATATTTCCTAGTTCGTAGTGAGTAATGATATTTAATATCCTAGCAAACGATTGAATGTCTTCTCGCAATAAATTATTTCCCTCGTTTAATATTAATGAGATGTAATGATGGGCTTTCTTAAAGTCGTTAAAATAAATATGCATTACTGAGATATTGTAATAAAACACTAATTGTTCTTCTTTATTTATTTTATCTTGATATTCTTCCAGTGTTTTTTCTATTTCTTCTGCTACTGCTTTAGCTTCTTTTAGTTTTCCGCTATTTGTATAAACGGCTATTTTACTATTAAGAATAGCTGTAATAATTTTTAATTGTAAATCGGTAGCTCCAAATGCTTTTACCGACAGTTTTTCCTCTAAGGTTTTAATACGTGCCTCGCAACTTTTATATCGTTTTTCTTCGTAAGCAATGTTAATTAAGTTGCTCAATGTAGTAATATACCTTCCTGGCATTTCTTCAATGAGTTCTTTATGCCCATCCATTATTTTTAAAAGTAACTCACATTCTTCCTCTCTATTTTGGTTATCCTGACATCGGCAAAAAAGAATTGAACGACAATGGTGATATATAATTTTCGATTTTAATGATTTTAGTTGAGATTCATCTTTTAATAATTCAGAATTTAAGCTGTCATTTATCTTTTTTAAATCACTTTCTGTTTTTGCTTTGTTTTTCTGGCGAGTGTTTAGGTTAATCTTTGAATGTAAAAGTGTATATTGTCCTAAATTTTTTGCTTTTTCAATTACCATTTGTTCTTCCTTTACCAAATCCTCAATGGTATTGTTTTTGACATTAAATTGTCTTTCAATATTAATAAGTAATTTCTCAAGAGTAATTAACTCTAAAATAAAATGAAAACGTTCGTATTGATAGGCAACTTGTTTTTGTTTGTTAAGTATTTTACGGCATTGTTTGTATTGTGCTTTATCTAATAGATTTAAGATATTGTTTATTTCATCTTTAATGATGAGTGATGGGCTACTTTCGGCATAAAAACCTCGTAAGCTTTTTAATAAAAACTGATATAAATTTTCAGAGATAATGTTTTTGGGTAAAGTACTTTCGGTTTTACTTTTAGATTTCGTGAAAACATCCTCTTTGTATGCAGATAAATTTTCAATCTTGGTAAATAGGTCAAGTAAGCTAACATCTATATTACTTGCGCTTGCGGTAAGTTTTATAAATCTTTTTTCTGATTTCGAAAGAGATTTTATAAGATCATACAAATCTTTATTGGAAATTAAATTCATCTTAGCAATACAATTTTAATAAGGTAATATAGAATTCCTAAATATTAAAGCTAATTTCGTAATTTTACTTGATAATTAAAATTTTAGTTTATGAAATTAGTTTACATTTTCTGTTTTATTGTATTCCTATTTTTATTTAAACCAGTTACAGCTCAAGTAAAAAATTGTCAGGCAGCAAAATTAGCTTCGGTAAATACAACAACTTTGTATTATTCGCCCGATAATCTTCGTAGCGATACCTTTGATATAATTAAGTACAACATTAATTTAGATATAACTGATTTTACCAATCATACTATTAAAGGCAATACCATTGTTAGATATGCCCCTAAAATAAATGGACAAACATCATTACCCCTGGATTTATTGCAATTAACCATCGATAGTATTAAACAAAATAACACCTTATTATCTTATTCGTATAACGATACATTGCTAAGAGTACAATTACCAGTGATTGTTAATACAACCGATACGAATAATTTAGAAGTGTATTACCACGGCGCACCACAAGGCGATCCTGCTGGGTGGGGTGGTTTTTCATTTAGTGGAAATTATGCATATAATCTGGGTGTTGGGTTTGGTGCTAATCCACACAATTACGGCAGAGTGTGGTTTCCGTGTTTTGATAACTTCGTTGAAAAATCCTTATACGAATTTACAATTAAAACAAGTTCAGCTAAAACATCATATTGTAATGGAGAACTTGTATTAGATAGTGTAGATGGTTCTTTTCGTTTTCGCCGATGGGTGATGAATAAACCAATTCCAACCTATTTAGCATCGGTAGCTGTAGCCGATTATACACAAGTAAATTGGAATATTAATGCAGCTAACGGCAATTTACCAATTATTTTAGCGGCCCGCCCAAGTGATACTACTGCTTTAAAAAATGGTTTTGTGCATTTGCCAAATGCACTGTTAGGTTTTGAAAATTATTACGGACCTTATGTGTGGAATAGAGTGGGCTATTGTTTAGTACCCTTTAGCAGTGGAGCTATGGAACATGCTACTAATATTGCTTATCCGCAAGCAGCTACCAATATTGCGTATGAGGCTCAATTAATGGCTCACGAATTATCGCATCATTGGTGGGGCGATTTAATGACTTGCGAAACCCAAGAAGATATGTGGCTTAACGAAGGAATGGCAAGTTATAGTGAACGATTGTTTTTGGAATGGACTTATAGTTATGATAAATATTTAAACGAAGTAAAAACCAAACATGATGATATTGTAAAGTATATTCACTTAAGAGAAGGCGGATTTAGAGCCGTTTCGGGTATTCCTCATGCCTTTACTTATGGCGACCATGTGTATAAAAAAGGAGCGGATGTAGCGCACACCTTGCGTAGTTATATGGGCGATGCAGCCTTTTTTAATGGACTAAAATACGTGTTACAACAAAAGGCGTATAAAAACATGAACAGCCTTGAGTTTAGAGATTTACTCGAAACTTCTTCGGGTCAAAATTTACACCCATTTTTTGATAACTGGGTATTAAATGGTGGATGGCCTCATTTCTCAATAGATTCGGTAGTTACAACAGGTACTCCTCCTCCTTACACTTCGGTAGTTTATGTAAAACAAAAATTATTTGGTGCTCCAAGTTTATTTTCTAATGTTCCTTTAGAAATTACTTTTATGAATGCTTCGTGGAATAAAGAAGTGAAATCTATTTTAATGAATGGAGCCACGCATTCATTTTCAGTACAAACAACTATTTTACCTAGTTATTGCGCTATGAATATGGATTCGAAAATTAGTGATGCTATTTCTTCAGAATTTAAAACCATTAAAACCAATGCCACTATCAACTATTCTTTAGCTAAAGTAAATTTAATGGTATCAAACAAAGGTGCAGACTCTTCATTAATTAGAATAGAACATAATATAGCCATGCCCGATCCTATTAAAAACAATATAAATAATTACCGATTAAACAAACAGCATTATTGGAAAATAGATGGGTTATTATCTAATGGATTTCAATCTAAAGTTAGATTTAATTACGATGGAGGTAAAGTAAAATCGGGTAATAGTTATTTAGATACCAGTTTAATTATCACAAATGCCGATAGTTTAATATTATTATATCGTAAAAATGCCGCCGACGATTGGCATGAAGTACCTCATTATACCAAACAAACTTTTGGTACTAAAGCAGGTGTTTTTGTTGTAGATACCTTAAAGTTTGGTGAGTATGTTTTTGCTAATGGTGTTAGTGGTGTTTTAACTAGCATAAGCAATGGAATTAAAACCAACAGCTTATTAAAAGTTTATCCTAATCCAACGCAAGATGAATTAAACATTGAAATTAATCAGTCATCTGCCATACGAGGGCAACGTATTGAAGTAACAGACGCTTTAGGTAAAATAGTATTTAGGTCTAATTCTACTCAGTTAAAAAATGTGATTAATGTATCTCAATGGAAAACGGGGATCTATCAAGTAAAATTGTTTCAAGAAGATAAACCATTAAGCACTACATCGTTTGTTATTGAACGATAAGTACTAAATCCGTCCACTTAATACTTCCATCATGGCTTTTGCTTTTAGCAAGCATTCCTTGTATTCCTCTTCTGGATGACACATATCGGTTATGGCACTGCCCACACTAAAACTTAAATAGTTTTTTTCTTCGTTATAAAAAATACTGCGGATTAATACACTTAAATCAAAATCGCCATGTTTATCAATATAACCTAGTGCGCCTGAATATGCGTTTCGGTTATAGAGTTCGTATTTGTCAATTAATTCCATTGCCTTAATTTTTGGTGCACCCGTCATACTCGCCATCGGAAAAGTTGCTTTTAGTATATCATTAAATGATGTGTTGTTTTTTAGTTGGCAACTTACGGTACTTACCATTTGGTGCACTTGCTCATAGCTTTCTATGTCAAACAATTTATTTACAACAACACTTCCTTTTTCGGAAATTCTCGATAAATCATTTCTGGCAACATCCACAATCATCACATTTTCGTTTTGTTCTTTAATACTTTGATGTAATTGTGTTTTTAAATTTTCATCTTCCTCTTTATTTAAACTTCGTTTGGCAGTTCCTTTAATAGGCTTGGTGTATAGTACGTTTTCACGTTTACTTAAAAATAATTCGGGACTTGATGATATAATCCAATGCTTATTAAACTTAGTTAATGCAGCATAAGGCGCTTTGCTTATTTGATTTAATTTTTGAAACAACACAAATGGATTTATGTTTACATCATGTGCCTCAAAGGTGATACAATAATTTATTTCATAAATATCACCTTGTTGTATGTGCTGTTTTAATTGTTCAACCGTACGAATATAATCTTCTTTACAAATGCTTGCTTGAACAGAAATGGCTTGTTGTTTTAAAGTTTGGCAAGAAAATGAAATATCGTTTTGTGTTAATGGTATTATTTTTTCAACTTCACAATAGAGTTGAGTTGGAAATTGTAAAGGATTGTTTTCTTTTTCGGCAAAGGATTCTATTTTATTCTTATAATCGTAGCTAGTGTAGCTGAGGTAATCTGTACCTAATTTTAACGAGGAGCTTGTATGATTGGAAAGTAATAATTGATTTTTAAATCCAAACGCTGGTTGATGCGATAGAAATAACGCCGCATAAGCATAAGATTGAAAATATTCGTTTAGGTGTTTCACTGCTTAAACTTCGTTTGATTTTTTGTATTCACCAAATTCATTTTATCTGATAAATGTAACTAATTCACCTAAAAACTAATTGGTTTTAGTAAAAATTTCTGAATGTTAAATTAGTAAAAGCCTAAATTGATTGAGTGAGTAACCTTTCTTATCAAGTAAAATATTTTTCATCGGTGCTAATTTTTTGTAATTTTTCTGTAAAATTAAGTCAACTATCATGAAACGAATTTTTTTATTATTTATTTTTTATTGGAGTGCTTTTCATATTATAAAAGCACAAAATGTGGGGATTAACTCATCAGGTACAACTCCAAATGCAAGCGCTGGATTAGATGTTGATTTCACAAATAAAGGCGTGTTGATACCACGAGTTTCTTTATCAGCTACCAGTAGTAATGCACCAATTGGGCCGGGTATTGCTACTTCTTTATTAGTTTATAATACAGCTACTGCGGGTAATGTAACTCCTGGGTATTATTATTGGGATGGTACTAAGTGGGTAGCTTTAGCAGGTGATGGTAGTAAAAATTGGAGTTTAACAGGTAATGCTGGGACGGTAGCTGGTCCCAATTTTTTGGGAACGACGGATAACATACATTTAGTTTTTAAAACAAATAATACAGAAAGATTTAGGATACTGAATAATGGTAATGTTGGTATTGCACAAACTAACCCAACAGAGAAGCTAGATGTTGTGGGTAATATTAAGTTTAGTAATGCTTTAATGCCTAATAATTTAGCTGGAACTACAGGTCAGGTTCTAGTTTCACAAGGGAGTGGAGTTGCACCAATTTGGCAGTCGCCAGCTTCAATTTTAAAGACCTATTCAAGTTTTTCAACAAGAACAAGAATTCCATTAACTGGAAACTCGACTACTTGGACAGATGTATCAGGGTTAACTAAAACTATAACAACAAGTGGGCCAGCGACATTTATTATTATGACTTATGGTTCGATTGAAGTAATTTCTTTTGTAGGTAATGCTGGATGTGAGATTAAAATTCAGCAAAATGGGGTTGATATTCCTAATGCTTTTCAAACAATTGATGTTGTTGATGGAAATGGATTAAATCATACGATTGGCTTATGGTCGTTTCAAACAGTTGTAACAGTTGCGGCTGCTGGTACATATACTTTCAAAGTTCAAGCACATAAATATGATAATAATTTTGATAACTTTTATGCTGGTGGTAATACAACAGCTCCAGCTTCAAGTCAAAATCAAGGCGCACTTATTATTCAACAATTCGATCAATAGCCCGAATGAAACATATTATTAAATATATTTCCTTTTGTCTCCTCCCATTGTTTTGCTTTTCACAAGGGCTTATCAATAATGGAGCGCACATTGTTTTTGTATCATCTGCACAAATGTATATTGATGATCCTTCTAATGGTCATTATTTAAGTCAGACTAATGGAAGCATTACACCTAGTGCTACTTCCTCTATTACTTTAGAAGGCAATTGGACTAATAATTCTGCTAACCGAGCTTTTATGAGCGATGGTGGCGGTGTGGTATTAGCAGGTAATGCACAAAATATTGGAGGTTCTAATCCTACGGCATTTTATAATTTGAGTTTAGCTGGTAATGGGGTAAAAACGTTAGCAGTGCAATCTACAACAGTAGGCGGGCAATCTACTTTTACAGGAATTTTGGCTGTAGCCAATTCTACTATGGATTTGAATAGTAACACGCTTTATGTAACTAACCCTGCAACTGGCGCCATTACATCTTCTGCATCTGGTTATATTATTAGTGAAACTTCGCTCGCAGTAAATCCAAGCATTATTCGTTGGTATATTCGGAGTGTTACTGGCTCTCATATTTATCCTTTTGGAGTAGGTGGATTAAAAATTCCGTTTACGTTTAATAATACAACAGCGATGGGAGCTAATGATTATGTTGAGGTTTCTACAAGGGCTACTTCAACAGCTTTTAATTTACCTTTGGCGGGTGCTAGTAATATTGGGGGTCCTGTTGTACACATGTTATCACCTAATGGTGGTTTCCCTGATGGTAGTGATGAGGTAGTTATTGATAGATGGTGGGATATTACCAATAGCTCGGCTGTAACTGCTGATATTACGTTTAGTTATAGAGGTATTGAAAATACTTTAGCCTCTCCATACAACATAGGTTTAATTGGTCCTCAATATTGGGATGGTGCTGCGTGGCGAAATGATAATTTAATTTTAGGTGGTGGAACAGGAGCTGTATCTGGCGCTGGCGTTGTGGGCACTGCTTATGCAAATAATGTTAGTACGTTTTGTCCGTGGGTATTATCTTCTAAATTATCTCCTTTGCCAATTGAATTAATTAATTTTGATGGCCAGTGTCAAAATGGTGTTATTACGTTAAATTGGTGTACTGCATCGGAGAAGAACAATAGTTATTTTATAATCGAACAATCAGTTGATGGTGTTTCATACACGCCAATTACTCAAGTTTTTGGTAGCAATACTACTTCATTAAAACATTGTTATAATTATCATGCTACATCGTTAGCGCCTATTAATTATTTTAAACTGGTGCAGGTAGATGCTGATGGAAAAAAATCTACCTCTAAAATAATTAATGTAAACGCTTGTGATAATACAAAGGATAATATTACTTTAACCAATAATGGCAGTAATGTGTTAGGTGTGTTAGTTAATTCGAGCATTAGTAAACAGGTAAAACTTGTTGTTCATAATACTTTAGGTCAGCTTGTTGAGGTAAAGGACTTAACTATTAACGAAGGCTATAATGCCTTACAAGTTAATTTAGAGCATGTTTCTAATGCAGTATATTATGTATCGGTAATAGAGAATGAGGAATTATTAATTAGTAAAAAAATTCTGATTACTAATTTTTAACCAACTCCTTTATCGTTTCTACCCAGTCGTCGCCACTGTTTAGGCTTTCTACCAGTTGTACTTTTTGTCCGCCGTGTTGATGAAAAATTTCTTGGTATTCGGTTCCAATTTCATAAATGGTTTCTAAGCAATCGGCTGTAAAGGCGGGCGAAAATACTAATAGATTTTTAGCGCCCTTTTTAGCTAACTCCTCAATAACTTTATCGCTATAAGGTTTAAGCCACTTATCATCTAATCGGCTTTGAAACGAAACGCTATATTGTTCTTTGTTTAAGCCTAGTTTCTCTACTACAAGTTGCGTAGTTTGGTAACAAGCCGATTGATAGCAGAAATAATTTTCTTGAGTAACTTGTGTTTCGCAATGATGTCCTGCGCATTGTTTATCTTGATGTACTTTATCTACTTGTCTTTGTGGCAGGCCATGATAACTAAATACAATGTGATCATACTTACTTAAATCGTATTTTTTAGCCCTATTAACAAGGCATTGTATATAGTTAGGATGATGATAAAACTGACTTATGATTTTGATATCGGGAATAACCCACCACTTGCTTACTATCTCCATAAATAGTTGTATGGCTGTACCAGTGCTGCTAGAGGCATATTGCGGGTAAAGCGGAAATACAATAATTTGATGATAACCTGCCTTTTGCATTTTCTCTAAAACAGTTTCCATGCTTGGGTTTTGGTAGCGCATTGCTAGCTCCACAACATATTCATCTCCTACAGCGGTTTGTAATTTATTTTGTAAATCTACACTGTGTTTCATGAGTGGCGAGCCATCATCTTTATCCCAAATAGCCTGATATAACTTTGTGGAGTTGTTGGTTCTAAATGGTACAATAACACCGTTTACTAGTAATTTTCTTGATAACCAAGGAATATCAATAACTCGTTCATCATTTAAAAACTGAGATAAATATTTTCGTACATCTGATTTTTTAGGGCTATCAGGCGTACCTAATTGCAAAAGTAATATGGCTTTTTTTAGTTTCATTAATTGAGCTTACAAATGCGTGTAAAGATACAGAGATTAACTTAATAACAGATGTCTCGTCATTTTTTTATTAATAACTTTTTGTGCTGGTTGTTATAGTTGTATTTGAATTTGGTATTAATTATAGTTGAAAGTTATATTTTTAAAATCGCATTTTTTTTACCACTTTTGAGTGCTTATGTCAATTCAGTCAGATACATTACACCAACCTAAACGTATTGCCATTATGGGAAGTACGGGTAGTATTGGTACGCAAGCTCTTGAAGTTATAAAAGAACAATCCCAATACTTTGAAGTGGAGGTGTTAGTAGCGAATGCTAATGCCGAGTTATTAATACAACAAGCTATAGAGTTTAAACCTAATGCCGTTGTTATTGGTGATGAATTAAAATACAAGCAAGTTAAAGATGCTTTGTTTGCACACGATATTAAAGTTTTTGCTGGCTCAAAATCTATTGAACAAATAGTAGAGATGGAAACCATTGATGTGGTTTTAGCCTCTATTGTGGGCTATGCCGGGCTTGCTTCAACCGTTAATGCCATTAAACATCATAAAAAAATTGCTTTAGCTAATAAAGAAACATTAGTGGTGGCAGGTGAGCTAGTTACTAAATTGGCCTATGAACAAGCGGTAAATATTTATCCAGTTGATTCGGAGCACTCGGCTATTTTTCAATGTTTGGCTGGTGAGTTTGAAAATAAAATCGAAAAAATTTACCTCACCGCTAGCGGAGGACCATTTAGAGGAAAAGATAAATCCTTTTTACAGCATGTAAAAAAAGAACAGGCTCTTAAACACCCAAATTGGGTGATGGGTGCTAAAATTACTATTGATTCGGCAAGCCTTATGAATAAAGGACTTGAAGTAATTGAAGCTAAATGGTTATTTGATTTAAAGCCCGAACAAATAGATGTGATTGTTCATCCGCAAAGTATTATTCATAGCATTGTACAGTTTACTGATGGAAGCATGAAAGCCCAAATGGGATTGCCAGATATGAAACTTCCTATTCAGTACGCTATGGCTTATCCTCAGCGATTGCAAAATAATTTTCCACGCTTTGATTTTTTAAATTACCCACAACTAACATTTGAGAAGCCAGATACCGAAACTTTTGCAAATTTAAAATTGGCGTATCAAGCGATGAATAAAGCGGGTAATATGCCTTGTGTGTTAAATGCGGCTAACGAAGTTGTAGTTCAAGCATTTTTAGAAGATAAAATTGGCTTTCTTCAAATGAGCGATATCATTGCCAAAGCCATGGATAAAATGCCATTTATAAAGCAACCATCTTTACAAGATTATTTTCAGTGCGATAAAGAAACCAGAATTCTTGTAAAAGAATTAATAACAGGCTAGTTGCCTTGTTTTTAGGGAAATAGCCATATTTTGTATCAATCTTAAAATTACCTAAAAAATAAGGTTAATTAAGCTAAGCTTAGTATATTCGTGCTTTAATTTATTAGCAATAAAACCTTTATGGGTACTTTTATAAACATCGCACAATTTTTAACTAGTTTAGGATTACTTATTTTACTACACGAGTTTGGTCATTTTATTACAGCACGTATGTTTAAGATTCGTGTTGACAAATTCTATATGTTCTTCGATTTTTTATTTCCCTTACCAGGCGTGTTAAACTTTGCTTTGTTTAAAAAGAAAGTTGGTGATACCGAGTATGGTATTGGTTGGTTTCCAATGGGCGGTTATGTTCAAATTGCGGGGATGATTGACGAAAGTTTAGATACTGAAGCTATGAAAAAACCTGCTGAGCCTTGGGAATTTAGAGCGCATCCAGCTTGGCAACGATTAATTGTGATGCTAGGAGGTATTATTGTAAACGTACTTTTAGCCTTTATTATTTATGCTATGGTGCTGTTTACGTGGGGTGAGCGAAAAGTGCCAATGAGTAGTTTAAAAAACGGAATTGAATGTGTGGATTCTTTAGGTAATGCTGTTGGCTTTAAGTCGGGAGATAAAATTGTTTCGGTTGATGGTAAGCCTGTAAAATATTTAGATGACTTACGTATAGAATTATTATTAGGTAGCAAAGTTCAAATAGATAGAGGAGGTGAAGCAGTTGAAATTACATTGCCTAAAAATTTTATTGATCAAATTGCTACTAAAGAAAAATTTGGTTTCGGAAATCCACGTATCCCTGCAACTTTTGCTGAGTTTACACCAAACTCAATTAATAAAGGTGCTAACCTAA
Organism: Bacteroidota bacterium; assembly: GCA_963169355.1. Classification (GTDB taxonomy): domain Bacteria; phylum Bacteroidota; class Bacteroidia; order B-17B0; family Aurantibacillaceae; genus UBA4416. The sequence continues at coordinate 206,978 of CAUJCR010000001.1, read as the reverse complement.
AAGCCAACGATAAAATTGTGGCCATAAATGATAGCCTTAAAATTCAATTTAATGATGAGTTAAAATCAACCTTAAAACAATTCTCTGGTCAATCGGTTACATTAACTGTTGAGCGAGGCACTGAGACATTACAAGTACCAATTAAAGTTACCAATGATGGTAGAATGGAGGCTGCTATTGGAGGTGCTTCGTTTGAGGAGTTAGAAAAAGCAGGCATTATTGCTTTTGAAACAAAAACTTATGGTTTCTTCGAGTCGTTTCCTGCAGGCGTAGCTCTTACCTTTGATAAGTTAGATTTTTATGTACGTCAGTTTAAACTCATATTTACACCAAGCACTGGTGGTTACAAGCATATTGGTGGTTTTAAATCAATGGCTAAGATGTTTGGTGATACGTGGGTGTGGGAAGATTTTTGGAATCGTACGGCTTTTATTTCTATCATTTTAGCTTTTATGAATTTATTACCAATTCCAGCACTTGATGGTGGTCATGTGGTGTTTACTTTATACGAAATGATTACTCGTCGAGCGCCAAGCGTAAAAGTGTTAACTTATGCGCAGTATGTGGGTATGGGCATTTTATTGTTTTTAATGTTATACGCCAACCTAAACGATTTTTTACATTTCTTTAAGTAACTTTTATCTAAAAAATAAGTTATAAGCTATTGATGATGCAAAATTACATAAACCGCCAAGTTATTTTAATTGTACTTGGCTTGTTGTTAGCTCTTGGTGTAAAAGCGCAAGATAAAACAATTCACACGTCTAATAAAACTTCGAGCACATCGGTAAATACAAAACACAAAATCATGTTAATCCCGTTTGAAAACCGGATGTATATGAGTGAGATTGATTTTGCCATTAATAAAGAAACCAAACTAAATGCTAAACAAATTAAAGCACAAATGCGCGATGGCTTAAACGAACAATTTTATAAAAAATTTAAGCCTAAAATGGGTGTAGTAGATATGTTAGATGATACCGTTAAAACACAAAAAGACTTGAATAGCATCTATCAATATTTAACGTATCAATATGTCAGAGTACCCGACCAAGCGCATTACAAACCACCTGTAAAAGATAAAGAAGAGAAAGCCATTCAAAACGGACAAATTACGGTTGAAACCAATACTGATGAGCGTTTTATGAATGCGAAGTTAAAAAATTCAACCTTAGTTCCTTATTTATATGGCAAGTATAAAACCGATTTGTTTTTGTTTTTAAATGAATTAGATATTAAATCGTTTAACGCAATTCCGGGAGATATTAGTTCTATACAAACTCGAAAAATAATTCTTCATTATACCGTATATACCTTCGATGCTCGCGAAATTAACTCGGGTGTAGCAGAAATTGATTTGCCTTTAAACGTTAATCATCCATCAAAAATAAGTCAAGTATATTTTTCGAAATTAGCCGAGACAGTGTTGGCTAGAGTAGAGAAGGCATTATTACCTAAATAGTTGTTCTACACTTTTTTGTTATCTTTACGGTCTTATTTTTTTACTAATGAGTTTTATTGACGAACTACAAAAAAGAAAAACCTTTGCTATTATTGCGCATCCCGATGCTGGTAAAACTACTTTAACCGAAAAGCTCTTATTATTTGGTGGCGCTATTCAGTCGGCTGGCGCTGTAAAATCTAACAAAATAAAAAAATCAACTACCTCCGATTTTATGGAGATTGAGAAACAACGTGGTATCTCGGTTTCTACGTCGGTAATGGCATTTGATTATAAAGATTTTAAGGTTAATATTTTAGATACCCCTGGCCACGAAGATTTTGCAGAAGACACGTATCGTACCCTTTCGGCAGTAGATAGCGTTATTATGGTGATAGATTGCGTAAAGGGAGTGGAGCCTCAAACGCGTAAGCTCTTAGAAGTATGCCGAATGCGTAATACACCTGTTATTGTGTTTGTGAATAAGATGGATAGAGAAGGGCAAAATGCGTTTGATTTGTTAGATGAAATAGAAAAAGAATTAAAAATAAAAGTACGCCCACTTACCTGGCCAATTGGTATTGGAAAATCGTTTAAAGGCGTGTATAACCTGTACGAGAAAAAACTTTCTTTGTTTCAAGGAGAGAGTAAAACAACAGTAGAAGAAAGTTTTACTATTAATGATTTGAATGACAATGAAATTGAAAAACATATTGGTAATGATTTCTCGGAACAGTTACGTGCAGATGTGGAGTTATTAGATGGTGTATATGATGAATTTGATAAACAAAAATATTTAGATGCTAATTTAAGTCCTGTGTTTTTTGGTAGTGCAGTAAACAATTTTGGTATTAAAGAGTTGTTAGATTGTTTTATTGAGATTGCACCGATTCCACAAGGTCGTGATACTGATTTAGCTGGACGCATAGAACCTACCAATAATAAATTTAGCGGCTTTGTTTTTAAAATACATGCTAATCTTGATCCTAAACATCGCGATAGAATTGCATTTTTAAGAATTGTGTCAGGAAAATTTGAACGTAATAAATATTACTATAATGTGCGTGAAGGAAAAGACATGCGCTTTAGTAATCCAACGGCTTTTATGGCACAACAAAAATCGGTGATTGATGAGTCTTTCCCTGGCGATGTAATAGGCTTGTATGATGCAGGAAATTTTAAAATAGGCGATACCTTAACCGAGGGCGCTAAGTTTCATTTTAAAGGTATTCCTAGTTTTTCGCCTGAGTTGTTTAAATATGTAACTAACCTCGATCCGATGAAAACAAAGCAATTGCAAAAAGGCTTAGAGCAATTAACAGACGAGGGCGTGGCGCAGTTATTTACAAAAAAAGCAGATGGAAGAAAAGTAGTGGGAACCGTGGGTGCTTTACAATTTGAGGTTATTCAGCATCGTTTAAAAAGTGAATACAATGCCTCGTGTGGTTACGACTCGGTAAATCTATATAAAGCACTTTGGATAGAATGTGAAGATAAAAAGAAGTTAGACGAATTTTTAATTGATAAATCTAATCACATAGCTTATGATAAAGAAGGTCGTTTGGTTTTCTTAGCCGAATCGGCTTGGTTATTGCAAATGGCTCAAGAAAAATTTCCTGATATTAAATTCCATTCAAAAAGTGAATTTTAAAAATTAATTACATTTATACCTCTTAAATTAATAACTATGGCAAATATTTTTGAATTTAACGGATACAAACCTGTAATTGATAAATCAGCCTTTATTCATCCAAATGCTACTGTTACAGGTAATGTGATAATAGGTAAAAATGTTTACATAGGTCCAGGTGCGGCTATTCGTGGCGACTGGGGACAAATTATTATTGAAGATGGTTGTAATGTACAAGAAAATTGTACCATTCACATGTTTCCGGGCACAACAGTTTTATTAAAAGAAGCCGCACATATTGGGCATGGCGCTATTATACATGGCGGTACCATTGGAAAAAATGTATTGGTGGGCATGAATGCTGTGGTAATGGATGATTGTGTGATTGGCGATAACTGTATTATAGGCGCTTTGTGTTTTGTGCCTGCAAATACGGTAATTGAAGAACGAAAAGTAGTAGTAGGCAATCCAGCTAAAGTAGTAAAAGATGTAAGCGATGATATGATAGCATGGAAAACAAAAGGTACTGAGTTATATCAACAGCTTCCTGCCGATTGTTATGCAACTTTAAAACCTTGCGAACCATTAAGACGCATACCTGCTTATCGTCCATCACAGCAAGATGTGTATAAAACTTGGAACGATACCAAGAATAAATCTAAAAAGAAAAAATAATCCTAGAATGGTATAAAGGTTAATCCAGCCATTACATTAAAGCGTTGGCTAGGATATTTCTCCCAACGATAATAACGTGTATTAGCAATGTTATTAAAGTTTACAAAAAACGATAACATCTTACTATAACGGTATTCTGCACCTAAATTAGCATCAATAATTCCTTTTAATAATTTAGGTTCGTACTTATAAGTAAAATCACCATTATCTACTTTGGTATAAGCAAATTGATTGCCAATTACAAAAATATCGGCTTTAATAATGATTTTACTTTTTAAGTTATACTGACCAGTCAGTGTAATATCAAAATCGGGTTTATGATAAGCTCTCGTTAGATTTTTTGTTTTATATAAATAATAATTTCCTTTAGCTAAGAGGTGTAATTTTTCTTTATACTGATACTTTAACTGTCCCGAAACATTAAAGAAATTCGTATTATCATAAATTACTTTGTATTGATTGTCGAGTGTTCCATTTTTAGTATAGTCCACTACAAAAAAGTTCATGCTATCCACTAAGGCGTAGTTAGCTTTAATGTCATAACTAGTTTTAGAACTTAAATTTCCTTTTAAACCACCTGTAAACTTAATTTTTGTGTTTGTATTTTGATAGTTAAGTGTTGAGGTAATAAATGGATTTTCGGTAGAGAAACTTCTGAGCGAATTTTTTTGTAAGTTACCATTTATGCCTACATAAGGAATGATGATGCCTTCATAAATATCAAATTGACCATTTAAGCGAGGATGAAAATAAAACTTAGAGTTTCGTCCGCTAAACGCATCCATAGTAGCCGAAACTCCCATGTCCACCATCCATCGTTTTCCTCTTTTTTCAAAATAAGGATTAAGTTGTACAATGATGTCGTTAAAAGTGTCGTTTGGTAATTTATGATTATAAAAATCGGTATTAAATGCTACAAATAATTGTTCCTTATTAATAAATGTATTGAGTAAGGCATGTAATTTTACATTATTTTCGGCTACTTTATACAAATCGGTAAGGTTGTAATAGCCTAAAGTAATTTGGTGATTTAATTTGGTGCTATCGGTGTAATGACTTTTAAGACTCACAACTGGTTCAAATAATTGATAACGTTGTTTGGTGTAATCTTTCGTTAATTTATTTTCTGTAGTGTCATAGCCATAAAAATGACTTACGTTTCGTTTGTAATTAAAAGCGCCTTCTAAAGTGTGTTTCTTGTAAAATTTTTTTCCATACACCTCGCCTTCATTATCGCTATATCCACTATAGCCAACGTGTTTAAGATGAGAGCTTGAGGATAGGTGCTTGATATGAACACCATAAGCCACATCTCGGGTTCTAAGGCTATTAAACCAAAACTCACCATAAGGTGTGGTATAAGTTCCCATACCTACTTTTAATAACGAGCGATAAAGTTTTGATAAAGGTTCGTTTTTCATTTTAGCTGCTTCAATTGGAATAACATCGTATTTTGCAATTAAAGGTTTTGAAACAATAGGATATTGCATATTGGCAATCTTTTTTACGGTATCGCTTATTTCTGGTAAGTCGCTTAGTTTTACAGCATCTTTAATGGTTGGTTCAAAAACACTTTCTGCTTTTACTTCAATATCCTTAACACCACTTTGAGCCAATGTAGCTACTACATATCCAAATATGAGCAATAGTACAAATAACCATTTCATGCGTCTGATACGCTTTTGTTGTAATTGCTGTTCTTGCGAAAGCGCCGATGAACTCCCGTATTTATTGGAATTTAAAACACTTTCACTTTGGTAATATTTTGTTTCTTTCATTGTTTATTTGTTCAAATAAAAAATATTATTGCTTTTTTTGAATAGATTCTTGCTGTGCTTCATATAATTGATCAAATAGATCTTTATCTGAATCGCTAGTTTTAAATTCAATTTTCAGATTATTATTTGGAGCTTGATTTTGTAACTGTGTAGCTTCTCTTTTTGTTTTTATGCTTTGTAATTTAGCATTGGCTTCATCTATATATTCTTGTTTTGGTTTTCCATCTAATACAGTTTGAAGCATTAATTCAGCATCGCTGTCATTACCTTGTGCTATATATGAATCAGCTAGCAGCAATAAACCTTTGGTGTTCCATTCATCATTCGAGTAGTCATAACTAATTAAGGTGGTAATGGTTTTTTCTACAGTGGTATAATCTTGTTTAGTGAGTTGTATTTTAGCAATATAATATAAAGCTTCGGCACCAGTAATATTTTTTGATTGTTTGTGTATGGTTTTAAATTCCATAATAGCATCATCAAGTCTATTTAATTCATAAAGAGATTTGGCTTTGTTATACCTTGCCTCGTTGCTTTGTTGCGGTGTAATTTTTTCAGTATTCAATACAGCAGTTGCATAATCTACTGTTACCGAATAATTCTTTAATTGATAGGCAGAGCGCATGCTTCCAATGTTACCAGTTAGCTTATTAGCTGGTGTTTCAGCTTCGTTTGCTAATCGTTGGTATAAAGGTAGCGCATCATTGTACTTTTTATCTTTGTAATAGATGTATGAAAGTTTAAGAAGTGATGTCTCAGAATACAAGTTTCTTGGTTTATCTACCAGAAAACGATAAGAAGGTTCTGCTTTGCTTAATAAATCTTTATTATAAGCACATTCTGCATAACAGAAATGTACTTCGGAGATGTATTTCCCTTGAGGGTATTTGGCTATATAGGTTTCAAATTTTGTGGAAGCTACCTCACAATTTTTTTGGTTGTAATAGGCTTCCTTGGCCGATTCAAATAAAGAGGCTTCAACTTCGTCTGTTTTTAAAGGAGTGCCAATTGAAGCAAAATAACTTTCCATTTCATCAATCTTACCTTGAGCTTCAAATATTTTCTTAATCATTGGTAATACTTCTATTGCTTCCGAACCTTTTGGATCTTTCTTTACAATTTGGTCAAAATAACTAAAGGCTTTTTCGTCTTGTTTTTGATTATAGTAAATAAGTCCAATTCCTGATAATGCGGCATTGGCATAAGAAGAATGAGGATATTCATCTAAAATACGTTGGTAATAAGTAATGGCATTGTTGTCTTCATGCAAGTCTTTATTATAGGTTTCGGCAATTTCAAAAACAGAAGCCGTTACATAATTAGATTTTGGATATTTGCCAATTAAAGCTTTTAAATCATTTATTTTTTCTTGATTGTTTTTTAATAAGCCACTGCATAATGCTTTTTGATACATGCAATAATCTACATCTAATTGATTTAAAGCAATGGCAGTTTCGTAATAGTCGGCGGCTTGTGGATACACATTAGTCATAAAATAACTATCAGCTGTTCTAATATTCGCATCGGTTATTTTCTTGACATCGTATTTGTTTTTGGTGAGTAAGAATTTACGAAATGCAATATTGGCATTTTCATAATCCTTTTTGTTTTTTTGTTTGAAATAAGCATATCCAATATTGTAGTTAGATAAGTCGTACTCTGGCAAACTAAAGGCGCCTTCGTTTAGTTGAAAGTTTTTCCAGATTTGTATAGCGGTATTGTAATCCTTTTTAATGTACGAAATTTCGCCTAACCAGTATTGCGACAAAGCATTGTAAGTTTTATCAAAATTTACTGAAAGTGATTTATTAAAATATCTCGAAGCACTATCTAGCGCATTGTTATTAAAAAACTCAATCGCTCTGAAATAAATTAATTTTTGATAAGTAATTTTTAAAATAGGATCGAGTGGTTGTACACTTTCTATGGAAGCAATGGCTTTATCGTAATTTTTGGTAGTAGAATATACATTAATTAAATAGGTGTAAGCCTCGTTTTTTCTGCTTGAGATCGGATATTGTTTAATGTATTTTTGAAACGCCATTACGGCATCATTGTATGGCGCAAATGATGTTTCGTAACATAATTTAGCATAGCTAAATAAGGCATCTTCGGTTATTTTTGCATCATAGGTTGAATTACTAGCTGCATAAAAAGCATTACGTGCTTTTACTTTTTGATTTAACTGAACATAACAATCACCTAAATGATACCAAGCACTCTGAGATAGACTATCTTCGCTATTTGTAGCTTTTTCAAATTTTTCAGCAGCATTGGTATAATCCTTTAATTGATAATAACAATAGGCTAGAACATAGTTTCCTTTGTCATTAAAACTACCTTGTGTTTCAGCTTTCTTAAAATAGGTAAGTGCATTGGTGTAGTCTTTTAAATTAAAGTAAGATTCCGCAATCATTCTATCAATCTCTCCTGCTTTTTGAATTTTCAAGGAATCATTCACTAATGTTGGCGCTGTTTTTATCACATCTTCGTACTTACCTTGTATAAAATAAATTTGAGTAATGTAATAAGGAACAACTGGTCCAAAAGTTTCATCGCTTAATAAACGGTTAAAGCCTTCGAGCGAGGTGGTATAATTTTTTTCTTGATAGGCAATGTGCGAGTAATAATAATTTGCAGGATGCGAGTATTTATTATCTACGTCTTTAATTTCAAATAAATCGGCTTTGGCTTTCTCATTGTTATTTGTAACAAAATAACTGTAACCTCTTTTAAAATAAAGTTCGGCTAATTGTTCCTTAGTTAAATCGTAAATATCCACTTTTTCTAAATGCTTGATAGCATCTTCATATTTCTTTTTTCTAAAACTAGATTTTCCTAAATAAAAATAACCCCATTTTATTTTGTTACTTTCTGGATGTTTTTCAATAAATTCTTTCATACGCCATTCCCCATCTTTATGAAAAAGTTCGATGGCGCAAGCTGCAGCATAATATTCAGCATCAGCTTTCATTAAGGTATTATCTTGTATTGAGCTTATATAGTCAATAAACGATTTTTGTGCAGCGGTATAAAGTTTTTTATCAAACAACTCTAAACCGGTTTTAAATGCTGCATCTTTATCTAAGTAAATTTGCTTTTTTTGAGCTACTATGATATTTACAAATAGCAACAAAATAATGCTGAGTATATAATTCTTTTTTATCATAAATGGTATCATCTATATATATGACAACACACAATAAATTAATTGTAATTTATTGCGAGTTTAGTTCTTTAAAAATCGTTTTAAAATTAGTGGACAAACCAGCTCGCTTAACGACTTGATTTTGTAGTTATTAACTCATAAGTGTTAAAACAACTCAGTGCTAGTTTTGAATTTGTAAGAATTACATCATTAACTTCACACTTGATATTTTATAAGCATGACGGAAGCTGTTATTGAATTTAAAGACACAACTATTTTTCAAGGCGATGTACCTGTTGTAAATAATTTGACACTTACTTTAAATAAAGGAGAGTTTGTTTATTTACTCGGAAAAACAGGAAGCGGTAAAAGTAGTTTACTTAAAACCATTTATGGTGATTTAACGCTTAAGCAAGGTAATGCCGAAGTGTGTGGGTTTAAATTGCACCAAATTAAACGTAAAGAAATTCCTTTTTTAAGACGTAAACTAGGTATTGTTTTTCAAGATTTTCAATTGTTAAGCGATAGAACAGTGTTTGAAAATTTACGATTTGTGATGAAAGCTACTGGCTGGAAAGATGAAGCAAAGATTAAAAATAGGGTGAAAGATGTGTTGGCAAAAGTGGGCTTAGAAACTAAAGAGCAAGTGATGCCTTTTAAATTATCGGGAGGAGAACAACAACGCATTAGTATTGCCCGTGCTTTAATAAACGAACCAGAAGTAATTTTAGCTGATGAGCCAACCGGAAATTTAGATCCTGAAACATCGGAAGGCATCATGAAATTATTATTTGAAATTAGTAAGCAAGGACGTTGTGTTTTATTTGCTACACACGATTTATTAATGTATAGTAAATTTCCAGCACGAACCCTCTTGTGCGAAAACGGACATATAGCGGATAGTTTAGCAGTTAAATAAACATGACGGATTCTTTTCTGACATCATACTATGAGTCGCCTCTTGGTTTGATAGAACTAAAGAGCGTTAACGAAAAAATGTGTTCGGTGTTATTTGTAGAAAAGGAAACAGAGCCTTCGTATCATAAATCGCCTGTAAATAATGAATGTGTAAAGCAATTAAAAGAATATTTTGCAGGCACACGACAACAGTTTAACATTCCGCATTATCAAATTGGTACTGATTTTCAAAAAAAAGTATGGCAGGCTGTTGAGAAAATAGCGTATGGTACAACGCTTTCGTATAGCGCAATTGCTTATCAACTAGGCGATGCCAAAAGTGTGAGAGCGGTAGGAACAAGTAATGGCAAAAATCAATTAACAATTATAGTTCCATGTCATCGTGTGCTGGGAGCTGATGGGCAACTTACTGGTTATGCCTGGGGCATTGAAAGAAAACAATGGCTACTTAAACACGAAATAGAACACGCTGGCTACATTGAGGGTAGGTTGTTTTAATTTTCTTATTTAAATTAATTATCAAACCACCAACCAAATTATAAATTTAATTTATGCACCACGGGGTTGCTATATAAATTTAAAAATAGCTGTTCAAGCACTTCTTGCTCGCCCGATAAATTATGGAGTTGTTTTTTTAGGTAGCTCTTAAAAGCTTCCTTTTCTGCTACTGTATAAGTATCGGTAAACACATCTGTTTTATGCAACATATCATAAGCTATGTAGTTTACATGATGCAGTTTAAAGTCTAAATAAATTTGCTGGTCAATACATTCAGTAAGCGCTTTTATTTTTTCGTTATCGGTTTGGTTTATTTTATCAATGTTTTCTAACTCATTTATGATAGGTTTACCAAATGCTAAATGTATTTTTCCTTTAGGCTGTGTAATACCTGTTACAATGCTATTCAAGTCTTCGCCAGGTGCTTTAATGTATTTTGAATGTAAATTTGATAAATATAACTCCTGAACTTTTAAGGCGTCGCAGGGTTCGTATTCGTAACTAATGCTAAGTGGTACAATTTGTAATTCCTTAAAACTTTTTACGAAATTTTTTCCGCCACTCATGTTTAGCATTTTTAATAAGCCCGTTTGTGTTAGGTCATTACCATCTTTTGTTCGCCCATTGCGTTGGGCTATCCACACACTGGTTTTTTTATCTACAATGGTGTGTCTTATGTAAGCACTTAGTTGTCTGGATATATCGTAGAGTTCTTTGGCGGTGCCTTCGCGTGTAACTGTAAACATGCGGTTCATTCTACCAAAGTCGGTAATAAAACCTTTTTCCATCAGGTTTGAGCCAAAGGTAATTTCACTAGTGTCAAAACCTTCTTTTACTAAAATAATTTGCAATAAGGCGCTATCTAATAAAATATCTCGATGGTTGGCAATAAATAAGTAAGATGAATCTTTATCTAAATGTTCTAATCCACTCCAGCTTAAACCAGTAGATGAAAATTCAACAATTTTCCAAATAGCCTCGTACATGTAGTAATGCTGAAAATTAGCAATCGTCTTTACACTTTTCGCTTTTTGCATCGCCTCGTCTTCGCTAATGCCTTTCCATAAGTAACTCATTAGTTGCATGTACAAGGGGTCTTGTGCCATGCGTTGCATAATAGGTTCTACCTCGCTATCATAATAAGGGCGTAAATTATCAAAGTTAAATTCTTTGGCAAATTCGCTAACGTGTGTAGGTGGTTCAGATTTAAAGGCTCTCATCGTTTATCAATAAATGTAATGGGTTTCCGACTCATCTCAGGGTTTTGAATTTTAGCAATTTCTTCGGGGCTATGCAACTCAATACTTGGAGCTACACGCAATTTGGCTCTAAAATGGTCTTTTAATTCTTTATCAAAATCGTTTGGTGGATTTATAGCACCAATGTTTATTTTAATATCGTCAGTGCCTAGGTCGTTAGTAAACACTTCAATAATAAAATTTTTAATATAAGGTATGTTGTTAAGTATATCATATAAAGCTGGAGGATATAAACTAGTACCTTTAAATTTTATCATTTGTTGTTTTCTTCCCAATATAGGACTAATTCTAAAAGTATTTCTACCGCAATGGCAAGGCTCGGTATGTGCTTTACAAATATCGCCTGTTTTAAAACGTATCAAGGGCATGCCTTCTACACCTAGTGTGGTAACCGTTAGTTCGCCTTCTTCGCCTGGTTTCACGGCTTGGTTGTTGTTATCTAAAAATTCGGCAATTAATAATTCGGGATGATGATGCCCACCTTGTTGAAACTCGCACTCGGTAAAGGCTGAACTCATTTCGGTAGAGGCATAGGTGCTATAAAGTTTTACTGGCCATTTTTCGGTAATGCGTTTGCCAAGTGTATTGTAACTAAAATCGGTATTACGAATGGGTTCGCCAATGCACACAATTTTTTGGATGCTGCATTGTTTGTAGTCTATTTGATTTGCCTCGGCAAATTCAATAAGTTTAATTAAAAAAGAAGGCACTGCAATGGCAATGGTGGGCTTTAATCGTTTAATGGTATCCCACTGAAACTCGGGCATGCCATTGCCCACACGAATAACGCCAGCGCCCATGTGTTTAATACCTAAAAAATAAGCCATACCCGCCATAAAGCGTCTATCAATGGTAGTCATTAATTGATAAATATCGTGTTTGCTACCACCCGCACAAGCTAATGAAATATGCTCGTTGTAAGCAAGACGTTCTAAATCATGGTTGGTAAGGGCAAAGGTTACCGGATCGCCAAGGGTGCCGCTGGTTGTTACATAATCAATTATTTGTTCGGGAGCTACACAAATAAATTGTTGGTTGTAATGATATAAATCGTCTTTAGTAGTGGGCGGAATTTTTTGTAAATCTTGTAACGATTTTATATCACCAATATTAATTTGATGTTTGGCAAAATGTTGTTTGTAAAAGGTAGAATGAGCTTGTGTGTATTGCAACAACTCGTGTAGTTTTTTAATTTGAAACTGTTCTATTTCAGCTACCGATTGAGTTTCTATATAAGGAATGCTTGCGCTCATGTGTTTAAAACAAATTTTAAAAAAGGTATCTAAAAAAAAGATTAAATATAATCATCTGAAATTAAAAACAGTAATTTTAGTGCTTTGAATCATTAAGCAATGTTGCCAATTAATTTAAAAGCAGAACTTACAGCCGATATTAGAGCCTTTAAAGCACCCGAATTGGCTCGCTATATTTTAAAACATCAGTTAATTGATGAATTAATGACTTTTGCCTTTGATGCAGATGCCTTGTTAAGCAGCCGAGCCATGTGGGTATTGGGACATTGTACAGATATAGATTATGATTGCATTGCGCCGTATCATCAAGATTTAATTCATAATTTAAAACGTGAAGGCTTGCACAATGGCGTTATTAGAAACACACTTAGGCTTTATCAAAAACATCCAGTGCCTAGTAATCAAGAAAGTTTTATGTTTGATACCTGCATGATGTATTTTACGAACCCTAGCCAAGCCATTGCAGTGCGTACTTTTGCCATTACAGTAGCTTATCATATTGCTTTGCAATATCCCGAATTATTAAAAGAATTTACGCTATTAATTACTCATTTGCCATTAGCTGATGAGCCACCAGCCATACAAAGCAGAGTTAAAAATACCCTGAAAGCAATGGCTAAAACACAAAAATATTAACCCAAAGCCTGTAAGTTTTTGATAGTGTGGTTGTATTCTTCTACTAGTTCCTGTACCACTTCGGCAACGCTTTGTATGGCATTAATACTTCCCGAAACCTGACCTATTTCTAATTCGCCCTCTACTAAATCGCCTTCAAACATACCTTTTTTAGCCCTACCACGTCCTAGTGCTTCTTTTAGCTCATCAAGGCTAGCACCTTGTTTTTCGAGGGCATCAATTTTTTGATAAAACTCGTTTTTTATTAATCGTACGGGTGTGAGTTGTTTTAAGGTTAATTGTGTGTCGCCTTCTTTAGCCTGAATGATGGCATTTTTAAAATGAAGGTGCGCCGACGATTCGTGTGTGGCTACAAATCTACTTCCTATTTGCACACCATTAGCTCCTAGGGCAAAAGCGGCCGCCATGGCTTTTCCCGAACCAATACCGCCAGCAGCAATAAGAGGTAATTGTATGGCTTGCCTTACTTGCGGAATTAATACCAAGGTTGTGGTTTCCTCTCTTCCGTTATGACCACCCGCCTCAAAACCCTCGGCTACGATGGCATCTACGCCTGCCTCTTGGCATTTAATAGCAAATTTTACGTTAGATACCACATGCACAACGGTAATACCTTTGTCTTTTAGGTGTTGGGTCCATGTTTTAGGATTACCAGCCGATGTAAATACAATTTTAACACCCTCTTCAATAATAATTTGAATATGCTCCTCAATATTGGGATAAAGCAGAGGTACATTAACGCCAAAGGGCTTATTGGTGGCTTGTTTGCATTTTTGTATATGTTCGCGTAATACATGAGGGTACATTGAGCCAGAGCCTATCAGCCCTAAGCCACCCGCATTTGAAACCGCCGAAGCCAGTTCCCAACCACTACACCATATCATGCCACCTTGCACTATGGGGTATTTTATGTTAAATAATTGCGTAATTGGTATCATTTTTGCTAAAAATTTGTTGCTAATTTAAAGATTTTATTATTTTTGTATGTCTTAAACATAAGTTTTTACAATGAAGAAAATATTTTTACTACTTTTTGTTACTATCATTACCTTTTCGGCTGAGGCACAATGGCTTTGGGATTATGGTATTAACGTGGGCGTATCTAACTATCTAGGCGATATTGGAGGAAAAGAAAAAACCCGCCGCGATTTTGTGGCTGATATGAAATTAGCTAAAACTCGCTGGAATGTGGGTGGATTTGCTCGCTACAAAGTACACCAAAAAGTATCTTTAAAATTAGGTGCCGAATATTTACGTATTGAGGGCGATGATAAATTATCAACCAACCCAGCTCGTAATGCTCGTAACTTAAACTTTAGAAACGACATGGTAACCCTAGAGTTAACAGGGCAAGTGTTTTTTTATGAAGATAATGATTTAGGAAACACTTACCGTTATAAAAACGGATTTAGAGCTTACTTTTTTGCAGGTGTAGGTGGATATTACTCGAACCCAAAAGCAAATAAAAATGGCGAATGGGTAAAATTACGTCCTTTACACACCGAGGGTAAAACATACTCGCCTGTTGGTTTTTCGATACCAGCAGGTTTAGGTTTTTACTTTACAATACATAAAAAACACCGCATAGGTTATGAATTAAATTACCGCACTACATTTACCGATTACTTAGATGATATTAGTGGTAACTATCCTGATGATCCAAGCATGTCGGGCGACCCTAGTTTATCATTACGCACACCCGAGTTGGGCGTGCCGATTACCAAAGACAATGCAGGCTTATTTAACTCGCACACTTGGGGGCAAAAACGTGGAGACAAAAGCCATAAAGATGCTTTTATGACTATGAGTTTAAGTTATAGTTATGTATTGAGAGGAAAATCGAGTTTTTACAGAGGACGTTATGGTCATTTCTTTAGCCATAAGAAAAGAGGTAAAGTTCGTAAGATTAGAGCTAAATTCTAAAAACAGAAATTAAAATACTTATCGCTCCAAATTTTTTAAAAAATTTGGAGCGTTTTTTTTATATTTACTTAATGAAAAGAGTAAGTCCATACGAACTAAGCAACCATTTAGGAAATGTACTTACTGTTATTACCGACCGCAAAATACCTGTAGATGCCAATAACGATTTTATAACCGACTACTACCTACCCGATGTGATAAGCTCAACTGATTATTACGCCTTCGGTGCGCCAATGCCTGGTAGGAATTATCAAAGCTCTTCTAAGTATAGATACGGCATGAACGGACAGGAGAAAGATGACGAGGTTTTCGGAAGCGATGGAACAAGTTACACGGCTGAATTTTGGCAATACGATGCAAGGTTAGGTCGTAGGTGGAATATTGACCCAGTTAAAAAACCTTGGCAAAGTGATTATAGTTGTTTTAGTAACTCTCCTATTTGGAAGGTAGACCCCGATGGTGACGATGACTTTTTTAATTCTAAAGGTGTATTTTTGTATTCAGACGACAAGAAGACAAGAACTATTCATATTGTGAACGAAAAAGGCGTTAAGCAACAACTTAAAGATTACTCTTTTAACAAAGACAATGCAAAAACGTTGACAAACATTGGGGCTTATTATGCGAAATCTGCTGGTTTAGATGTTAAGTCTCTTGGTGGTGGAAGTCTTTCCGTTGCAAATAGAACCTCCAAATCTAATTCCAGTGGGCAAATTGAATACGAATCTAACAGTGTTTATAATCAAGGTACGATTGCTACGGGTAGCGACATCATGAATCATAATGATAAGACAAATAGAATATCAATCAGTCTCTATTATGGTAAAGTTTCTTCGGTATTAAATGACGGGAATAATTTTATCAGTGTCTTGAGGCATGAAAAGACACATGGCGAGTTTACCACAAATGATGGATTTGAGCATTTAAGCGTTTATTACAAGCAAATCAACTCTCCAGAGTTTGCCAAAACCACTCCCGAATTAAAGGCGGCTGTTTTCGACGTTGTTAACGAAATATTCAATGCTCTTGATGGATATAATAATAAAAGCTATACTAAAGAGCAAAATGAGGCAATAAGGAATGAGGGTAAGAAATGGAAAGAAAAATATAAACCTATTTACGAAAAATACAAAGAAAAAAAATGATGAAATCCTCGTTGATTGTTTGTACTTTAATTATACTTCTTATCTCTTGTAAAGATAGTAAGAAAGAAATTCGGTTGAGTTTAGAAAGCGTAACTATATGTTATACTGTTCCACAATTTTACGTAAAGGATTTAAATTTCCAGAGCGAAATGTACTTTTCTTACAAAGTAAAAATTAAGAATGATGATAAACTTGACTGTAGGATTGACAGTAACTCAATCTTTATTGAAGATGTTCAAGGTAAATTTACATATCTCAAATATGCTCAAAGACAAATAGTTTTGAAGAAGTCTGATAGCACGCTAATCAACATAGAATCTCCAATTAAATATAAAGTTGATTTTGATGAGGCTGCCATAATGTCCAAAATCTATCCAATAGCAGATAGTTTGTTAAAACAAGCAAAACTTTTTTATGTTTTTAATGGGGACACAATCCAAATTAAGGCATCTAAAGACTTTTATTCTAATTCTAACCCTATTGAAAAATAAGGTCGTGTACCAATTGTCACCTGAGGAATCAAAAAATCTCAGCCTATTGGTTTTCTAAAGAGCCAAAGCCATTTAACAGGCTGTAAAAATCGAACTGAAGAGAGTGTAAAAGCTCTCTTTTTTTTGTTGTTAGAAATCAAAAAAATCCTTCACCCTACATTTTAAAACGGTGCTTATTTTAAGCAAAGTCTTCACCGTTGGGTTTACCTTTCCGTCCTCAATCCTCGCTAAATTGGATTGGTCGGTCAATATCTCTTTAGCTAACTTATACTGAGTTATCTTTTTCTTTTCACGCATTTGGGCAATGTTCTTACCCAACTTCTTTAGGTGTGAATTTGTGTCTATCTCCATGATAATAAAGGCTTCTATCAAAAGTCGGAGATAGTGTTTGGATAATTACTGACATTAAATTATAGTAGTTTTATATTACTACTATAATTATTATATTTGTCCTGTAAAACCAATAATTTAACCATGAGAAAAAGTATAATAATTTTATCAACTTTAGCTATACTAACCGCTTGCGGTGGAAGTAAAAACAAAGAGACTACTTGTAACGTATCTAACGAAGGGTATAAGTCTGGGTACGAAGCTGGAAAATCTTCTATTTGGAGTACTCCAGAAGAACATATGAGAGAGTGCAATAACGGTGCTGGAATGATAGGCGAAGTTCCAGAGTGCTGGAAAGAAGGTTTTAGAGCAGCTAAACAATAACCTCAACACCTATGGAAAAATTTGAATCACAAATATTTCGTTTTAGCTCTGGTGTTGTTGTTGACCTGAACGAAAATAAGCTAATTGCCAAAGCTGATAACGGAAGTACAAGTATAGATGCAAAGAACATTGACAATGTTAAGTACATTAAATTCACTCAGCCACGCTTATCGGTAATAGGAATGATTACAAGAACGCTAATAGGTGGTTGTTTACTGGCGTTATTTATAGATTTGATTTTCGTTAATGATGAATGGGGAGCTATATTTTTTGATGCCAGTATTAAGGATATTTTTTTC
The DNA here is from genome assembly GCA_963169355.1 of Bacteroidota bacterium. Lineage (GTDB taxonomy): Bacteria > Bacteroidota > Bacteroidia > B-17B0 > Aurantibacillaceae > UBA4416. The sequence continues at coordinate 189,170 of CAUJCR010000001.1, read as the reverse complement.
GGCTGGTTGGCAATTATCATTTTCGTTGGTTCGTTTTTACTGGCTGGTTTTATTTGGTTCGTATTTGTGTTTGATGCTTTTTTAGAGACAGGCTTATACGAAAAGTTTATATTAAGATTTTTTGCAGACAGAGGCTATGCCGTTACCATTGGGAACAAAAGCGGTAATAATGCCAGTTTGTTTGCTATGGAATCCGATTTGCCCAAGCTTAAAAAACTTGAAACAGCTATCAGCGATTTAAAACACTTCTTAGAAAACAAACAGCCACTACCTCAACAATCAATTGTAACACCGACACCAGAGCAGAACATTAAACCAAGTTCAACCACTCAACTGGATGACCTAAAGAAGCTCGGAGACCTATATCAATCTGGAATACTTACTAAAGAAGAGTTTGAAAAAAAGAAAGTTGAATTGCTCAACCAGTAACCCCGTTTTATGATGAAACACTACGCACCGTTATGCGGTGCTTTTTTATTTCCGTTTGTTTCGTTCCTTTTTTGCAGCTATAATAATGTAATCTAAGTCCGATGCTTTAGCTTTGATTGTATGACCAACAGGCAAATTGTTTAGTAAATATTCAATCTGAGAAGGTCGGAGTATTAGTGTAATGGTTTTCTTCATATTACTATAAATATCGTTCCGAGAGCCAAAAGAATTGGTTTTAAGCATGCTTATTTATATTGATTCGGGAACAACCTTCTCACGTTCATATTCTATAGGTTTAAACAGGAAACCTCGAAAACAATATAAATTTTAAGTATTCCTTTCAATGTGTTCGGTAAACGCCTCCCGTCCCCCGTTGGAAAATTCCGACCAGCCCTGCCTCCGTTGTGCAAATTGGTCAAATAAGTTTCGTTACCGCTCTTATATACACAATTTCCGACCTCTTCAAAGGAACCCCTCTAAGTGCCTCTCGGACTGGGATTATTTTTTTGAAATTGATTTAAGAAGGTGTCAGGTCAAATCCCGATTCCGGGATTTGACCGAAACCAATATTAAGCCGCCTCCCTGTCTTCACCGCCATCCAGTTTATTCATCTCATCAATGAAAGCATCAAAGTCTGTTATTAATTCATCGTCTTCCATTGGTTTCTCATTAATCAAATAATCTATGTGCAGAGCTGGTGCAATTCCGTATAACTCTGTAACCTTATCAATAAATACTTGCTTTATAGTCATTGCCTCAGATTCCTTACATACAAAGCTATCATGTATAGTATAAGGTCTTATGCCTTGCTTCTCTAACAATGGCAAGATTATATCCAACACCGTAAATGATTCTTTTGTTTGAAGCTGGATAGATAAAGTATTATGCTTTTCTTCATTGGTCTGGTTAATGTGATTCATAATCGTTGGGAACAAACCACCAAAGAATTGTTTTTGTTCTTTATAGCTATTCACTCTCGAAAAGAAGATTTTAAACAACATGTTTTTCATCTGGTGTCGTTCTCTGGTGTAACCAGTTTGTTTTTTGTATTGCTCTGCCAGATACTCGTAAAAGCTTCCACCGATTACCAGCTCCGCATATCTTTTTAACTCCGTTTGGTCAATCTCTGACTTGTGCATGATAAGCGTGTATAAGAAATATGGTTGTGAGTTCTTTATATCAATGTTCATTAACTTTTCCGAAGCAATTAAAAACGGTCTTAAAAAGCTTGGTAACGATGTCAGATTGGTGTCAAGTCTTCCATTGGTGCTGTTACGCTTAAAGAACAGGAAACCGTCATTAATAGCGTTAATACGTGTATTATATATCATGTAACGGTGCATAATGTTATCCAGTTCATAACCTTCTTTATGTAGCATGATACAAAAGCGTGTCTTTATATAATCATTCTTACACTCAATAATATCTAATACATCCTTATCGCTGTAAATTAAATTTAATCGGTAACAAAGGCTTTTAATTTCAGTTACCGTCTTGTTTAATATCGCTTGCCTTGCTCCTTCAATATCAATCTTAAATGTTTTGTAATACTCGGTCTTAGCAAATTCTAAGTTTTTTGCTTTCATCTTTTTGTTTCGTTTAATCTTATCGCTGATGCGTTTATTAATGTTCTTATCTCTTATGGTAATTGGAACGGTCTTGCCTAAATACTCTCTGGGTATCTTATATTTTTTTGATTCCACACCAATTATGTAAAATGGATTTTGCAGCAATAGTTTATTATCAATAAGGAACTGTAACCCATTGCTCAGGTGTTCGCTACTCGCAATGTATTCTTTAAACTGAGCTTTTGATATTTCGGTGTACCCGTGTCGGTTCTGGTAATCCGATTTAAAATAAATTTCCTTTCGGGAAATAAGGTCTATAATAGTGTAAAGGTCATCTTTACGCTCATAGCTTAATTGGTCTAAGGCTTCTTTAAGTTTTACGGGAATGTAACGCCTGAACTGTTTTTGTTTTTTCACTTTTCATTGAATCTCTGTTTTATGTTATGCTTTTCTCTATCCTAACTGGACAGAGACCTATCGGGAGCAACCCCGATAGGAACCAGCAAAGCCCATCTTGGATAAGCTTTTATTAAGTATACTGAAATAAGTGGAAAATGTCAATAGGTAAGCACAAGATTTCTGAAAATAATCTAAAAGTTCATTTATGAAAATCCACGTACCTCAACAATACCATAGGGGACAGAGATTTTTAAGGATAAAAAAGGACACTATAAGGCACGGGGTGGGTCGCTTCGCTGGCTTATAGTGTCCTAAATGAACTCGAAAAACCTCTGAACCTCAACACCTGAAAGGCACGCAGAGAAAATCATAAATGAACTTTTTGTAAAGCTTAACAGCTCAATACCGTGAAACCCCAGGAAAACCAGGGTTTTTGTAGGAAGTTCAAATCCAGGGCTTTACCTTTATACCAGGAAAATCAACCCATTCAGAGCCATGAGCAAAACATATCTAAGCAACTTCTTTCAAGAAAAACAAATCAATTACACCATGTTTGAGATAACCGACACCAACGGACTAACTCACTTCATTGACACCGATTTTGTTATTGAAGCAATCCATAACGCACCGCTCAACGAACAACAAGTAATTAGCCAGACACTTCGTAAGCTGGATTTTTACAATAAAAGCATAGTTGAGTACCTGCGTTTTCTTGCTGAAATACTGGTTAAGAAGTTTGATGAGGCTGGTAAGAAAACACTTGTTTAGTTACCAGTAAAATTTTAAAAATCACCACCAATAAAATCAGGGGTTTTAAGACCAAAAAAAAGATAGGTTTTTTGACCACCATTAAAAAAGTAAGAATATGAGAACAGCAATTTATGTCCGAGTATCAACTACCAATAAAGGTCAGGATGTCGATAATCAGTTAATCGTATTACGTGAGTTTTGCGAACGCATGGGTTATAAGGTAACAGGTGAGTATATGGATGAGGTGAGCGGTGGTACTTCCGACCGTCCAGCTTTTAAGAAGCTGTTTGCCGATGCCGCCAAGCGTAAGTTTGACCTTGTTTTGTTTTGGAGCCTTGATAGATGGACACGTGAAGGAACCAGAGCAGCTATAAAGTATATGGAGCAACTGGAAAGCTACGGTGTAGGCTTCAAGTCATACACGGAACAGTACATAGATTCTTGCGGCATATTCAAAGACGTGGTTATATCTCTCTTATCAACATTGGCAAAGCAAGAGAAAGTACGTATTAGTGAACGTGTAAAAGCTGGTTTAGCTCGAAGTAAAAAGAAAGGAGGCAGGCCGCAAATAGATACAACCATTATAGACCGTATTAAATTAATGAAGTCGGAGGGCTTATCTAATAGAGTTATCGGAAAGACTTTAAACCTGAGCCATGTTACCGTTGGAGCTTATGCAGCTTAATTAAGTGCTTTGAATACATATAATATTTGACATGGCAAAATATTTTTGAAGAAAAATTTGGTAGATTCAAAATAATTACGTACCTTTGCATCACTAAAAAATCGGGGAAAATGGGCGAAAAATGACCCAAAATCTCTTTTCTAAGCCAAAATCGGTGTGAAAATGCCAGTTTTCGGCTCTAATTCAAATAAAATAGTTATGTCAGCGAGGCCAGACCCCTCGTAGGAAAATGTTGGGCTAAGTCCAGTTATCAACTTGCCTTATTTTTTCTAATCGGTCAATTTTTTCGATGTAAAAATCGAAGCTCAGATAACTATGCCTAAAAAAATGGATATGAAAGACAGAAAGGAGATTTTTAAAACACTACACGTCAGCTTTAGTAATGGTATCAGGGCTGCTAAAACTAAAGAACCGAGAGAATGGCTCGAAAGCAAATGTTTATCCATTGAACGAACAGGAGCATGTTTTAGCTCTGGCCAAACCCACCACCGTAGGGAACAGGATTTTATTGATGAGCTGCTAAGTGTTGGTTTTTTAATACCAAGCAATGCAGCCGTGAGAAGCCCAGAGTTAAAGGCATACACCAGCTTTGGTAAGGAGGCGATTATCTTTGCACTCCGAAACGAATTGAATGAGGTGGTAAATTTTGGAGCAATCCGCATCTTTACCAAAGACCATACGCCTCAGTATCTCAATGAGGAAGGAATATATCCTAACTACCCACACCCGTTAACTGAGAAGTTATATATAACTGATAGTTTATTGGATGCGGCAACCATACTTGAAAGTCGAATACTTGGCAACAGGGATGCTGTTATCGCTTTAAATGAAGGTAGAATGTCGGATGAAACATTAGAGGCTGTAATGTCATTAAAACACCTTAATGAAATTATCGCAATACCAGAGGTAAATAGACCAGCGGAAACCTCAGCAGAAGTATTGAAGCACTTTTTACACTCTGTAAATATCAAAAGGATTAATTTACCCGAAGACCATAGTCTAAATGACATGTGGGTGAATTACGGATTAGAGGGCTTACAACAGCTTTTAAATGAATCCAAAGGACAGGCTGAGATAATTACGACTGAACAGACAGAAGCGTGTTTAAATCGAATTACAGAAGGTAAATTAAGCTATGAAGCAAGCACAGGAACATACTATGTGTTGGGTAATCTATCAACCGACTTAGGGAACCTAAAAGCAACCATACACTTTGAAGAACTCAACACCAAAAGAAAACACCGTGCAAAGCCCGACTTATATGACAGACAACAGTTGGTGAACTTTGCTAAGTCCATTAGTGAAGGTGAAGGGATTGACCAGAGCGAAATTGAAGCAGAGCTATTAAAGCTCACCGACCTCTTGGAAGCATATCGAGATGAACAACTGGAAGCCGAACACGGGACAAAACAAAAGCCTCAAAATCTTTTACCCCCAGAGAAAGAAAAAGAATCGATTGAGTTTTTAAGCGAAGCAAATCTAATCCAACGCATAGATAAGCTAATTGAAACCAGCGGTATCGTTGGCGAAGAAAACAACCGTAAAATGGTCTTTGTTATTGCATCCACTTACAAAATGCTTAATCCTTTGCATGGATTGATACAAGGAACAAGCGGAAGCGGTAAAACACATTTGGTGAATGGTATTGCTAATCTTATGCCGCCAGAGGATTTGCTCAACATGACCAGAATCACCAGCAAGTCATTATATCACTACAAAAATGAAGACCTGATTAATAAACTGGTATTGATACAGGACATTGATGGGCTGGATGAAGAAGCAATGTTTGCTTTTAGGGAAATGCAATCGGCTGGCTTTGTGAGTAGCTCCACCACTTATAAAAACAAATCGGGGCAATTGGTATCAACCGTTAAACGGGTTAATGCAAAGTTTGCAAGCCTTGTAGCGACAACTCATGCAGAAATTTATTTTGATAATCTGAGCCGCTCCATTATACTCGGTGTAAATGAAAGCGAAGACCAGACAAAAAGAATTATCCTGTACCAGAATAAACAAACCGCTGGTCTATTGGATACCTTAGCAAGCAAACAAGCTAAAGAGCTATTACAAAACTGCATCCGTACATTGAAGCCTTATGAGGTAGTTAACCGTTATGCAGATAAATTACAACTACCCGTTGAGGCAAAGATGTTGAGGCGGTTAAACAACCATTACCAAGACTTTGTAAAGCAAATCACCTTGTTGCATCAGTACCAACGCAACAAAGATGAGCAAGGCCGTTTAATATCAACCAAAGAAGATTTAAAGCTGGCCTGTGAAATATTGTTTGATGCTATCATGTGGAAGATTGATGAACTCGATAGCAGCCTACGTCAGTTTTTTGAGCAATTAAAAAGCTACATCAAGAAACAAAGCGGCTCTGGTAAATATCATTTTAGCACCAGAGAAGTAAGGCAAGCTTTTAACCTTAGCCGCTCCCAAGTGGATAGATACATACAGGACTTAAAACACTTGGAATATATCCAGATAGCCGAAGGCTCTGCAAACAAAGGATATAAATACCAGATAAGCTACTGGGATGACATGGAAAAGGTTAGACAGAAGGTAAAGGATGGACTACTTAGCCAGATAAACCAAATACAGGATTAAGGAGTAAATAAAAGCACTTTGGGACGCTGGAACTCACTACCAGTATAGGTTTGACCCGTAGCGTCCCAGTTTCCCAGAAGTACATATATAAAGCAAAAGAAAAAACACTATGACCAAACGAGGCGAACTATATACCCATACCTACCAACTCCTGTTAAAAGGATTTGATGAAGCAATCAAAGCAATGGGCTACCGACAAACAGGAAGCACCTACCAGAACAACGTGAAAGAGTTTTTAGCCTATCTGGAAAACTTAGGTAAACTAAAACTTAACAAGTTAAAGCCGTTGGATATGGTTGAGTATTATGAGTATCTGAGTACAAGACCCAACATGAGAAAAGAAGGTTTGTTAAGCAGCTCAACTATTGGAGGCAATATGTTTGCGGTAGATTTGTTTTTTGATTACCTGCTCGATAATAATTTGATTGACAAAAAAATCCTCTTGCCTAAGCATAACCGAAGTGAAGGTAAACAAAGACAAATCATAAGCATTGATGAGGTAAAACTCTTGTACACCGTTTGTGAAAACAAACGGGATAAGGCGATGCTGGCTATTGCATACGGATGCGGTGCAAGGCGAAGTGAAATACAAAATCTCAATGTTGTTGATGTACAATTGACCAGAGGGATATTGATAGTTAGAAAAGGAAAGTTTGGTAAACGCAGAGAGATACCTCTATCTAATAAACTTGTAAATGATTTAAAAGACTATTTGGTTAATGAGCGACACGTTTACTTTAAACAGACACAGCACCAACGAACCGAAGCATTTTTTGTGAACAATAAAGGCCAACGGATGAAAGGCGACCACATCAATGCCCGACTTAAAGAACTGATTGAGAAAACACAAAACACAGAACTCATTAATAAAGATATTACCCTCCATTGTTTACGTCATAGTATCGCAGTACATCTATTGGATAACAAAGCTACCATAGAGTTTGTACGGGAATTTATGGGGCATAGTGAGATTGACACCGTACATGTTTATGCCAGACGAAGAAAAATGAAACAACTCTTAACACATAGCCGATAATATGGAAACACTTGAACAATATATTTACCGCCACCACACAGGTCAGACAGCTAAAACCTATCTATATTATCTGGACGTATTTAAAATGAAGTGTCCGAATGCGAGAGCCTTAAACTATGCAGATATTACGGAGTACATAAACAGCCTGAGAAAAAGCAAGACCGAAGCCACACAGATAAGCCCGATACTATCTGCCATCAAACGTTACTACGATTATCTACTGGAAACAGGCCAACGCCAAGACCACCCTTGCAGAAACTTTAAGCTCAGGAGAAAAAAGAAACCAATACAGTTGCAAGACCTCTTTAGTCCAAATGAATTAGAACAGCTAATGACCAGAGAAAACCGCTTTTTTAATCTGGAACTGCGGAACAAGGTTATTATATCATTGCTCATCTACCAAGCCTTAGCTTGCTCCGAGCTTTGTAGGTTAACGTTAAACGATATTGATTTGGATGCTGGTACAATCTACATCAAAGGCAGTCCGAAATTTGCAGCCAGAACACTTGATTTAAAACCAAGTCAAATAAAACTAATGCTGGACTATATCAACACCTCACGAAAAAACTTGTTGAGGTCAGCAACAAATTGTTTCCTCATAACTCAACGTGGTGTTGCTGAAACGGTGGACGGCATACATAGCATGATTGAGCCGCTAAAGCACCTCTACCCAGAGCGTAACCTCAACCCAACCACTATACGGCAAAGTGTTATAGCTAATAAACTCAATGTATCAAAAGAAAGTATTGAGGACGTACAACTCTTTGCTGGTCATAAGTGGCCGAGCAGTACCGAGCAATACAAACGTACCGACATCAACGAGCAGTTAGAGAAAATCAATATGTGGCATCCGTTGAAATAAATTGAAATAACTAAACAATCCGATTGTTTATGTTTTGCAATGCTATTATCAAATTAGCAATATCAGTTTTTACTTTTGTTTTTTCCTGTGCTACTTGTGCAGGTGTAAACATCCCCTGAGAATTAACTCCGTACATCATGTTCCGAATTTTTCCTATTTCAGCAGATAAGTTTTGGGCAACGGTACTACTGTTTTCAAGGTCGTTTTGAACTGCGTCTAATTGTGCTACTGTCATAATAATTTGTTTTAAAAGTTTACATACAATATAATAAAAAAACTCCTAAGCTCCAAATTTTTGGAGCTTTTTTATTTGCTTACCTCAATTAAAAATTGTATGTTTACATTGTAAATTTGATTTACATGTTCTTTGAAAACCCCAGTATTTGTAATAGTTTGAGAAGGTAGGGGAATGTTTGGTAGCACCGTATTTATATCCTTACCGTTATGGATTTAACGGAAAAGAAAATGATCCAGAGACCGTAGGAACAGGACAAGGTACTCAGGACTATGGTATGCGTATTTATAATCCTGCATTAGGACGGTTCTTATCTGTAGACCCGTTATTTAAACACTTTGCATGGAATAGTACATATGCGTTTGCGGAAAATGATGTTATGAGGAGTATTGATTTAGATGGTACTGAGAAATTCGTCACAAACGATGGCAAGTATATTGGATTGATTGGAGGAAGTACTCAAGTAAGGAGTGTTGATGCTAAAGATATCAAAACAGTAACATTTTGGATAAATGCAGCAAATAATCCACCAAAGAATAGTGATGACCAATTCGTTTCAAGAGCCACAGATAGAGCAAAGCAATTTAGCTCATTAAAAAAATGGGAGACATTTAAGAGATGGGATGCTAGTTTAGAAGGTGGAAATGATGGAGCAAATATTGGTAGAATTACAAAAACTGATTTAAAGGTAGCATCCGTTGGTTCAAATGTAGTAGGTAAAACTTTAAAATATGCAGGATACGTTGCAGCTGTTACACCTGCGGCTGAGTTGTCTCCATTATTAATTGAATCTGGAGAAGCGTTTGAAGGTATATCTGATGCCATCGATTATAGTATAGAATATCAAGAAAAAGGTCTAAAGTCAGTTGTTAAAAGTGTAGTAGTCGACAAAGTAGCTGATTTTGGAACCAAGAAAATCAATAAAACTATTGATGCTTCCGATTTATCAAAGAATGCAAAAAATGCCGTAAAGGCCTATAACGTGGTGAAGAAAGATGTTGTAACTGAAACCGTTAAAGGTAACTAATATGGAGGCACTTGTGATAATTATTTGTTTATTGGCTATTATATGGGGAATATACGATTTAATAGATACTATAAAAAATTGGGGTAGGCCAGGATATGAGTATACGCACGCATCAAATTATGGTTCCACAGTATTTCTGATTATTATAGCGGTGTTAGTAATATTAAATATTTTCTTTCATTGGTTTAAATGGTAGCAGGCTGCCCGCTCCGCTTGATTTGCAATCCTGCGGCATAAAAATTAAAACCGTAGTTTAATAGCTACGGTTTCCCCCCGCTCCGCTGCATTTGCAATGCTGCGGCATACGAAGCAAAAACCGTAGTTTAAGAGCTGCGGTTTTTTTATTTAGGTAGTTTTTTAGGATTTTGTTTGATGTTAAAAACAGCAGAAATAAATACCGTTTTAGTATTCTCATTAACGTAAAATACAATAGTGTAAGGGAATTTTTTTATAGGTAAAGCTCTGTAATCCTTATAACGTATTTGATAAAAAGGGTTTTTAGCGATAATCGTAATATGCTTATCTAGGGCTGTATTAAATTTTTCTCCTAAGCCAGTAAGTTGCTCATCATAATAGTTAATAGCTTTTTGAGCATTCCCCGCTCCGCTGCATGTGTCATGCTGCGGAATATCCGCCCCGCTCCGCTGGATTTGCAATCCTGCGGCATAAAAAACAAAAAAAAACCGTAGTTTGTTAGCTACGGTTTTTTATTTATAAGCTAATTTAGTTTTAACGGAAGCCAGTAAATGGTCGATGGTGTAAAGGATATGCTCTTTATCCGTATCAGGCAAGTTGGTAATCTCATTCAACCGTTTTAGCATAGCAGGGTCTTTAAAGGTATCGGCTTGCTTTGCTTCGCCCAATAAATAACCCCCGCTCCGCTGGATTTGCAATCCTGCGGCATAAAAAACAAAACCCCGCTCGCGCGGATATGAAGCGTAGTGTTGTGAGTGAGGTATCCGTGCCTTGTATATAAATTATTTTACTTTCTTTTGCCTAGAAGCAACAAAAACAAAAGTTCAAGTTTTTTATAAAACTTTTTGTCTTGATACAAAAAGTTACAAAAAAATCAAGGCTCCTTAAAATCTTGCTAAAATCATCGTGGTATCAAGCTGATTCTTTGAAAGCGCTTCGCGAACAGCCCAAAGAATCTTCACACCTGCCCTCGCCTTTGATTCCACTCGATTTTTACGCAACATTTTAAAATGCCCTTGTGCTAACCGGAATAGCATAGCGTGTAACCCACGCACAGGCTTTTGAGTGCGTGGACTTTTATTTTTCGCAGATATAGCTGTGAGAAAATCGAAGGGCGGGCACGAGCGCTTCGTGGGATTTTTGAATCAGCGGTTTTGTTTGGCGGAGATATGTGCGTAGAAAACAAAAATATCCTTCCGAAAAATAAAACGGTTTTGGATACTTTTTCCGAAAAAAGTATCGTAAAAGAAATTCTCTTACTTTCTTTTGCCTTGAAACAAAAGAAACAAAAAATTTCATTAATTTAGAATTTGAAAATGAGTATAAAAACGCACGGATACCAGCCAATTAGCTCACGCTTCATATCTGCGCGAGTGAAGAAAAAACTAGGGTTTAAACCTTCATGTTTTTAGTTAAACAATAAAATGAGTAACTTTGACTATCACATAAACATTCTATTAAATGACAGCAACAGCATTAAAAACAACTATAAAGAAGCAATTAAATAATGTAGAAAATGAAACTATTTTACGTTCAATTTATGCCATGTTGAAAGAAGTTTTACAAAGTGAAGATGAGAGCAGTATGTTAACATCAGAACAAAAACACAAACTAAATAAGACATTAGCAGAACATAAATCGGGTAAATTAAAATATTATACTGTAGAACAAGCCAAAAACATTATTTATAAAAAAATGAAAAAGTAATGAAACAGCTTGTTATTACGAACAGAGCCATTTTAGATATAGAGAAGGCTAAAAAATGGTATGAAAAACAACAGGAACAGTTAGGAAATAAATTTGTAGATTATGTATTTAAGTGTGTAGATGATATACAAACAAATCCTTTGTTCTATCCTAATAAATATAAGTATGTACGAGAAATGTACATCAAAAAATATCCGTATGTAATTATTTACAGTGTGGAAGAAAAAATAATTTTTATCTTGCGTGTATTTCCATGTAAAACCAGTCCAAAAAAGAAATACAAATAATTTCAAATACCTCGCTCTCTCGGGAATGAAGCTTTGTAAACGTGCAAACTTACGAACAGGCTTTTGAGTGCGTGGACGTCCACGAAAGGTGCGAACTGAAAGTTTCATGGCTTGCAAGCGCAGGCTGGTGCGACAAATGAAACTTTCTGTTGGCTTTTGTGGACTCTTTTCTTTTGTAACTTTTCTTTGGAGAAGCAAAGAAAAGTTATGAGAGTAAAAAAGTTCTTACTTTCTTTTACCTTGAAGCAAAAGAAACAAAAGTTTTTCATTAACTTAGATTCTGAAAATGAATGCAAAAAAACGCACGGATACCAGCCCACTTTCTCACGCTTCATATCCGCGCGAGCGGGATTGATTTAAAAAATTAAATTGTCATGAAGTATATTTTTTATTTTTCTATAGTGGTTATATTTTCAAGGTGTACTTCCGTAAAGTCTTATAATGTAGTTATAAAAAAGAATATAAATAGTCAATTTGTTTTAGGTACTGAACAATACGAAAAACATTACGGTTTATGGCATTTAAAATACATTATTTCTGCTGATGACACGTTAAAAACGGAGGAAACTCGATACTATTCATTAGCATTTAAAAACCCAACAGATATTGGATTAAATAGAAATTTCATTATCGTAAAAAATGAGCAGAGAAAAGAACAACCGAAGTATATGATTGTAAAAATTAAAAACGACTCTTTGATACGTTATTATTCAGCAAAAAACGAAAAGAAGTTTTTAGAATTAAGAAAAAAATTGAACGTACCTGATAGCTTAAATTTTATAAATCTTGATTAGTATCTAATCGGATACAATTATAGCACTACACTAATTAAACTAAAACGCCGGGCCCCCCGCTAGTTGGAGTTTAGGCTTTTTCAGCCGTAACTTCAACTAATAATAAATGTATAGTGAGTGCCAGTTTATAACTGGCATTTATTATTTATGTGAATACTCTTTCCTTGTTTTAAAATCACCCGCTCGCGCGGATATGAAGCGTAGTATTGTGAGTGAGGTATCCGTGCGTGTAAAAAACATCCAACGCCAGGCTTATCAGCTTGGTGTTTTGTTATTTTGTAGCAATGCCTTTTTTCTTTGGTTTATTGGCAACCTGTTTAGTTTTAGTTGTATCCGCAAATTGATACGGGCTGTTTTCTATTGGTTGTTTTGGGTCGGTGCTCATGTAACGTAAAATACGAGCATCATAAATCCTTGCACCATAATCGTAAAGTTGTACTATATCATTTTTGTTTTCTTGCGCAAAGGTAGTAGTTGCAAGGCAGATGAGAGCGGGAGTAAAAATAGTTCCCATTTGGGAACTATTTAAAAAACTATTCGTATATTTGTAGAAAGAAAATGGAATGAGGGTAATTTCCAGAAAAACATTAAAGGTATTTTGGACCAAACATGAAGATTGTGAGCAGCAATTAAAAACATGGTTTGATGAGGCAATAGAGGCTGATTGGCAAACCCCAAAGGATATAAAGGTTAATTACCCAAGTGCAAGTTTTTTGGCGGATAATAGGGTTGTTTTTAATATAAAAGGCAACTCTTATCGGTTAATAGTAAGGATAAATTATAAATATAAAATGGTGTGGATTAGATTTATAGGAACACATGCAGAGTACGATAAGATAAACGCAAATAAGATTTAAAAATTGAAGTCATGGATATAAAATTAATTAAAACAGAAAAAGAGTATCAAAAAGCTCTAAAACGTATGGAAGTTATTTTTGATGCCCGTCCGAAAACCAAAGAAGGTGATGAACTTGAAATTTTAGGTTTTCTTATTGAAAAATATGAAGACGAGCATTATCATATCGAGGCTCCTGACCCTATTGAAGCTATTAAATTCCGAATGGAACAAATGGGCTATAAGCAAAAAGACCTTGCTAATATTATTGGTTATAAAGGTCGTGTAAGCGAGATACTTAGCCGCAAGCGCAAACTTACCTTAGAAATGGTGCGCAAATTACATGAAAAATTAAATATTCCATTGGAGTCGTTAATTCAATCTTACTAAAAGTTAGGAAGAGTAAAAAAGTTCTTACTTTCTTTTGCCTTGAAACAAAAGAAACAAAAGTTCAAGGCTTTTTATAAAACTTTTTGTCTTGATACAAAAAGTTACAAAAAAAATCAAGGCTCCTTAAAATCTTGCTAAAATCATCGTAGTATCAAGCTGATTCTTTGAAAGCGCTTCGCGAACAGCCCAAAGAATCTACACACCTGCCCTCGCTTTTGATACCACTCGATTTTTACGCAACATTTTAAAATGCCATGGCGCTAATCTGAATAGTTTGATGAAAAAAACATACAACAAACATACAAACAGGCTTTTGAGTGCGTGGACGTCCACGAAAGGTGCGAACTGAAAGTTTCATGGCTTGCAAGCGCAGGCAGGTGCGACAAATGAAACTTTCTGTTGGCTTTTGTGGGCTCTTTTCTTTTGTAACTTTTCTTTGGAGACGCAAAGAAAAGTTATGAGAGTAAAAAAGTTCTTACTTTCTTTTGCCTAGAAGCAAAAGAAACAAAAGAAACAAAAAATAGCTTTATATAATTTGATAGCACTTATTTTAGCATAAATAAGCCGTGAAAATTCGCTAAATTCTATTAACTTTATAGCCTAATTTTTTTATCATGTCAGAAACTGGAAGACAAATTATTTATAGTATGGTAAATGTATCTAAGATACATCCACCACAAAAACAAGTATTAAAAGATATTTACATCTCCTTTTATTATGGAGCTAAAATAGGTGTATTGGGTTTAAATGGTTCGGGTAAATCGTCTTTGCTGCGTATTATGGCAGGTATTGATAAAGACTATTTAGGAGAAATTCATCAATCGCCTGGTTATAGCATAGGCTTATTAGAGCAAGAGCCAAAACTAGATGAAAATAAAACAGTAATTGAAGTGGTGCGCGAAGGGGCTCAAAAACATGTAGATATTTTAAATGAGTTTGAGGAAGTAAACAATAAGTTTATGGACGAAGAGATTATCAACGATCCTGATAAAATGGATAAACTCATTAATCGTCAAGCACAATTACAAGAGCAAATTGATCAGTTTGATTTATGGAACTTAGATACGCGATTAGAGTTAGCAATGGATGCCTTACGTTGTCCTGAAAGTAATACACCTATCAAAGTATTATCGGGTGGTGAGCGTCGCAGAGTGGCTTTGTGTCGTTTATTATTACAAGAACCAGATATTTTATTATTAGATGAGCCTACCAACCATTTAGATGCCGAATCAGTTGATTGGTTAGAGCAACATTTACAACACTACAAAGGAACCGTAATTGCGGTAACACACGATCGTTATTTCTTAGATAATGTAGCTGGTTGGATATTGGAGTTAGACCGCGGTGAAGGTATTCCGTGGAAAGGAAATTACTCGAGTTGGTTAGAGCAAAAAGGTCAGCGTTTAAAGCAAGAAGAAAAAACAGAAAGTAAACGACAAAAAACCTTAGCACGTGAGTTGGAGTGGGTGCGCCAAGGTGTGAAAGGACGTGGCGTGAAGCAAAAAGCCCGTTTAAATAACTACGATAAAATGCTAAACGAAGATATTAAGGAAAAAGAAGAACGTTTAGAAATTTTTATTCCTAATGGTCCTCGCTTGGGTAACGAAGTTATTGAAGCCATTGAGGTATCAAAAGGTTTTGGCGACAGATTATTATACGAACATTTGAATTTTAAATTGCCACCTGCTGGTATTGTGGGTATTATTGGTCCAAATGGTGCTGGTAAAACCACCTTGTTCCGTATGATTATGGGCGAGGAGAAACCTAATAGCGGTGAGTTTAAAGTAGGGCCAACTGTAAAAATTGCTTATGTAGATCAAAATCACAAAGAGTTAGATCCAAACAAAACAGTGTATGATGTATTAAGCGGAGGTTTAGATAACATTACATTAGGTGGCAAAGCAATGAATGCTAGAGCTTACATTTCGAGGTTTAATTTTAGCGGAAGCGACCAAGGAAAAAAAGTAGGCGTGCTTTCGGGTGGAGAACGTAACCGTTTGCATTTAGCAATGGCTTTAAAGGAAGAAGGAAACGTGTTGTTATTAGATGAGCCTACCAATGATTTAGATGTGAATACGCTTCGTGCCTTAGAAGAAGGTTTAGAAAATTTTGCAGGTTGCGCAGTTATTATTAGCCACGACCGTTGGTTTTTAGACCGTGTGTGTACGCACATTTTAGCATTTGAGGGTGATAGCACGGTGTATTGGTTTGAAGGTGGCTATAGCGAGTACGAAGAAAATCGTAAAAAACGCCTTGGAAATGTGGAACCAAAACGCCCTCGCTACAAAAAACTAACGGTGTAATTTAATTTAACATTGAGTTGCAAAAAACCGCTGTCATATTTTTATTATTGATTGGGGTTGCTTGCACTAAAGATCCGCCTGCGTTTCAACTCACTAATTTAAACAACAATCAAATTAGTTGTTTTGGTCATGCTGGCATGGGATTTTATTCGTTGTTTCCTCCTAATTCGTGGCCAGGCATAGAAACCTGCTTAAATAAAGGCGCCGATGGTTCGGAGATGGATGTATCTATGACGAAAGATAGCGTGTTAGTTATTTGCCACACCAATGATTTATCGGCTTCCACCGCTTGTAGTGGTTATATTAGCCAGTCAAATTGGGATGAAATAAAAAACTGCACCATTCAATCGAGCATTTTAAAAAATGTAACCTTAATGTCTTTAGAAGATTTTATTACTAAACTCGATAATCCTTATTGTTACACGTTTACTTGGGATACTAAATTAGCCGAATTTAATCAGCCGTATTATGGTATTTTTTCTCGTGCTATTGTCCGCATGGTGCATCAATATCAATTATCCAATCAGGTGTTTATCGAAAATCCTTTTTCAGATTTTCTTGAGCGCATTCAACAACAAGATAGCACACTCCGTTTATTTTTGTTACCCGAAGAATTTAACCAAGGATTTACGAAGGCAAAAAACAGCCACTTGTTCGGGATTTCTATTAATACTAAAAACATAAATGCTGCTCAGGTAATTCAAGCACATGATGCTGGCTTGCATGTTACTATTTACGGTGTAAAATCGGAACAAGAAAACTACGAAGCGATTGAAAAATGCCCTGATTTTATACAAACTGATAATCTAGATTATTTATTAAAAGTATTTGGCAAATACCGTAAAGGTTATGGTATATGGAATTACAAATAATAAACAACGAGGAGCTTTACATATAAATTATTATTGCTAATATTGAGTAGAATTAATACATGAGTACAAAAAAACACATATACTTTACGGTATCTAGTATTACTACCTTTGTAAAAAAGGATATTGATTTTTTAGAGAAAACATATCATTTACACATTTTTATTTTTACACCTTCTAAAAAATGGCAAGTGCCATTTCAGTTTATAAAACATTTTTTTTCTATTCTAGTTCGAGTGTTTAAAACAGATATTTACATCTGCAAGTTTCCGGGTTATTTATCGTTTATACCTTGTGTAGTAGCTAAACTAACCAATAAGCCTTGTTTACTTATTACAGCTGGCACCGAAAGTGCAGGCATACCATCAATACATTATGGAAATTTTGATAAAAAATTATTAGCAAAATTTACTGCATTTTCTTTTCGATGGGCTACACATATTGCCCCTGTTCATAAATCGTTAATGCTACAAGATTATAGCTATCATCCAGAAATACACCCACAGCAAGGTGTGTATTATTTTTGTAAAAACCTAAAAACACCTTACACCGAAATTTATTATGGATTTAATCCAGAGCAATGGGCACTTGGTAATAAAAAGCGTAAAGAAAATTCAGTGGCTATTATTGCCGCTGGCTTTGAAGATAAAGTGGTGTTTTTAAGAAAAGGACTTGATCTAATATTTGAAGTAGCTAAGCACTTACCAGAATTTTCGTTTACGATTATTGGTTGTAATACAAAAGTATTACACACAAATACGCCCAATAATATTACCTTGATGGAAAAAGTAAATCAAACAGCGTTAATAGAGCAATTTCAGCAACATGAATTTTATGCGCAATTATCCATGTTCGAGGGTTTTCCAAATGCTTTATGCGAAGCCATGTTGTGTGGTTGTATTCCTATTGGGAGTCATGTATCAGCAATACCCGATATTATTGGCAACACAGGTTTTGTATTAAAACATAAAAACATAGAGCAACTCATTCAGCTTTTTAAAACGGCTACACAGTGCGATAAAGTTGCCTTATCATTAGCGGCAAGAGCTAAGGTCGAGAAAGAATACCATTACACCATCAGAGAACAAAAACTTACAGGCTTAATTGATGCGCTTATTCAGAAAAGGAATTAAGATTTCTTCTTCAAAAATTTATTGGCTACAAATAGTAATTCGTTTTTATAGATGAGGTAAATGGCTGTAACTACAAATAACAACTGAAAGCCGTAAATCCAATATAACGAAACCGTGTTTGTGTAATGATAGGTGAACAATACAACACCTGTAAATATAAGTGGTAAATAAATAATTTTTAGTTTATTAAAACTAAATTCAAAATCGGTTCTAGTAAAGAAATACATCACAATAGGCTGTACCATCTTTATTAATAAGGTGCTTATAATAATGCCCATTAAGCCAAAATATTGAGTACTGATAAGCATTAATCCAATTTGCAAACTTGCTAAAATAAGATATACATAAGGTAAAACTTTTGTTTTATGATAATACAGTACTACCACGTAGTAAATAAAATAATAAGCCTTAAAACTATAGCCTACCGCAATTAAACCGATGTATTTAAAAGATTCAAAATAGGCTTCTTTATAAATAACCAAGGGAACTAATAAGGGAATAACTAAGCAAGATAAAGGAATTAAAATAAGAAAAACAGCTGTGTAGCCATTAAAATAACGATTTACTTCGGGTGTGCTTTTCTTTAAATTTTGTTCACTCCAGATTTTATAAATTAAAGGGGTGATGGCTGCAAACAAACCATTTTGCAAGAACTCTAAAGGCAAAGTACATTTAGTTGCAAAGTCATATACGGCCAAGTCAGCTAAGGGCATATTATTCTCAATAATAATCCTATCGTAGTAGTTCATAGCCCAATTAA
This sequence comes from Bacteroidota bacterium, assembly GCA_963169355.1. Lineage (GTDB taxonomy): Bacteria > Bacteroidota > Bacteroidia > B-17B0 > Aurantibacillaceae > UBA4416. The sequence goes on along the minus strand of CAUJCR010000001.1, from coordinate 170,296 downwards.
AAATAAAAAAGATAAACATAGGCACTGAAAAAGATAAGGCATCTTTTAAAAAAGGAACCTGCCATGAAAATGGATAATGTTTTTTGAATCCTATAAAACTTAATACAAAAATGATGAGTCCAGATAAAAAACGCCCCAATATTGGTCCCCACAAAGAATCTTGATAGATAAATAATCCAATAAGCGAAATTAATAGTGTAGCAAAAAAATTAATGACGTTTGCCATAAAAAACTTTCTTACCTCCTGTTGAGCCAATAATAAATTATTGTGAAGTTTAAAAAATTGATTAAAAAAAGCTGTTAAAACAGATAGAAAACCAAATGGAAAGAAATGAAAATTGTTATTGAAAATAAGGTTAAATACACTGTTTCCTGTTACTAAGGCTGTGAGTGAAAGTATAAGACCTATTACAATGGTAATTGTAAATAATGAGCCAATGCCTTTTTGTAATACGGATGGTTCGCCTTTAAATTTAATAGGAATAATACTCATGTAGGTTTCTAGTCCAAAACCAAAGAATAGTTGTAACAAAAAAGTAATACTAATGTAAATAGCTAATTCGGCAAAGTGTTCGGTGCTTAAAATATTGATATAAAAAGGCAACAAAACAATACCCGACAAAAGCGGTAGAGCATTACCAAGGGTAATTAAGAAAGATGATTTTATGAATTTACCTGAAATCAAACCAAAAATTTATAGAACCAAAAGTACTAAAATCTGTTATTAAACCCGATTTTTCGATAAAATATGCAATTTAGCTAACTAAAAACTTTTATAATCGTATGGTTTTCCTATATTCGTGATGCTATTTTATGCAAAACAACGTATTACTTGAAGTAAAAGATTTAGTAACCGAATTTAAGTCGGATGGCGAAATTCATCGTGCGGTGGATGGAGTTTCATTTACTTTACACAAAGGAGAAACAATAGGTATAGTAGGAGAAAGTGGTTCTGGTAAATCAGTTACTTCGTTATCCATTATGCAGCTTATTCCTAATCCTCCGGGGCGTGTTTCGGGAGGTGATATTTTATATCATTCGAGAAATAATGGTGTGGTTAATTTACGTAATACACCTTCTGAAGAGATGCGTTCGTACAGAGGAAATGAAATAGCTATGATTTTTCAGGAGCCGATGACGAGTTTAAATCCTGTTTACACCTGTGGTGAACAAGTTATGGAAGCTATCCTGTTGCATCAAAAAATTACTAAAATAGAGGCCAAAAATAAAACGATAAAACTATTTGAACAGGTTCAACTACCTGATCCAGCAAGGGTATTTGATTCTTATCCACATCAAATATCTGGAGGTCAAAAGCAAAGGGTAATGATTGCTATGGCCATGAGTTGTAACCCACAAATATTAATTGCCGATGAACCTACAACGGCGTTAGACGTTACTGTGCAAAAAACTATTTTAGATTTAATGTTACAGTTGCAACGTGAACATGAAATGGGTATTATGTTCATTACGCACGATTTGGGAGTAATAGCAGAGTTAGCCGATTCTGTTATTGTAATGTATAAAGGAAAAATTGTTGAACAAGGCCCTGTGTTAGAAATATTTAGTAACCCTCAACATCCATATACCAAGAGTTTATTAGCATGTCGTCCACCATTGGATAAGAGATTAGTTCGCTTGCCAGTATCGTCTGATTTTATGAAAATTGATGAAGAAGGCAATATGCAAGAATTGTCAACTACCGTAAGCGATGCTATTAATAGAGTAACTATCACAAATGAACAAAGAGCACAAGAACATCAAATACTTTATAGTCGCGATAAAATTTTGGAATTACAAAACATTAAAATGTATTTCCCAAAAAATAAAAGTTTGTTTGGTAAAACAACCGAGTATGTAAAAGCTGTAGATGATGTAACGTTTGATGTATATGAAGGAGAAACATTGGGCTTAGTAGGAGAAAGTGGCTGTGGCAAAACAACTCTCGGACGAACGATATTAAGACTTAATGAACCAACAGAAGGTAAGATATTTTATAGGAGAAGTGATTTATCTCGATTAAAATCGGAAGACTTAAGGCAATTGAGAAAAGAGATGCAAATTATTTTTCAAGATCCTTATTCTTCACTTAATCCTCGTATTACTATTGGTGAGGCATTAATGGAACCTATGCAAGTTCACCAAATTGGTAGTAACTCTAAGCAACGTAAAGAACGAGTATATGAACTACTGAAACGAGTAGGCTTAGAAGAAAAGCAATTTAACCGCTATCCGCATGAGTTTAGCGGTGGTCAAAGACAGCGAGTGTGTATTGCGAGAGCTCTCGCGCTCAATCCACGATTTATTATTTGTGATGAAAGTGTGAGTGCATTAGATGTTTCTGTACAAGCACAAGTCTTAAATTTATTAAATGAATTAAAAAGAGAATTTAAGTTTACGTATATTTTTATCTCACATGATTTATCGGTAGTTAAATTTATGAGTGATAGAATGGTGGTGATGAATAAAGGTAGAATAGAGGAGATGGGAGATGCCGACGAAATTTATTTAAACCCACAAACAGAATACACCCAAAAACTTATAAATTCAATTCCTAAAGGTCAAATAAGTGATATTAAAGCTAGCATTGATAGGAAATTAACCTATCAGGTCTAAAGCCTACTGAATGATTGTGCTTTAGAAATTAGTAGTGAGAGTTAAAAGCCCAATAAAATATGAAATTTTACGAATGAAGCGTAGCCACTGCTACGATGATTGAGACAAAGTTGCGCAGCTACATATTTTGCAGGTATTTTAGCTCGTAATAGAATTGCTAATGAATAATCTGGGTTTATACCAAAACAAGTGGAATATTGATACGGTGTCGTACACTCTCTACTGTTGTACCAAATAAAATATCCTTAAAGGTTTTATGACCGTGTGTTCCCATAACAAGCACATCACTATCTTTTACCAAATTAGGAATAATTATTTTTGGTCGACCAAAACCTAAAGCGTATTCGCATTGATAACCTTGTTGAATAATTTGTTGTTGATAAGCTTCTAGGTTTTTCGTGTCTTCTTCTCTTTCCGAATCCGTCGTGTGTTCTCCATACATCACAGCATTTGTACTTTCTAACACATGAATTAATAAGTAAGTAGCATTTTTTCCTCCTAGTTCTATGGCTTTATTTATCGCTTTATGGTCGCTTGTACTAAAATCTACTGTAATAGCAATTTTATTTGTTGTTTTTGGAGTTTGAAAATTAATTTCAGGAACAACGCCGTGTATATACGACGATTTAAGTCGTTTTCCTTTTCTAAATAAAGGTTCAAACATAATATACAATAAAACACATAAACAAAATAGAATGATAGGCACTACTATAAATACGATTAACCATTTATTTACAGCTTGATTATACCAATCAATCACTTCATTTGTTAGCATTTGTATGTTTAGTCCTACAATAGTAGTAACAGCAATCCATGAAGCTATCTTTTGCCACATCGGGATTACAAATTCGCCCATTAAACTTTTATTACTTACAAAATGAATGAGAGGAATAACGGCAAATCCTAATTGTAAACTCAATATAACTTGACTCAATACTAATAAATCGCCTGTCTTATCTTCTCCAAAAAAATAAATGACCAAGAATGCAGGTACAATAGCAATTAAACGGGTCAGTAATCTTCTAATCCACGGTTGTAATCTTAAGTTTAAATATCCCTCCATAATAATCTGCCCAGCTAATGTTCCAGTAATGGTAGAGCTTTGCCCGGCTGCAATTAAAGCTATTGCAAATAGTAATGGAGCTAATGTGCTACCTAAAAGCGGAGTCATCATTTTATGCGCCTCTTGAATATCTGTAACCTCTACACCAGCTTTATAGAAAGTGGTGGCGGCAATAATTAGGATAGCTGCATTCACAAACAATGCCAAATTGAGAGCAACTGCACTATCAATGATATTAAACTTAATGGCTTTTTTTATTTCATGACTAGTGGGTTCAAATTTGCGCGTTTGTACTAGCGAAGAGTGTAAATACAAGTTATGTGGCATAACAGTTGCGCCAATAATTCCTATGGCAATATATAAAGCCCCTTCATCTTTAAATCCAGGGATTAATCCTTTTGAAATTTCAACAACATCTGGTTTAGCAATAAATAACTGTATAAGAAACGAAATCCCTATAACGCCAACTAACGAGATGATGAAGGCTTCTAATTTTCGTATGCCAGAGTTTAATAGAAATAATAAAATAAAACTATCTAACACAGTGATGCAAACACCTGTAAGCAACGATATAGAAGGAAATAAAAGATGAATACCAATAGCCATGCCTATTACCTCGGCCAAATCGCAGGCAGCAATGGCTATTTCGGCTAAAATGTATAAGAAGAAATTGACAAATCTTGAGTAATAACTCTTGGAAGCTTGTGCTAAATCTTTGCCTGCTACAATTCCTAATTTAATACAATGGCTTTGTAATAATAAGGCAATAATGTTACTCATTACCAAAACCCAAATTAAACTGTATCCGTATCGGCTGCCTCCTTCAATATCTGTTGCCCAGTTTCCAGGATCCATATAACCTACACTTATCATATAGGCAGGTCCTAGAAAAGCTAATAAGCGTTTGATGCCACTTTTTTGAGAAGTGTTTACTGATGCGTGAACTTCATCTAAGGATTTATGGGCGTGTTTATTCAATTATTTTCTAAGTTCAAAATTGCTTCCGAGATACACTCGTCTTACCATCTCATCGTTAGCTAAATCTTCGGCAGAGCCTGATTTAATTACTTCGCCAGCATATAAAAGATAGGTTCTATCGGTAATGCTTAAGGTTTCATGCACATTGTGATCGGTAATTAAAATGCCAATATTTTTATCTTTTAATTTTCTTACCACACTTTGTATATCTTCCACAGCAATAGGATCTACGCCAGCAAATGGTTCATCTAACAAAATAAATTTTGGGTCGGTTGCTAAGGCTCTTGCTATTTCAGTTCTTCTACGCTCACCCCCCGAAAGCTGATCGCCTAAATTTTTTCGTACATGATGCAAGGCGAATTCATCTAACAAGCTTTCTACTTTTCGTTCTTGTTCGCCTTTTGTTAGCTTCGTCATTTCAAGTACTGCCCTTAAATTATCCTCTATGCTTAATTTACGAAACACCGAGGCTTCTTGTGGTAAGTAACCCACGCCTAATTGTGCTCGTTTGTACATGGGTTCAGATGTAATATCTCTATCATCAAGAAATATTCTTCCCGAATTAGGTTTTACCATGCCTACAATCATGTAAAAAGATGTTGTTTTTCCAGCACCATTTGGCCCAAGTAAACCTACTATTTCGCCTTGTTGTACTTGTACGCTTACATTTTTAGCTACTGTTCGGCTTTTATATTTTTTTACTAAGTTGTCAGATCGTAGAATCATGATAATACTTTTTTTATATCTCAAATATAACTAAAGATTCATGATGCAAAATTATAAAATATGTGAAGTTGTAAAGTTTGTTTTTAGGTGTGCCAAAAAGAAAATTTAGGTTAAAAAGCAAGTTGAAATCCTAATTTAACCCCAAAATTATCAATGGCTTTTGCTCGATGATGAGTGCATCTCCATAAGGCATCAATCCTAAATACTTTAAAGATGTTTTCGATACCTGCACTTACCTCTACATAAGGTTCGTTACCAATAGCATTTAATGTTTTAGGGAAAATTAGGGCGCGTCTATTTTTATCGCTTACACTTCCCCACAAGGCTTTGCAGGTAACTACCTCACGCCACTTTAATTTTTTTATTAATGGAATCTTATTAAATAATAATCCTTCAAAGTGATGAAACACGCCCAAGGAAGCGTATTGGTCGCTGGCAAATTCATAATATTTCATCATATTATACGACATGTAATCATAAACATAAGTTTCGTTACCACCATGTAATTCCATGAGAGGGAAAGGAACAGTGCCAAAAATTTTTCCCGCTTCGGCAATATAATCGGTATAGCCTAATAATGAAATTAAACGTACTCTATCACTCACATTAAGCACAACTTTTTGATAATCATATTCGCCACGAAATGCGTTTTGCAACGATTTTGAGTAATTAAATTGTAACACTGGCCACTTGGTGCCTAAACTAATTCTAGTGAAATCACCGCTAATAAATTTTTCTTTGTATGCAAAACGTACATTTAAACGTACCTCGGTGTTTCTTATATTTTCTTTGTCAGCAATGCTTCCATCATGTTTGTAATACTTATATACATTAGCGGCTAAAGGTGTAATGGTTCTTCCAATTAAAGTTATTTTAGATGATAATCCATCAATCCATTCGCGTTCATACCAAGCATAGGTTTGATCTACACGAGTTAAATTAGTTAAAGGACTTGTACGAAATAATGAAGCAAATAAATTATCTTGTGAAAATCCATTTTGACTTTGACCTAGAATTTCATAGTCGCTTTTGTAGGTCATACCCACTAATTGGCGGTGTGGTTTTTTGCTTATAAATGTTTTAAAGCCTACACTGTATTTAAACTTTTCATCTTTAAATCCGTAGGCGACATAACCTTGTAATTCGTACCATCTACTAAATTTACTACTTGTTCTTCCGCCAAATCTAACCCTTGGACCTTCAACCCTATTATAACTCAGTAAATTAAAATAAGGCCCTATTTCAAAGTTATTTACAACTTTATAGCCCGATACAAATAGGGTAAACACATCAACCCAAGTACGATAAACAGGAAGTGTTTTAATGGTATCTATCATGTGATAGATTTTCTTTTCACGAATAGATAAACTATCATGGCGATTTTGATTCCAAAACTCATCCGACTTGTGAAGTGCGGAATCTTCTACTACTATTTTGTCGCCAAATTCATAAAACTTTGGTTCTTTAGGTTGATTGATAACAAAGTTTTTATAAGAGGTGGTTTTTCGTCCATAAATTCCAACCTGTTTTTTATTCATTGCAAAATCAATCACTAATCTGTCTTTACTCAGCATCCAAGTGCTATCTACTTGTGTAAATTCCTGAACCACATTTGCCGCATTAATAAAATTGATGTTTGCATCTTTAGGAATACTCATTTCTAATCTTTTAATAGCCCAGGTTGTATCAGAAATCCACATGTTACCAGAAAAACATAATTCTTGAGGTCGCTTAGGTTTAAAACGAATGTGGTAACATCTAGTATTACCAATAAATAAACTGTCTTCTAAATAATATTTATAATAAAAAAATCCATTATCAGAAATTGGACTTACAAAATCTTTCCCAAATACCAGAATATGATTATCGTATATGTTAATGTTTTGATACATATCACCCATTACCGAGGTAATACTTGTGTTTTCAATCCCTGTAATTTTATTAGCTCTTATAACTTCTTTTTTTAAGGTAGGGTTGGAACGATAATAAATGTCTGAGATGGCTTCGGTTATAAAAATAGGTAAAGATGGTTTTTCATCGGAATATACGCTATCCACATTATCAAACACAAATTGAATTGGTTTAAAAATCTTTTTTTCTCTCATCTCTTTTGGAATCCGATTTAGGTCAAATTCCACCTTATTATAGGTTTCGTACTGGTAAGCATCTAATTTTCGTTTGTTATTAAAAGGCTTATGTGCAATAACATTTCTTATGATGCGATGCGCAGGATTTTCGCCGGCTTTTACAACTACTTCTAATAAATTTATACCTTCTAATACCATGGGCATATTTACATTTTGATTCTCTCCTCGTTTAATAGGACGAGATAAACGCTTATAACCAACATAAGTGGACACTAATGAGTCTCCCAGTTTTGTTGTTTTAATAGTAAAATTCCCATCAAAATCGGTAGAAGTACCAACGGTAGTACCTTTAATGATAACAGGTACAAAAGGTAGCGGTTCTTTGCTATCTGCATCATACACTTTTCCACTTATGGTGTATTCTTGTGCATACGCCATAAAACCGAATAAAAAAAGTATGAATAAATTATAAAATCTTAACCGCTTTATCATTAAATTTAGTACTTTTTAAAGATAAACATAAACAAGATATTTTCAAATAAATAAAATACACAATATTAATTTGTTATTAAAAATTTATGAGCAAGTACGACGCAGTAATAATAGGAAGTGGATTAGGAGGTTTATGCACCGCTTATATCTTAGCCAAGCATGGCATGAAGGTGTGTGTGTTAGAAAAGAACAGACAAATTGGGGGCTCGATGCAAATATACAGCCGCGATAAAACCATTTTTGAAACGGGGGTGCATTACATAGGTGGTTTATCTGAAGGTCAAAATCTCCATCAATATTTTAAATATTTTAATATCATCGATAAGTTAAAGTTACAAAAGCTAGATGAGAATGGATTTGATATTATTAGTTTTGAGGGAGACGATACCTATTATCCACATGCTCAAGGCTACGATAATTTTGTTGAACAATTAGCTAAAATTTTCCCTGATGAACGAGAGGCACTAAAATTATATATTGATAAAATAAAGGAGACTTGTGCTGATTTTCCAATGTATAATTTATCGAACAAAAAGAAAGATTTTACAAACGCTTGGCATTTACAGATAGATGCAGCTACCTTTATTAATTCATTATTTAAAAATCCAAAACTTCAAAAAGTAATTGGCGGCAATAATATGCTTTATGCGGGTGTTGCTGGAAAATCGCCGTTTTATGTTCATGCACTTGTTGTGAATTCGTATATTGAAAGTTCATATCGTTGTATAGGAGGTAGTTCGCAAATTGCAAAATATATGAGTGAAAATATTAGAGCAATGGGTGGCGAGTTGTTTAATTACCATGAAGCTAAACGGTTTAATTTTAATGGTAGTAAAATAGAATCGGTAGAATTAACGAATGGCGAAAAAATTGAAGGGAATCTGTTTGTATCCGCTATTGATTTAAGTAAAACGATTGATATGGTGGAAGGAAATCAATTAAGAAACGCCTACAAGCATCGTATAAAGAGTTTAGAAAATACAGTTTCAACTTTTTTACTTAATGTCGTTCTTAAGCCTCAAAGTATGCCACATCTTAATCATAATATTTACCACTTAGTAAATCATGATGTGTGGGCTGGTCCATTTTATAATGAAAAAACATGGCCAGAGTCGGTTGCTATTTTTGGTAACACCAATGCTAAGCAGCCAGAATATACTGAAAACTTTACCGCTATGGGCTATATGCGCTACGAAGAATGTGAAAAGTGGTGGAATACAAAAAGCATTATCCCTAATGATGTGAATTATAGAGGCGATGATTACGAAGCATTTAAAATAGAGAAAGCAGAAAAATTATTAGATTTAATTGAGAAACGATTACCTGGTACTAGAGCAAAAGTTCAATCATACACATGTGCTACACCACTAACTTATAGAGATTATATTGGAAGTAGAGATGGTACGCTTTATGGAGCTCTAAAAGATTATAAAGAACCTTTAAAAACATTTATTACACCGCGTACTAAGGTTGAGAATTTGTTTTTAACTGGGCAAAATTTGAATTTGCATGGTGTACTTGGTGTTACAGTGAGTTCAGTAGTTACATGCTCCGAGATATTGGGTAATCCCAATTTAATAGAAACAATAAAAGATAGTCAATAGGCTCATAAATTTATACCTTTGTTATTTAATCCTTTAGTTTAAAAATAAAATGTTAAGCATTATTCCTTCCGAAATACCAGTTCCACAATTACATCAACATTTACTTGGTGCTGTGGGACCACGTCCTATTTGTTTTGCTAGTACAGTTGATGCAAATGGAAATCACAATTTAGCACCATTTAGTTTTTTTAATGTGTTTTCGGCAAAACCGCCCATTGCAATTTTCTCACCTAATTTAAGCGGACGAACAGGTGCGGCTAAAGACACGCATTTGAATATTAAGGAAGTGCCAGAGTGTGTGATAAATATTGTGAATTATAGCATGGTTCATCAAATGAGTTTAGCCAGTAGCCCTTACGACAAAGGCGTGAGTGAATTTGTGAAAGCTGGTTTTACACCAATTGCTTCTGATATTGTAAAACCAATGCGTGTAAAAGAAAGTCCAGTGCAATTAGAGTGCAAGGTATTTGAATTGAAAGAAATTGAAAATTGCAATTTAGTAATGTGCGAAGTAGTAAAGATTCATATTAATGAAAATGTGCTTGGCGCAAATGGATTAATAGACCAACAAAAGATTGATTTAGTAGCAAGAATGGGTGGAAATTGGTATTGCAGGGCGCATGGCGATGCTTTATTTGAAATAGAAAAACCAATTACAACTAAAGGCATTGGCGTAGATGAAATTCCTAGCGGAATCAGAAATAGTCATTTTCTTACAGGAAACAACTTGGGGCAACTAGGAAACATAGAGCAATTACCAAGTAAAGATGAGATAAGCAACTATATAAACGACCATAAATTGTCGTTTAAAAACGAAGATGAGAAACATCAATACGCTAAAACACTTCTTGACCTTAACAAAGTGAAAGAAGCCTGGTGTGTGTTGTTGGGTTAGTTTAATTCAATAAAACACATTAGCGCTGGTGTGTTCATTTAAAAACAATTTTGCCTTACGTATTTTTTGATTAGGGCGATATAAATATTGTTTTCCCTCATTATCTATCATAGGTATGTGTAGGTTTTTGTTTTTAATCCATTTTTTAGGGATAAAAGGCATATCATGTATCCATTTATTTTGCACTGTATTTCTTACCTGTTCAGCATCTACGCCTGCATTGGCTTGTAAATATTGCCCGTATTTATCGGCATATTTTACTTGAGCACTCAATAGCCCATGCGATAATAAACTGTACATGCCATTTTCAGCGCTTAAATATCCAATGCTTGGATATAGACTATCATTTCTAACCGAAGTGCCCATTTGCCCTGTCCACATGGTGCAATTAACTGCATATTGAAAATATTGATTTTGATATTGAATTAAAAAAGCACCTGTTCTAAATCTATCCAAAACAGGTTTTGCTAATAAATCGTTTTCAGTAATTAAAGAAATGTTTTGAAACTGTAAAGCAACAATACCAGTTACTTGCGAGGTGTGCATTTTATTAACCCAAACGTTATAACTATATGCTACTGAATTTTCATAGCCTGTTTGGTTGCCAATTGATGAAACAAAATAATTAACATCATTTATTTTTTTGCCATAACCTAAACAAAAACCGATCGCAGCGTTGTATTCTACATACTCACCTTTAGGGCCTAAATTTTTAAAATTATTGTAAACTCTAACAGATGCGTTAATTTGAGCAAATTCATGTATCACATAGCCTTGTGCCACAAAACCAAATCGTTGAAAATGGCTTCCGATGGCACTTATAAATCCGATATTAAAACCATATTGTTTACCAATATCTAACTGGGCAAAAGTGCTTTGAATAATTAAAAATAAACCGACTATATATTTAATTCTTTGCAGAAATTTCATTAAGCCATTAATGTTTTAGCCTTATCTGCTAGTTGTTTTATATCTACAGAAATGCCATCGAAAATTAAATCTGCTTGATTATAAAAAGCTTCGCGATGTTTTAATAAATTTTCGACATATAACAACATTTCCTCGCCTTCTTTATCTTTAACAAGTGGTCTATCACCTTTGGCATGAAACAAGCGATTAAATAAAGCTTTGGCATCCATTTTTAAATATATTATTTTACCACTTTGTTTCATTAACTGGAGATTATTTAGAAAACAAGGTGTTCCGCCTCCAGTAGCAATTATTGCTTTTACATTGTCGTTAATACATGCTTGCAAAGATTCAGCTTCAATTTCTCGGAACTTTTCTTCGCCAATCTCTTTAAATAAATCGGTAATGGTTTTGTCAAATTTATTAGAGATGTAATCATCTAAATCAATAAAAAAGTAACCCAATTCTTTGGCTAGTTTTTTTCCATGAGTTGTTTTACCACAACCCATAAAACCACATATAAATATGAGTTTTTTATCCATTACTGTATCTTCATTAAACGGATTACTTTTTCAATGTCTTCGGGTGTATCCACGCAATGACTATCAAAATGAGTAATTACACATTTTACTTTATAACCGTTTTCTAACCAGCGTAATTGTTCAAGAGATTCTGCATTTTCAAGCGCTGATGGTTGTAGTTTGGTGATATTTTCTAATACATCACTTCTATATGCGTACATCCCAACATGACGATAGTATGTATGGTATTTGTGCCATTCTTCTTGTGGCTTTCCTTTAATATAAGGAATAACCATTCTACTAAAATAGAGTGCTTCCATATTAGAGTTGAGTGTGATTTTTACCTCTCCCACATCAAATAAAACTTCATGCGAATCAACTGGAATCATAAGTGTAGCTAATTCAGTTTGCTTATCACATACACCACAAAGTAAATCAATTTGTGTAGGATCAATAAACGGCTCGTCGCCTTGAATATTAATTACATAATCAAAAGATTGTTTGCTGTTTAATAATGCTTCATAGCATCTATCTGTTCCGCTGGGATGTTCTGCTTTGGTATTAACTGCCTTTCCTCCAAAGGATAAAACATGGTTATATATACGCTCATCATCAGTAGCTACTAGCACATCTTTTAATTTAGTTGATTTTCTAGCTTGTTCATAAACCCTTTGTATCATTGATTTTCCTAATATATCAGTTAGGGGTTTACCTGGAAAACGACTGGAAGCATAACGAGCAGGAATAATTCCTAGAATAGATGACATAAATAAAAATTTTTATAAAATTACAAAAAAGTATAATTACATTGATATTATAATTTGCTTTAGTATCTTAGTGCCTTATGAGAATACAATTAATTGTTTATGGGCTTTGCCTCCCTTTCTTAATGTTTTCGCAACGAGCTAAAAAATCTGTAAGATTACATGCTGGAGAGAATATCAAGGAAGTGTCTCATGAACATTTCAGGGATTATAAACTAATACTAGGAATGTTAGATTCATCTAAGAATGTAAAGTTTTTAAGATATGAATTAAGATCAATAGAACGAATTGAAACAGGTTATTCTACTTCAATGTCTAAGGTAAAACTTCAAGTGCAACCTCGTAAGTCTTACCTTAAAAATACTGGAAATAACCTTGAGGTGTTGTATAATGCAGAAGAAAGCACAAAAGCAACTGTAAAGCCACACGTGTTTCCTTATGTTACCGTTACTCTTGAGCCAAGAGGGAATATCATGCGTAAAAATCAACATTTTACCATTATGGATTTAGGATTTGATTTTACAGCTAAAACCATTGCTATTGCACTTAGTAAAGAGAAAGAACAAATTTTAAATCATCTTACTTATTTAGGTAAGCACGAGAAAAATAAAATGAATTGTCATTTATTTGTTTATGAAAATACCGACTTTAACTATTATGATTATACAGTTCAAGCTAAAGAAACAGTATCGAGTATTTCTGCAAAATTTACTGTAAATGATTATATGATTCGAACTAAAAATAAACTTTATGACAATTATAATTATTTAAAAGAAGGAAGCGTGATAAAAGTACCGTCTTTTTATTGTAAAAAGGCTATTTTTTATATTGATGAGAAAACGATGTTGCCAATTAGTGTTAGTATATATGATGAAGTTGGATTATTTGAAAGCTATGATTATTTTAACTTAGAGGTTAATAAACCTATAGATGATGCTGAGTTTCATAAAAATTATAAGGATTATAAATTTTAGAAAGGATATCCAATACCAAAATTTAAAATGGTAGATTGACGTATGGTTTGTGTTCCAAACACTAAGCGTTTAGATTCGGTGTATTGTGGATCATAAATTTTCATACCAGCATCTAATCTTAAAATAAAGAAACTAAAATCATATCGTAATCCAAAACCTGATCCTACTGCAATTTCTTTGTAAAAATTATTGAGTTGGAATTTACCATTTGGTTTATTTGGATCGTCGTACGACAGCCAAATGTTGCCAGCATCAACAAACCATGCGCCATGAAATGAACGGAAAATATGAAACCTATATTCTAAATTGGTTTCTAACTGTATGTTTCCTATTTTGTCATAACGTGCAGTTACATCTTGTGGCTGTGCGTAGCTACCAGGTCCTAATGTTCTTGCCCTCCAGGCTCTGTTACTATTAGGTCCACCACCAAAAAAACTTTGTTCGTAAGGAAGGGTGGTTAAATTTTGTAATGGTTTGCCAAAGCCACCTGCAATACGATAAGCAATTCGGTTCGATTTACGAACTTTTATATACACTCGATAATCGGCGTCTAATTTCAGGAATTGAGAAAAAGGAGTATTCCCGATTAAGTATCTTCCTTGTGAATCTTTGGGTTGATTTGTGACGGAGTAAATTCCTCTAAGCACATTTCCGGATGAACTAAGCGACACCTTAAAATACATTAAGTTTCTCTTTTGTTTTAAATGCTGATTATTAAAAGTCATGGATACCCTAGATAATGTGGTAATGTGATCAATAAATGAGTTTAATAAAAAGTAATCGCCATAATCTATTAAATCTTTTTCAAAGTTTCCAAATAATTTAGCTTTCACGCTATATACCTCAAAAGGAACTACATCATACGTATATAGTAATTTTTTATTGGTGAATTTAAACCCATAAGAAGCCGAAGAAATAATACGATTAAACTCAGGACGAGATTGATAGTTTAAAGATAAATTGACGATGGTTTTAGGTTGAGTAAAATATCTTTTTTCGTTATTATCTTTTTTATAATAAAATAATGTAAACGGGAATAAAGGTTTTGGAAAATATAAATTTAATTCTGGACCAAATTGTAGCGTGTTGAATGTGTTTTTAACGTCATTAACGCTGTTAATCTCATTAATATTAGTAGTCTGTGTTGTTTTAAATTGTGTTTGTGCAATTAATGAACCTTTAAGTTTTAATTCAATTAATTCGGCACCTCTAAACGCATTTTTATTTTGGAATACTAAACTTCCTGCTACGCCATAGTTGCCTGATGTATAGTTACCTTCCGATTCTAATGTGATAGATTGTTTTACTACAGGTTGGCAAACAATGTAACAATCTAATTTGTCGGCATGATATGGATTTTTAACACATTGAATAAGTACACTTCTAAAAACTCTAAGCGAGGTGAGTTCTTTGTAGGTGTCTTCTACCAAATCTTGTTGATATAACTGACCAGGTGAAATGGATATGCAACGTGCTAAATCTTTACTTCGTAATTTTAATTTTTGATCATACAATATTTTAAGTCCGTTATATTCTATCGTATCCTTCATGTATATTTTTTCAGCTTTACCCTTAAAATCAGATACTGTTTCTGGAATTACGTAAATATTCTCAATATATAAACGAGGATGATTGACAAAAGAGATGGAGTCATTGTTCTCATAATGTGTAATAGCATATTTTTTTATATTAATCGTAATATCTACCTTTTTACCTACCAAGTTTGAATCTATTAAGTAAGTAACATATTCGGGAGCAAAATAAAAGTACCCATTATTTAGTTGCATTTCTGTAATACGTTCTCTTTCTTCTTGAAAAATCTCCTCATCATAAATCATGTTGCGTTTTATAAGTGAAGCAGTGGTATCATTTAAAATAAAATATTCTATTAATGGGTCATCAATCACATATTGGATGTTTCTAATAGTATAAGGTTCTGTTTTAGAGATATTATAAAAGACTTTTGCTCTTTTATTTTTCACATCCATTATGACACTATCCCGAACTACCGAATGAAAATAACCTTTGGCAAATACATATTTTTGTAACTGATTAGTGGTAATTTTACTTAATAGGGTGTCTAACACAACGGGAGGTTCGCCTGCTTCTAATAAACTCTCTCTGAAAGTTGGTTTTTCTTTGTTTTTTAATTTAGGCTGCTTGGTAGCTTTGCCCTTTTTTATACGTTTTGCATTTTTTCGTTCATTTCTTTCAATTCTACGTTCATTAATTCTGTCAAATCGTGCATCTCTCTTAGCCTTCTTGCTTTTCATCTTTTGTTGGTCAACTTGGTTATATAACCAAAGATTGAATCGAAAAAGCTTTAATATTTTACGATTAGGCTTTTGCCTTATAAATGCGCTAAGTTCGGAGTTGCTTAATTTTGTTCCATTGTATGCAATTCCTGTTTTTTGAAGTAATAATTGGTCTTCTTTAAGGTATTTATTTGTACTACACGATTGTAGGAAAATAATTGCTCCTAATATCAGAAAATATCTGATGTTAGAATATAAACTTAAATATTGTTTTATATATTGGATAAAGAGCAAGCTTTACTTACATTTATAGCCTACTAATTTAAGTTTAAATAATGATTAGTAAAAATCAAATAAAACATATTCAGGCACTTCACTCTAAAAAAAATAGGGAAGAAACAGGCTTATTTATAATAGAAGGCGTTAAATTAATTGAGGAATTCCTTAGCCAGACAAAGTTTGAGGTGAGTGATGTGTTTGCTAGCGAAGAATTTATAAAAAAACATAAAAGTACCTTTTCCAATAAGTCAATTCGTTTTTTTGAAGTTAATGATGATGAGTTGAAAAAGATAAGCCTTCAATCTACTCCCAATAAAGCACTAGCCATTGTAAGGCAAAAACAGGATAATTTAAACGAAAACATACTGCAGTCCTCTGTTAATTTGTTTTTAGATGATATTAGAGACCCAGGCAATTTGGGAACTATTATTAGAATTGCCGATTGGTTTGGCATTGGGCAAATCATTTGTTCGCCCAATTGTACAGAATTATACAATCCTAAAGTGTTACAAGCAAGCATGGGGGCAATTATTAGAATGCCTGTTGTGTATATGGATTTTGAGGACTTGAAGCCCTTTTTGCAATCGGTTCCAAAATATGGAGCTGTGTTAACGGGGCAAAATATTTATACAAGCAAACTTTCCTCAGGAATTATTATAATTGGAAATGAGGCAAATGGTATTTCTCAAGAGGTTATATCAGAAATTACCCATCCAATTACCATTCCGTCAGCGCAGAGTAACGGTAGCGAATCGCTTAATGCAGCCAATGCTTGTGCTATTATTTGTTCAGAGTTTCATCGTCAACTTACTTATTAATCATTCAAATTCCATTCATTAATATTAAAATTATTTAGTAGTTTAGTGCAGCAAATAGATATGCAAAATGGATTAATGATAGATTACTCATCTTATGGCATTCAATCAGATAAAGCGGATTGCCTTACTATTTCTATATATCCTAATGTCATTTCTTTTTGTGAGCAGCAATTAAGCACTCATCAAGTCGTTCATCTTTGTCATTACCAAACAGATGTTATAGATTCGCATTTATTTGCCGACCATTTAATTTCATCGGTTAAACATTTTCAGGCAACTAAGAAAAAATATAGCCAAATCTTCATCAATTATTTTACACCTCTCTTTACATTGTGCCCAAGTAGCATGTTTAGCCAAGATAATAAACGTGATTTATTGGAATTTAATGTTGGAGATATACAACAACAAATAGTACTAGTAGATGATGTAAGCACAGATATTAAACTCATATATGCTATTGACGAACAACTAAAATCAACGCTTAATCAACTTTTTCCTAGTCATCATTTACAACATAGTGTAACGGGGCTTGTAAAACTCATGCTTACTGCTGATGATTTTCAAAAAGAACAGCTTTTAATTTCAATACAAAAGAATAATATTGAAGTTGTTTTGAAGCAAAATCATCAATTAATTTTAGCTAATCAATACGAATATAGTACGGCAAACGATGTTTTATATTATGTTTTAAATATTATTGAACAATATCAATTAAACCCATTAACAGTAAACATTAGTGTAATAGGTAACATAGCTTCTAATGCCGAGATAGTAACGCTTTTAAAGAAATATATAAAGTGTATTCGTCTTGCCACAGGAAATAAAAAAACGGATTGGTCGAATTTGTCGGGAATGCCACAGCATTATAATTATTTATTAATTAATCGAGTGTTTTGCGAATAATAGGAGGCACGCATAAAGGAAAGCAAATTATTGCCCCAAAAAATCTGCCAGTTCGACCTACTACAGATTTTGCAAAGGAAGGGCTGTTTAATATTTTGAATAATAAAATTGATTTTGAGGCTTCTTGCATACTTGATTTATTTTGTGGTACTGGCAATATTAGTTTAGAATTTGCATCTCGTGGTGCTAAAAAAATTATCTCAGTTGATAAACATACGCCTTGTCTTCATTTTTTAAAAGACAAAGCTAAAACTCTTCAATTTAATTCAATCTTTACCGATAGGGCAGATGTATTGAAATATCTGGAAAAAGCAGATGGAAAATTTGATATTATATTTGCTGACCCACCTTATGATTGGCCAAACATTGAGATGATTCATGATTTAGTAATAACAAGAGATTTACTTAATATAGATGGTGTTTTGATAATAGAACATGGGCCAAAAACTAATCTTTCTTCAAAAGCTAATTATGTAGAAACAAGAAAGTATGGCAATGTGAATTTCAGTTTTTTTAGTAAATCTTAAGTTTTGTTTTTACAAATACCGTGTAACATTTCGTATCTTTGGAGTTATACCTTTATGAGAATAGTAATTTCTACATTCATACTTTGTTTTTCACTAGCTTTAGGCGCTCAAAATATTACTATTAAAGGAAAAGCTCATGCTTCCTTAATAGGGAAAGAAATTACATTAAATGATTACTCAGATTATATTAATTACAATAGAGTTGTTGAAAGTTCAGATACGATTGACGCACAAGGTTTTTTTGAGTTAAAACTAGAATCAAAAATTACCAAGCCAATTTTATTAAATGTAGAAAATTTGGTAGGCAAAATTTATGTGCAACCTAATTATGTGTATGGGATTTATTTTCCAGGTAGAGACTCATTAACGAATAATCAAAAAGGAACAGAAAGTACAGTGGATATTACTATTTATAGCCATGATAGTACTGAACTTAATAGTTTAATTATTGATTTTAATGCACAATACCATCAGTTATTTTTAAGGTCGAAAGACGAATATTTAAGTCCAACAAAAATTAATAACCTACTAGATACGTTTATAGTTGTTTGTCGTCATCGTTATAAAAATTTGAATAATACCTACTTTAAAAGATATGTAGAATATTCTATTGCCGATTTTTTTTCAAACACATCTAGAAGTAAACTCTTGCTTTATAAGCAGTTTTTTGAACAAAAACCCATCCTGTATGACAACTACGAATACATGCAGTTTTTTAATTCATATTTTATGGGATATTTAAAATCGTTTGCTTCAACTAAAAATGGAGGAAATATTTATAATAGTATCAATGCCTTTGCCGATTACAAAGATTTAAGAAATCAATTTGCATCTGATGCGCTTATTAAAAACGATACGTTACGAGAATTGGTTTTACTGAAAGGATTAATTGATTTTTACTTCTTACCCGATTTTGATAAAAAACAAGTTCAAAGTGTCATTGAACAATTATATCATGAATCTACTTTTTATGAAAATAAAAACATAGCAAATCATTTCTTACAAACCATATATAGACTTCAACCTGGTGCTAAAGCACCAGATTTTAGAGTGGAAACAAAAGATGGAAAAGTGGTTAGTTTATATGAGTTTAATAACAAACAATATATCTATTTGAATTTTTTTTCAACCCAAAGTGAGAGCAGCCTCAAAGAGATGCAGAAGATAGTAGATTTAAAGAAAAAGTTTAATAATAAAGTTACATTTATAAGTATTTGCTTAGATGATAGTATCAAAACATATCGAACCTATTTAAAAAACAATCCTAAACAAGATTGGCACATCTTGTATCAAACAAAGCATAGCAAAGCCAAGCAAGCCTATTATATTAAAAGTCTTTCGGGATATTTTTTTATTAGTCCGCAATTTCAGTTAGTTCATTCGCCTGCACCTTCGCCAAGTGAAGGGATAGAGTATAAATTTAATGCCTTATTTAAACCTAAAAAGCGAAATACTATTCCGGGGATAAAGTAGAGTTTGTTTTAAAGCTATGAAAAATAAAATAAATGCTTACAGCAAATAAAAAGAACGCACCCGTTTGATGCAATACACCCAACACAACAGGCACTTGATAAAGTAACGTCAATACGCCCAAAATAAATTGAATAGCAACACCGTAAATTAAAAATGTTACAGCTTTATATTGAGAGGCGTTTAGTTTAAGTTTATTGGATTTATACCAAATAATACACAATAAGAGTACCACAGCAATGGCAATAGTGCGATGCGCAAACTGAATACCACTAGCGTTTTCAAAAAAGTTAAGGTAAAATGAATCTTTCATGGTTACTTGCTCAGGCATCCATTCTTCTCCCATTTTAGGCCATGAATTAAATATATGACCTGGTCTTACTTTTGCGGCATCGCCCACTACATAACCTGCTGTAAAAGCACCATAAATAATTTGTAAGACCAATAAAGCTAAAAAACTCACCGACCACCATTTTAGTTGATGTCCTTCGCCCTTTTCGGTTTGAGTATTTTCATTCATTAATTTTAATGCAAACCAAAATGTAAAAGCAAATAAAGTAAACGCACTTATTAAATGAGTTGCTAATCTAAAATGACTAACAGCTGGTTTTTGTTGTAAGCCGCTATACACCATCCACCAACCTATAACCGCTTGCATGGCTCCCATAAAAAACAATAAAATTAATGAAGGAATCATCTCTTTTCTAATTTGTTTTTTAATAATTAGGTAAATTAAACCTATTAAAAAAACATACATCATCCCTCTCCCAACCATTCTATGCAAATATTCCCAAAAGAAAATATGTTTAAATTCTTCTAATGTCATCATAAAATTTACTTTCGTAAACTCTGGGCTTTGTTGGTATTTAGCAAATCGCTCTATCCAATCATTCTCCGTTATTGGCGGTATTGAACCCATAAAACTCCAATCAGTAATTGAAAGCCCCGAATGGGTTAAACGTGTGATACATCCAATAACGACCATTAAATAAATTAAACCACAACCTGTAAGCAACCAATAAATAACCGATTTATGAGGATTTTGAGATAACATGAGGTACTATTTTGATGCAAACTTAATAAGCATTTTGGAATATATCATTTAAAAAAAGCAAAAACTCATCCTTCTTATAAATAAATACCTTATTTTTAAGGCTAATTATTAAATAATCATTATGAAAGGAATTATTTTAGCAGGTGGCTCTGGCACTCGTTTACATCCATTAACCTTGGCAATGAGTAAACAAATGATGCCTATTTACGATAAGCCCATGATATATTATCCATTATCAGTATTGATGATGGCAGGCATAAAAGAAGTATTGATTATTTCTACGCCACACGACCTACCAAATTTTGAACGCTTATTAGGTACAGGCGAACAAATAGGCTGTAAATTTACCTACGCTGTGCAAGAAGTGCCTAATGGGCTGGCTCAGGCCTTTGTGATTGGAGAAAAATTTATTGGAAATGATAAAGTAGCCTTAGTGCTTGGCGATAACATCTTTTATGGAGTTGGTTTAGGACGTATGCTTCAAAAAATTAATAATCCCGATGGCGGTGTGGTATTTGCCTACCATGTGAGCGATCCTGAGCGATATGGCGTAGTAGATTTTGATAAGGATAATAATGTATTGTCAATTGAAGAAAAACCTGCACAACCAAAATCTAATTATGCTGTTCCGGGTTTATATTTTTATGATAACTCAGTAGTTGAAATTGCTAAAAATTTAAAACCTTCGCCACGTGGCGAGTACGAAATAACCGATGTTAATAAAGAGTATTTAAAAAGAAAAAAATTAAAAGTATCTATTTTAGACAGAGGTACTGCTTGGCTCGATACGGGTACTTTTGCTTCGTTAATGCAAGCTGGTCAGTTTGTACAAGTAATAGAAGAACGACAAGGCCTAAAAATTGGTTGCATTGAAGAAATTGCATTTAATATGGGTTTTATTAATAAAGAACAACTCATAAAAGTGGCCACACCATTAACCAAAAGTGGTTATGGCACTTATTTATTAAAAGTAGCCGAAGGAAAATTATAGTATTGCACACTGTGGAATCGTACGCATCTCTTATTCAACTTCTAAACAAGCATATTGAGGAACATAGTACCCATTTTAAATCTATGTCGCCTGCCAATATGTATCAACCCATGGGTTATATTTTAGATTTAGGTGGTAAACGTGTACGCCCCTTGCTTACACTTATTGCTTGCGATTTATTTAACGGAACTATTCAGCATGCTTTGCCTTCGGCAATGGCGGTAGAGTTGTTTCATAATTTTTCGTTAATACATGACGACATATTAGATAAAGCTCCATTGCGAAGAGCAAACCCTACGGTACATGAAAAATGGAATACCGATATTGCTATTTTAAGTGGCGATGGTATGTTGGTAAAAGCCTACGATGTTTTAGCACAATCGCAACAACAACACATCGGTTATTTACTTCCATTGTTTTCTAAAACGGGTATGGAGGTGTGCGAAGGGCAACAAATGGATATGGATTTTGAAACGCAAGAAAAAGTAAGTGTTGAAGCTTATATCCAAATGATTACTTATAAAACAGCGGTATTATTAGGTTGTAGCTTACAAATGGGTGCTATTTGTGCAAATACATCTTATCAAACACAGCAACATGTTTATGAATTTGGAAAACACATAGGTATTGCTTTTCAATTATTAGACGATGTGTTAGATGTTTTTGCTGAAAATGAAAACTTTGGCAAACAAATAGGTGGCGATATCATTGCCAATAAAAAAACGTATTTATTATTAAAAGCATTAGAGTTAGCTAACCCCGCTCAACTACAACAATTACAGGCGCTTTGCCAAATGCCCAATAGTTTAAAAGACGAAAAAGTAAAACAAGTTACAGCCTTATACCTTGCGCTAAATGTAAAAGAATTAGCACTCAACGAAGCTAATAAACATACAAGTATAGCACTTCAACATTTACAAGAAATAGAAGCCGATGAAGTTAAAAAAGATCATTTAAAAGCATTTGCTTTGCAGTTACTCAATAGAAATAAATAGTATGGAACTTTTAGATATTAATTCGTTTAAACATAAAATTAAAATACAGGTTCGGTTTAAAGATATTGATAAGCAAGGGCACGTAAATAATGCCAATCATATTACCTATTTTGAAACAGCGCGAGTTGAATATTTTAAAGATGTGTTTAGAAATCAAACTGATTGGATAAAAACAGGAATGATTTTGGCAAAAACAGAAATAACCTATAAAGTACCTATTTTGTTGGAAGATAGCACCTATTGCTATACAAGAATTAACCAGTTTGGTAACAAAAGCTTTGAAATTGAAAACATCATTACTATTGAAAATCCTGATAAATCAACAATTGTAGCTGCCTTTGGCAAAAGCACTTTAGTGTGTATGAATTATGATACAAGGCAAACCGTAGAAGTACCCAAAGAATGGATAGCCTCTGTAAAACAATACGAATGTATATAGTCCTAATCTGTAATATGCGTTGTTGTACTTTGTAGTTTGCCAAATACTTTATTCAACAAGGGACTTGATAGAAGCAAAGGGTTGATTTCTATACGTTATGTATAGCCAGTATTAATCGTTCCACCTGTTTTCAATATCCATTTGTTGATGTAAAATTCTGATAATCTCAATTAGGGTTTCTTTCTTATTGATTTTGTAGAAAATAAAATGCGATTTCACTTTTGAACGTAAATAACCTTTTCTTATGTAAGAATAATCTTTTCCAATGCTTGGATTTTCAGCTAAGTATTCGATTTCGTCAAGTATAAGATTGTAATATCTGTCAGCTTGTTCAATAGACCAAGTTTCAAAGGTGTAAAGCCAAATATGTTCGAGGTCATTTTGAGCTTCATTACTTATTTTGAACATCATCATTTTTTGATGTGTTTTTTATGAAGCGTTTTCAGCAAGTTATTTCTATTAAAGTCTTTTACAAAACCAGATTTTTCTCCTTTTTTGAGTTCTTTAATAAGTTCAGTTTTCTTAGTTTCTTCTTGTTCAAACATTCTCAATGCAGCTCTTATAACTTCACTTGCAGAAGAAAATCTTCCGGATTGAACTTGTTGATTTATGAAAGTATCAAAATAATCTCCTAATAATATGGAAGTGTTTTTTGCCATAACTTTAATGTTTTATCAAAGATACCAAATCTTGGTATCTTATGCAAACTTTTCAAATTAATTTTAAGGTGGAAGAGGAGTTTCTTTTTTAAAGTAGTGCAAACACTTACCCAATTAACCGCCGACGAATGTGTGATGATTGGTAATAACTTAGAGGTAGATTTTTCGCACTATAAACGTCCAGTGGAAAAGCATTCATTTAGCTGAACAAGCCGCTAGCCAATAATATGCTTATTTACATATTAGCAAACTATAAGACCTTAAACCTATTTTTTTAAGAACACACAATAGCTTCATTCAACCTACTAAATGCAGACAGGCACAGGATTAAATTGAAGCAAAAGGTTTGTTTGATGGCTATATGTTAGTAGTTTGATTTTATAATTTATCTGTCAATTCTTGTATTATTTGTTGTTTTAGTTTCTTTTTTATTTCAGGTGCTTCTTGTTGTAAATATTCGAGTCCAACGAACGAATTTCCCTGTTTCCTGTTTTGTCGTGGTTCAATACTTTCTATAAGAATTGCTTCCATAATGTCACCTAAATTTTGAATTGTAAAATCTTTAAATTTTACATTCAAGTTCAGTTTTGCGTCCTCCATTACAGGATAAAAACCAAACCAACTAAATCTATCCCAACGTCCTGCAAGTCTATCTATGGTGTGGTCTTTTAATCGCTTTCCAAGTGGTTGTTCTATTGCTTGACCAACATAAATTGTTTCACGGCTGTCGTGCAGTAAATAAATACCAATTTGGTTTTTAAAATTTACTTCTGTCGCTCCTATTTGTTGTATTCCCAACAAGTCTGGTGTTGATTTCCAATGAACTAGGCTTCTGTTCCAGTAGATACCAAACGCGTTAATAATTTTATGACTGTCTTTGGGTACAAGTTTATCATTTACAATTACAGGTTCGCTTTCATCAGATGAAACTTCGTCAACTTGATTCAAATACTTTCGTAAAATGTAAAATCCCTTGTCTGTCTTTGCAAAAATGGATTGCTCTTTTTTAGTGTTAATATCAGTTGTTAAGTTAGCACTTACAGTGTCTTGTGGTGTTGCACCTAATGATTTTCTATATCCTCTTTCTGCAATTAATTCCGCAATTTCAGTATAATGAAGTTGTTTCTTTTCTTCATTTAATACTTTTTCAATTGCCTCTTTCCATTTGAGTTCAGCCATATATTCTGTTTGTTATTATTTATTACTTGTGTTTTGTTTTACTTACCTGTAAAATAGCCCATGAAAAAACTCAATGTAATTAACACAAGCCATTTGCTATTTATAAAATAAATATACAAATAAAAGATGAATTGTTGCTTAAAGCAATATGAAAGTTTTAAAAGAAAAATATTACAATAAATCTTCAATTTTTTCGTTAATTTTACGGTATTATAATTTTATATGAAGACTTTAGTAGAAAGATTTACAAGCCAATTACAAGAAGCATTAGATATTGCCAATAAAGCTGTTTTAACTCCCAAACATCAAGTTCAAAATATTATTGTTACGGGCTTAGGCGGCTCTGGCATTGGCGGCACTATCTTAGCCGAACTTATTCAAAGCGAGTGCCCTGTACCTGTTATCATTAATAAAGATTATTTTTTACCTGAGTTTGTTAATAACCATTCTTTAGTAATTATATCTTCTTATAGCGGCAATACCGAAGAAACTATCTCGGCTATGCAACAAGCTATTGCTAAAAAAGCTCAAATTGTGTGTGTTACAAGTGGCGGGCAAATATTAGAAATAGCCAAACAACATCAATTCGATGCAATTATTATTCCTGGAGGTCATCCGCCTCGTTCTTGTATTGGTTATTCTTTAGTGCAACTTATTAAAATTATTCAGTTTAATGGTTTTGTAAAAACAGATTTTTTAAAGCAAGTAAAAGATGCTATCACGCTTTTAAACACCGAACATCATTCTATTAAAGCAGAAGCGGATATAATTGCCAAACAATTATTCCAGAAATTAACGGTTATATATTCACTTGGTACCTGCGAGGGCACCGCTGTACGTTTCCGCCAACAAATAAACGAAAATAGTAAAATGCTTTGCTGGCATCACACATTACCCGAAATGAATCATAACGAGCTAGTGGGTTGGGTAGAAAAAAATAATAATTTGGCAGTAGTTACTTTTAGAACTTCTTTTGATTACGAAAGAACCGTAAAACGTTACGAGTTGTGTAAACCATTGTTTAATAAATATAGTAGTGCTGTTATAGATGTAATGGCTAAAGGAAATACTAAAACCGAACAATTCTTTTATTTAATAAATATAGGCGATTGGATTTCTTGTTACTTAGCCGATTTGAAAAATATTGATCCAATAGAGGTTAACGTCATTACAAATTTAAAAAACGAATTAGCTAAGAGCTAGTTGTTTTAATTTTTTAGATACTTTGAATAAGCAGGTACTTTTTCAAGATTTAGGTCTTATAGATTATAAGCAGTGTTGGGATTATCAAGAAAAAATTTTTAATAATACCATCCAGCAAAAAATTGCTAATCGAGATTTAGAAATTCATCATCAAATACCTACTCGTAATTATTTATTATTTGTAGAGCACCCGCATGTATACACGCTTGGTAAAAGTGGCGATGCAGCTCATTTATTAATTAATCAAGAACAACTAAAAGAAAAAGAAGCAAATTACTATAAAATAAATAGAGGCGGTGATATTACGTATCATGGACCAGGGCAATTAGTTGGATATCCCATTTTAGATTTAGATCATTTCTTTACAGATATTCATAAATACTTACGCTTGCTCGAAGAAACCATTATTATGACAATTGCCGAGTACGGCATAAAAGGCGAAAGAAGTAAGGGCGAAACAGGTGTGTGGTTAGATACAGATAATATTTTTAAAGCTCGTAAAATTTGTGCCTTTGGTGTAAGATGTAGTCGCTGGGTAACTATGCACGGCTGGGGTTTTAATGTAAATGCTGATTTGAATTATTTTCAAAATATCATCCCATGTGGTATTCAAAACAAGGCGGTAACGAGCTTAAATAAAGAAGTAGGACAAGATTTAGATTTGAATGAAGTAAAACAAAAATTAAAAAAGAATTTCTGTACTTTATTTGAATGTGAGTTAATAGAAAATAATTCAACCGAATTAATTTTTTAATCCTAATAAAAGCAATCTATTCTATATCTTTGCAAAAACTTTAAAAGGTATGAACAATCAACAATCAGCACAATTATTTGAGCGTGCTAAAACATATTTTCCAGGCGGAGTTAATTCACCAGTACGTGCTTTTAGAAGCGTAGGCGGAACACCTATATTTATTGAAAAAGGGAAAGGCTCTCATATTTGGGATGCAGATGGAAATGAATACATTGATTATTGCGGCAGTTGGGGACCATTAATTTTAGGACATGCCAATGACAAAGTGTTAAATGCTGTTGAAAAAACCATGCGAAACGGAACTTCATTTGGCGCACCCACACGTTTAGAAAATGAATTAGCCGAATTAATTATTTCCAACAATCCTTACATCGAAAAAATTCGTTTTGTAAGTAGCGGAACAGAAGCCGTGATGAGTGCCATTCGCCTAGCAAGAGGTTATACAGGCAGAACTAAAATTTTAAAATTTGAAGGTTGTTACCACGGTCATTCCGATTCTCTCTTAGTAAAGGCAGGTTCGGGTCTTGTAACCTTTGGAGAAACGTCATCGGCAGGCGTACCATTAAGTTTTGTAAACGAAACGATTGTGGTGCCGCTTAATAATAAATCGGCTGTTGAACAAGCCTTTGAACAATTTAAAAATCAAATTGCATGTGTTATTATTGAGCCAATTCCAGCAAATAATGGTTTATTAATTCAAGATAAAACATACTTACAATTCTTACGAGACATTTGTACAGCGCATAAAACCTTATTGTTATTTGACGAAGTAATTAATGGATTTAGAGTTGGATTTACTGGCGCTGCTGGTTATTATAACATTAAACCTGATATCATTACCTATGGTAAAATTATTGGTGGTGGTTTCCCAGTTGGAGCTTACGCTTCTAGTAAAGAGATTATGAGTTGCATATCTCCTGATGGTAATGTGTATCAGGCTGGCACATTAAGTGGTAATCCTGTGGCGATGAGCGCAGGTATTGCGCAACTTACCGAGTGTTTGAAACCAAATTTTTATCAAGATTTAGAACAAAAAACGCAGTTACTCATACAAGGTTTAAGTCAGAATACTAAACACCATTTTAAAATATTTAGTGTTGGTTCTATGTTTTGGTTAGCCTTTACCGAAAAAGAAAAAATACAATCGGCAGAAGATATTCATCCTGATAGTATGAATCATTTTAAAACACTTTATCATAACTTGCTCGAAAATGGAGTTTATACAGGGCCTTCTGGCTACGAAGTGGGCTTTATGAGCGAAGCACATACCAAAGACGATATTGATAAAACTATTAAAGCCTTTGAGATTGCTTTTAAAGCTTTATAAGCTGTTCTCATAATTATTCCTAAACAAAAAAGGTTGTCAATTCCGACAACCTTTTTTTGTTTTTTATGAGTAAGAAATAAATCTTATCCTAAGTATTGTTGTAGTAATTTACTTCTTGAACTATGGCGTAAACGGCGTACCGCTTTTTCTTTAATTTGACGAACACGCTCGCGTGTTAAATCAAATTTATCGCCTATTTCTTCAAGAGTTAAACCGTGGTTTAAACCAATTCCAAAAAATAATTTTACCACATCGCGTTCTCTTTCAGTTAAAGTAGATAAAGCTCTATCAATTTCTTTTGATAAAGACTCCATAATTAATGATGTATCAGCTTTTAACGAGTCGTGATTTACTAATACATCTAATAATGAACTTTCTTCGCCATTAGCAAATGGAGCATCCATGCTTACATGGCGTCCAGAAACTTTCATAGTATCAGATACTTTGTCAATTGGTAAATCTAATATTTCTGCAATTTCATCAGCAGTAGGTTCACGTTCAAATTCTTGTTCTAATTTAGAATAAGCTTTATTAATTTTATTAAGCGAACCTACTTGGTTTAAAGGTAAACGTACAATACGACTTTGCTCAGCTAAAGCTTGTAAAATAGATTGACGAATCCACCAAACGGCATAAGAAATAAATTTAAAACCACGTGTTTCATCAAAACGACGTGCGGCTTTAATTAAACCTAAGTTACCTTCGTTAATTAAATCGGGTAAACTTAAACCTTGGTTTTGATATTGCTTGGCTACCGATACAACGAAACGTAAGTTAGCACGGGTTAATTTTTCTAAAGCTTCTTGGTCTCCATCTCTGATTTTTTTGGCTAAAACAACTTCCTCTTCGGCTGT
The DNA here is from genome assembly GCA_963169355.1 of Bacteroidota bacterium. Taxonomy (GTDB): domain Bacteria; phylum Bacteroidota; class Bacteroidia; order B-17B0; family Aurantibacillaceae; genus UBA4416. The sequence goes on along the minus strand of CAUJCR010000001.1, from coordinate 140,960 downwards.
AATTAATTCCTCTCTACCAATTTCTTGTAAGTACTTATCTAACGACGCACTTTCGCGGTTAGTAATGGATTTAGTTATTTTAAGCTGTCTCATGATGAATGATATATTAAATTATAAGCCCACAAAGATAATAAAAATTTGCTGTTTATTAAAATTGCTTAACGTGCTGATTTTTAGACTATTGTGTAAAATGATTAGAAGTTTTATAATCCAAAACCGTAATATGCACGCATTCCATTAGGATAAACACCTTCAATTAAAACACCTCCTGTTTTATTTTCAAGCATGTTTTGAATGTCTTTTACATTACTTACTTTCTTTTTGTCAATAGATGTAATAACAAACCCTTCTTTGATGCCTGCATTAGCTAGTTTGCCAGGATCTAATTTTGATATTCTAACACCATTTTGAATATTTAGTCTGGCAAGTTCTTTTGTGTTTATTTCTTCAAATTCAGCTCCTAATGAATTAACTGAGGTTTTAAACACTTCGGGTTTTTTAATAATTCCCAAGCTATTTTCTCGATTTTTTAAAACAACAGGAATCACTACTTCTTTTTCATTTCTAACCACGGTTACATTTACTTTATCACTTGGTCTAAATTTTCCAATTTGTTCTAATAATTCAGACGTACTATTTACAGTTACATTTTCAACTTTAGTAACAATGTCGCCTATTTTTATACCAGCAGCTTCGCCTGCACCATTTTCGGTTAAGCCGTTTACATAAGCACCTTTTAATTGTTTAATTCTATTTTCTTCGGCAAATTTTGCATCAATATCTCTAATGCTTAAACCAATAAAGGCTCTTTGTACAGTGCCAAATTCAATTAAATCGGATACTACTTTTTTTACGATATTAACTGGAATAGCAAACGAATAACCTTGATATGCTCCATTATTAGAAGCAATTGCGGTATTAATACCTACTAATTCACCGCTTGGATTAACTAGTGCACCTCCGCTATTACCAGGGTTTACAGCAGCATCTGTTTGAATAAAGGATTCAATAGGTGCTAAATTACCGCCTTGCCCATTGTGTTCTAAAATATTAATGTTACGACCTTTTGCACTTACAATACCTGCCGTAACTGTAGAGTTTAAGTTAAATGGATTTCCAACGGCTAAAACCCATTCACCAACTTTTACATCGTCGGAGTTTCCATAACTTACATAAGGTAAATTTTGTTCTTTAATTTTTAAGAGTGCTAAATCGGTATTAGGATCGGTTCCTATAACTTCGGCAATATAAGTTCGTTTATCGTTTAATACTACCTCTATTTTTGTAGCACCATTTATAACATGATTATTTGTAGCTACATAGCCATCTTGACTAATAATAACGCCACTTCCGCTTCCTTGCATAACGTAAGGCTGACGTTGTCTTCCACCAAAAAACCAATCTTGAAATGGATCGTAAGCTAAGTTATTACGTTGCTCAACAATCGTTTTAATATGTACTACCGAGTTTACTGTTTTTTCAGCAGATTCTACAAAGTTAGGAGCATTGGCTGCTGAACTAAATGTATTTGTGTAATTAGTGAGTTGAGTTGGTGTTGCTGGAGTATTGGGTTGATAGCTTAAATGTTGATGTTGGTTTTGTTGGTTAAAGTAGTAGTTCCCAACCAAAGCAAAAATTCCTCCAACGCAGCCTATCATTAATGATGAGATTACTTTTTTCATAAGATTATAATTTAAAAAAATGAATACTAAATTTTAAACTCTATAACGCAAAGTTAGTGCTTAAGTTATGTAATACTTTTTGATTTAACAATACTTAACCAGCACCTTTGTTTTTGGGTGTTTTAGCCTGCCAAATGTAAATTTTTTTAACAAATAACTGTCATATATAAATTCCATTTTGACAGGTAGTGGCAGAGAACTCAAATGCTCATAAATTGTTGAAAGGCATATTGAAAAATATATGTACTTTTATATTTGCAAATTAAAATGGCAATACGATTTAAATATAAAATACCTCCTTTTGTATTTGGGGTAACGGTTGGCTTACTGGCTGGCGTAGCTTTTTTTATTTTTAAAATAGACGATTATTTAAAGAAGTTTAATAAACCAAACATTAGCAATATAAAAATTGTAGAGCGAGTAGAAGGAAAACCATCTAAAGATGCTAAAGATTCAGAAAGTAGTAAGCAAAAACATCAGGGGATAAATTCTAAAAAATCACCAAATATAAATTACGCTGAGGTTGATAAATTAATAAAGGAAGAAGATGTGAGTGTAGCTGCTGAAGAGTTGCTCTCTGTTAAAAACATCAAGGTAATTAATTTAGATACTAAAGAAAAAAAAGACACGCTTACTGGGCAATTAGCAGGAGTAATTAGTAATGAATATCCTGATATGTTTTTTGTGGAGTTTTGGAAAACGCCTTTAAATTCTAAAGGTTATCGGATGACTCATAACCGAGTGATATTATATGGCTTATCAGATTTTAGTAATATTACCATTTATAAAGTTGATGACAACTTTTATTTAAAAGATGAAGATGTGGTTTACAAAATATCTTCTGGAACCGAGTTTAAACCAATGGAACTTGTAAACGATACTCAATTATTAGCGAAGATAAATTAACAACATGCAAATTGAATGTTATAAATATCAGGGTACAGGCAATGATTTCATTTTAATTGATAATCGCTTAAAGACAGTATCTTTAACTACTGAGCAAATAAAATGGTTGTGTGATAGACGATTTGGCATAGGTGCTGATGGCTTAATGTTGTTAGAATTAGAGCCAGGTATCGATTTTAAGATGCTTTATTTTAATAGTGATGGCAAAGAAAGTAGCATGTGTGGAAATGGTGGAAGGTGCATTGTGGCATTTGCTCAGCAATTAGGTATTATTACAACACATGCTAAGTTTTTAGCTATTGATGGGATTCATGAAGCTAAAATTAATAATGAGCTTGTTCAACTCAAGATGAATGATGTACGTCATATTGAGGTTGGTGAACAGTATTACTTTTTAAATACAGGCTCACCTCATTACATTAAATTTGTATCAGGATTAGAAAAGTTTGATGTGTTTAATGAAGGACGAAAAATTAGAAATAATGAACGATTTATTTTTGAAGGCACTAACGTCAATTTTATTGAAAAAATAGATGATGAACTGTTTGTTCGTACTTATGAGCGTGGAGTTGAGGCTGAGACTTTATCTTGTGGAACAGGTGTAACGGCTGCGGCTTTAGTGGCGGCAATTATGGGTATTAGTTCTGAAAAAAATGCCTGTGCTATTAAAACATTAGGTGGTAACTTAAAAGTAAAATTTGATAAGGTTTTAGAAAATACATTTTATAATATTTGGCTCGAAGGGCCTGCTCAATTTGTTTTTAAAACAAGTATTCAAGTTCCCGAATAATTTTATCGCTAATATTAAAATCTAAAAGATTAAGATTTTTTGGATGTTTAATTTTTAATTGATAAGCAAATAAAGCAATGGCATTTGTTTTATAAGTTTCTGTTGAACCATACAATGTATCGCCAATAATTGGACAATTAATGTGAGAGAGTTGCACCCTTATTTGATGGTATTTTCCTGTAAGTAGTTTAATGTTCCAAAGTGTCAGTTTGTTTTTTTCTTGACATTGGTATTCTAATTTAGCTAATTCGGCAAATGCGGTGCTTTCATCAACAATACAGGCTTTCTTTTTTTCTTTTCGATGCCAGTTTTCTAATTTTCCAGAGAGTAGAGTAGGAGAGTTTAGCGTTAAGGCATAGTAATATTTTTCTACTTCTCTATTTGCAAACTGTTCGCTTAAATGTTTTAAGTAGGCTTTGTCTTTAGTAAATAAAGTTAATCCCTCGGTTGGTCTATCTAACCTATGCAAATGTTGGATGTAAGGCAATGAGTTAGATTGTTTATCTTTTACGTAATTCTTAGCACTATGTAATAAGTTAGGAAAATTATTCCTATCTGGTTCTACCATTAAACCAGCCGGTTTATGGCATACTAATAATACATCATCTTCAAAAACAATATGTTTCTCAAAATCAAACAAAGTACCTACAAAGAAATTTTATGGATTCTATGTATAGGTATTACTACGCCTTGTTTTAAGATAACTCTTTTATCAGTTACACCCCACACGGTTGTTTCTACTAATTTTTGAGATAGATCATCTTCAAAATATATTTTAATTTTGGCGCGTTCTAAGTTCCCTAATGCTAAGGCTCTGTTCAGTTCCGCTTCACGTTCTTTTATTAAGGCTTTATCTGTTAAAACTTCGCCGTTTGGAAATTTTAGACTTTGAATTTTCTCTTTGTCAATGGGTTCAAACGTAGTGGTCATAAAGTTTTGTTTATGGGGTTATGTCTTGTTTAAACCATAAAAAAATAAAATAGTTACAGTTTTTTGAAACTATTTTTTTAGAAGAAGCACTACGTTTTCAACATGAGCTGTTTGCGGGAACATATCAACTGGAATAATGGCTTTAATCTCATAATCTTTCACCATCATAGCAAGGTCTCTGGCTTGTGTGGCTGGATTGCAACTTACATATACAATGCGTTTAGGAGAGGCATTTAAAATAACCCGAACTACATCTTCGTGCATTCCAGCACGTGGCGGATCGGTAATTATTACATCTGGTTTCCCATGTTTTTGAACAAATTGCTCGTTTAAGATATCCTTCATGTCGCCAGCGTAGAAACTGGTGTTTAAAATATGATTAAAATCAGAATTGTTTTTGGCATCAACAACTGCATCTGCAACATACTCAACCCCAATTACCTTTTTAGCCTGTTTAGCCACAAAATTGGCAATAGTACCAGTTCCAGTATATAAATCATACACAATTTCATTTCCTGTTAAGGCGCATAATTCTCGTGTAATTTTATATAATTCGTAAGCTTGTTGAGAATTGGTTTGATAAAACGAACGAGCACTAATTTTAAATTTTAAGCCTTCCATTTCTTCAAAGATATGATCCCGACCATGAAAAGTTATTATATCTAAATCTTGTAAGGTGTCGTTACCTTTGGCATTTATAACATATTGTAAAGATGTAATTTGAGGAAAAATAGCTTGTAGATGTGATAACAATAACTGAATGTTTTCGGGTTGGTTTTCGTAAAATTGCATTAAAACCATTATTTCTCCAGTACTTGAGGTTCGTATCATCAACGTTCTTAGTAATCCTGATTTTTCTCTAATATTAAAAAAACTAAGATTGTGTTGGTTAGCAAATTTTCTTATCTCATTTCTTATCGAATTAGATGGTTCAGCTTGTAAATAACAATTTTGAATATCTAAGATTTTATCAAACATACGAGGAATATGAAACCCAAGAGCATTTCGATTATCAATGGCGTTGCCTGTTTTTATTTCCTCGTTGGTTAGCCATTTTTTGTCGGAGAATGAAAACTCAAGTTTGTTTCTGTAAAAATAACTTTCCTTATTTCCTACAATTGGTTGCATGGTTGAAATATCTAAATGACCAATACGAGTTAAGGCATCTTCTACTGTTTTTTGCTTAAAACGAAGTTGGGTTGCATAATTCATGTGTTGCCATTTACAACCTCCACAATGTCCAAAATGTTCGCATATAGGTTGTTCTCTATCTTTTGAAGGATTTTTAATATTAGTTACATGTCCTTCAGCATAATTATTCTTTTTTCGCGTAATTAATATGTCAGCTACATCACCTGGTACGCCACCATCTACAAAAATAACCATCCCATCAACTTTTGCCACAGCTTTTCCTTCTGATGAAATATCTACGATTGGTGCATTTTCTATAAAAATATTCTTTTTTATCTTACTCATAAGCCTGCAAAGATACCTAAGTTTTTATAATACCTCGCTATTTCTAAAAAAACGATAAAGTGTAGATGAATAACGGATATATCCTTAAATTTATAACCCAAATAATGAGTTTAATTTCTAAAATAGTTTTCATCGTTTTCTTTTTGTGCTTTATAGTGGGAGAAAGCCTGTCGCAAAATAAAGTAAACACAGGTGAGAAAAAAGAAGGTAAGTTGATTACCATACGACATGCTAAACGCTTAGCTTATGACCAGGCATTGGGCGTAGATGCAAGGCGATTAATTGGCGATGTGGAGTGTGAACATGATGGTGCCGTGATGCGTTGTGATAGTGCTTATCTTTATAGTGATAAAAAATTAGAAGCCTTTGGGCATATTAGTATTATTAAAGGCGATAGTATTTTTGTTTATGGCGATTCGTTACGTTATGATGCTAATACTAAATTAGCCAACTTAAAAGGAAATGTACGTTGTATAGAAAAAGACATGACACTTACGACCTCTATTTTAACTTATGAGATTGGAAAGGGCATGGCCAGTTATTACAATGGTGGCAAAATAGTAAATAAAGAAAATACGTTGACAAGTAAGAATGGTCATTATTTTTCTGGAAATAAAGAACTCACTTTTCATTATGATGTTGAATTGGTAAATCCAGATTATAAAATGCGGAGCGATACCTTGCGTTATAATACAATTAATAAAACGGCGTATTTTATTGGCCCTTCTATCATCACAAGTAAAGAAAATTATATTTATTGCGAGAATGGCTGGTACGATACGGATAATGAAGTGTCGAGATTTAGCAAAAATGCCATCATTGTAACTAAAAATCAAAAATTAACGGGCGATAGTGTGTTTTATGATCGTAAAATTGGTTATGGACAGGCTACTAAAAATGTAAAAATTATTGATACCGCTCAAAAATCAATCATTTGGGGAAATTATGCCGAACACTTTGAAAAAATTAATAGAGCTATTGTTACTGGTAAAGCGGTGTATGGAAGAATTATTGAACAAGACACCTTATTTATGGGAGCAGATACCTTAATGTATTCACAACCCGATTCTACTAAAACCTATGTACGTGCCTTTAGACAAGTGAAAATTTATAAAAAAGATTTACAAGGTTTGTGCGACTCGTTAACCTACTGGCTGCACGATTCGTTGATGACCATGTATAATTCACCTATTTTATGGACTAATAACGGACAAACAACAGCCAAGCTAATTAAGGTAGTTACAGGGCAAAAGAGTGTTAAGTATTTTGAATTATTAGATAAAGCCACCGTTATTCAAAAAGTAGATAGCCTTGATGCGAAGAAATTTAACCAAGTAGAAGGGCGGAAAATAGAAGGTTTTTTTAGTAACGATTCGATTCGGAAACTAAATGTGATAGGCAATGCGCAGATTATATATTATGTAAAACAGAAAAAACATTACAAGGGAGTAAACAAAACCCTTTGTTCCGATTTAAGTGTATGGTTTAATAGCGAAGGTGTGGATAGGGCTACTTTTAGAAATAAGCCCGAGTCGGTTATTTACCCAATAGCTGATATTGATGATGAGGCATTGAGAGTAAAACATTTTAATTGGCAAGAGGCTAAAAAACCAAAAACAAAACAAGACATTTTTAGATAACCTAATTATGAAATTCATAACACGCCCACCTCAATTATTAAGATTAGCTTATAAAGAGGCGTTGTGGCGTATGGATAAAAACGAACCTGTGATTTATCTCACATTTGATGATGGTCCCATTCCTGAATTAACCCCTTGGGTATTAGATGTTTTAAAACACTATCATATTCAAGCTACATTTTTTTGCGTTGGACATAATATTGAGAAACATCCTGCAATTTTTAATCGCATTTTAGCAGAAGGGCATCAAGTGGGAAATCATACCTATCATCACCTTAAAGGCTGGAAAGTTAAAACAGCTGAGTATCTCCAAAATGTTGAGAAATGTCAGTTTTTCACAAAAACTAATTTGTTTAGACCTCCTTATGGGCGGATTAAGCGTAGCCAGTACAATCAACTCTTAAGCCACTACAAGATTGTGTTTTGGGATATTTTAACCCATGATTACGATGCGTTTACCTCATCTGAAAAATGTTTAAATAATAGTATAAAATATACCCGAAACGGAAGTATTGTGGTGTTTCATGATAATTTAAAAGCACAAAAAAACTTAAAATTTGTACTCCCGCAATATATTGAGCATTTTTTAAAATTAAATTATAAATTTGCAACGCTCTAACTTATTATTCTATTTACTACTATGAGAACTTTTTTATATGTTTTGATGTTTTCGGGTCTTGTTTTTTTGGCTTGTAAAACACAAACAGCTGATAAAACTAGCACCTTTAAGGTTTGGGGAAATTGTGATAAATGTAAAGCTACCATTGAAGGTTCTATTGCTAATATGGCAGGTATATCTGAAAAAAATTGGGATGTGGAATCTACGCTTATGACGGTAAAATATGATTCTACAAAAGTAACTTTAGAACAAATTCAACAAACGATTGCCAAGGCTGGATACGATAATGATGGTTTTTATGGCGATGATTATGCTTATGGCAAATTAAAAGAATGTTGCCAATACGAGCGCAAACCGTTTGAATTAAAATAAATTTTCTTTTCTGTATTTTTTCTTTTACCTTAATGTGATGATTTTAATTTAATGCGTCACTGGAAGTTATTATATCGTTTATCTTGTTTGTTATTAATTACTGGTTGCTTGGTAAATTGCCATTCATCTCAAGGTACTTATGCTAATAAACCAAAGGTTACTCAAAGCGATTTAGAGGAATTAGAAGCGCAATATTTAGTTTATCATCTCGACGATGAAACTAGCCGTTTATATTATGACATCTCAAATGAGCTGTTAATGTATCGAAAACCAGATAGCAGTGGCACCTACTATAGCCATACTAAAATTGAATTAAAAGTTATTCCCGAAAATAGTAATGTAACCGAATATAGCGACACTACATTGCAGGATGCACAACAACAAGCGATTGTTAAGCATATTAAAGGAAGTTTTAATTTTAAACTAAAAGCTGGATTTAATTATAAAGCTACCATCAGCGTTATTGATTATAATAAAAATACAATTTATAGTCAAACTTTAAATATTGAGAAATTAAGTACCGAAACAAGACAAAACTTTTTAATCACAGATACCAATTATCAGGTGTTGTTTACAAGCTATTTCGCACCCCAACAATCTATTTATATTTTTAGTCAGAGAAATAACATACAGCATTTAGAGGCAGATGCTTTTAACTCAGATTTTAAACTTGCACCACCGCCATTTTCAAATAATGTTATACCAAAGTTTAATTACAAGCCCGATTCTACTTTTTTAATACACAAACACAATAACCGATTTAGTTTACAGATACCTACAAGTGGTTTTTTACATTTAAAAACAAATTCTAAAACACGCGAAGGGCTTACCTGCTTTGTATATGAGCAAGGATTTCCGAAAATTAAGAATAACGAACAAATGATACAGGCCACACGTTATATTATGGCTAAAAAAGAATTTGATAAGTGTAATGATAATCCAAATAAAAAAGCGGCCATAGATTATTTTTGGTTAGATATAGCAGGTAATAACGAAAGAGCAAAAGAATTAATTCGTAAATATTATTTAAGAGTTCAAGATGCTAACCAAAAATTTACAAGTTACCAAGAAGGTTGGAAAACAGATAGAGGGATGATTTATATCGTATTTGGTAAACCAACAAATATCCAAAAACGAGAAAATGGTGAGTTATGGACTTATGGTTTTGAGGGCAATCCAATGGCCTTACAATTTGCATTTGTAAAAATTATTAATCTGTTTACGGATAATGATTATTATTTAGAACGCACCGAAGAATATAAAGAAAGATGGTATCAAGCAGTAGATATGTGGCGTCAAGGACGTATCTATTTGGATAGATAAGTTAGCAAGAATTCCCCGAGAAATAAGCACTAAAATTTAATCCTTAAACAAAGGATATTTTCCCATCATGGTATTTACTTTGCTTCTTACTTTAGCTAATTCCTTTGGATTATCTTTATGTTTTAATGCAGCGTCAAGTAGTTCTACTACTTTTAAACAATCTTTTTCTTTTAGTCCTCTGCTTGTAATTGCTGGAGTACCAATACGAATGCCCGATGTAACAAATGGAGATTTATCATCAAAAGGAACCATGTTTTTATTCACGGTAATGTCTGCCTCGCCTAAAGCCTTTTCAGCATCTTTTCCTGTTATGTTTTTGTTACGTAAATCAATTAACATACAATGGTTATCCGTACCTCCCGAAATAATTTTATAACCTTTGCTAATTAATGCACTTGCCATGGTTTGTGCATTTTTAATCACTTGAACGCAATAGTGTAAATACTCATCGCTTAATGCCTCGCCATAAGCCACCGCTTTAGCCGCAATCACATGCTCTAGCGGCCCGCCTTGTGTGCCAGGAAACACAGCCATATCCAAACAAGCACTCATCATTTTTAGTTCGCCTTTTGGTGTTCTTTCTCCCATTGGGTTTTCAAAATCTTTACCCATCATAATCATACCACCACGAGGTCCGCGTAAGGTTTTGTGAGTTGTAGTAGTTACAATATGACAGTGCGGAAGCGGATCATTTAAAATACCTTTGGCAATTAAACCCGATGGATGCGAAATATCGGCTAGTAATAAAGCGCCTACGCTATCTGCTATTTTACGCAATCTAGCATAATCCCAATCACGTGAATAGGCTGAAGCACCGCAAATAATTAATTTTGGTTTTTCTTGTTTGGCAGTAGCTTCAACGGTATCATAATTAACACGACCTGTTTTTTCTTCTACACCATAAAAAGTAGCACGGTATAATTTTCCAGAGAAGTTCACTGGAGAGCCATGTGTAAGGTGTCCGCCATGCGATAAATTAAAACCAAGAATGGTATCGCCAGGTTTTAAGCAAGCTAGCATCACAGCGGCATTGGCTTGTGCCCCCGAGTGCGGTTGAACATTAACCCAAGTAGCACCAAATAATTCTTTAGCTCTATCAATGGCAATTTGTTCTACTTTATCTACCACTTCGCAGCCACCATAATAACGTTTGTTGGGCAAGCCTTCGGCGTATTTATTGGTTAACACACTGCCCATCGCTTTCATAACTTGATCACTCACGTAGTTCTCGCTAGCTATTAGTTCAATACCACGTGTTTGTCTTTCTTTTTCTTCCTTAATTAGTTTAAAGATGCTCGAATCCTTTTTCATAATCGGTTATTTAATATGTTCGGTTTGAAATTTTTGGTATAATTTACTGGAGGCAATAATAAAGAAGGCCACTAAAGGCGATTGTGCAATACCCATTAACCAACGACTAAAGGTATATTCTTCTCCATCTAATTGATTATTTACTGTATAATTATAAAGCATAGTTACAATTGCTAATCCCAATAATAGACTGTAAATATAGATAATCCATTTGGCATATTTTTTTTCATGGCATAAAAGTTTTACGGCAAAATATGAAACCAAAAAATAAGCTAAAAAATAAATAATAGTAAACGGAAATTTGAGGTAATATAAAGTTTGGTAATCAAAATGGGTAATAAAGCTAAGGCTAGGAGGGATAACTACATCATCATGGTGGTAATATAATTTGTAAAGTTGATTATTCACATTTACAAAAAAGAACTCGCGACTAAAGCCCAGTAGTGCAAATAGTATAAAAAAGATGAGATAGGTTAATTTAGTTTTCAATGCCTTTAGTTTTAGAAAATTTATTGACCCATAACATCCATAACCCAAAAACAACACTATAAGCAATAAAGGTAAATGTGTAGGTGTGGTTAAAATCTAGATAGGTATAATCATAATAGGCAATGATGGCTAATGCAATAATTCGAACTATATTAATAAAATGAACAATGAATATGCCTAAGGGAATGTACCATAGTTTGTTTTTAAGATTACCAGGATAAGCAATTACAAAAATAGCAAATAAAAACATGAGCGTAATACCGTTGCAAGGTCCACCAATCCATACGCCACTAGAACCATCAATCCCAAATACCTGAAAATCGTTTACTTCTTTACTAGCAAAGGTTTTATACCCCATTTGTTGTAATATCCAACTGCATAAATTAATAATTTCCCTAATAAAAAGTTGATCACCGCGCGTTACTTTCTTTAAAATAAACTCATAGCTCACATAGCACAAGCCGTATAGCAAAGAGGCTTTTATTACAAAATAATGAAAACGATTGAGTTTTAAACCAGCGAACATATATAAAAAACCCCGCCAAGATGCGGGGTAATAAAGTTAAAGAGTGTTTTTTTCTTTACGGGCATCATATAATTTTTTGCCACCATATATAGCTCCCGCCGCAATTAATAACGAAATGCCACCATCAATTGGAACGCATGGTGGTGGCCAGCAATCGGGATGACCTCCAGGTCCTCCACCAGTTCCTCCTGGAAACGTTGGGGCAGCTATAATGTCTGCTATAAAATAAACACTAAATAGTAATATTAAAATAAGTTTTGTTTTCATGTTTTTTCCAAAAATCAAGTTCAAATATAATAAAAATAAATGATAAGCAAGAATTTTAACGATAACTTTGTTATTTTCTTTTATATTTGCTGTTTAAATATTTATTACAATAGCTAGTGGCGCAAAAAAAGGATACAGCATTAATTTCGGACGGAGATTTAAAGGCTATTTGGCGAGTTGTTTCTAAAAATTGGTACATCCCTCTTGTTTTTGCGCCTATTTTTTACCTAATTGGTTATTTTTATATCTATAAACTCACCAATGTTTATCAGGCATCGGTTGAATTGTTAAAAACCAATGATTCATATTACAAAGGTAATTTAATTTCAGACCAAAGTGGCGGTTTTTATGGAACGGCTAAAACTTATATTGACAATTCGAATGAGATGCGTATTCTAAAATCGTATGATTTAATGAATGCTACTATTATGAAATTGAAGGATCGCTTAGAGGTATCCTACTATATTGTCGGACGTGTAAGAACGACAGAGCAATTTAATGGGATGCCTTTTTTAGTGAAGGTTAATAGTGTCAATTCAGCTTTACATGAAAAAAATATTAAGTTTAAGGTAATAGATTATAACCAATTTAGTCTGACGTATGTGATAGATGATAATGAAGTGGTGAAAAATGGCTATTTTGAAAAAGAATTAGTAGATGTTGATTTCAATATTTTAGTTTCTCGTGAATCGAATTTTAGTAGAAATTCAGCTAAAAATCTCGCAAACCTAGATTATGAAATTGTAATTCATAATTTAGATGCGTTAACTCGTCAGTTTCAGAGTCGTTTTAAAGTAGAGAATCCAGATTATACCAATGTCTTAGTACTAAAATTTGAAGATATCATTCCTCAAAGAGCGGTGGTATTATTAGATACCTTGTCAAGGGTATATATTGATAAATCCTTGGAATCACGTTTCACGCTTAATGAACGAACGGTTGAGTATATTGATAAGCAGTTACAAGAAGTAAGTATGTCCTTAAATGAGATTGAAGATACTATGAAGTTATTTAAAGAACGTAATAATGTTATAGATATAGAATGGGAAAGAAAAGATTTATTTAATAAATTAGCTTCTTATGATGAACAAAGAACTACATTAAATTTAAAGATAGGGGCAATTAATGATTTAGAAAAATATATTATTGAGGATAAAGACCCGAATTTTTTACCACCCAATGCTTTTATTATCAATGATGATGTTTTTCTCTTAAAATCTGTTGAGGAACTTTATACATTACAAATCGAAATTAACGAGCAATTAAGTATAGTTAAGGAAGTAAATCCAAAGATTATTGAAAAAAGAGAGAAAGTAAAAAAACTAAAGCAAAATATCTTAGTGTATTTAAGTAATGCCAGAAATGCTACTAGAAAAAGTATTGAAAATATTAACCATGAATTATCTAAATATATTGTAAATATTAAAAACATTCCAACACACCAACAAGACTTATTAAATATTCAACGTAAAGTGTCCGTTAACGAAACGCTCTATAATTTCTTATTGCAAAGTAAAGCGAATACGAAGATAGGAAAGGCAGCCATAGTACCCGAAGTGAAAGTGATTGATAGTCCCCGTAATTTAGGAGTTATTAAACCTGATAAAAATAAAATACAAATGATTTTTGTGATTGTTGGATTAGTTTTTTCTTTCCTATTTATTTTTATCCGTGTAGCATTTTATACTACTATCGAAACAGTAGAGGAATTAAAAGAGAAAACAACTTTACCTATTATTGCGGATTTACCTTTCCAAAAAGAAGTAACTAGTAAAGGTTTTGTTGTGGAAGATTTGCCTTCTTCGTTTATCTCGGAGGCTTTTAGAACTTTACGAACAAATTTACAATACGTTATTTTAAATTCTGATAAAAAAACAATTCTTGTTACTTCTAATGCACCTGGAGAAGGTAAAACATTTACCAGTATTAACTTAGCAGCCATGTTGGCCAAGAGTGATAAAAAAGTTGTCATGCTTGAGTTGGATTTACATAAGCCTCGTATCCAAAAAGCCTTAGAGATGAATGCAGACATTGGAATTAGTACTTTTATGTTAGGTAATAATACTTTAGATGAAATTGTGAAGCCCACGATTCTAAAAAATGTTTACACCATCTTATCTGGACCTATTCCACCTAATCCATCCGATTTAGTGTTATCTGAAAAAATGAAGGAATTGCTTCAATATGCCAAGGATAATTTTGATTTTGTGTTAATAGATACTCCACCTGCTGGTTTGTTAGCCGATGCTGCTTATTTAATGCAATATTCCGATATTAATTTATTAGTCATGAATACGAAGTTTGCTCGTGCATCGGTTTTAAACTTATTTCATAAATTAGTAAATGATAATGCAATTAAAAATGTGTATTTAGTGTTAAATGGTGTTAAGCGTAAGCGCTCGCGTTATTATTATTCTAAATACGGCTATGGATACGGCTATGGATACGGCTATGGCTATGGCTATGGCTATGGCAAAGGAAAGACTTAAGCGCGAGAAAGGGCAATGAATATTTCAGATTTAAAAATTTTAGTTACTGGGGGAGCTGGTTTTATAGGCTCCCATCTTTGCTCGTATTTTCTACAAGCTGGAGTAAAACAGTTGGTGATTTTGGATGATTTATCTACTGGTTTTAAAAAAAATATTGAACCCTTTTTTACTTACCCTCATTTTAAATTTATACAAGCCAGTATAGTGGATAAAGAGGCTTGTTTGCAGGCTTGCGAGGGAATTGATATCGTATTGCATCATGCCGCCTTAGGCTCGGTGCCTCGTAGTATTGAAAATCCAATAGCCACCAATGAGGTGAACGTATCAGGTTTTGTAAATATGTTATTTGCCGCCAAAGAACAAGGAGTGAAAAAGTTTATTTACGCATCTTCTTCATCGGTGTATGGGAGTGATACAACTTTTCCAAAAGTGGAAACTAAAACAGGCGCTTTATTATCGCCTTATGCGGTTTCAAAATATACGAATGAAAAATACGCCGCAGTGTTTTCGGACTTATATAATCTACAAACCATCGGTTTTCGGTATTTTAATGTATTTGGCGAGCGGCAAAACCCGCATGGTGCCTATGCGGCCGTTATCCCCAAATTTATTCATGCTTTAATGAAAGGGGAATCACCCCAAATTTATGGAACGGGTCAAAATACTCGAGATTTTACCTATGTAGCCAATGTAGTAGAGGCCAATCGTTTGGCTATTTTATCTGAGGCTAAGGATAAAAGTTTAGTGATGAATATTGCCTTTGGAGGAACCATCTCGGTGAATGAGATATACCATCAAATTCAACAATTTACCAATACACCACATATAAGGCCTGTGTATATGCCCGAACGCTCAGGAGAAATTAAAGATAGCTATGCCGATATTTCTTTAGCTAAAGCAAAAATTAATTTTAAGCCTATAGTCCCCTTAAATGAAGGTTTAAAAAAAACCGTTGATTGGTTTTTAGCCCAAAAATTTTGATTTTACATAATATTGAGTAAATTTGTTACTCAATATTATGATTGAAACCCTCATATCATCTAAAACGCGTATTAAGTTATTAATGAAATTTTTTATTAATAGCCAAAATACCGCCTATTTACGTAGTCTCGAAGAGGAGTTTGGGGAGTCCACCAATGGTATAAGATTAGAATTAAACCGCTTTGAAAAAGCTGGCTTCTTGCAATCATTTAATCAAGGGAATAAAAAGTTGTTTACCGTAAATTCAAAACATCCCTTGTTTAAAAACATCCATCAAATTATTTTAAAAATGACGGGTATTGAGTATGCCGTTGACTATGTAGTAAAACAAATAGGTGATTTGCAACAAGTTTATTTGGTAGGTAAATTAGCAAAAGGACAAGATACGGGCATTATAGATTTGGTATTAGTGGGCGATCAGTTGAATAAAGCATTTTTAATGGTGCAAATTGAAAAAGCAGAAAAGAAAATTGAGAAAAAGATTCGATTTGTACATTTTACAGCAGATGAATTTACATTAGAACAAATACAAGAGCCAGATATGTACCCACTTTTATTATGGAGTAAAACATAAAGGGCTGAACTTATTAATAAAATACTGTTAAAGAATAGATTTTAAAGAGTGTATTAGCCTCGAGCTTTAATCTAAATTTAACAAAGTGTATCAACTTAGTAACTGTAACTGAGGTGGCGAAGCCGTGAGAAGCATGAATGAACATAGTGCAAATAAACAATGGTATGTGTTGTATGTGAATGTGAGGCATGAGAAAAAGGTATATGAGAAATTGCGAGAAAAAAAGATAAATTAGATTTAATTTATTTTCATCAAAATTAGAAATGAATATATTACCTTTAATAGGAAGAAACTCAGCATTTTTTACAGATGATTTACAAGCCCATCAAGTAGAACTAGAAAAGATTGTTTCCTCATCTTCATTTTTAGTTATAGGTGGCGCAGGTTCAATAGCTCAGACGGTTACAAAGGAAAATTTTAAATAAATCCTCGTAGCGTGAGGAAATGAAAAAAATTATTCAAAATACAGCATTAGTTGAAAACGAAACTATTGAGTTTAAAACTTCTTTCAATGATGAAGTGATAATTTCATTGGTGGCATTTGCTAATACAAAAGGCGGTTCTGTATTTATTGGAATATCCGACTCGGGAGAGGTAATCGGTCTTCAATTAGGTAAAGAAACCATTGCTCAATGGATTAACGAAGTCAAAAATAAAACAGCTTCAACTGTTATTCCTGATGTGGAATTAATTTCGTATGATGGTAAACAAGTTGTTGTGTTTAAAATTCAAGAATACCCTATTAAACCAATCTCCTTTAAAGGGAAATGTTATAAGCGTGTTGAAAGCTCTAATCATTTAATGAGTGTTGAAGAAATAGCCAACGAACATTTAAAAACCATCAACACTAGCTGGGACTTTTATTTAGATCCTAATCATAACTTGGATACCATTTCGTTGGATAAGGTAGCTCGCTTTATTAAGAAGATAGAACAAAGAACCTTAAATACTATTCAGCACAAACCATTAGAGTTTTTGCAAAAAATGGAAATGATTCGAGAGGGTAAATTAACTTTCGGAGCTTATCTGTTGTTTGTTTCTGATTATTGCGCTATAAGCGACATACAAATTGGGCGTTTTAAAAGCGACATTACCATCATTGATTCTCTTTCGCTTAATACAGATTTATTCTCAGAGGTGGATGAAATTATGTTGTTTATTAAAAAACATTTGAAAGTAGAGTACATCATCACTGGCGAACCACAACGTACAGAGCGTTTTGATTATCCACTTGATGCTATTCGTGAAGTGGTAATTAATATGATTGTTCATAGAGATTATCGAGATAGTTCGGGGAGTGTGATTAAGATTTTTGATAACCGAATTGAATTTTATAACCCTGGAAAATTATTTGGAGGTATTACTCTTCAAAATTTGCTTTCAGGAAATTATACTTCAAAATCACGAAACAAACTGATTGCTAAAGCATTTAAGGAGGTTGGGTTGATAGAACGTTATGGTTCGGGTATTCAACGTATTCATAATATTTGTAAAGATTTCGGTATCGTTCCTCCTATTTTTGAAGAAGAAACTAACGGAATAAAGGTTGTATTGTCCAATAAAAAATTAAATGACGGGTTAAATGGCGGATTAAATGGCGGATTAAATGAAGAATTAGAGAAGATCTATTTAATAATAAAAGAAACTCCTGGAATAAAAATTAAAGATATAATACCATTAACAGAAAACTCATCAACGAGAACAATAGAACGATATATTGCAGAATTAATAGAGCTTCAACTCGTGGAAAGAAAAGGAAGCAGAAAAACAGGCGGGTATTTTATAACTAACAAAGGTTATGATTCGCCTATTTTTGAAGAAGAAACTAACGGAATAAAGGTTGTATTGTCCAATAAAAAATTAAACGGCGGATTAAATGACGGATTAAACGGCGGATTAAATGACGGGTTAAATGGCGGATTAAATGAAGAATTAGAGAAGATCTATTTAATAATACAAGAAACTCCTGGAATACAAGTTAAAGATATAATACCATTAACAGAGAACTCATCAACGAGAACAATAGAACGATATATTGCAGAATTAATAGAGCTTCAACTCGTGGAAAGAAAAGGAAGCAGAAAAACAGGTGGATATTTTATTGTTGAAAAAAATGAGTAAACCAAAGTTGATATTAGTTGGTGGTGAAGGTTACTGTAAATCTTGTATCGATGTGATTGACCCAGATTATGCATTAGCAATTCTATTACGAGCTAAAATCTCTGCAAAATATGAAGCTTCGCAACTTTTTCTCTTTCACCGTGGCAGTGGCTACGCTTCATTCGTAAAAGTTCATATTTTGCAGGGATTTTAACAGATCATCTAAAATTCGTATTAAGTTATTAATGAAATTTTTATTCATAACTTCGAGATTTAATTTAAATTTACAGAGTATATCAACTTAGTAACTGTAACTGAGGTGGCGAAGCCGTGAGAAGCATGAATGAACATAAAACAAATAAACAATGGTATGTGTTGTATGTGAATGTGAGGCATGAGAAAAAGGTATATGAGAAATTGCAAGAAAAGAAAATAGAGTCTTATTTGCCAATGGTTAGTCGCGTGAAACAATGGAGCGATAGAAAGAAAAGAGTAGAAGAACCACTATTTACAGGTTATGTTTTTGTAAAGTTACCAGAACACGAACTCGATCAACCATTATACGTGAATGGTGTTTTAAATTATTTGTCATTTGGCAAACAAAAAGCTATTGTAAAACAAAGTGAGATTGATAATTTACGATATTTAATCAATAACGGTTATCAACTTAATGGTTTACAAGAAGACATTAAGATAGGAGAGAGGGTGAAAATAACGATGGCTTCATTTAAAAATGAAATTGCAGTTGTACAAAAACTACTACAAAACAAAGCTATTCTTTTTTTTGAAGGCTTGAAACTTAATTTACAGGTTACATTGCCGGTAGAAGCCATTATCAAAATAAACTGACATTAAATCTATTAATGATTAAAAATTTTATAAAAAAGTATTTTAAACATTTTACATACTATTATTCTTATCTGAGACATAGAATATTTGTTGCATTATTGTTAAGTATTATAGTTGGTTTATTAGATAGTATCGGACTGGTGTTTTTTTTACCATTATTAAGTCTAGCAAGTAGTGAAACTATTAAGGACAAGGATGCGTTTGGTAATTTCCAATTTATAGAGGAGTGGATAATACGTTTAGGAATACACCCAACTCTTGGAGGGATGTTGTTATGTATCTTTGTTGTTCTGACTTTGAAAAATATCATACGATTTGTAGAGGGGGTTTATTCCACAAATAACCAGCGCGATTTTGTGGTAAAGATGAGGAAAGAGCTTGTTAACTTATTTAAAGATTATAAATATGCTGCATATACAAGTGCTAATTCTGGAAAAGTTCAAGATACATTTACAACGGGAATAAATCAAGTGGTGTCAAGTTATCGCTCTTATTTTCTCACCTTACAGAATCTTATAATTGTACTAGTTTATTTAGCTGTTGCTTGTTATTCTAATTTTAAATTCGCTATTTTAGTAATTGTAGGAGGTGTTTTAACTAATTTTATTTTCAAATTTATTTATAGCCAAACTAAAGCTATTTCTAGAAAACTAACGCGTAATGCTCATAGTTTTCAGGGATTGATCATTCAATCGGTTACTTTTTTTAAATATTTGAAAGCTACGAACAAAATCCATTATTTTAATAAACGTATTAATTATTTAATCGATACTGGTGAGAAATTTACTCGACAAATGGGTATGATTAATACATTCTTAATTTCAATACGAGAACCAATTGTTTTAGCTGTCCTGTTTTTGGTGATATATCTTCAAGTAACCTATATAGGCGAGGGTTTATCCTCTATCTTAATTAGTGTAATGTTATTTTATAGAGCCTTAAATGTGTTGATGGCGCTTCAAACTAATTGGAATAGTTTCATGCAAACGATAGGAGCACTTGAAAATATGCAAGACTTTAAGGCTGAACTTATTATAAATAAACAACATTATGGAAAGCAAAAATTCCATCAATTTCAACATTGTTTAGATTTAAAACATGTTTCTTTTAAATATGAAAACGGAGATTTAATTTTAAAAGATATAAACTTAACAATACATAAAAATGAAACTATAGCCTTTGTTGGCGAAAGTGGGAGTGGTAAAACAACCATAGTAAACTTAATTGCTGGTTTATTGGTGCCAACTACGGGTGTTTATAAGTTAGACGATATAGAAATAGAACGTTATGATGTTAGACAATTTCAAAACAGAATAGGTTATATTACACAAGAACCCATTGTTTTTGATGATAGCTTGTTTAATAATATTACATTTTGGGACGAACCTACTCCCGAGAATTTATTCAGGTTTAAAAAAGCCATTGAGGGAGCTTCTATTGCTCAATTTGTGAATGAATTACCCGAGAAAGAACAAACTAGACTGGGTAATAATGGAATTATGGTGAGTGGAGGACAAAAACAACGTATATCAATTGCACGAGAATTGTATAAAGAATTAGATATTTTAGTGATGGATGAAGCGACATCAGCATTAGACTCTGAAACCGAAAAAGCAATACAAGAAAACATTGATGCCCTAAAAGGAAAATATACGATTATTATTGTAGCTCATCGTTTAAGTACAATTAAAAATGCCGACCGAATCGTCTTAATGGAAAAAGGAAATATTAAGGACATTGGCGATTTTGAAGCATTAAAGAATAGAAATCCATACTTTAATAGAATGGTAAGTTTACAGGAGGTTTAGAATTTGAAGCAAAATAAGAACATAGCAATTTTATTAGCCAGATTGGATTCAACAAGACTGCCAAGGAAACATTTCAAAAAAATAGGAAATGATTATTTAATAGATTGCTGTTTAAATCAACTTAAAAAAGGAAATGGATATAAAATAGTGCTTGCAACATCTGATAGAGATATTGATAAGCCTTTAGTTGAATGGGCTATAAATAGGAACATTGATTATTTTTCTGGGGACGCTTACAATATTAAAAATAGAATTAAAGGTTGTGTAGAATATTTTAATGCAGATTCCTTTGCCCGTGTGAATGCTGATAGCCCTTTCATAAATGCAAAATTAATTGAAGATGCGTTTAATTTCTTAGAGACGAACCCTAAGGTTGATTTATACACGAATCTCTTATTTAGAACATTTCCTTATGGATATTCTGTAGAAGTATTCAATGCGAGGACTTTTATAGATACCATTGATCAAAATCCTGAATTGGAAAATGTTACTAGTTTTTTTTATAATAATCAAAATAGTTTCAATATAGAGAATATCACTAATCCTTTTGGAGATTTTTCCGATATTCGCTTAACGGTTGATACTTTTGAAGATTTAGAAAGACTGGAAAAACTATTTAAATCAGATAACAACTTGTTTGATATGTCTTTAGAAAAATTAATAAATTATATAAATCAATAAAAAATAAACATAATGATAAACATCTATTCCATCCGTCCAAAAGGATTCAACATCGGTAACGATATGATTTACATGGGAGTAAATCATTTCATTCGTCAGGCATTTAAAGCAAACTACAATGTCATTTCATTACCTGCAACAGGTAAATATGAGAGTCAAAGAAAATCTGGATTAAGTTCTCAAACAGTTTATGAAATTAATCAGTTTGGTCATGGAGTAATTATTGGTGGTGGAAACCTGTATGAAAATGGAGAGTTGGAGGTAAGTCCAGTAGCCATAAAAGCTCTAGAAAAACCAATGATGATTTTTAGCGTTTCTCGTGGAAGAATTTATAATAAAAAGTTGGAATTAGTAGATAGAACCGACGTAATGACTGATGACAAGATACAGTTGTTGAATAAACGTGCTGACGTATCTTTATCGAGAGATAAAGCTACTTTTGAATATATTAACCAATTAGGAGGCGCTAAGAATAATCAATTAGGTGGTTGCCCTACTCTTTTTATAAACGAGATTCCACAACATTTAGTGCCTATTCAAGATACGGATAAAACAGATTGTTTGATTTCTATTAGAACCCCATCTCTTGTAAGTGTTCCAATTAATTATCAATATCAAATTAGAGAAGATATTATTAAAATGATAGAAACATTAAAACGATATGGGTATCAAAATATAAAGATTTTATGTCATGATCACCGAGATATGCCATTTGCAGATTCTCTTGGCTTAGATTATTTGTTTACAGAAGATATTTATACTTATGTTTCCTTACTTAGAAATACAAAATTAAATGTTACATATCGTTTACATTCATTTATACCTTGTTTGTCATACGGTATCCCAACAATTAAGATTAGTTATGACCAAAGAGCAGTAAGTATGCTTGAAACATTAAATGTATCGGAATGGAATATTAATATGTTGAAAGACAATGTACCTGTAGAGTTTGAGAACCGATTGAAAAATATAAAAGACCTTGAAAATGTTAAAAAAAATGCGCAACCAACGTGGCAAAAGTTGAAAGAAACTATGACGAAAGGTTGCGAAGATTTTGCAAAACTTGTTTTAAATAATCAATAATGGAAAAAATTCATATCATAGCCGAAGCTGGAACCAATAATAATGGTAGCTTACAAAAAGCTAAAAATTTAGCAGATATTGCTAAACGGGCCGGAGCAGACTCTGTAAAATTTCAAATTATTTATCCTTGGGGATTGTATTTACCTGGTAAGTATGAATATGGAAAATATGATATTGAAAAGGTTATAGAAATTAGAGCAAAAGGAGTTTTAAGTGATGAAGAATATACGGAGTTAAACAATTATTGTAACTCAATTGGTATTCCTTTTACCTCCTCTGTATTTGATAAAAGAGGTTTAGACTTAATGCTACGTTTTAATCCTCCATATATTAAACTTGCATCGTGTGATATTAATAATGTTCGTTTTTTAAGAGAAGTAGCAATTTGTGGTAAGCCAATTGTAATCTCCACAGGTATGTCAGAAATGCATGAAATTGAAATTGGAGCTAATGAATTAGTGAAATCAGGTGCAAAGGACATTGTTATCATGCATTGTGTGTCTAATTATCCAGCATATTTGCATCAGGCAAATATTTCATTTATAAAGGTATTAAAAGAAAAATTTGGCTTACCTGTTGGATTTTCAGACCATACTGGAGATAGTGTAGCAGCATGTATGGCATTAACAATGGGAGCTACTTGGTTTGAGAAGCACTTTACCGAAGATAAAACGCAAGAAGGATTAGACCATGCTTATGCACAAGAGGAATTGGAATTTACTAAATACGTAAAAGATTTACATGATGCTAATCAGGCATTAGTTCCAAGACTACAAAAAGTAAGTGAGGATGAAAAATACACTAAGAAAAGAGCTAGGCGTTCACTTTATGCCTCAAAGGATTTACCAATAGGTCATCTCTTAACTAATGACGATGTGCTTGTTGTTCGCCCCGAGAATACTATGCCAGCAGAACAAATAGATTTGATTATTGGGAAAAAGTTAACAAAATCAATAACACAATATCAACCTTTTGATTTAACGTATATTTAGTTTGAAAATTGCTATAATTTGTAAGGGAGGTATAAATACAGGTTTAGGTCATCTACACCGTGTCATTTCTTTTGTAGAAGATACTAGACAATATGCTGACTATTCAATAATTGCTATTATTGATAAAGGATTAGAAGTCTTGTTTAAGAATATATCGAATGTCTCTTTTATTTATAGTGAATCTGAGTTAAATGAAAAAGTTAAGATTTTAGATAACCAAATTAATAATTGTCTTATTGACTGTGTTGAACTGCAGAAAGAGAGTCAAATTATATTGAGAGAAAGGTTTCAAACGATTATTTCATTATCTCCTGTTTTTAATAATTATGATATTATCGATGTACTTTTTACTCGTTTCACAAATTCAAACTATCCAAAACATGTAAAGGTTTATAGCGGACTCCAATATTCAATATTTAATTCGTATTGCAGAGAAATATCTGAAGAGGAATATCAAAAAACACTCAATGAAAATCCATTAACAATTGCCATTTCGATGGGAGGGGTTGATGCACCCAATAAAACCTTAGAGATTTTAAAATCATTAGTAAAGTTAGAAATTGATTTAACAATTTGGGTATTATTAGGAGAAGGCTATTCTCATTCCTACCAGGATTTGGTAGATGTTATTAGAAAAGATTCAACACATGAGATTGTTATGGCAAAGACAAACCGAAGTATGTGGAAAATACTTTCAAATTGTTCTTTGGCAGTTTTTGCAGGAGGTTTAACAACATTTGAGGCAATTTATGCAGGGTTGCCTACCATTAATATTTTTGAGAAAGAAATACATCAAAGCATAATTTCAAACGAATTAATTGAAAAGAATGTATCCATAAATTTAGGTCTGCTAAATTTAGATACATTAGAAAAGTTAAATGAACAATTAACACTATTTTATCATAATCGTATTGAATTATTGAAGATGAGGCAAAATACCAAAGGCTTATTAGATAAACGAGGGGCAGTACGTACTATTCAAAAAATTCAAGAACTTGTTTCTTAATGGAATTTAAAACTAGGGAAGATATCAAACATTTTATTTTAGAGATTGAGCGAATGTTTCCTGTTAATGATTGGAAGTTTGATGATATACATCTTTGGCCGTATATTAGAATTAACCTTTTCCTTAATCTATGTGGGGATGGATTAATGAAAAAGAGTAATCTTAGTGGTTTTACTAAAAATAAATCAATTCAAAAATCTATTCCTATACTCAAACCTTTTAGAAAATTTTACGATTTACTTAACTATTTTTTTTGGAGTAGGACATTGGAACAAAAAAGCTATATTTTTAATGCTCAAGAAAGATATCGAATTAATTTTCAAGGAAAGAGATATAATCGTTTTTTTGATTCGCTTATAGAACAAAAAAAAATTGGCAGAGACTATTATTTTATTGAAACTCCAAGATCTGATGAAAATATATTAAATAGTGATATGATAATTGGATTTGAAGAAAGATTTAAGATCTTTCTTCCGTATTATTTTCTAATAAATCGTATTAAAAGAAGAAGAGTTGATGTAAAAATAGATGGGTACGAATTATTTATTCAGTATCTAAAAGATAAGAAAATAGCAAGCCGTTTCTGTGTGAATTTTTCCTCAGAAGCGATTTTAGAAACTATTAGAATTGATTTTCTTCCTAGGATAGCATTTTATGAAATGATTTTTGAAAGAGTAAAGCCTAAACAAGCATACATATTATGTTATTATAATGATTTATCGTTTGTGTTAGTTGCAAACAGAAGGAATGTAGAAATCATTGAATTTCAACATGGAGCTCAAACTGATGAGCATTTATGTTATGGGAATTGGACTAAGATTCCAGATAAAGGATATGATATGCTCCCTCGAACATTTTGGTCTTGGGATCTAGGTAGTATGAATTGTATTGCAAACTGGGCTTCAAAAAATCCATTGTATAAATATTTTGTGGGCGGAAATACATGGATAAATTTTTGGGAGGATAAAAAGAATGTGTATGAAAATGAAGGATTTGTTTTATATTCATTACAGCCTCGTCACGGGTTTAATGTTTTGTTTCCTAAAATCCTTATAGATTTCATAAAAACCAAAAAGCTAAAGTGGTTTATAAGATTGCATCCTGCAATGATTAATCAATATGCAGAATTTGAAGCTTTTTTTATTAAAGAAGATATTTCCCATTTAATTAATTTTAAAGAAGCAAATGAATTACCATTACCATTGTTATTGAAAAAATGCTTAATCCATGTTACTAACTCTTCTGGAACTACTATTGAAGCTGCTTTGTTATCAAAGAAGACTATTGTTGTTCACGAAGTAGGCGAAACTTATTACAAGAAACTTATATCAGATGGTATAGTCAAATATATTCCAATAGATGAGAGATTCGAGGAGCGTTTTTATTTATTTTTGAATAAATATGAAAATTGATTAATTAAAACGAGGATTACTTATGAAAAATATTTTTTCTGTATTTTTTTCTTATGTCCATTTTTGGCTTTTATTTATATTTAAAAATGAACCAAACACTAAAATTCAGCATATTGCATTTAGTACATTTCGATCTACTTATAGAGTCCCTGAAAGTGATAGAAGTAGTGTGTGGATAGTTTTGAGATATTTTCTTAGAGCAATACTTACAGTACTTACTCCTAAAAATAATAAATGTTTTGTTAGAAGTAACGATGAACACACGTATATATATGACTTATTCAGAAATGACTATAGTTTTAGAAAAAAATATATTGAATTTTTTAAAGGAGAAGGGGTGATTTCTGGAGGTATTTTTAAGTCTGATTCGTATTATTGTGATTCTTTTCTTCAAGGATTTATTTTAATTGTATTATTAACCTTATGGACTCCTTTTTTGTTTTTTTATAGTTTTTTTCAAAAAGATAAAGCACCTTATGCTATTATTTATAGAGAAATTTTCGAAATAATAAATCTTTTAAATTTATGTCATCATCTTAATGTTAAAGTTCTTTATTATTTCTGTATATACGAAAAAGATTCTAATCTTATTGCTTATTTATTGCAGAAAGAGAGAATTATAGTTAATAAGATTACTTCTGATAGCCCACTTAGTTATTGGAATAAAGTAATTGTTGCTGATAATATTTATCTCTGTAGTGGTTATCAATTAGATGAAATAAGTCATTTTGAATCCACTCTCTACTCAACAAACATTGAATTATGGGCGCCTGAAAAATTTTTAAAAAATAAATATAAATATGATAATCCAGTTGAAATTTCAGAGAAAACAATTGGATTTTATTCAACAGGTGGTTGGGTGAGGAAATTAGAGAATCATAAATTGAAAACTATAGATGTGGAAAGTATGGAGAATAAAGTAATGAATATTATTAAAAAAATTTGTATTTTAAATCCAGAATACCAGTTAATTATTTTTTTACATCCTAGAGAGAAATGGGAAAAATATATTAAGTTAGCAAATGATAGATACACGGATATATTTAAAGGGGTGAATTTTAAAATTATTAAAGAAGATTCTGTTATGAGTTTTGAAAAAGCATCATTAGGTATAGCTTTTTCATCAACAATAGTCTTTGAACGATTATATTATGGCTTTAAAACCATATTAATGCCTATTGGTTTAGAGAATAACTTCCCTGTAAAAGATAGTAATATAAAGAATATATGTGCTTATACAGAAGATGAATTGTTTTCAAAGATTCAAGAGAATATCAAATATTCAAATATTGATTTCTTTGATAAAAACAGAATAAAACATTACGCCAACTATTTATATAATTAATTTATGTGCGGTATTTCAGTTCTGTTTCATAAAGAGTCTATTACGGAAGAAAGATATATAGAGTTTCTTAAATCTATGCAATTGATTAATCATCGAGGGCCAGATGATGAGGGGATTGTTTTAATTAATACAAATACGGGTGATTATATAGTTACACGCTCACAAATAGAGAACATTAATTTATTGCCTAGTAGTCAGACATGCTCATTCAACTTGGCTTTAGGTCATAAACGATTAAGTATAATTGATTTAAGTGCAAATGGGCATCAACCGATGAAAGGAAAAGATGGCTCTTGGCTGGTTTTTAATGGTGAAATTTATAATTATATTGAAGTAAGAGAAGAATTGCGAAAGAGCGGATGTGTCTTTAAAACAAATAGCGATACTGAAGTTATTTTGGAAGCATATCGTACATGGGGTAAAAATTGTCTTCATAGATTTAATGGTATGTGGAGTTTCTTCCTTTGGGATGCTCAAACTAAACAGTTCTTTATCAGCAACGATAGATTTGGTGTGAAACCTTTATATTATAAAGAAGATGCAAATGGTTTTATGCTTGTTTCAGAGACTAAGCAATTAAAAGCCTATAAAAATATAACCTTATCTATTAACGAAAATAGTTTGAAAAATTTTATTGATGGAGGTTATACTGATACTGATGAGAATACGATTTACAATAATGTTTTTAGATTTAAAAAAGCGCATTGTATATGTATAGAACCTAAAAGCTATCAAATAAATTTAATTCAAAAAACGCAAGAACGTTATTATCAAATCAATCAAAAAAGGGTTTCTATTTACGAAAGAGAAGCGATAAAAAAATTTAGAGAACTATTATATGATGCTGTTCGTTTACGAATGAGGGCAGATGTGAATTTTGGTTTCGCTATTTCTGGTGGAATAGATTCTAGTGCTATTTTATATATGGCTCGCCATGTTATTCAAGAGGAAAATTCGCAAAACGAACTTATTGGATTTTCGGCCATTTTTCCTGGTTACGAGAAAGCAGACGAGTCGAAATATATTAAAATAGTCGCTAATGATTTACCATGTCAAACTATTTACTGCAATCCTTTGGAAGATTTTAGTATAGATACGTTTGAACAGCATGTCTATTATCAAGATGAACCTCTATCTGGCACTTCGTTTTTAGCTCAGTGGAATGTATATCAAAAGGTGCAAAAAAATAACATTAAAATCTTATTTAATGGTCAGGGTGCAGATGAGGTTTTTGCAGGATATCATCATCATTTCTATCGTTATTGTCGTCAACTTTTAATGAAAGGTGATTTACCGCAATATTTTACTCTAGTTAATCAATATGCTGAAATAAAAGGGGTAAAAACGGATAATATACATAGAATAGTTTTTAATGAAATTAAATTACGTACAAAAATGTTATTAGGTATTGCCAAATTTGATAATGTACTAGCGAAGAATTGGAACAGAATTAGTACTCTTGACGAAATGCTACTAGCTGATTTTAACGTTTTTCAGTTGCCTACATATTTGCGTGTAGATGATAGAAATAGTATGGCACACAGTATAGAGTCGCGACATCCATTTATGGATTATCGATTGGTTGAATTTGGTTATTCTCTTTCTTCTAATTTACTTATTCAGAATGGATGGCAAAAGTATATTATTCGTCAAGCAATGCGCGAAATGCCATCTGAAATTAAATTTAGAAAAGATAAAAAAGGTTTTACAACTCCAGAAGATGATTGGCTAAATAAATATAAAAACGAATTTGAGGATTATCTTTCGTATAATAAAAGTGTTTTAGGGAAGAAGAATGTAACATCTGAAAAATATAAAAATTATTCTTTGGGTGCTTGGATAAAGGTAAATCGAGTATAGATGAAAAAAGTCCTCATTATTTCACATACTTTTCCTCCTAACAATGGAATTGGCGGAAGAAGGTGGGCAAAGTTTGCAAAAGAATTATCAAGAAGAGATTATGATTTAAAAGTAATTACTTTTAATAACTTCAATACGGGTTCTTTATCTAACTGGGAGAAGGATATAATGCCTTATAAAGATAAAATTATTCCGCTTAAAAGCAGATATCCGAAATGGCTCGAGAAAAACAGTAAAACCATTGTAGATAAAATAATGTATCGAATGAGTTTACTTTATGTAAAAACTTTTACAAAAGGAAATTACTATGATAGGGCATCGTTTTCAAGAAGGCAATTAATTAATGAATTAATCAAAAACATTCGACTTGGTTACAACAATATAATTGTAACTTGTGCTCCATTCAAATTAGCTCTTTGGATTAGTGAGTTAATACCCACTTATCCAAACGTAAATTTTATTGTTGATTTTCGAGACCCATGGATTAACAATCATACTGCTTATGGTTTAACCTCTATGTCGAATAAAAGACAACAATTCGAGCAAAATGCTGAAAATAAAGTGCTCCAAAGATTTCAAAAAGTTATTGTTGTTGCAAACGATATGAAATCACATTTGGATGCTAATTATCCTGATATGAGGCATAAAATCTATGTTATAAATAATGGATTTGATGAGGACGATTTTAAGAATTTAGATAATTCACCAACCAACTACTTTAAGGAAAATGGAAGAATAAAAATTGTTTTTACTGGAACTTTTTATATCAAATCACTTTACCTTTTACGAAATTTAGTTGATATATTAGAGCAAAATCAAGACCTTTCAAACAAGTTTGAATTTCATTTTTTTGGTAATAT
The DNA here is from genome assembly GCA_963169355.1 of Bacteroidota bacterium. Taxonomy (GTDB): domain Bacteria; phylum Bacteroidota; class Bacteroidia; order B-17B0; family Aurantibacillaceae; genus UBA4416. The sequence goes on along the minus strand of CAUJCR010000001.1, from coordinate 110,589 downwards.
TCCAAATGAAGTTACCAATTATATGAATCGTTTGCCAGATGTATTTAAATATTATCCACCTATTAGGCTTTCGGAGGTTTATGCTGTTATAAAACAATCAGATTATTGTTCTTTATTTTTAACAGATGATATTAATTATAGCTTTAGCACTAAGTTTTTGGAATATCTTTCGCAAAAGAAAAAGATACTTGTGTTTTCAAATGGTGGAAGCACAGGCGGTTTTGTGGAAAGAAATAAAATTGGGTACTCAATTACCGCAAATAATATGAGCGAAAAGCTGTTATATATTCTTAATGAAGATCCTAACTTACAATATACACCTCATTTTATAAATGAATTTAATATTACTGAATTAGTGATGAAGATAGAAGATTTGCTTATTAATTAATGTTTTGATTTAATCCCTAATGAAAAATTTTCTTTCCTATTAAGTAACAAAGATTGTTTACTTTTCTACTGATTAAGCAGGAATATAATATAAATTAATTAATGCAAATTAACCTAGGCATCATTATACAAACTCGAATGGGTTCTACCCGGCTCCCTAATAAGATGAACTTGTCATTTTATCATTCGAAAATTATTTTTCAAATTATCATCGAGAGACTGAAAGTGTTAATGGATCTAGCAAATGAGCGATATTCAACTTTTAAAATCACTAGGTTTTTCTTGTTCTCCAAATAATGCACCTCATTACATAAAAGAGCTGGTTCATTTCACTACCCAAAAGAATGGAGGAGAAGGAGCCTTTAGAGAATTTGTAGAGTATATAATCACAAATATTGGTCAATCGAAAATAAAATCACTCATTTTTTCTTAATGAAAATATACATCCTCATAGGCACACGCCCCAATTTTATTAAAGTTACTCGTTTTAAAGAAATAGCTAAAACATTTCCTAATATGGAAATTAAAATCATTCATACGGGGCAACATTATGATGAGAAAATGGCGGATGTGTTTTTTCGCCAGTTTCAGTTGGAGCCCGATTATTTTTTAAACATACCTCCTGTTTCTGCTAATAAACAAATGGCCGAAATTATGATTCGATTAGAGGATTTAATGAGTGTAATAGGCAAACCTAATTTATTATTAGTGCCAGGCGATGTTAATTCAACTTTGGCAGGCGCTTTAGTGGCCAATAAAATGGGCATTCCACTTGGGCATATAGAGGCGGGTTTACGTAGTTTTGATAATACCATGCCCGAAGAACACAATAGAGTGCTAACTGACAAATTAGCCGATTATTTTTTTGTAACCGAACAAAGTGGTTTAGATATTTTAAAAAAAGAAGGAGTTGAAGAACATCGTATTATTTTTTCAGGAAATACTATGATTGATACTTTAGTGAAGTTTGAAAAAGAAATAGAAAACTCTTCAATCTTATCTTCTTTAAAAATTGAACAGCAGCCTTTCGTATTAATGACCATGCACCGCCCGGCAACGGTTGATGATTTGCAAGGCTTACAAAAATTATTGGCATTGATTAATGAGGTTACGAAAACGTATAAAATTATTTTTCCTATTCATCCACGTACCTTAAAACGATTAGAGGAGTTTGGATTAAAAGAAAATTTTTTATCCAATACCCATTTAATTTTAACCGAACCACTAGATTATTTTTCGTTTCAAAAATTAATTAAATATTGTCAATTTATTTTAACGGATAGTGGTGGTATTCAAGAAGAGTCCACCTTTGTAGGGAAACCTTGCTTAACCCTTCGCCCCAATACCGAACGCCCTGTTACCATTACCGAAGGAACGAATACCTTAGTGCCTTTTGAATTGAATAGTATTAAGCAATATATCTCCCAAATAGAATCAGGAACCTATAAAAAAGGAAATATTCCAAAAGCTTGGGATGGGAAATCTACTGAGCGAATCTTAGATTATTTAAGTAAACTGTTTTAGAAATATGAGATAACTATTTGCGTTATTATAAGTGAATCCAATAGTTTCAATAATTACAGCAAGTTACAATAAGGTAGAATTTATTTCGGAGACTATTGATTCTGTAATTCAACAAACTTACCTTAACTGGGAACTACTTATTATTGATGATGTATCAACCGATGGAACAATTGACATTATAAAGGCTTATGCAAAAAGTGATGAAAGAATTAGGCTAATATGTAATGAAAGAAATAAAGGCGCCAATTTTTCTAGAAATCTAGGAATTAAAAGTGCTAAGGGAAAATATATCATCTTTTTGGATGCAGATGATTTGTTAACTTCAACTTGTATTGAAAACAGAGTGAATATTATTGAGAACAGTTTGGTTGATTTTTGTGTATTTAGCATGCAGGTTTTTTATAAGCAAATTGGCGATGCTAGTTTTATTTGGAATCCTAAATCGCATAACCCATTAAGAGATTTTTTACAACATAACCTTCCTTGGCAGACATCCCAACCAATTTGGAAAAGAGAACTATTATTAAGATCTCAAGGTTTTGATGAAGATTTTAGTCGCCTACAAGATGTTGAGTTACATACTAGAATTTTATTAATGCCAGCTATTAAATATACATTATATAGTCAGTATATTGATTGTTATTATAGAATAGATAATAACAGGAAAAATTTTAATCAATATGAATTTTTAAAGAGGTGGGTTAATTCTAGTATAATGTATTATAATAAATTTAGGCCACAGCTTCCTGAAAATCAAAAAAAATATTTGTTAGGCACGATTTTGAGAATATATTTTCAAATTATTTTAGATTTTAAAACTAAAAAAATATCTTTCCCAATTTTTCAGGAACTTGAGAATTTATTATTTTCAAACGAACTTAAAAACGATATTGGAAAGAAAAAAAAATATATATGCCAACTATTTTTCTTCTATAACTATAAACTACCCAGAATACCAGGGGTTAATTGGTTGTTTTATAAGCTAATTGTTTTATGAATTAGCCTATAAATTTTATTAAAAATAATGATAATCGTTATTTATTAAGGCGATGGAATTTTTAAGAAAAGAGATGTTTAATGTTGTTAAGAAGCAAAATATGTATTAATTAAATTTTGAAAGAGTACATTATAGAATATAAACAACTAGTCATTATTGCCTTAATTTGGTTTGTGGTAGGAGCATTTATGGGGCCAGTTATATATTTAGTATTGCCTATTATGCTTTTTTTAATGTTTAAAAAAGACATGCATTTAGAAATACTGCTGGGTTTTTTTTTAATTTTAACCTTCTCAGATAGCCGAAGTCATTTGTTCGATTTTGCAGCTCAGGTAAAGAATATATACATTGTACTACTTTTTTTGTTTGCACTTAAAGTTCAAAAGTTCATTGATATTCCTATCAAATTCTACCAATATTTTATACCGTTTTTTATTTTATCATTTATTTGCATTGCTTATAGCCCTGTCCCTTTTGTAGCATTTCAAAAAACCTTATCGTATATTTTATTATTTATTTCTATTCCAATTTATACGCAATGGGTGTATCAAGAATATGGAGATGAGTTTTTTAAAGGCATCGTGTTTGTAGTTGTTGCTTTATTAATACTAGGTTTTTTAATTGATATACTTAATCCAGATTTTACAAGATTAATTGGACGCTATAGAGGGATGTTAGGAAATCCCAATGGATTAGGTATTTATGTCTCATTGTTTATGATGTTATTTACTACAATTACTGATTTTAAAACAGATGTATTCAGTTCTAAAGAAAAAAATAGTATTTATATTATTGGCTTTTTGTCGTTATTGCGTTGTGGCGCCAGGACTTCCTTGTTTGCTACCTTATTATTTTTCTTTTTTAGAAAATTTTATAAGATGTCGCCCATTTTAGGATTTTCTATTTTTGTCATTTTAGCCTTGCTTTATCAAATTATTTCTACAAATATGGAGTTTATCATCCTGCAACTAGGCTTGTCGGAATTTTTAAGAATTGATACCTTTTCAAATATGTCGGGCCGAGCTGTGGCTTGGGAGTTTGCTTGGCAACAAATTCAAGAGAATTTTTTTATTGGTAAGGGTTTTTCATTTACTGAATATATTTATAAAATTAATTATGAATATTTAAGTATGCTTGGGCATCAAGGCGCTGCCCATAATACATATTTAACTTTTTGGTTAGATACAGGATTAATTGGATTAATCTTGTTTCTTGTAGCTTTACTTGCACTTTTCCTAAAAGCAGCTAAATTAAGCCGATTAGCAATTCCAGTGTTGTATGCCATTCTTATCTCAAATAATTTTGAATCTTGGTTAACGGCCTCATTAAACCCCTTTACCATACAATTACTACTTATTTTAACAATTATTTTTTTACAATCAGTTCAACATCATTTTAAAGTTGAATCCATGTCAAATTTTAACAAATTTGTTTAAAATTTTGGAACATTTTTTGTGTGTAACTTTGTGAAATTAGAAAATTGTATTACTTTTACTTTCAAAATTATAAAAGATTATGAAAAAATATTATTTAGTTATTTGCCTTTTACTTATGTCTGTGATGATGCACGCACAGGCTAATTTTGAAACTAGAGCTTCAGGTGGTTGGGGGGCTGCTTCCACGTGGACGGTAGTATCTGGTTCAGATGGAGATGGTATTCCTGATATTAATGACAATGTTACGGTATTAGCTAGTCATACTGTTACTTTATTAGGTGGTGGGGCAAATAGTTCTAGTAAATCATTAACAATTAATAGTGGGGGTGTAATAAAAGGTAATAATGGTAAGATTGTTTTAAAAGGTAATTTTACTAATAATGGATTAGTGATTCAAAATGTAAACATAGTAGTTCAAGCAAACTGTTTGTTTTCTTCTGCTACAACTTTTACTAATTCTGGACAAATTCGTGTTACGGGAGGCACATTAACCATTGCTGCAGGAACGGTTATTCGAAAAAGAGGAAGTATATTACTACAAATTTCGGGTACTCATATAGTGAATAATGGTAGTATTACGTTATTACCTGGTTCCCCAGTTGGAAAGATTTCTGGGGTTACTGGTACTTCATGGACAAATGCTTCTGGTTCTTTTTTAAGTATTCCTGTTGATATGACGGCTTCTTCTACGTTTAATTTTTCTGCCCCTACAAATACGATGGTGTATGCTGGTACAGCATCAACAATTAAAGATGTGGTTTATTCTAATTTAAGCATTACTTCTACAGGAGCAAAAACATTAAGCAATCATTTAACAGTAAAGGAGAGTTTTACTTTATCGTCTGCTAGTAGTACTTTAAATATGAATGGTTTTAATATGTCTGTTGGTGGTAATTTTACCCACGCTTCTGGGCTGATTGATTTTGCATCAGACGAGTCTAAAATTATTTTTAATAATTCTTCTTCAGCTACTCAAGTAGTGGGTGGTGCTGCATTAACGCAATTTTATGATGTTGAAATTAATAACCCAGGTGGCTCTGTTAGTTTTACAAATACTAAGAATATAATTAATAGTTTAATTATGACGGATGGTAATTGTAACTCAAACTCTAAAAGACTTGTGTTATTAAGTAATGAAAATACAACAGCAAGAATTGCTCCTATAACTAATACAGCTACTGTTTCTTTTTCTGGAGATATGGTCATACAAAAATACTTACCCGAAATTTTGGGAGGTGATATTGGTTATTTTTATCATGGTTTGGCTAGTCCTGTGCAAAACACAACAATTAATGATTGGGATGATGAGTTATACATGAGTGGAATTGGAACTTACGATGGCATTGGAGGACCTGCAGGTGTGGATGGCGATGTGTATAATGGATATAATTCAGTGATGACTTATAATGAACCAGACAATACTTGGGATGCAGTTACAGGATCTTCTACAACTTTAACTCCTGGCGTGGGCTATTGTGTATTATTGTTAGATGAGATAGACGGTGTGGATTATTCCTTTTATGAGAAGGTAATTAATACGGTGGGACAGCCAAATTATGGTGATGTAACTGTGCCAGTTACTCTTGAGGGTGCTTATGGTTCAAATTTAATTGGTAACCCGTATGCCTCACCAATAACTTTGTCAACAGGAATAACAGAAGACGCTGGTGTTTACAGTTTATATTTTATGAATGAGGGAGATTGGGAAATGGGAGACCTCTCTACTACTGTAATTCCTCCTCATCAAGCATTTTTTGTAGATGTAGTTAACTCAGGAAGTATTATATTTACTGAGGATTGTAAAATTGAAGATAATACGTCTGATTACCATCGTCAAAAACCGAAATATGATATTAAATTGAATTTGTCTAGTTCAGTAATTGCACGTCACCACGAAACCAGAATCTGTTTTAATGAGTTAGCGAGTAAGAGTTTTGATAAAAAACTAGATGCACGTTATATCCCTTCGCCAATAAAAAGTGCTCCAGCTATTTATACTATTGACGAAATGAATAATACTAAGATGTTAAATAACATGATAAATGAAGCGGAAGATGAACTCGCTATACCTCTTGGTATTTTTATGCCAAAGGCTGGTGTTTACTACATAAATAGTTCGGTAGTTAATTTAGGCAATTATAATTATGCTTGGATTGAAAACAAAAAAACGGGGGTGAAATACGACTTAAATAACGATATTGCTATTGAAGGAAATAATGCCGAAACCAATACAGATTATGTATTACATTTAACTAAAAAACGCACTACCTCTAGTGTAGAGCCTGCCATTATTTCTTCAGATTTAATTATATTTAGCTCAGAAAATACCATTAATTTTAAATCATCCTTTACCGATTATCAATTAACTCAGGTGTTAATATATGATATGTCGGGTAAATTAGTATTAGAAACTAATAATATGAGCATAATAGCTAACCAAATTTCAACTATTGATGTTTCTGGTTTAGCAAATGGTTTATATATAGTAAAAGCTGTTGATAATTTAGGAAATGTAAAAACTAGTAAATTGTATAAATAATAAAGTATTAACACCTATATAGTGTCTTTATATTTTAAAATACGTATACTTGCAATTATTAGTTGTTGTATTCCTTTTAATCTATTGGCTCAATTTACTGGTACGAGTTGCGCTGCGGCAGTTAATGTACCAATAAATTCATGTTCAAGTTCAGCTACTTTTCCCAATACGCCTACAGTAAGTATTGCATTTTGTAACGGAACATCATCAGATACCATAAGGGTGGAAAGATGGTTTACTTTTACAACACTTTCTAGTGCTATTTCTGCAGCATCAACTACTATTTCTATTGTAACTGGTGCTGGTTTAAATCTTACTACAAGAAATTTGGCATTCGAGTTATATAGCGGCACTTGTGCTTCTTTGGTATATGAGGGTTGCGAGAACTCCTCTATAGATAACAACGAAACCGCTGTATTTAATTTATTACCTAGTACTACATATTTTGTTAGAGTTGTAAATCTCGCTACATCATTTACGCCTCTAACGGCGACTAGTACTAGATTATGCATTTATGAGCCGCCTGCTGAGGATGTGGTAGAGGGAGCCATGCCATTAACTGTGGGAGGTGGAACTTGCAATTACACAGCGTATTCATCTATAAGCCAAACTGTAGCTACCAATGCATCAGGCTCAGGTACTGATTGTTGGGCTAATCCACCATGCGGTACCTATAACGCTGGAAGTAATGATGTGTGGTTTAGTACTGTTGTGCCACCCTCGGGCGAATTTTTTATAAATACAAAAGGAAACAGCCCTACACAAGATTATGCAATGGCGGTTTATTCTAGTTCGGTATGTGCTACGGCATCTATTTTGGGCTGTAGTACTACTAATCCAGAGGGTTTAAGCGGTACGGTTAATTTTACAAAGATGCCAACTTTGTATATAACAGGTGCAGTGCCTAATTCTACCGTTTATATTCGGGTATGGAAGGAAGCAACCACTATACAAAATTTTTCAATTTGTGTAAATGATATGGGACCCTGTGGTAATTTACCTAACAATGATTTTTGCTCAAATCCTATCTCTATAAGCACGGGTGGGGCATCGCCAGGCGATGTAGCATATAATGCAACTGGTATGACTTATACTACAGATAAACCAGGTGATTTACAAACTAATACTCAGTGGGGTCTTTCGCCATGCAAAACACCAACTAATAATGCGTGGTATAGTTTTGTGGCTACAAGTGCCGATGCAGCCAGTGGTTTAACAATTCCATTTACTTATGTAGCACCTTGTACCGGTGCTTTATCAGCTACCATATTTAGTGTTACAACCAATAGTTATGGTTGTTGTAAAGAGTTTACGAAAATTGCCTGCCCAACAAATACAACGGCTAGCACCAGCTTTGATTTCATAGTACCAGCTGGTTCTTTAATAGCTGGCGTTACCTATTATTTAATGGTAAATAGTTTAACTTCCACTTGCCAATTTAGTATAACAGGTTGGTCGATAGCGGGTACATTGCCTGTTAATTTTATGAGCTTTTTGAGTGAAAATGAGGGGAAATATAATGTAATTAATTGGCAAACCAATACAGATTATAATGTTTCAACCTATTTACTCGAGCGCTCTTATGATGCAATGAGTTTTGAACCCGTAGCTGAAATAAAATCATCACAACAATATAATGGTAATAAATATGTGGTAAGAGATGTAGGGATGAAACATACCGATATTATTTATTATAGGGTTAGGGTATTAACTCTCTCAGGCGAAAAAAAATATTCTAATATCATAAGTTTAAATTTGAATAGTTTATATGAAAGCATTTTAAATCTTCATCCCAACCCTACCACCGCCGATTTAAACTTTGAGTATTACCTAAAACATGCAGGTAACATACAAGTAAGCTTGGTAGATTATGCTGGTAAAATAGCCTTTGATGCCACATACCAACTTACCGAAGGTAAAAATAAATTAACCCTACCCATGAGCAGTCTCGAAAATGGGGTGTATATTTTAAAAGTAGTAGCCGAAAAATCGGGTAAAACTACTTACAACAAGGTGGTGAAGAACTAAAATAAATTCCGTTTAGTATAAAAACTAAAACCCCTTCAGAATAGGTAGTTTAACATCTTTTCTTTTTACATTGTAGCGGTGGCTACATTTCGCTCGTAAAAGTTTCATATTTTATGGGGCTTTTAACTCTCTTGATATTTAATATACAATCAGGGTTTATGGTTATGTGTTATAGCCTGTTATTTTATCTCTGTAGTTTAAAATTGGTCTTTCGAAATAAATATATATAAGCCACGAAATTAAATATGTAATTAGAATGGATATGATTAAGTTCCATTTTAAAGAATACACAAAGGGATGTACAAGATATATACTGTAAGTAAGTATGCTAGTCTTATTAACAAATATGTAAAATAGTTTCATCAATAAATTTTTATCTGTGTTTAGTTTAATGGTTGAAATATACGGAAGCATTAAAGAGATTCCCAAAGGAAGAATAAAGAAACCTAATGTTCTTGGAAACCAAACAGTATTTATCATATTATGTGGATAAGCTAAAGTCCAATAGAAATATATATATCCAACAAATAAAATAATTCCTAAAACAAAAACAATTGGAGAGCATACTATATCAAATAATTTCCATTTTTTATGTTTGATAAAGGCGAGAATAACCCCCAAGAATAACGAATCAAACCTAAAAGGAAAGTTTCCATTAACACCTTCATAAGGGACATTGCCATTAAAAACATAGAAAGTTCTTAAAACAATCACGCATATAACAATACATATCATTGATATGAATACTTTTTTATCTGATTTGAAAAGTGTGGTTGTTACTAGAAGAAAAATGGGTGTAAATAAATAGAACCATTCTTCAATAACTAAACTCCATGAAACTTCAAGATATTGTATGCCGTAAAAATTGTTTTGGAGAAATAAAATATAATATAAAATATTAAAACCAATGGTGTGGTCGATGAAAGTAAATTTAAATAAAAGTACGGCATAATAAAGTGGCAATATTCTCATCCATCTTCTTATCCAAAATGATTTTAATGTCTGTACGAATGAGTTTCCTTTGTCTATTTCTCGAAAAAGTATGCCGCCAATTAGAAAACCACTTAAAACAAAAAATATTTCTACGCCTATTCCTCCTATTTTTAAAGGGGCAAGTCCACGTATATTGATTCCAGCATGTTGAAGTAAAACAAGCCAAATTGAAAAGGCTCTCAATATGTCTAATCCAAAATTTCTTGTCATAACTATCTATTCCTCCTTTATATTCTACCCGCAATTTACCCAAGAGGAAGTTAATTTACAAATATTTTGAGTGCAGGATAAATAGGAGTTGAAAAATGCTTACCTGTATTTTATTTTTGAAGACCATGTTTTAGATGGTTTTTCAATAAAAATATAAATAAGCCAAGCACTCAAAATAGTAATAATAAAACCTATCGCAATCACAATCAATTTTTCGTGTGGTGCCTTGAAATGGTGAGACATTATATTTATAAATGTTGCCCCTAAAACAGGATGAAACAAGTATATCGAATAGGAAAATTTCCCTAAAAAATCTAATCCAAATATCTCTTTATTCTTCCAAAATAGAATCGAAATAATTGGTAATAAAGAAAAAATAGTCATCGCTATTGGATATTTATAAATGCAAAAAGCTACTAATAAACTAGTAGTTATATAATATTCTTTTTTTGATATTAAATTGGCTAGTAGCAAAAATAAAATTATACCTAAACTAAAAAATGGGAGCCAATGAGGTAAAAATTTTGAAGTTGTTGTAAAACTGGCTATAATAAATAAAACATATAGGGTAAATCGAATATATAGTTTTGATTTAATAATAAGTGGAAAAATGATGGCGATAAATAAATAGTATTGAAATTCGATAGCTAAAGTCCAGTAAACATCATTTAACCATTTATAATCTTGAAAAAACGGGATTAAATATCCAAAATGAAGAAAAATTTGTGTCATACTAGGATGAACCTGTGTGTTGGAGTCTTTTATAATAATACTTCTAGCATAAATAATTACTAACACTGTAATTAATGAGAGTAAATAAGGAGGCTCAAGTCGTACAAGACGCTTAATGAAAAAGCGGAAGAAGTCGCTAGATTTAAAGTTTGAATTATACATAGACCAAGGTATAACAAACCCAGAAATAACGAAGAAAAGCTGCACACCGTATTTGCCCATCGAAAAGAAATCTAAAAGCCAATCTGTTTTTATATATCCAGTGGTTGTACAAACGAAATGGAATAAACAGACCGAAATTGCAGCAAATGCTCTTAGGCTATCTAAGATAGGAATATGTTGAGATATTTTAGTATTCAATTTAGTTGAATTATTTCAATCATCTCTACTACGCCTGCGCAGTAGGGCCACCAAAATTAAGCGGTAAGGCGTTTACTTCGCTGTCTTTTATTTTTCCGTGTATTTGTTCGTAGCGTTGAACATTATCGGCTAAGGCTTTCATTAAGCGTTTGGCATGTTGTGGTGTTAGTAACACCCTTGATTTTACTTTGGCTTTTGGTACGCCTGGCATCACGCGTATAAAGTCCACCACAAACTCAGTAGGCGAGTGGGTAATAATAGCTAAGTTCGAGTAAATGCCTTCGGCAATTTCTTCGCTCAATTCAATATTTAATTGGTTATCGGGATTTTGATTTTCCATCGTTCATTTTTTTAATAAAGATACAGTTTTTCTGTTACATCAGGCTAAACAGCCTGATGTTTTAGTTTTAACCCAGATTATGCATTAGCAATTCTATTACGAGCTAAAATCCCTGCAAAATATGAAGCTTCGCAACTTTTTCTCAATCACCGTAGCAGCGGCTACGCTTCATTCGTAAAAGTTCATATTTTATTGGGCTTTTAACTCTCACTACTAATTTCTAAGGCACAATCTGGGTTTAATGAATCATTTCTACACTGCGTTTAACAAACTTAGTTAATTCTTCGCCTTTTAGTAAACCTTGCGATAATAAGGCTAAATCTACGGCTTGCTTAGCTAGTTGTCCTTGTTTGGTTGCATCTGCCTCGTTTAATATTTTGCTAATTAAAGGATGATTTGCGTTTACAACTAAGTTATACATATCGGGCATTGAACCATAAAAACTCATGCCTCCGCCAAGGGCTTGCATGTCTTTCATACGGCGCATAAACTCGGGACGTGTAATTAGCATAGGCGCATCGCTTTCGCTTAGGCTTTCAAATACTACGGTGTATTTTTCTTTGGTAACAACGCCTTCTACAATTGGTTTTAGTTTGTTTTGTTCGTCTTCGCTAAGTTTGCTTACCTGTGCTTCTTCTTTCTTAATTAGTTTTTCAACCGTATCGCTATCTACTCGCACAAATTGAGTGTCTTTTAATTTGCTTTCTAAATGGTTAATATAATGCGCATCTAGCGGTGAGTCCATCAATAATACATCATAGCCTCTGTTTTTGGCAGCATCAATGTAAGTGTATTGTTCATCGGTATTAGTAGCATATAAATACACTACTTTTTTGTCTTTATCGGTTTGGGTTGCTTTTACATGATTTTCGTATTCATCAAAGGTATAGGCTTTGCCATCGGTGTTTTTAAGTAAAGCAAATTTTATGGCTTTTTCATAAAACTTTTCGTCGCTTATCATACCGTATTGTACAAATATTTTAATGTCGTCCCATTTTTTCTCAAAATCTTCGCGCTCTTTTTTAAATATTTCTTCGAGTTTATCGGCTACTTTTTTGGTAATATGTGCCGATATCTTTTTTACATTCCCGTCAGCTTGTAAGTAACTACGGCTTACATTGAGTGGAATATCTGGGCTATCAATTACACCACGCAACATGGTTAAAAAATCGGGCACTATATTTTCAACGTTATCAGTTACAAATACTTGGTTGCTGTATAATTGAATACGGTCTTTTGGCGCTTCGAACTTATTTGAAATTTTAGGGAAATATAAAATACCTGTTAAGTTAAAAGGATAATCTACATTGAGGTGAATGTGAAATAACGGTTCCTCAAATTGCATAGGGTACAACTCGCGATAAAAAGCTTTGTAGTCTTCTTCTTTTAAGTCGCTAGGTTTTTTTACCCAAGCTGGTGTAGGGTTATTAATGATGTTATCTACTTCTACCTCTTTGCGTTTTGGTTCGCCTTTGTCGTCTTTTTCATCGGTATCTACCCATTCTTTTTTAGTACCAAATTTTATTTCAACAGGTAAAAACTTACAGTATTTATTCAGTAAAGTTGAAATTCTTTCTTTTTCTAAAAACTCCTCGCTGTCGTCGGCAATGTGTAAAACAATATTGGTTCCACGTTCGGTTTTATTGCTAATTTCTTCGATGGTGTATTCGGGGCTACCATCACATTCCCAGCGCACGGCTTTAGCACCTGCTTTATGAGAAAGCGAATAAATTTCTACTTTTTTGGCCACCATAAATGCCGAGTAGAAACCTAAGCCAAAATGACCGATAACCACATTTTTATCAACTTTGTCTTTGTATTGTTGTACAAATTCTTCGGCACCGCTAAAGGCTATTTGTGTAATGTATTTTTCAATTTCTTCGGCGGTCATTCCAATCCCTTTATCTTTGATGGTAAGGGTTTTAGAGGCTTTGTCTAATACCACTTCTATTTTTAAATCACCAAGGTCGCCCTTTACTTCGCCCATAGAGGCTAGAGCTTTGAGTTTTTGAGTTGCATCGGTAGCGTTACTTACTAACTCGCGCAAAAATATTTCGTGGTCGCTGTATAAGAATTTTTTAATAATAGGGAAGATGTTTTCGGTTTGTACATTAATTTTTCCTGTGCTCATAATTCAATCTATTTTTATGGTTAATTAATTTCTAGTGCCTATATAGGCAAAGGCTGTACCAATACCAAAATAATGACAAAATGACAATAAACGAGAGTTTATCTCATAAAAAAAGCCCGAACATTCGGGCTTTTTTTGGGATTTTTAAATAGGTGCTTATTCAGTAATAATTACTAAATATTTTGAAGCCGACCAGAAATCATCTGGGTTTAGGATTTCAATTTTTTCAACAGATTTATCGCCTACTAATTTATAAGAACTACTAGGATGAGTCGTAATTACTTTGGCTTTTTTAGCTCCAATATTAATTGAGGTTACTTGTTGTGCATCTATTTTAGTGAAATAATCTTTATTAAAATCTTCTTTCATTTTGGTTGATTTACCTAAGCCAATAAAACCACCTTCTTTGGTTATCACATTTTTTTCTTTTAGTTCTTTAGCTGTACCAAAGGCATAATATACGGTGTTCATTTTTTCAGTTTTAGCTTCACTTTCTGCTTCTATAGTTTCTAGGTTCATTACAATATTACTCAACTCAATGTTTTTAGCCTCCAATTGAGATTTTAGGTCGGCAATTTCATTGTCTTTCGAGTCAATTTGTGCTTGTAAATTTGCAATCATTTCTTCTAAGCCATCAATTTTAGAGTTAGCTTTCTTTAATTTTTTGCTTAAAGAAGCAATGCGGTTTTTGTTTTTTGCTAATAAATCGTAAATAGCTTGAATATCAGCCTGAATGGTTTCTTCTTTGCTTTTTACATCGCCACTTTGAGATTGAGCAGTAACAATTTTTTCTTTTTCTTTAATGGCATTTAGGTTTTCTTGTATTTCGTTAAATGAGTTTACAAATTCTTGTAAGGCTTTTTCTTTTTCGCTTAACTGACCATTTAATTCGCCGTTTACCATCGATAAACTATCGGCTAATGGATTGGCTTCTTTCTCGGAACTTCCACAAGATGGTGAAACCATAGAAATAGCAGCAAAAAATGCGGCTGTAATAAAAATTTTAATTGTTTTCATGTATAGTTGTTGTTTATTTGTTTTTAAAAAAAGTGTGGTAAATGTATGGATTAATACCAAAATGCGATAACAAGTAACCCTAATTTTATGATTTTATATAAACTCATTTACTATATTTGTTTTACTTATGACTACGGCTACCAAAAAAAATATAACCATTGTAATTCTCGTGTGTTTGGTAGGGCATTTTTTTTGGATAGCCTTGTATGGTTCTCGTTATTTATCAAATGACACTGCAAAGATAATGACAATTGCCCAACGCTATACATTTCCAATATTTCATCAAAATTGGAATTTATTTGTACCGGGTCCAAAAAATGAGCATTGTTTATTGGTGCGATTTAAACAACAGCAAACCTGGAGTGCTTGGGAAGATATACTTCAGCAAGAATACATCAAGCGACGAAAAAATCCGTGTTCTGGCAGAGATGCTTTGGTGTTGCTATTTTCTAGCAACTTACATCAGGTGGTGTACGACATGCGTGATTCTTCTGTTGTGTTGGAAGCATTGCCAAATAAAAACTCATTTAAGGTGCTTGATTATTCGGTAAGGCAATACCTAAAAATGTATAAGAATTTACCTTCTCAAACACCTTATGAAATTATGATTGTGAAACGCCATAAAATAGAACAAAGCGCTTGCTATCTTAAACAATTAAGTATTTATTGAATAAAATATCCACATATTTTTTTAATAGGCAAAACCAACTCGTTGAGGTGAATTGGTTTCGTAAGGCTTTGTATTTATTTTTAATTTACAAGGCAATTACTTACGTTTATTTTTTCGATGAGTTGTTTTCAAACGAGTCGTTTATATATCATCACGTTCAGTTTACCGATGTTTTACAAAATGCCTCGTATGCGTTAAATAATTTTTACACTCCAGTGCTAGGCGCCGTAAGTATTGCTCTTATGGCTTTACTAAGTTTGTTGGGTTTATTTCGTTTGTCTAACTATGTAACAAATGCCTTGCTTTGGTATGTGGTATTGAATGTGTCTTATTTTTTATATCCAACACTCACGGGCGGCGATTATTTATTAAATCAATTATTATTGTTTAATGTGTTTTTAACCTCAAAAAAAACGCAGCATACTTTTAAAACGGTGTTTCACAATGTGGGGCTTGTGGCTATTAAAATTCAAGTGTGCTTAGCGTATTTTTTAGCAGGGCTTTATAAATTGTTAGATGCCTCGTGGTTGAGTGGAACAGCGGTTTATGATACCATTCAAATTCCAGAATACTCCAATGCTTTGTTGGTATCCATTCCTTTTGTGTTGTGGGTTATTATTAATTATTTAACGATAATATACCAATTATGCTTTCCTGTTTTAGTTTGGTTGCCACGCACAAAGTTGTACATCTTAGCCTTTGGCTTTACACAACATCTGTTAATTGCTTTTGCTATGGGTATTTTTAGTTTTGGAATATTAATGCTCATTACTTATTTCCTTTTTTTAAAGTATGATGAGGCGCCAATATGAAGGCATTGAAATTGACTTAGATTATATCAATTATATAACTATAATTTAGTATATTCGATTTATGAATATAAGAATACACTGTTTAGAAACATATCAAAGCTTCGTATTTTTTATAAACATTATATTGCTTGGTAGCTTAGCAAAAGCGCAAGATGTACCTTGTTTATTTGATTATAAACACCAACAGGCGATAGAGCAGTTCCCAGAGTTAAGCCAACAAGAAACAAAATATGAAGATGAATTAGCACAGTATATACAAAACAAATCCTTATCAAAAAGTTCATCAACTAACTATATAATTCCTGTTGTTTTTCATGTATTGCACGATAACGGAATTCAAAACATTTCGGATGCTCAAATATGTGATGCAATTACATTGCTTAATGAAGATTTTGGAAAGAAAAATGCCGATACCATTTATACAATTAGCACCTTTACATCTATTGCTGCTAGTGCAGGAATAGAATTTAGATTAGCTACTATAGATCCAAGCGGAAATCCAACATCGGGAATTAATCGTTATCTTACACCTCTTACATATAGCGCCAATGATTCTTCTAAGATTAATCAATGGCCACCATCTCAATACCTTAATATTTGGGTGGTTGATTCATTAGATATTATAGGCGGAATAGCAGGAGTGCAAGGTTATGCTTATGGACCTGTGTTTGCTAATGCAAATCCAAATGTAGATGGGATATTAATACGACATGATTGTGTTGGTCGGTTTGGTAGTGGCGGACCTTATCAAGCCGCCTTTGGCAGAATTTTATCGCATGAAATGGGGCATTATTTAAACTTATTACATGTGTGGGGATATAGTTTTGATGTAGGAATGTATTGTACCGGAGATGATTATGTGGCAGATACACCACCTACAAAAGGCTCTATTGGATGCACTAATTTATACCTTTCTACTTGTGGTTATATTGATAATGTACAGAATTTTATGAACTACTCGTATTGTTATACCATGTTTACCCAAGGGCAGGTAAACCGCATGACGGCTACGTTAAATTCGGCAGTTGCCAATAGAAATAATCTATGGTCGAATGCAAATTTAATTTTAACAGGAACTTTAAATAGTAATCCTTATTGTTCTACAGTTGGTATTAACGAATTAAGGAACGACCATAAGTGGTTTATTGTTTCAAACCCAATACAAGATAAAGCAGTCATTAAATTTACAAAAGAAATAACACATGCTACTTTGGTTTTGTACAATTCATTCGGACAAATTGTAAAAGAATTCAAAGATATTGATGGGAGCGAATATTCATTTGATACCAAAAATCTAGCAAACGGATTGTATTATTTTGTTTTAACACAACAAGATGTTTTGTTTTGTGAAAAAGTAATTATTGAACATCGCTAAAGGTTCTGTCATTCACAATGCTACTTTTTCTTAATTATATTTGGTATAAAATAGCCAGACTGTTTTTGTATGTCATAATTAAATGATAATTTCGCTACATGTTTACAAGCGAACAATATAAAGACCTTCATGAGCGATATGCTGCTCTGAAGGGGTTTCTTTGACTATGATAAGAAGAAACACGAGTTACAAGAACTAGAAGAAAAAACACTTGATCCAAACTTTTGGAACGATTCCAAGAAAGCCGAAGCGGTTTTAAAAGAAGTAAAGTCGCGTAAAACATGGGTGCAAGCTTATGATGAATTAACCAATGCGGTTAATGATTTAGATACAATGTACGAGTTTTACAAAGCCGAAGAAGCTACCGAACAAGATGTAGAAGAATTGTACAAAGCCGCTTTAAAGGTATTAGAGGATGTGGAGTTTAAGAATATGCTTAACTCACCCGACGATGCCTTGAGTTGTGTTTTACAAATAAATGCTGGAGCAGGAGGAACCGAAAGTTGTGATTGGGCAAGTATTTTAGAGCGCATGTATATGATGTGGGCAGAGAAAAAAGGATTTAAGCTTATGGAACTAGATCGCCAAGATGGCGATGTGGCGGGCATTAAATCGGTATCTATACAAATTGATGGCGAGTATGCCTACGGAAATTTGAAAGGAGAAAATGGCGTACATCGTTTGGTGCGTATTAGCCCGTTTGATAGTAATGCCAAGCGCCACACCTCTTTTGCTTCGGTGTATGTGTATCCGGTGGTAGATGATACCATTGAAATTAATATTCATCCCAACGATATAGAAATGACTACCTCGCGAAGTGGTGGCGCAGGCGGGCAAAACGTAAACAAAGTAGAATCGAAAGTGCAATTAACACACAAGCCCACTGGTATTGTGGTAGTGTGCCAAGTAGAGCGTTCGCAATTAGGAAACCGAGAGAGAGCGATGCAAATGTTACGTTCGCAGTTATATGAATTAGAATTACGTAAACGCAACGAAACGCGTGATGCCATAGAAGACGGAAAAATGAAAATAGAGTGGGGCTCACAAATTAGAAGTTACGTGTTGCATCCGTATAAAATGGTAAACGATCATCGCACGGAGTTAAAAATTACGGATGCAGAAAGCGTATTAGATGGTGAAATTGATGAGTTAATTAAAAACTTTTTAATGAGTCAGGGTAAACGAAAATAGAAAAATAAAAAATACTAAACTAAAATGGCTAAAGTACAAATATTATACAACCCACGTTGTAGCAAGTGCAGAGAAGCTCTCAGCTTATTAGAAGGCGAGAGCTGCGAAATAGAAATTAAGGAATACCTTAAAGAAAGCCTAACGAAGAAAGAGTTAAAAGATATTTTATCAAAGTTAGGTGTAAAGGCAATTGATATCGTTCGTAAGAAAGAAGAATTGTATTTAAAAAAATTTAAGGACAAAAAATTTACCAATGAAGAATGGATTCAAATATTATTAGAGAATCCAACCTTGATAGAGCGTCCCATTGTGATAGATGGATACAAGGCTGTAGTGGGGCGACCACCAGAATTAGTGATTGATTTAGTAAACAGAAAAAAGTAAAAAAATAAATTATAGTTTGCTATAATGCACAATCTGTGTTGAAGTAGCTAAATCATATTAGTACTTTCCTTCAATAGTAATAAGAATAGTATGGTATAAAATTTGAGAGTAATAGACTAAATTTTAAAATATACTCTATGAAAAAACTATTACTATCTGTTGCTATTTTAGCAAGTGGCTTTCAACAATTATCGGCTCAATGTGTGATTGGTCCAGCATGTTCAACAAATACAATAGGCTATTGTGCTGTGCCATCAGAAAACACGGCACTTCCAAATGGTACTGCTGGTACTGCTTATAGTACCGATATTAACTTTACCATTGCTACTTCTGTAATGGGAGGAATGATTACATTAACTGATGCAACCATTTCGGCAGTAAATGGCTTACCAGCAGGGTTAACTTATTCGACAAACCCTGCCAATGGTAATTTTCCAGGCGGCGCGAGTGCTTGTTTAAATATTAGTGGAACACCTACGGTAGCTGGTATTTACACAGTAGCTGTTAATTTTGATATTAACACCAGTATGGGGCCTACCAATCAAACATTAAACTGGGGTTTATTAATTAACCTTGCAACTGGTATTACATCGGAAGTCTTGTATAAGCTTTGATGACTTAAGATCTTTCGTTTCATAATCCTCAAAACTATAACCATTGGGTAATTCATTGTGCGCAGTAAAATCGATAACGATATACTCCAATTTATTTTGTACTGAACATAATTCACGATATTCTGTAATCTCAAAACACTCCACTAACTCTAATGGAAATATCTTCTATATTAAACCCTTTTCGATAATCTTAAATTTTCTTACAAATATAATTTATCCCCAGAATTTGACGGCGATTTCTTTTTTTCTTACTTTTAACAGAATTTAAAATTAGAAAATTATGAAAAATAACTTATTGAGTGCATTGTGTTTTTTAGTCGCTAATGTTAATATTCTGGCTTCACAAACAACAATTGACTTAACAACTGGTAAACAAAATGGTACTACGAATCTATTAACTACTGGCGCTAATGATGATACATGGATGGTAAAGGTACCTGGATCAACAAGTTTTGTTAGTATTAAATGTATGGATGGTTTTTTAGATAGTAGTCCCGTTTCCCAATGGCCACAAGTAAGCGGGGCAAAGTGGATATCACCTTCTATTAACTCAAGTAATCAGGCAGAAAAGGTTGCTATGGGGTCTTATCAATATCGTATGATATTTAATACTAACTGCGGAAGCATAAGCAGTGCTGTAATGACTTTAGAAAAAATGGGAGCTGATAATATGGTTAACAAAATTCAACTTAACGGAACTGATATTGGTTTTTATAATGCTACTAGTACAACAATGGTAACAAATCAATCGGTTAATATTCCAGTTACTGTTGGTAGTAACACTTTAATAGTGTTTACAACTAATAATCCGTGGCAAGGAACCTCTAATCAGCCTACATGGACTGGATTATTATTGAAAGGTTTTATAACATTAGTATACAATAATACACCCGTGCCATCTTTTAATGCAAATGCAAATTATTGCGCAGGCTTACCTTTACAATTTATTGGTTCTGCTATACCTGCATCTGTTACTAATCATTACTGGGAGATGGCTGAGTGTGATGTAAATTCTAATATTGTTAGTGGAGGATATTCTTATTCACAATGGGTATCTGGTAATCCAGGTTCTTATACTTTTCCAACGCCACCGTGTAATAAATATTATAGAATAAAACTTGCCATTCAGAATAACTGTTTAGTATGGAAGGAAACAACAAAAGTGATTTATTATTCATGCGGACCTACTACAAATGCAGGCGCTGATCTTAACTTATGCTCTGGTTCTTGCGGTACAATCGGAAGTGTTCCATCAATGCAAGATCTTGTTACTTCTACTTGGTCATGGAGTAATGGCGTTACTACCCCTCAACAATCTGTATGTTCGCCAGGAATTTACACATTAACCCAAACAGAAACTGCAACAGGATGTGCTAAATCAGATCAAGTTCTTGTATCTGTTTTCCAAAATGACCCAGATTTTATACGAAATACACATGCAAATCCAATGGATAATTTTTATACAGTCGATTGCACTCCTATGTCTTTAAATGCAAATACAGTTCCTGGTTTTGGTCACGTATGGTCTGTTGAAGAGGTTATTCAAACCAGTATTAACCCAAATACATATACAGGTGTGAGTGGTACAAATTCAGGTCAGGGTATAAATCCAAATCCTTGCTGTTGGTGGCCTCTAGCTATAAACTATTTTGGAGGGTATACAGGAGTAGCTAATGTAAATTGTACAGGTAGTTGTATTTCAACTCCAAATGTAGGACAGTTTCCATTGGGAAAACTATATCGTATAACAAGGGGAACATGGAATACATATTGTCCATGGAATCAAATATCTTATGTAGTCTCACAGTCAGGGCCTCATAGAACCGTAAATGGCTTTACAGAAGGGTTCATCTGGACAGAAGATAAAAATGCGCCAGATGTTAGTTATTTGAAACATAAGAGTATTATACGAAGTATGGATTCAGATTATTTTCAAAATATTAAAGTACAGCCGAATCCTACCACAGATAAAGTTATCGTTGAATCTAATGAAAATATTAAATCAATTTCTGTTATGACTCTAAATGGTGTCTTAATATTAGAAAATCAAAAACAAAAAGAAGTAAGTTTAGTTGGTTTACCATCTGGAATGTACTTCCTTGATATTGTTACTGATAATGCAAGAAAAACAATTAAAGTTGTAAAAGAGTGATAATAGTATTCAATCAGAAGGTGAATTAATCTTCACCTTTTTTAATTTAATAACTGTATTGAGTCAATTAACTCTACCTGGACGATAAAATTTTAATTTTTTATTATTCTGATAGCGTTCTTTTACAATTGTAAGAAATAAATTTTCTATCAATTAATTAACTAAATTTTATTTGTTAACTATTTAAATTGTATATCTTTACAGCATTATTAAGGTGTATTAGTTTTTGTAATTTAGCAAATAATCAGACATAAGTGAAAGTGACGAATAAGGTATTCATGTTTCCAAGAAATAAAGCCTTGATTTATTTATTATTTATTTTAGTCTCTTTGTGTTTATTTTTCAAAAGTTTATTTTTTTCTTTTTCTCCATTAGATGAGCAGTGGTTGATATTAGATAATATTAACGAATTAAGTAGCTGGAAAAATTTATCTACGTTGTTTAAGAAACCAATAGTTGGCTTGTACTATAGACCGCTGTTAAACGTTTCATTAATGTTTGATTATCATATTGGTAAGTTAGATCCTTTTTTTTATCATTTAACTAATCTTGTTTTACATAGCGTATCTGTTGTTTTATTTTATGTTTTTTTGGATATAATAAATGTAGATAAAAAGAAGGCTTTTTTGTCGACTCTATTGTTTTGTGTCCATCCAATTGTGCTGCATGCTGTTGCATGGATTCCAGGAAGAAACGATTTATTACTAACGGTATTTATGCTAGGTGCTATGATATGTCTAATAAAGTTTCTTCTGTTAAATCAGAAGAGATTTTTTATAGGACATCTATTATTCTTTGTTTGCGCTCTTTTTACAAAGGAAAACGCCTGTTTTTTTTTCATTATTTTTTTGGTAATATTTTATAATTTTTCTACTAGCAAGCATCTTTTATTTCGTTTAATTGCAAGTTGGCTATTAGTAATTGTAATTTGGTTTATACTTAGAGACAATGCAATAAAGTCACCTCACTTATTAAAACTAGATTCACTTAATGGTGTTAAGAATTTCTTATTTGGATATATACTTTTTATTGGAAAAACAATCATTCCTGTTCAACAATCTGTTTTTCCGACATTAAAAAATTCAAGTTTAATTCCTGGGCTACTAGTTTCATTCTTTTTGACAATTGCGTATTTTAAAATCGATTTAGTAAATAAAGGTAATGTGCACCTAGGGTTAATTGTTTTTTTTATTACTTCATTTGTTCCCTTATTATTTGCATCTACTAGTGTTTATGGTGAGCAATATGAACATCGTATTTATCCATCTTTAGTCGGGGTATTACTATTTATTTCACAATTAAACGTTAACACTAAATCAATTAAATACAATTATGTAATGTGTTTTATTCTTCTTGTTTTCTCGGCCAAAACTTTTTTAAGAATGAATGTTTATAAAAATGAAGAATCCTTTACTAATACTGGTATTGTAGAAGCACCAAATTATTATTTATTTCATTTAAGAAAAGCAGATGCGTTATTAAAACAAAAAAAATATAGTGATGCGCTTATATCATACAATACTGTTATAAAACTTCAGCCTAACCGGGTTCAAGCTTATAATGGCAGAGCTAATGTATATTTAGCACTTAGAAAAAAGAATGAAGCTATTAATGATTGCAATACTTCAATTAGATTATGGCCTAATGATGCAGCAGCTTATTTAAATAGAATGATGGTTTATCAGGCATTTGGAGATTATGATAATGCTGGTAAGGATTTCGAGTTTTTATCACAAAATTACCCAAACATTATCCCAACTGATTTAGAAAAAGCACTTTCAAATGTGTTTAAAAATAAATATTTAGAAGATCTTAATTTGCAAATCCAGCAAGCTCCAAATAGAGCGGACTTATACGTTGCAAGAGCAGAATATTTGTTGTCGCAAAATTTAAAATGGGAGGCTTTAGGTGATTTAAAACGAGCTTCTGAACTAGAACCTAGAAATAGAAATTATAAATTGTATTATGATCAATTAAATTCAATGTTATCTAGAAAATAATAAAATAAATTACCCATTAGGTGTTATTAGGTCATTTTTTGATTTATTTAAATTGGCATGATATTGAAAAAAGTTGCTAAAACCCGCTGAATCCATTGATACATAAGGCATAGAAGAAAGTTTAGTGAAAGTCGTTTCACTAAACTTTTTTTGTATATGAAAAACAAACGAGAAGTAAGTTTTCTTAGCCATAGGGTCAAACAGCAAGAATAAAAAAAGGTAGTATTAAACTACCTTTTCTTGCTTTATTGACATCAATCGTATTGCTGGTAGGTTGTTCTCCAACAGAGCCCACTTCCTCTTTAGATTGACGGTCACATTATACTAATTATCTTCGAGAAAATCACCAACTATTTTTCAGTACATTACCAGAAAATCACCAACTATTTTTCAGTAAATTACCCTAAAAAGTTTATTAAGGAATAAAATAAAACTAACTACATAAAAAAGCCCGTTATTCGGGCTTTTTTTATGTATGAAATTGTTGAACTTAAACCCAGATTGTGCATTAGAAATTAGTAATGAGAGATAAAAGCCCAATAAAATATGAACTTTTACGAATGAAGCGTAGCCACTGCTACGGTGATTGAGAAAAAGTTGCGAAGCTTCATATTTTGAAGGGATTTTAGCTCGTAATAGAATTGCTAATGCATAGTCTGTGTTAAATTGGTTTATTAAACAAAGCATTTATCTTTTCAGCGTAGTCATACGAATCATCAATATAAAAATGCAATTCGGGAATGATGCGTACTTGTTTGCCTATGGCATTTCCTAATAATTTACGAATATGTGTTTTTTGTTCGTTAATATGATTAAACAAAGCATTTACATCCTGAGTGGCCATTATACTTAAATACACTTTAGCCGAACTTAAATCGGTGCTTATACGCACCACGGTAACGGTAATAAAACCACCATTAAATAATGTTTTTGAGTTAGCTCTAAAGAGCTCGGCTAATTCTTTTTGTAATAGTTTAGCTACTTTACTCTGTCTTACACTTTCCATGTAGCAAAGATACGGAAAAAACTACACAAGCGATTCAATAGGCGTACAAACGTCATTTTCGCAGATATAACACTTTAGTTTATCTTTAAAAACATAAGGTTTATAAATTGATTTACCTAATAACATGCGTAAACATTCTTGAATACCCTCAATAATACTTGGGTGTGGGTGCATCATATCAGCTAATTCTCTAATACCTTGATTGGTATGAATAAGATATGCCACCGCTTGAATAGCAGTGCTAGCGTGTTCGCCCACTACGCGCATACCTAAAATGCGCATTCCGTTATCATTGGTAACTATAATTTTAAAAAAGCCTTTCGTTTTCCGCATAGCAATTGCCCTCGAGTTGGTACTATAATCTAATTTCACCACTTTGTGAGCAATGCCTTTCTTTTTACAATCTTGCTCACTCATGCCTACACTAGCCACCTCGGGGTTTAAAAACATAATGGTAGAAATATTTTGATAAGTTAAAGGTTTTACCGTAGGGCCAAACATTCTTACCACGGCATGTCTTGCCTCTCTTTCACCTACGTTTACAAGTGCCATTTCGGTAGTAACATCGCCCGCCACAAAAATATTTGAAATATTAGTTTGCGTATCATCATCCCAAATGGAGCCACGCTCATTAAGTTTTACACCAGCATTCTCTAATTTTAATCCTTCAATATTTGGCACTCTACCCACCGATATAAGCGCTTTATCTACGGTAATAATTTCCGATTTACCATCTTTATATTCTAATTCATATTCTACCTTTCCATTTTTAATTTCCATGCGTTTTAAAGAAGCGCAATGATGAATAACTGCTCCTTGTTTTTGTAAACTATCACTTACAATATCGGCTACATCTTTATCTTCAAAAGGTAAAATGCGGTCTGCTTTATCAATTAAATACACTTTGGTTTGCCCAAAATTTGAAAAGATAGTTGCAAATTCGCAACCAATAACCCCCGCACCTAGCACTACTAAACTGCTAGGTAAGCTTGTTAAGTTTTTAATACCATCGCTAGTTAAAATAATTTGTTCATCGATAGTGATGTGTGGTAAATAACGTGGGCGACTGCCAGTAGCAATTAAAATAAAATTGGCTGATACAACACGCTCTGATGCGTCTTCTTTTTTGATTAAAACGGTATGTTTATCTATAAAACTGGCTTCACCTTTTTCGTAATAATACTTATCGGGTTGTTGTTTTTGCAATAAATTCAAATGCACTGTCATTTGTGTTTTTCTTTCAAACACCGCTTCATTAAGTATTTTAGTAATGTCTTGAAAATTTACTTTATACTCAGGAATCATTTCGCGAATTGACGATGTTTTTTGTGATAATTCCCACAATGTTTTTGAAGTTAAAACACCGTCGTACACGCCTGCTCCGCCAATTCGTTTCTTTTCAATTAACAACACTTTTTTATTAAAATCTAAAGCACGCATAGCAGCTGCATAGCCACTGGGGCCTCCGCCAATTACAATTAAATCGTAGTGTTCTTGTTTATTATTTTGCATGATAATGTGTTTTGTTATCAATTAAATCGTTGGTATAGGTTTGTAAATATGCTTTAAAAAATTCGAGATTTGAATTTGGTTTATCCGTATCTATTGTATTATGTTGTTGGGCACTATCGGCTTGATAATTGTACTTGGATGTTAATTGATTATTAACAACATCGTAAATAACACTATCTTTTACAATGTTATAATTAGGACTAGTGTAATAAATAATGGGTTGTGTGCTATACTGGCTCATGCTTTTCCCAAAAGCATAATAAGGTTTATCAAAATGCAGATATTCTAAAATAGTGGGCATAATATCTATTTGTTGTACGGTATAATTTATTTTTTGAGGTGTTTGTCCTTGTTGATAAAACACAATAGGAATAGAATGTTGCCCAATATTACTTGCGTAGTATGGGTCTTCGGAAATACCTGTGTGGTCAGCTGATAAAACAAACAAGGTGTTTTTAAACCAAGCTTGTTTTTGGGCTTCGGCAAAAAAACGTTTTAAAGCATAATCGGCATAAGCAATGGTAGGATGAATTACTAACGTGCCTTTATCAAATTTACCTTCATATTGTTTTGGAACAACATAAGGATTGTGAGAACTTAATGTAAACACCGAAACAAAAAATGGTTGTTTAAAACGATTGACTTCCTTAACCATTTGCTGTAAAAACGGTTCATCAAAAATGCCCCACTGCCCGTCAAAATCATCATCATTATGATATTCTGTTCTGCCGTAATATAAATCAAAACCGGCTAATTGAGCATAAGAATTAAAATTCATTGTGCCATTAGTACCACCATGAAAAAACGCACTATAATAACCTTTCGTTTTTAATAAACTAGGTAAACTTTCTATTACATTATTACTGTATCTAGAGTTCAAATATTTATCATCTAAAAAACATGGTAAACCCGATAGAATGGCTGGTATGCCATCAATAGACGTCTTAGCATTAGCAATGGCATTAGTATATACTGTGGAGACAGACATTAAACTATCTAAAAAAGGCGTATAACTTTTTCGATTAGAAAGGCCAGTGTATTCTTTAGAAAAACTTTCTAAAATAATAACACACACATTTAAGTTTTTAAAATTTCCTGTATCAGAAGGGTAATGAATGGGTGAATAGATTTTTTTTAAAGTTGCCTCATCATAATAATTTAAACGTTGTATTTCTGTAAGTTCAATAGATTTTAAAAAGGCAAAAGGTGTATTAATGACAAGTGGAAAAAATTTAGGTGTGGTGTAAGCAGCTGCATCTAGCAACACAATAGGCGCTCTTTGTAAACCACCACGTATGCCTAAAACACCAAGCGCACCCATTATTACAAATACTAATATAGCGATTGCTATGTTTTTAGCATTTGAAGTTAAAACGATAACTCGTTCTTTTTTATTTATAAATACTGCATATTTATAAATTCCAAAAACAACTAAGGCATACAATAATATAAGATACCAAAATTCGGTAATAAAGTGTGGAATTAATTTTAAAAAGTCGGATTGACCACCAAAGATTAATCCGCCAACATCATAAGTTGTCCGTTTTTGTGTGTATGGAAAATAAGCAATATCAATAAAATTAAGCGCTAAGGCAATAGCATTAGAAATAACAAACAAGTATAGTAAGCCCTTTTGATAGGCTTTATGATAATGAAATTTAAAAGGTAGAATAAATAAGAGTACGTACAAGATGTTAGTAGCCGCAACACTAAAGGTATCAAATCTTAGTCCGTAAAAACAGAGAAGTAAAAATTGAGTAATGCCTAAATCAGAAAAAGCATGATAATTAAATACAAAAAATAGCACTCGACTTATTTGATAGCATAAAAAAATAAGTGCTAATTGTTTTATAAGAGTTTTTAAAATAGGCTTTAGAGAATACATGTACTAACTTAAAAGGCTCTATTAATTCCAATCATCCATCTAAATTGGAAATAATCTTTTTCGGCAAACGGTAAACGATTAATAAATACAGGCATATCAAAACGAATGGATAATGGATGAACGCCATATAATGGTCCCCATTTTTGAATTTTTAATTCGATACCAGCACCCGCATCGGCTAATAAATCAGACATTGCTAAAGCATTAGTTGGTGTATTGGTATTAATAATACCAGCATCGCCAAATAAGTAAGGATTAAGTTTAATGGTATTATTTAATTTTTTAATATTCATAAAACTAAATAATTTGCCAAATTCTATTTCAACATTAGCCGATGCGCCTGTCATTCCTTTATAATTGTAGCTTGTATAATTTGTTGCATCTTGCGAAACTAATAAGTAACCAGTATAGCCTCTTAAGTTTAATCCACCACCCGAAGTAAAATGATTTGTTTTAACACCATAACCTCCCCAACTTGGTGGAATAAAACCCATAGAGCGAGTATATTTATTATCCATTAAATCTTCGTTATTTGCTCCTGCTGCATACAACATCGATTCATTAGCTAACTTGGTTCCAAAACCTAACTGACCAAAAACACGAGTATTGATATTTATTTTTCCAAGATTGTTTTTATTAACGGCAGTATATTGTATAGAGGAGTAATCGTAATCTTGAGTGAGTGCGCTAGAGCGTACATTTAAGTTCATAAAACCTGTGCCTCTTTTGTAATTATAATTATGTTCGATGCCAACATTCAAGTAGCTGTTTAGTTTTTGAATTTGCCATTCGTATTTGTTTATTAAATAGTTTAAATCATTAGGCAAGTCTCTTAACATGGCTTTGTACTGAATGTAGATTCTGCTTCTATCATTATTACTTTTTTTCTCAAATCCTATTAATCCGCTTTCCAAACCATCAACTGATTTTAAGGTTGTATATATATTCGACTTCTTTATAAATTTTGCGGTTGAGGTACGATAGTTTAAAATAAATGAGAAAATATTATAGCTGTTTTTTCTTACTGTGCTATCTAAATAAGCTTGCCCAAAACCAGTACTGAACCAAGCCGTTACATCAAATACATTTTTAGTATTCATATAGCCACCATTAAGATGAGCGCCAATTTTAATACCATCATAGCCATTATACCATAAGCTAGGACGCGCTTTGAATTCATATTTTTTCCAATCCATTGGATTATATACTTTAGAGTCGAAGGTGATATTAAAGCGATGCTTTTTAATATTATTCGTCATATCAACATCCGCTAATCGACGAGAAGGATCGATGATAACATTTTTAAGTTTAGCATTTAAGTTTACTTTAGCTACATAAGTTGGTTTTACTTTTCCCCAACCAATCCAACGAGGTAATACATTGGTACGAACTGGTTTCTCAAACCAAGTATTTGGAATATGATATAAATAAGCGGAATCATTTTTATCTAACACAGCAAAATCAATAGGCATTTGCATATCGCCTTTGCGTTTAAACTTGATAAGGTATTCACCTTTCTGTTTTCCTTTTTTAATTCTACCAATTTTATAATCAATTTTTTTAGTGGTTTCGAGCCATTGATCAAAAAACCAATTCAAATCAATACCCGAATACTGAATAATAGAGTTTCTAAAATCTTCGGGGTAAGGATGCGCAAATTTCCATTGATTAAAATAATGCTGCATACATTTATCAAACAAAGCTCTACCCAATACATACTCTAAATTTTTAAGCATGGTAGCTGTTTTGTAATACACAGCACCGTATCCGCCGCCATGACGAATGGCTCCATTAAAATCATCACTATGCGTATTTAAGGTTACTTCTTCGCCTCTAGCAATAGTAGAAGTCATATAACCATTATAAACTTGATTGTCTAAAATTCTATTCTGTTCTGTAAAGCGTTGTACATATTTACTTTTTGAAGGTTGAGAAATTAAATTTGGACCATCAATAAATTGATAAGTGTCTGCTGTATAAAACTGAGTAAATCCTTCGTCTAAGAAAGCTCTATAATTTTCGTTACTTCCTACCATTCCCATAAACCAGTTATGCGTCATCTCATGTATTAATAAGCTTCTATATTCTGGATCGTAGCCACCGTCTAAAGTTAGCATTGGATATTCCATACCGTCTTGTGCATCGGCACAAATCATTTTGGGGTAATGATACATACCAATATTATAGCTATTGACTTCTAAAACTTTGGCAATATAAATTGGTGCATTTTGCCAGCCAATACAATGTGGTTCCTGAACTAAGGCAATGCAACGTACATCGTTCCATTTATACTCTCCAATGCGATAAGTAGGATCGGCAGTAAGAGCAAAATCGTGCACATTCATAGCAGAAAAAATCCAAGTTTTAGTTGTGCCATCTCTTTTAATAATGGTGCTAGGAGGGGAGTTCCAAGGTTTTTTTGCAAAGTTTCTTATGTCTAGTTTGGCTCTTAATGTATCTGGTAAAACCTCTTTCTCGTTTTGCAAAACACCTGTTGCATCAAGTACATAATGATTAGGTAAAGTAAACTCAACATGAAAAGAACCAAAATCGCCATAAAACTCATGATCCATGTGTTGATCGGTATTCCAACCAAATTTTCTATCAAACACTGCTAAGCGAGGATACCAATGCACGACATCATAATGCTTGTTACCAAAGGCATCAAATAATTTCATACGATTTCTTATCACTTCTTTATCAAAGTAGGTTTTAAAATCTATTTGAAACGTTACCGATTCGCCTGGCATAAGAGGTTTTGATAGATATACTTTTAAGATGGTATTATCTAATTCTGTTTTAAGCTCTTCGTTTCCCGATTTTATTTTTTCAACATTTGTGCCATATCCCTGCTGACGGTATTTCCCAAATTTTAAATGATAGTTATTGTTCTTATATAAATCTGCTAAATAAGAATCTTTAGTTTGGGCATTGCTGTATAAATGAAAATAAACATAATACAATGGTTTTGGCGAATTATTCCAATAGGTTAGTTCCTCGTAACCTGTGATGATATCGGTTGAGTCGTTTAAATTGGCTTTGATGTTATAATGCACATCTTGTTGCCAGTAATCAGCAAAAGGCTTTCTGTTTTTCCAGTATAACGGATTAGTTTGAGAACGGTAATCTATATATTCATTCTGAGAGTACAATGCCTCTACAGAAAACACCATGCAGATAAAAAATATAAAATACTTCATAAGGCTATTTTAACCCTTAAAGATAGGGATTAAAAATGAAATTCTTATGGATTTATACAGTAATCTTACAAAAGTAGCAACTCAATGATATTCCTATTCAATTACCATTTCATAAGGTAATCGAGCTTGTACTCCTTTTAACATTAAAACATTTTTTACTTGTTTTAAGTATTGATATTGAATTCCTAAGTTTTCTTGCATCACTCTTGTTCCAATTTCTTCTTTGGTATTACCTAATAATTCTTCAATCGGGTCTTTTTGTTTAGGTAAACTTTGTATTTTATATTCACTTAACTTAGCTTGTTTTGCTGCATAAGCAATAGCTTCATTAATTCCTCCTAATTCATCTACTAAATTAATTTTAATAGCATCGGCGCCACTCCATACTCTGCCTTGTCCTACACTATCCACAGCTGCTTGTGTTGTTTTTCTTCCTTCAGCCACTTTTTTAGTAAATACATCATATACGTGTTCTACACTTTGTTGAATGTAATTATATTCCTCAGTAGATGCTTTTCGTAAGATTGTGCCTACGTCGCTATGTTTATTTGTATTTACAGTATCTATTGTAATGCCTAATTTTTCGGATAGTGCCTTTTGTGCGTTTGGAATTAAACCAAATACACCTATTGAGCCTGTAATAGTATTAGGTTGTGCAAAAATTCTATCGGCGGCACAACTAATGTAATAACCACCACTTGCCGCCACGTCTCCCATTGATACAATAAATGGTTTTACTTTTTTTGCTAAAACGGTTTCTCTCCAAATTACATCACTAGCCAAGGCGCTTCCGCCCGGAGAATTGACACGTAATACAATTGCCTTTACATTTTCATCTAATCTAGCATCTTTAATTGCTTTAGCAATTCTAATGCTTCCTATTTTATCATCGTCGCCCTCTCCACTTTCTATTTCACCAACTGCATAAATTACTGCAATCTTATCTTTTGTAACTTTTGTATTTGTAATACTTTTTACATAATCCGACAGGGCAACTAAATTTACCTTATCTGTTTCTTTTACTTTTATTGTTTTTTTGATGTTACTAAAAACTTCATCCTCGTACATCACATCATCTATTAATTTATATTTCACGGCATCGTTTGGTGTTCTTAATAAAAGGCTATCGGCGATATTATTTAAGTATTCTGGTGTTAAGCCACGTGCGCTACTTATGCCCTCTGTCATGTGATTCCATAATGAACCTAAGTAAGTTTTTGTTTGTAAGCGATTAGCTTCGCTCATTTTATCTAGCATAAATGGTTCAATCGCACTTTTAAATTTACCATGTCTAAAAATTTGAACTTCCATGTCTAATTTTTCAAGCATTTTCTTAAAAAACATCATTTGAGTGCTTAAACCTTTGAGCTCCATGCCTCCCTCAGGATTTACATAAACCTTATCGGATACACTTGCTACATAATAAGCCTTTTGCGATAAAACCTCTGAGTAGGCTACAATAAATTTTTTAGATTTTTTAAAATCAATCAGTGCATTACGCACTTCTTCTAGCGTAGCAAAACCTGCAACTGGGTTACTTATATCAAGGTAAATTCCTTTTATATTTTTATCGTCTTTAGCCTTTTTAACAGCGGCTAAAAGTTGGTCAAGTCCAATGGCTTGCTTAGGTATAAATGGACCTAAATCAACCTCGCCAAATGGATTTTTAACACCACGTTCCTTAATTTCGTTGTCTAAACTTAATTTAAGTATGGAGTTTTCTTTTGGTGTGTAAGCCTTACCATCCGAAAATTTAACCGCATCTGTTACCATACTAGCCACCGAGGCA
The DNA here is from genome assembly GCA_963169355.1 of Bacteroidota bacterium. Lineage (GTDB taxonomy): Bacteria > Bacteroidota > Bacteroidia > B-17B0 > Aurantibacillaceae > UBA4416. The sequence goes on along the minus strand of CAUJCR010000001.1, from coordinate 77,305 downwards.
ATAACAATAGCTGTAATTACTATACCAGTAATTAAGATTCCTAAACATGATCCGAAAAATGCACCAAAAAACTGTTTCATATACCCTTTAAAATTTTAAATAAATAATTTTTATTATTCCTTACAAATAAGTTAATAATTTTAAGCCTAAAGTTAGCTTACTTTATCTTACATTTATCAATAATTATATGAACGTAGTATATTTATGTTTGGGCGGTAATATTGGCCATAGATTAGAGCATATAAATCAGGCTTTAGAACATATAACACATAAAATTGGGAATGTGTTAAAAAAATCGAGGGTATATGAAACAGAAGCTTGGGGTGTAGCTCAACAACAACCTTACTTAAATATGGTGGTGGAAGTACAAACTCTTTTAAAGCCAGATGAATTAATAGTCAAATTACTTCAAATTGAAGAAACATTAGGCAGAACTCGAAGCAACACCCAAGCCTACGAGGCGCGAACAATAGATATTGATATTTTATTCTATAATCAATCGGTTATAAGTACACCAGAATTAACCATTCCGCATCCGCGAATGCATCTTCGTAAATTTGTGTTAATACCCATGCAAGATGTTAATTCAGATTATATACATCCTATACTCAACAAAAAAATGATAACTTTATTGCAAGAGTGTACTGATTCACTTAACGTCATTTTATATCCATCATAATATGTTTATTTGTATTGAAGGTAATATTGGTTCAGGAAAAACCACATTAGCTAAAGCATTAGCTAAACAGTTAAGGGCTACATTTTTACCCGAACAATTTGAAGAAAATGCTTTGCTACCACTTTTTTATAAAGACCAAAAGAAATATGCCTTTCCAACTGAATATTCTTTTTTAATTGAAAGACACAAGCAACTCACCACTTTTTTTAATAATTACAAAAACAACCAGTTAATTATTAGTGATTACCATTTTGATAAATGTATTTGTTTTGCTAAAGTTAATCTTTCGAAAAATGATTACACTTTTTTTAAGAAACACTTTAAATCTATATTAGATACATTACCTACTCCAAATTTAGTTGTTTATCTAACTACCTCTACCAAGCAATTACAACAAAATATAGCCAAAAGAGGTCGTAAGATGGAACAAAATTTGCCAAAAGTATATCTTGAAAAGTTAAATCTTGTGCTTGATGAATATTATATTCATAAACATAAATTAAAAACAACTATATTAGTACTAAATATAAAGAACTATAACCCGGCTACTCTTAAAACTTATTACAAAGAAATTGAACAAGTAATTGAAAATTTAAAATAATAATTATATTTACGTATGATGATTTTAAAACGACTGTTATTTATTTTTTTATTCATTAGTTGTATTACACAAATAATTGCACAGGTTTACGATGGGCATTTAACCTTTGAAGGAAAAAACTATTATCAGCAAAAACCATTAACTAATACCACTATTAAAATAGTTGCAAACTCTAAAGTTATTAAAGAATTTAATACAAAGGAAGAAAACAGTTTTAAAGCCGTACTACCATTCGGAAAAACGTATGACATTTATTTTAGTAATGCAAGAACACAAAAAATGTTTATTAGAGTTCATGCCAATGGCATACCTGAAGCTAAGAGACATTATAAAATTACCTACGCATTAGACATTCCATTTTTTACATTAGATGCAACTAAGGTAGATTCTACCCAATTTAGCAATCCTTTTCATCAAGTTCGATTTGATGGTAACTCTAAATTTGTAGATGACACAATTTACATGAACACTTTTTTACAAAAAGTTTATATCAAAAAACCTGAACCTATTAAAGACACAACGGCGCCAATATTAACAACTGAAAAAATTAAGGAATACTTGCAATTAGCAGGTAAGCTACATCTTGATAACGATAAAAAAACACCAATTAGAAATAAAACCGTAGTTATTAAAAATAAAAAAGGCGAGGTAGTAGCCAAAGTGCAAACAAGTAATCAGGGTAAGTTTGTTTTTAAAAATGTAGCCTCTGATAATTTTGAAACACTTGAAGTGATTGTGCCGCAGAATGAAAATCCAACAAATCAAAAAATTTTATTATCAACGGCAGATGGAGAAGCTATTGAATCAGTATTATTTGACCCTAACTTTAATTATATTTTTAAAAATATAAAAAATCAATTATCAGATAAATTAGAAAATAACGAGTACAGTTATTTTATTTCGGCAAAATTAATTGCCACTAATGATACAGAAAAGAAGATTGGTGCCAATAAAACCGTATATCTTTTAAATGATAAAAACACCGTTATTCAAAAGGCTAAGACTAATTCATTAGGTATATTTTATTTTAAAAATATTGTTCCTGGCTATGAATATCGTATTGCCTACGATAGTGCCGATGCTGAGTTAAACTTTATTATGAATTTATATAGCCTAAAGGATAAGTTTATTAGAAGATTAGATTCGGTAGCGAATAAAAAATTTATCTATAAATTTTTAGCTGTAAGCGATGAAAACTTTAACGAATTATTAGTTGATGAAAGCGAACTGAAAATGAATTTTACAGGACGGCTATATGGCAATAATAAAAATAACCCACTTAGTGATATGAAAGTGTTATTGCTAAATGAGAAATTTCAAACCATTGATTCGGCAACTACCAACAAAGAAGGCGATTTTAGCTTTAAACATTTGCCATATACTAAACAGGTTTTACTAACCATCAACAATGAAAAAAGTATTTTAGAGTCTTTTAATAATATTATGGTTTTTGATAATAGTGATAATTTAATAAAACTTGTGTCGCTTATTAAAGGCAAAAAATTTCAATATAAACCTATAAAAACAGAGTTTAGTAAATTAGCGGATATATATGTGGAAGATCCTTGGCTTTCTTTAGTTGAAAAACAAGCTGGTAAAGATGTTACAAAACAAAGTAACACCACTATTATGGAAAACATTTTATTTGAATTTAATAAGGCTGATTTACAACCTCAATCTCAACTTACATTAGATAAAGTAGTTTTAGCACTTAAAAATAACGAGCAATTATCTATTGAACTCAGTGCACACTCCGATAGTAAAGGAAGTGATTCTTACAACTTAATACTTAGCGAGCGCCGTGCAAACTCAGCTAAAAATTACATTATTTCAAAAGGAATAGATGGTAGTCGTATTATCGCCAAAGGGTATGGAGAATCTAAACTACTCAACAACTGCGGAAACGATGTAATATGTAGTGATGATGAACACGCTATGAATCGTCGCTTAGAGTTTAAGTTGATTTTTAAATAATTTATACATGCCCCAAGCACCTGAACTTATTGACGCTAATCAAATTATTTTTGAGGACAATCATTTAATTGTAATTAATAAAAGACCTTCCGAAATTGTTCAAGGTGATAAAACAGGCGATGTTCCTCTTTCAGAAAAAGTAAAAAACTACATAAAAGTAAGAGATCAGAAACCTGGAAATGTGTTTTGTGGTGTATGCCATAGATTAGACAGACCCGTTTCAGGTATTGTGATATTTGCCAAAACCAGCAAGGCTTTATCGCGTATGAATGACCTATTTAGAGAGAAAACCATTCAGAAAACTTACTGGGCTGTTGTGAAAAATAAACCACCCAAACAATCAGACAGACTTATACATTACTTAATTAAAAACGAAAAAAATAATACCTCAAAAGCCTTTGCTACTGAGCGTCAAGGTGCTTTAAAAGCAGAGTTAAGCTATACGCTTAAAGCCTCTATTGCTAATTATCATTTGCTCGAGATACAGCTTCACACAGGAAGACATCATCAAATTAGAGCACAGCTAGCTGCTATAGGTTGTCCAATAAAAGGCGATTTAAAATATGGCTTTGAGCGCTCAAATTCAACTCCATTCATTCACTTACATTCGTATCAAACAGAATTTATACATCCAGTAAAACAAGAAAAAATAAAACTCACCTGTTTGCCTAACTTAAATGACACAGTGTGGTGTGAGCTTGTAAAACAATTTCAAACTCAATAAGAAATTTTACTTTTGTAAAATTCAATAAAAAATGAAGTTTAAAAAATACATAGTCATTGTTACTCTGCTATTACATAAAATAATAGTTGCTCAATATCCACAATGCTTTAATTATATTGATGCGTAACCCTCTAAAAAAATAGGACAGTTTAAAAGTAGACTTTCGATTGAATACATACACACTAGACTTCGTATATTTACAACTAGTCCTAATTATGGGAGGGTTACGATTAAGATTTTTGACCGTGCGGCTAGGGTGAAGTAGTGGACTCCACAGTATAAATGATATTTAATCTCTACAAACAAACTATCGCAGGCAATTCTTTTTAAATGTCGCTCCATTTTCATTTTAACAAAATTTCTTAATTATATGTTGTAACATTAAATGTTATAACATATATTTGTACTCGAAAAACAAATTAACAAAAACAATTTTTATGAAATCAATTAAAACATTAGCGGCAATCATCGCTTTTTCGGTGGGCGCAAAGGCACAAGTAAATTGGAATATTGATGCCTCACACAGTAAATTAGGTTTTGCAGTTACTCACATGATGGTAAGTGAAACCGAAGGGAAATTTAAAGTGTATAAAGGAACAGTTTCTTCAAAATCTGATTTAGATTTTACAGATGCTAAAATTGAGTTTACAGTAGATGCGTCAAGCATTAATACAGATGACGAAAAAAGAGATGGACATTTAAAAAGTCCTGATTTTTTTGATGTAGCTAAATATCCTGAAATTACATTCGTAAGTAAATCAATGAAACCAGGTAAAATTAAAGGTACTTACACGTTAGTAGGCGATTTAACTGTGCATGGAGTTACAAAGCCAGTTACGCTTACAGCAATTGGAGCTTCAAAGGTTGTAAAAGATCCGTATGGTATGGAACGTTATGCGTTTAAAGTAACTGGTAAGTTAAACAGAAAAGATTATGGCTTAACTTGGAATGCTGCACTCGAAGCTGGTGGAGTAGCAGTAAGTGATGAGGTAAGATTAGATATTATTGTAGAGATGACCAAAGCCAAATAAGCTGTCAACTAAAAATAAAAAGTCCTGCTTGAATGAGCAGGACTTTTTTATAATATTGTAATGCCGTGAAATTAGAAAAAGAAATACAGCAAAAAAAATTTAAGAGCATTGAGCAAAAATTAATGTTAAACATTCATTATACCAATAACTGGCTTAATGCTAAAAATGAAAGTTTATTTAAACAGGCTGATGTAACCATGCAACAATATAATGTGTTACGAATTTTAAGAGGACAATATCCTAAGCCCTGTAACATTAAATTAATAAAAGAGCGGATGTTGGATAAAATGAGCGATACTTCTAGAATTGTAGATAAATTGTATAACAAAGGTTTTTTACAAAGAAAGCAAAGCGCTGAGGATAGAAGAAATGTAGATGTGCTAATTACCAAAAAAGGGTTAGCCTTGTTATCCAGCTTAGATGTTATGGACGATGCTGCCAAACAATTATTTACCACACTCAGCACTTCCGAAATTAATACCTTAAATGATTTGTTGGATAAATTGAGAGGAGAGTGAGCGAAGTTCGTTAAATTTGCAACATGATTTACTTTGATTATAACGCCACTACCCCCGTAGATGAAAACGTGCTAGAGGTAATGTTGCCTTTTTTCACTAAGCATTTTGGAAACGCCTCTAGTAACACGCACGAATTGGGTTGGTACGCCAAAGGCGCTATTGATAAAGCCCGAAATCAAGTTGCTAGTTTGATAAATGCCGAAGATGCTGAAATTATTTTTACATCGGGAGCTACCGAGGCTATTAATATGGCTATTAAAGGCGTGTATGAAGCTTATCAATCTAAAGGCAATCATATTATCACTTGTAAAACAGAGCATAAAGCGGTGCTAGATGTGTGCGCCTACTTGGAAGAAAAAGGTGCTCAGGTAACTTACTTAGGTGTAGATTTCGAAGGACGAATAGATTTAGAGGAATTACAACAAAGTTTTACTGATAAAACAATTTTAGTAGCCATTATGGCGGCTAATAACGAAACAGGTGTTTTACAAGATGTAGAAAAAATAGCGACATTCACTCATCAACATCAAGCCATTTTTTTTAGCGATACCACGCAGTTAGTTGGCAAACAATTAATAGATGTTAATGAAATTGGAATGGATATGTGTTGTATGTCGGCACATAAATTATATGGACCAAAAGGTGTAGGTGCTTTGTATGTACGCAGAAAAAATCCACGTGTCAGTTTAATTCCACTTTTTCATGGTGGCGGTCACGAACAAGGCAAACGTAGTGGCACATTAAACGTATCAGGTATTGTGGCTTTGGGTAAAGCTTGCGAAATGGCACAATCAGAATATTGGGATAATAATACCAAGGTTTCAAAGCTACGTAGTTATATCGAGCATCAATTACTCGAAATTCCTGAACTGAGAATTAATGGTTCTACACGAGATAGATTATATAATACCACTAATTTATATTTTCCTGTTTTAAAAGATGGCTCATCTGTTTTCTCAAAAATTAAACGTGAGTTTGCAGTGTCTTTAGGTTCAGCATGTACCTCAAGCAACGCCTCTCCATCGCACGTGTTGCAAGCCATGGGTTTAAGTAAAAGTGAAATTGAAAACAGTATCAGAATTTCGTTAGGAAAACAAACAAGCCAACAAGAAGTAGAAATGTTTGTAAGCAAAGTTCTAGCTCTTTATCAATAATTTTTAATCCGAGATTATTTTTTTTGCTGACTATTATCATTGTAAGAATACAATTCTAAAAAGTTTAGGCATCTTGTAGTTCTAGACTTTTCTGTTATATTTGTCCAATTTATTTTTAGTATTAATATAACATTCATATATGTCGGCACAAACTTTAAGATTTAATACCTCCAATCGCTCGTTTTATATAACAGTAAAAAAGCGTGTAGATGAGTATTTTAAAACCAATAATATCTCGAGATATGCTAATACTCAAATGGTTATAAAATCCATTTTTATGTTCGCCTTATATCTTACGCCTTATTTTTTGCTAATATGCAACGTGTTTGAGTCGTATTGGATACAAGTTTTGTTGGCTTTTTTAATGGGACTTGGAATGGCTGGGATAGGTTTATCAGTCATGCACGATGCCAACCATGGCACCTATTCTCGCCATCAAAAATGGAATAAGTTAATGGCATTAAGTATGAATTTTATAGGTGGAAGCTCTCTTAATTGGCAAATTCAACATAATGTTTTACATCATACTTACACTAATATTCACGAACACGATGAGGATATAGCGCCTCTTGGTTTCCTACGCTTTGAACCACATGCCGAGTATAAAAAAATACATAAGTTTCAATTTATATATGCTTGGTTTTTTTATGGATTAATGACGTTTATGTGGGCAACTACTAAAGATTTTAATCAGTTAGCACGTTATAATAGAGAAGGGCATTTAAAAACCAAACAAACAACTTACTCTAAAGAGTTATTTTTATTAATTCTTAATAAAATATTCTATATGTCATTTAGTTTATTTATTCCAATGATATTGATGTCGAATCCTTGGTGGCATATTTTAATAGGCTGGAGCATTATGCACTTTACTTGTGGATTGTTTTTAGCTTTAATTTTTCAACCAGCTCATGTGATTGACTTAACGGATTTCCCAACACCTGATTCAACAGGTAATATGCAAGATGATTGGGCATCGCACCAAATGAAAACAACTGCTAATTTTGCTCAAAAAAGTTGGGCATTTTCATGGTTTGTAGGTGGTTTAAATTTTCAAGTAGAGCATCATCTGTTTCCAAACATTTGCCATGTGCATTATAAAAAAATTGCTCCAATTGTAAAGCAAACAGCACTTGAGTTTAATTTACCTTATCATAGCAAAAAAACATTTATTGGTGCATTGGCAGCTCACGCTAAATTATTATACCAATTAGGGCAACCTAACTCGGTAAAAATGGCGGCATAGACATTTAACATTCATTTGTTTAAAATGCAGGCTTTAACGGTCTGCATTTTTTGTTTTAAAATACTTACTTCGTATATTATAATTAAATATTAAACTATGCGAGTTCATTTAATTGCAATTGGTGGAAGTGCCATGCATAATATGGCATTAGCCCTTCACGAAAAGGGATTTGTTGTTTCAGGTAGTGATGATGAAATAAATGAACCATCGAAAACGCGATTAAAAAATGCAGGCCTTTTACCAGAAAAAATAGGTTGGTTTCCCGAAAAAATAACTGCTGATATTGATGCTGTTATTTTAGGTATGCACGCTCGCGAGGATAATCTTGAATTAATAAAAGCAAAAGAATTAGGCTTAAAAATTTATTCGTATCCAGAGTATATTTACGAAGCTACTAAAGATAAAACCCGTGTGGTAATAGGTGGCAGCCACGGAAAAACAACTATTACCGCCATGATTTTGCATGTATTAAATTACCATCATATCAATACCGATTTTATGGTGGGTGCTCAACTAGAGGGCTTTAATACCATGGTGAAATTAACTAAAGAGGCAAAAATTGCTATTATTGAAGGCGATGAATATTTAGCATCTCCAATTGACAGGCGACCAAAGTTTCATTTATATAAGCCCAATATTGCTATTATTAGTGGCATTGCCTGGGATCATATTAATGTATTTCCAACTTTTGAGATATATGTTGAACAGTTTAAAAAGTTTATAGAACTGATTGAACCAAATGGAACTTTAATTTATTGTAATGAAGATAAAGAATTGCAAAAAGTAGCCGCATCAGCTACCAACACTTCAATTCACAAAATACCATACGCTATTCCAAAACATAAAATTGAAAATGGGTTAACTATTTTAGAAGACAACCAACAACAAATTCCGCTAAAAGTATTTGGTGATCATAATTTAATGAATATAAATGGCGCACATTTAGTTTGTCAAACCTTAGGCATCACCGATTCTCAATTTTACGAAGCTATTCAGTCGTTTAAAGGCGCTGCTAAAAGGTTGGAATTGGTAGAATGCACAAATGATTTTTCTTTTTATAAAGATTTTGCCCATTCGCCATCCAAATTAAAAGCAACAACCAGTGCCGTAAAACATCAGTTTAAAGACAGAACAATAATTGCTTGCATGGAGTTGCACACTTTTAGTAGTTTAAACGAAACCTTTTTAGCAGAATACAATGGCTCAATGAACGAAGCTGATGAAGCTATTGTTTATTTTAATCCTCATACCATTGAGCATAAAAAACTAAAACCAATTACTGAGCAACAAGTACTCAACTATTTTAATAGAAAAGACTTGCAAGTTTTTACAGATAGTCAGAAATTGGTTAGCTATTTAAAAAACAAACATCTAAAAAATCATGTGTTGTTAATGATGAGTTCAGGAAATTTTGATGGGATAGATTTCAAGCAATTATCAACTGAACTTAATGTGAATTAATTTTGCCAAAAGTACTTCGTATAATCAATCGGTTTAATATAGGCGGAATAACCTATAATGTAACGTATCTTTCTAAATACTTGGAGCCTGAATTTGAAACACTTTTGGTAGGTGGGCCAGAAGAAGAAGGCGAAGATAGTTCATTGTATATTCCACAGTCATTAGGCTTACAACCAAGAGTGCTCCATCAGTTTCAGCGCGAAATTAATTTTAAGTCGGATTACAAAGCTTATCAAGAGATTAAAAAAATAATTAAGGAATTTAACCCAGATATTGTACATACACATGCCTCTAAGGCAGGCGCCATTGGTCGCTTAGCAGCAATTCATTGTAAAGTGCCTGTTATAATTCATACATTTCATGGCCATGTCTTTCATTCTTATTTTGGCAAATTAAAAACTGAATTTTATAAAACTATTGAAAGGTATTTGGCTAAAAAATCAACAACTATTGTGGCCATTAGTCATAAACAAAAAAAAGAACTTTCGGAGGTTTATAAAATAACATCTCAAGATAAAATTCAGGTAATTCCTTTGGGCTTTGATTTAAAGAGATTTACCATAAACAAAGTACAAAACCGAAAAGAATTTAGAGAAACCTATCAGCTACAACCACAGCAAATAGCCATTGGAATTATTGGCAGGTTGGCTCCAGTAAAAAATCATACGTTATTTATTGAAGCCATAGCACATCTTAAAAAAAGTGGCGTTCAATCTTTTAAAGCATTTATAATAGGTGATGGCGACACACGCCAAAATATTATTGAGGCTTGCCATGCCAACCAAGTAAGTTTTTCAAATGAGGCAACAGCAAATGTAGATGTTGTTTTTACGTCGTGGATTACCAATGTAGAATGGGCATTGCATGGATTAGATGTAGTGGCTTTAACCTCATTAAATGAGGGAACGCCTGTAAGCATTATAGAGGCACAAGCAGCAGGTAAATTTGTAGTTTCTACCAATGTGGGTGGCATCGAAGATGTTTTACACCCAGATTGTGGTTATTTATCGGAAGTAACCAATACACAGGCTTTTTGTGCTAATTTAGAAAAAGCCTGTAAAAATATCCAAAACCTAACGGAAATGGCGAAAAATGGCGAAAAATGGGCGATGGATAGGTTTAGTTATACACGCTTGGTAAGCGATATGAGGCAATTATACCAAAAGCTGTTAAAATCAGCATGATTTTTGTTATTAGCCGATAAATTTTAAATTTGTAGTTCATAAAATTAATATGCGATTTATTAAATACCTTTTTATTCTATCGGCAATTTTAGGTTTATCGTCCTGTAAAATTTTCCGTTCCAATTTGATGTTGAAAACACCTAAAGATTATGCCTATGATAAAATTGTGGATTCATTGGCAAAGCAGGATTATAAAATAGAGTCGAATGATTATATTAATGTGCGGATTTTTGCCAATGATGGTTTTAAGATTGTGGACTTAGCAACTTCTACCTCTCAATTTATGCGTTTTGTTGATTTAGATTATGTTATAAATCAAGATGGAACTGTAAAATTACCATTAATAGGGCGTGTAAAGCTGTCGGGATTAAGTATTAGAGAAGCTACTGAATATTTGGAACAAGTTTATTCAGATTATTATGTGAAGCCTTTTGTGTATTTGCAGGTAACAAATAAACGGGTAATTGTTTTTCCTGGAAATGGTAGTTCGGCTAAGATATTAAACTTAACTAATAATAATACAACAGTAATTGAGGCCTTGGCTTATGCTGGTGGTATAACCGAAGATGGAAAAGCTTATAAGGTAAAACTCATACGTAATCCGCCGAATAGCACGCCAAAGGTTTATATGATGGATTTATCTAAAATAGATGGTGTGGCTGCAGGAAATACAGTTGTTTTAGCTCATGATATTATTTATGTAGAGCCACGTTATCGTTTGGCTAGGACATTAGTGGCTGAAATAACTCCAATTGTTTCTTTAATTAGTACTACCTTTTTATTGTATTCTTTAGTTGGTCGAATTAAATGATACAACCTCAAAATAATAATTCTATAGATAAATATAGAGATCGGGTATCTAAGTTTAGTAGCGAGCTAGATTTAGGTTTGGTTATTTATATAATCAAAAAGAGTTTATTATTTGTAGCCTTGTTTTTTATCTTAAGTTTAAGTATTGCCTACATATATTTAAGATATAGTCAGCCCGAGTATCAATCGGCAACTTTAATTCAGATTAACTCAGCTAATCAAGCCTCTAAAGTATTACAGTTAAATAAATACGACGAAACTGATAATAAGATTGCTGAAGCAATGGAACAAATACACTCTAAGATTTTTTTAAAGAGAGTGGTTGAAAAATCGGATGTGCAGGTAAGCTATTTTAATGAAGGTACTTTTAAAAATAACGAACTTTATAAGTCGGCTCCTTACCAAGTGAAATTTAATGTTAAAGATGAGTCCATTTATGGTGTTAAAATTTATATCACTTTTAATAATCTTACATCTGGTAATTTAGAATTTATGTTAGGCGGTACTGAACATAAAGTACCCTTTACAGTTTCTAATGTTATCACAAGCCCTTATTTCGAATTAGTTATTTCTCCAAATACATTATTAGACTCTAAAAGCGTAAACGCTCAGTTATTAGAAGATAATAAATCTTACTTTATTATTAATAATATTGATCAAGTAACAGCCGCTTTACAATCTAAGATTGATATTAAGATGATTAATGAGGCTGCTAGAACGATACAAGTTAAAGTTACTGATGTAAACGCACAAAAATCTAAAGACTTAGTTAATTTAATTTCTTACGAATATTTAAAATTTGATGTGGAACGCAAGAGTGAAAGTTCTAAAAACATAATTGCTTTTATTGACGATCAATTGGGTATTGTGTATAATGATTTAAAAACATCTGAAAGTAATTTACAAGAATTTAGAAAAGAACATCATTTTAGTCAGAATAATGCTTTGGAGTTAAATTCAATGCGACTAACTAAGTTGGAAGATGATATGTTGGAGTTAGAATTGAATGAAAAAATATTAGCAGAGCTTCAACAAAATATTTCTAAAAATAAAAGCATTGATACATACCAATTAATATCGCTTATTTCTGGAACTGAGTACGAAAGTGCGATTAAAGAATATACTCAAACCATCCAAAAATTATTATTGGAAAAAGAAGATTTGTTATACATGGTAACACCTAATAGTGATAACATTAAACAAATAAATTTTAATATTGAAACTCAAAAGAAATTATTGCTCGAAACCATTAATGCCGTTCGGTTAAAATATAAATCAAAATATACTGATTTATCTAAACGCTATAAAGACGTTGAAGACAAAAATAATCCAGACCCAGAACTGGATATGGAACATTCAAGACTAACTCGTTTATTTAATATTCGCGAAAAATATTACACTATGTTGTTAGAGAAAAAGACGGAATTCTCTATCAACAAAGCAGGATTTGTATCGGAGAATGTTATCTTAGAAGAAGCAGTAAATAACGGTTCGTGGGTTTCGCCAAATAAAAAATTGACGATTGTAATTGCTATTCTAGTATCATTTTTAGCTTCTTTATTTTTAATATTTGTACGTTATTTTTTACATGATAAAATTACATCCATTAATGATATTGTAAACAACGTAGATGCTTCTTTGTCTGTTTTAGGAATTGTGCCTAATTATGCAAGCGACATTCCAGTTTCACAATTAGTAGTAGATAAAAATTCAAAATCGCAAATAGCAGAAGCATTTAGAAGTATTCGCTCTAATTTAACGTTTATAAAAAATACCGAAGGACCAAAGATTATCGCCGTCACATCTTCCATTTCGGGAGAAGGAAAAACATTTGTATGCTTAAATATTGCAGGTATTATTGCTTATACTGGTAAAAAAGTCATCTTACTTGACTTAGATATGCGGAAACCGAAAATTCACAAGGGATTTGATGTGCCAAATGAAATTGGAATGAGTACAATTTTAACAGATTTAACTCCAGTAAAAGATTGTATTAGGCATAGCCATTTCCCAAATTTAGATTATATAACCGCAGGTCCTATTCCGCCTAATCCATCGGAGTTAATTATTAGTGAGCGTTTAAATACGCTAATAGAAGAATTAAAACAATCTTACGATTATATCGTATTTGATAATCCTCCAATAGGATTAGTAACAGATGGTATAACCACTATTCAAAAGGCAGATTACCCAATTTATGTATTTAGAGCCGATTATTCTAAGAAACCATTTGTACAAATTTTAGATAAATTAATTAATGAAGCTAATATCAAAAATTTATCTATTATATTAAATGGTGTAGATACAACTCGCTCAAGTTATGGTTATAAGTACGGCTATGGCTATGGTTATGGTTACGGCTATGGCAATGGTTATTATGCTGATGAGCAAGAGACATCGAATAAGAAAAAAAGTTTTTCTAAGTTATGGAAGTAATTAAAACAGCCATTGAAGGATTATTAATAGTAAAACCGAAAGTGTTTGCTGATGCAAGAGGTTATTTTTTTGAAAGTTATAATGCCGATGTTTTTAAAAATAATGGGATAACTGCTAATTTTTTACAAGATAACCAATCCTTATCTCAGGCGGGCGTTCTAAGAGGTCTGCATTTTCAAGCACCACCTCATGATCAAGGTAAACTAGTGCGTGTGATAACTGGTGCAGTATTAGATGTAGCCGTTGATATTAGAAAAAACTCTGAGACATACGGACAACACGTAACTATTGAATTAAATGAAGAAAATAAAACCATGTTTTATATTCCGACTGGATTTGCTCATGGATTTTTAACGTTAAGAGATAACACCATTTTTTCATATAAATGCACTAATGTTTATCATAAACCATCGGAAGGCTGTATTTTATGGAATGACTCGGATTTGAATATTCATTGGAATGTTTCTCATCCATTATTGTCTGAAAAAGATTTAGAAGGTACACCATTTAAAGAATTTGTTAGTCCATTCTAATCTAGTATGCAGTTTTTTCAGAATAACATATCGTTATTTATTGTTTTAATTATTGGGATAACCTTTGTTGTATCGGTTGTTTTTAATTCTATTTTATTAAAATTTTCTCAAACTTTAGGTGTTCGACAAAAACAATTGCATAAAGAAATAAGATGGAGTCCTACGGTAAGACCATCAGTTGGCGGAATTTCATTTTTTGTTATTTTCTTATGCACATTTATAGTATTTAACTTTATAAATAATCTTTTTCCCTTGCATTATGGTAACTTAAAGGTTCTTGGAATTTTTATCGTATGTACCATCGCATTTATTATGGGATTGGCTGATGATGCTTATAATACACAACCATTACTGAAGTTTATAGTTCAGTTACTTTGTGGTTTAATTTTATATTTTTCTGGTACAAAGATTAATATTTTTACTACCGAGGCTTTAAATTTTGCATTAACACTCTTTTGGGTAATTGGCTTTATGAATTCTATTAATATGTTAGATAACATGGATGCTATTACCACTATTGTTTCATTATTAATATTGGCGTACGCATTAATTTTAAATTCTAGTTTAAATAGTATTCTAGCTCCAATTCCTATTCTGAGTTTGGGATTAGTTGGTGCTTTGTTAGGATTTTTGGTGTATAATTGGCATCCTGCCAAAATGTTTATGGGAGATACAGGAAGTCAGTTCTTAGGGGCATTTTTATCTGTAATTGGTATTGATTATTGTTGGAATTCATTTTCCTTAGTTCAAAATTTCTGGTATTCTATAAACCCTATACTTCTTGGTTTTTTAATTATTGCATTAGTATTTATTTTACCACTCACAGATACAATTACAGTAAGTATAAATCGTATTGCGAGAGGAAGTTCTCCCTTTGTAGGTGGTAAAGATCACACCACACATCATTTATTTTTTAGAGGTCTAACAGAAAAACGCATAGCAGTACTCTTTTTTGCTATTGGTTTATTAGGTTTAACCTTAGCTTTAAATCTAATGTTTAATTACCAATCATTTTGGTTAATTGTTTCTATTATTTTTTGTGCAGTCACTTTCGTATCTTTATATCTCAATACGATAATTAAAAGAAAGTGACTATTTCCGTTTGGATATTAAAAGTATTTAAAGAACCTAGTCCCTTATATAAAAAAATTTATATAAGTTTTTTTTGTTGGCTAGCTCTCATGATTTTTATTAGACTAGCTGTTTTCTCACCATTTAATTATATTTATGATTACACAAACTCTAATTTTAAAGTGCTAGGATTAAATATTCCTGTTAATTTAAATTTTGCAGGAGAGAAGGTGCCTCATAATGATTTTGAAATTAAAGAAAATTTAGAGAAAGAATTCTTTGCTAATAAAACATGGAAACGCTCTTCGTTACATTTATTTCAAAAGGCTCAAAGATGGTTTCCAATAATAGAGCCTATATTAAAACAACAAGGTGTGCCCGATGATTTTAAATATGTGGCTATTATAGAAAGTCATTTATCCAATGTGGTATCGCCAATGGGTGCAGCTGGTTTTTGGCAACTGATGCCTAATACTGCGCAGCATTATGGATTAAGAGTAAATAACGATGTTGATGAACGGTTGGATGTTCAAAAAGCGACCGTAGCAGCTTGTAAACATTTTAAAGATGCTTACCGCTATTTTAATAGTTGGACCTTAGCGGCAGCCGCCTACAATGTAGGTATTGGCGGAATTCAAAATGCAATGAAGAGACAAAACACAAATAGTTATTATGATTTACTTTTAAATAAAGAAACAGGAAGTTTTATATACAGAATTTTAGCTTATAAAACACTTTTAACCGATCCTGAACATTTTGGGGTGAAATCAAAAGTAAAGAAAGGAAGCCTGTTTCCTGCATTTAAGATTGTGAAACTAGATTCATCTATAACCAATTTAAAAGCTTTTGCGAAATATTATCATACAGATGTAATAACTTTAAGAACATTTAATCCTTGGTTAATAGGCGATGAACTACCTAATCCTAATAATGAGCGTTATGAAATTAAAATTCCTAAAGATAAACGCGTTGATTTAAGTGTATATTTTAATGATGTGTTTCCGCAAGAAAGGATAAATGATACAATTTCTGTTCAGCAGATGTACTCAGATTCTATAAGAATTAATTTGGATACCTTAACAGATACAAAACCATAATAAAATTATTAAACGAATTATAGAAAGTTGATTATATAATGGAAGAAGAACAAATAGAAGTTATTGGCGCAAGAGTACATAATTTAAAAAACATATCGGTAACTATTCCTCGCAATCAATTGGTAGTGCTCACTGGTTTAAGTGGAAGCGGAAAATCATCCTTAGCATTTGATACAATTTATGCAGAAGGTCAGAGAAGGTATATAGAAAGTTTTTCGAGTTATGCTCGTCAATTTCTAGGCAATATGGAACGCCCAGATGTAGATAAAATATCTGGGTTAAGTCCTGTTATTTCTATTGAGCAGAAAACCGTGAATAAAAATCCTCGCTCAACAGTTGGAACCATTACTGAAATTTATGATTTTCTAAGATTATTGTTTGCACGAGCAGGCGAAGCCTTTTCATATGTTACGGGTGAAAAAATGGTTCGTTATAGCGACGAACAAATTATACAACTCATTTTAGAAAAATACGATTCAAAAAAAATTAATTTGTTAGCGCCAATTATCAAAGGAAGGAAAGGACATTACCGCGAACTCTTTGAAGATATAAGAAAAAAGGGGTTTAATAAAGTGAGGATTGATGGTGAAATTGTGGACATTACCCCAAAGATGCAAGTGGATAGATATAAAATTCATGATATTGAAATTGTAGTGGATAGATTGGAGGTAAATGAAAGCATAAAATCAAGATTAGCTCAATCGTTACAAATAGCCATGAAACATGGAAAAGGAACTATTATGGTTCTTGAACATGATGAAAAATCCACTAGTTCAAAAAAGAAATCGAATGCCTTTGGTTTTGGCAAAGTGCAGTTTTTTAGCCGAACATTAATGTGTCCTACATCTGGAATATCGTATGATGAACCTGCTCCCAACTTGTTTTCGTTCAACTCTCCTTATGGAGCTTGCCCTAAATGCAATGGCTTAGGCGTGGTGTCAGAAGTAGATATTCATAAGATAGTTCCAAATCCAAAATTATCAATTCGTAAAGGGGCTATTGTGCCTTTAGGACCCTCAAAAAACTCTTGGGTATTTAAGCAAATTGAAGCTATTGGTAATAAATATCAATTTAATTTAGATACGCCTTTTGAACAGATTGATGAAGATGCCATCAATATTTTATTAAATGGTACAGATGAGTTGTTTACTATTAAAACCGATACAAACTCTAACGGCTATAATTTTTCGTTTGACGGAATTGCCACTCATATTGCTAAACAAGCCGAAGAAGATTCTTCGCCAGCTATGTTGCGTTGGGCAGAAGGTTTTACCAATAAAATTAATTGCTCTACTTGTAACGGCACAAGGCTAAAGAAAGAAGCCTTGAATTTTAAAATAGATGATAAAAATATTTTTGAGTTAGCAGAAATGGATATCCATTTTCTTCAAGATTGGTTTGTAGGAATTGAAAAACGCCTTACTAAATCTCAAAATGTAATTGCAAAAGAAATTCTAAAAGAAATAAGAGCTCGAATTGGGTTTTTGTTAGAGGTTGGATTAGATTATGTTACATTAAACCGTTCTTCTAAAACACTGAGTGGAGGCGAGGCACAGCGTATTCGATTAGCTACGCAAATTGGTTCACAATTAGTAGGTGTACTTTATATTTTAGATGAACCAAGTATTGGCTTGCACCAACGTGATAATGTGAAACTAATTGAGGCACTAAAAAATTTAAGAGATATTGGTAATAGTGTTTTGGTTGTTGAGCATGACAAAGATATGATTGAGCAAAGCGATTATGTGATTGATATTGGGCCTGGAGCAGGTATACATGGTGGTAGGGTAGTGGCTGCTTCTACACCAAAACAGATGCTGAAATTTAAAACTTTAACGGCAGAGTACATTACAGGTAAACGCCAAATAGAAGTGCCACCACAACGTCGTAAGGGTAATGGAAAAAAACTGACATTGAAAGGTTGTACAGGGCATAATCTTAAAAACGTTGATTTACAAATTCCGTTGGGAAAATTTATTTGTGTAACAGGTGTGAGTGGAAGTGGTAAATCTAGTTTAATAAATGAAACGCTGTATCCTATTTTAAGCAATCATTTTTATAAATCAGAAAAGAGACCATTGCCATATCAATCAATTTCGGGTTTAGAGCATATTGATAAAGTGATTGATATTGATCAATCACCCATTGGTCGTACACCAAGAAGTAACCCAGCCACTTATACCAATGTGTTTTCGGATATCAGAAACTTATTTGCCAATTTACCTGAATCGAAAATTAGAGGCTATAAGCCAGGGCGTTTTTCTTTTAATGTAAAAGGTGGGCGTTGCGAAACCTGTGGAGGCGCTGGATTAAAAACAATTGAAATGAATTTTTTACCAGATGTGTATGTTAATTGTGATGAGTGTAATGGTAAACGTTATAACCGTGAAACTTTAGAAGTAAGATACAAAGGCAAATCAATAAACGATGTTCTTAATATGACGATTGATCAGGCTTGTGATTTTTTTGAAAATTTACCATCTATTTATCGTCAAATTAAATCATTGCAAGATGTGGGATTGGGTTATATTACCTTGGGACAGCAAGCTACAACACTTAGCGGAGGGGAGGCGCAGCGTGTTAAACTCTCAACCGAATTAAGTAAAAGAGATACTGGTAATACGCTTTATATTTTAGATGAACCTACTACTGGATTACATTTTGAAGACATTAGAATTTTATTAGGCGTATTAAATAAATTAGTAGATAATGGCAATACCGTAATTGTTATTGAACATAATTTAGATATCATTAAAGTAGCCGATTATATTGTTGATATTGGACTTGAGGGTGGTATAAAGGGTGGTAACATATTGTTCTCTGGAACACCAGAGGAATTAATAAAATTTAATAAAGGTTACACTGCACCTTTCTTAAAAAAGGAGTTATGTTAACTCATACGTTAACCCGTTTATCTTCTCTAAGTCGTTAATCAGCTCGGTGCTTAATCCAATTTTTTTGGTTTTAGAATAAAGCTTTACACTCATATTCTCTGCCTTATCTTCAACTAAAAATTCTACAGAACATTTACCTTGTGATGAATTAAGCAGCGATTCGATAGAGTTAATGAGTTCTTCATTAATATCATTTACATTAAGTTTAAGTTTCATTAATGAAAAAATGTTACTCTTAACATCTTCTAATAGTTCGATTTTTTGAACTTTTAATTCTAAGCTTCCAGTTTGTCCAAAGCGTTCCTGAACTTTGGCTCTTACATAAATAAATAAACCAACATTTAAGTATTTACTAAACTCTACATAATCTTTTCCAAACAACATAATTTCGGTAGTGCCATGATAATCCTCAATAGTTAATTTACCATACGGATTTCCTGTTTTTCCAGTGCGTGATTCGCCACCTACTACAATACCAGCAAATGAAACATCTTTACCTCTAAAAGGTTCTAAGCCTGCTTTTAGCTGAGCGCAGTTGGCACTACATTTATTTTCTACTATTAACTTGTAAGGATCGAGTGGATGACCAGAGATGAAGAAACCAACGACTTCTTTTTCTTTAGCTAACTCGTCTAGTTTACTCCATGGTTCAATTTTTTGTGGAAGTTGAGGTTCCGTAATTTCTATAACATCATCGCCGCCAAATAAACTCGCTTGTGAGGTATCATTACCTGAATTAATTTGGTTACTGTATTTTATCATTTTATCGGTTAGCGTGGTGCCATCTAATTCGGGTGTAAAAAACATAGCTCTATGCACACCTTCAAAACTATCAAATGCACCTGCTAATGCTAAACCTTCTATTGATTTTTTATTGATGGATTTACTATCAAGGCGTTTTGCTAAATCAAATACCGAGATAAATTTTCCGTTATTATCTCTTTCTTCAATGATGTTGTTAACGGTGTTTTCTCCCACGCCCTTAATAGCACCCATACCAAATCGGATATCGGTTTTTCCTTTGATGACATTAAATTTTGAAAAGCCTTCATTTACATCAGGCCCTAAAACTTTTATTCCCATGCGTTTACATTCTTCCATAAAAAACGCAATCTTTTCAATACTTCCAGAATGGTTTAAAACAGATGCCATAAACTCACTTGGATAATGCGCTTTAATGTATGCAGTTTGATAGGCAATATAAGCATAGCATGTAGAATGCGATTTATTAAAAGCATAACTTGCAAAGGCTTCCCAGTCGGTCCACACTTTTTCTGCCTTAGATAAGTCGTGCCCGTTTTCCTTGCAGCCTTCTAAATATTTGCTTTTCATTTTATCCAGCACATCTTTTTGTTTTTTTCCCATCGCTTTACGCAAGGTATCGGCGTCACCTTTAGTAAAGTTGGCTAGTTTTTGAGATAAACGCATTACCTGCTCTTGATAAACCGTAATTCCATACGTTTCGGATAAATATTCCTCCATACCGTTTAAGTCGTAAGAAACCGCTTCTAAACCATGCTTACGTTTAATGTAATTGGGAATATAAGCTAAAGGACCCGGACGATACAAGGCATTCATTGCAATTAAATCATTAAACGAATCGGGTTTTAATTCCTTTAACGACTTTTGCATTCCAGCACTTTCATATTGAAAAATACCATTGGTTTCGCCACGTTGAAAAAGTTCGTAGGTTTTTTTATCATCAAGTGGTATGGCATCAATATCAATATCAATGTTTTGATTTTGTTTGATAAAATGCAAGGCATCTTTTATAATTGTTAAGGTTCTTAAACCTAAAAAATCCATTTTTAAAAGACCAGCATTTTCTGCTACCGAGTTATCAAACTGAGTAACGAGCATATCGTTATCTTTAGCCTTTGTAACTGGTACAAATTTTACCATTTCATCGGGCGTAATAATAACACCACACGCATGTATGCCTGTGTTTCTTAGGCAACCTTCTAATTCGTATGCTTGTTTTAATACATTAGCCTCGGGTGTATTGCCCTCTGATAATTTTCTGAAGTTATGAGATTGCTCAACAACCTCTCTTTTGTCTTTTATCTTACCTAAATATTTTTCGTCAATACCACCTGGTTTTAATAATGATTTTAATTCGGCATCCAAACTATCTGGAAAAGATTTAGCTAGTTTATCGGCATCTGCTAATGGTAAGTCTAACACCCTTGCTGTATCTCTAATTGCCGATTTTCCACCCATAGTACCATAAGTAATAATTTGAGCTACTTGATTAAAACCGTATTTATTAATTACATACTCAATTACTTTACCTCGCCCTTCATCATCAAAATCAATATCAATATCGGGCATACTAATACGATCAGGATTTAAGAAACGCTCAAAGAGTAAATCAAATTTAATGGGATCAACATTAGTAATCCACAAGCAGTATGCAATAGCCGAACCTGCTGCCGAACCACGTCCTGGCCCAACGGAAACACCCATCTCTCTAGCCTTTGAAATAAAATCGGCTACAATTAAAAAATAACCTGGATAACCCATTCTTTCAATTGTGGCTAATTCAAACTCAATACGCTCTTTGGTTTCTTGAGGCATATCAGGATAACGCTTGTGTGCTCCTTGCCAAGTTAAGTGCGACATATAAATAAACTGCTCGGCAATAACTAGCATTTCTGCTTTTTGAGCTTCAATAGCTTCTGCGCTTAAATTTTTTTCTGTCCATGATTTTTCTTTTAGTGCTACAATTCGATTAAACGAAGCGTTTATAGCCTCTTTGTTTTCGGCGATAAAAGCGGCATCTATTTCAAATTTAGGGAGTAAAATATCACGCCCTAATTTAAACGATTCAATTTTTTCAATTATCTCGTTGGTTGTTTCTAAGGCTTCTGGCATATCTTGAAACAAGCTAGCCATTTCTTGTGGCGATTTAAAATAAAATTCTTTATTCTGTAAGCCATATCTAAAGCCTCTGCCTTTGCCTATTGGTGTTGATTTCTTTTCGCCATCTTTTACACACAATAAAATATCATGCGCATCAAATCCATTTTTATCGAGGTAGTAATTATTATTAGCGGCAAAATAGTTTACATTATATTTTTTAGCAAAACGCATGAGTACATCATTCACATGGTTTTCATCGGGTAAATCATGCCGATTAAGTTCAATGTAAAAATCATCGCCAAACTGTTCTTTATACCAAACAAAGGCTTCTTCGGCTTGCTCTTCACCAACATTTAAAATAAGACTTGGAATTTCGCTACTAAGTGAACCTGTTGTAGCTATTAAACCATCTTTATATTTTAGTAATAAATTTTTATCAATACGAGGCACATAATAAAAACCATCTATTAATCCAATGGAACTTAACCGAGAAAGGTTTTGATAACCTACTGTATTTTTGGCTAAGAAAACTTGAGTGTATCCATTGTCTTGTTTAGATTTATCCGTGTAATCTTTACAGATATTTAATTCGCAGCCAATAATACATTTTAGCAATTCTTTTTTAGGTGCTTGTTTTTCGCCTTTTTCTACCGCTTCGTTATGCGCCTTGATAGATTTGTTTTGTTTATCAATAGCTTGCCAAAATAAAAATGCCCCATACATATTTCCATGATCGGTCATAGCCACAGCTGGCATATTGTATTCGGCTGCTTTTTTTACTAAATCGGCTACATCGCTGGTAGATTGTAATACAGAAAACTGTGTATGATTGTGTAAGTGCGAGAATCGAATACTTTCTTTATTTGTTGGATGTGCTGCATCGGTGGCAATATCGTTTTTTGTATTGCTACTTGCTTGTTTTTTGTTTTTCCAAGTTTGTTCATGTTGGTATAACTCCGACAAATCTGGTGCTTGGTACTGAATAGATGATAGGTTACTAGCAGGTATTTCATTTACCTTAGTAATGCCTTGCTTTATAATTTCAAAAAATACTTTACCAGTTGCTAAAACATCAAAAGCCGCATTGTGTGCTTCTTCAAATGTATCGTTAAATAGTTTTTTGTA
Organism: Bacteroidota bacterium; assembly: GCA_963169355.1. Classification (GTDB taxonomy): domain Bacteria; phylum Bacteroidota; class Bacteroidia; order B-17B0; family Aurantibacillaceae; genus UBA4416. The sequence goes on along the minus strand of CAUJCR010000001.1, from coordinate 53,905 downwards.
TAATTCGGTTAAAGTAGGCCACTTAAATTTTCCTCCTTTACCGCCTGGTATAGCACAATACTCGGTGGTTTGATCATTTTTAGTATCAATAAATGCTTTGTTTGCTAAAATGTTTTCAAACCCACAACGCAACAATTCTGAGCCAATGATGTTGATATCAAACTCAATATTATGCCCGCATAAATAAGTAGCTTGCTGAACAATAGCAATAAATTCTTGTAAAACATCTTTTAAATTTTTTCCTTCTTCATGAGCGCGTTCGTTGGAGATGCCATGAATTTGTGTGGCATTATAAGGAATGGTATAACCATCGGGTTGAATGATGATGGAGTTGCTGTTTAATAAATTCCCTTTCTCGTCGTGTAATTGCCATGCAATTTGAACCATGCGTGGCCAATTATCAAAATCAGTTAATGGAGCTTTATAGTCGCGTGGTAAGCCAGTTGTTTCTGTGTCAAAAATTAAGAACATGTATTAAATGCTTAGATGGTAAAAAAAATAATTTGAGGTTAGTGCGCCTATTAGCGCACACACCTGCTCGTTAAATTTACAAAATAAGCGCTAAATACTAATGGATTGTTAATATCTGTTGAGATTGTTAATGAACTATTTAAACTCCCGGAAATAGTAAATGAGACATCACGCCATCTTTAGTGATTTGTTGGTAATTTCTCATTTTTTATTTGTATATTTATTTCATAAATAACAAACAGCTTGTGTGAATGATAACGCAGGTTGATGTTAGATGTAAATTAAACCCAGATCCCGCTCCGCTGCATTTGTAATGCTGCGGCATAAAAAGTAACACCGTAGTTTAATATAGCTACCCGCTCGCGCGGATATGAAGCGTAGTATTGTGTGTGAGGTATCCGTGCTTTGTGCACTTCCCTTTTTTTCGAACCTTTCAAAAATAGATTTTTTTGATTTCAATTATTTAAGAGAAAACTTTTATTGTATTATGTTTAGCAAATCCACATACTTAGAAGCACATTGTCGGCGCGAGTAAGGTGTAATATCGCCTATGTTGGCACTTAGCGTATTGGATTGAAAGTGTTGGTATAAATTCAGCACCGCCTGTTTAGTTGCTTCGTAGTCTTTAAATCCAACCATGGCGCCTGCGTTTACTTCTTGTAAAATAGCTGCGGTGTCGCCTTGCGTATCTCCAATCGCAAAAATTGGTCTTTTGGCAGCTAAGTATTCAAATAACTTTCCAGGGATAATGCCTTTTACATTTGGCGTATCATTTAGCGGCAATAATAATATAGGCGATTTAACCAAAAGTTGAACTACTTCGGCATGAGGCAAGTAATCTGTTTTTTCAGCATTGTTTAAAAGTTGATGTTGTTTTAACGATTCAAAAACTGCCGCATCGGTTTTTCCTGTAAATTTTAAACGTAAGTCATTTTTAAACGCACTATTTTCTTTACATATATCACCCAACACTTTCCATAAATTATGCGGGTTTCTATCTTTATTTAATGCACCAATGTGATGAAATAAAAAACCAGTTAAGAGCTCATTGCTATTATTTTGTTTAAAGTCATCGCTATCAAAACCGTTCGTAATTACATCTACATTTCTACCACCAAGCTTTTCAAGGTCTTTCGCCCAACTTTTGCTTACAGTTACAACTCTATTGGCGGTACTTAAAACTTTTTTTTCTAATCGTTTATGTTTCTTATCGGCAAGGGCTGTCAATTTTAGTTGGCTATAAAAATCTATTTGTGTCCAAGGGTCTCTAAAATCAGCAATCCAAGGCAAGTTAAATTTTTGTTTTAAACCTAGGGCAATAAGGTGCATACTATGCGGTGGCCCTGTGCTTATCACAGCATCTACTTTGTGTTGTTGTATATACTTAGATAAAAAACGGATAGAAGGTTTTATCCAAAATAGGCGAGCATCGGGGATAAAAAAATTACCTCTTATCCAAATCATCAATGATTTTAAAAAATTATTTTCTTTCTCTTCAGATAAAAATCCTTGATTAACCGCCTCTGTTTTTTTCTTACCCATTATTTTACGATACACATTGTAGGGTTCAGAAATTTCTGTTTTTAGTACCTCCAAATTTTCGGGTACATCTTTTAACAGCGTGTTGTCGTTAATCGGAAAATCAGGATTAGAGGGCGTATAAATTATTGGTTCGTAACCCAACTCTCTAAAATACTTCGTGAATTTTAACCAACGCTGCACGCCAGCTCCGCCAGTTGGTGGCCAATAGTAGGTAATTATTAATACGCGTTTTGTTGGCATTTTCAAAAATCAAATGTAAGATTAATTATACTAATTATGATATAAATAAGTTTATGTTACAATTTGTAAGGTTTTAAATTATAAAACGTACTTTTGCGGTAAGTATTGTAAAATCTATCGCATTAGGTTCTGTATTATTAATAAAATGTCATTATATAGTTTTATCTTACTCATTCATATTTTATCCGCCATCTTAGGTATGGGACCAGGTTTTGTGATGATATATGTAATTTCAAAAGCCACCAACCTTTCTGAATTAAAACACGCATACATTATCCGAAATAGGTTACATCAATTTGTAATGGTAGGCGGCACATTTTTAATTTTATCGGGTATTACCATGGGCATTATGCAACCTTATCTGTTTTATAGAGGTTGGTATGTAAGCAGTATTGTTTTGTTTTTAATTGCGCTGAGCTTTGGCCCATTTGTATTAGCGCCCAAATCAAAACCTATAAAAGAGTTATTAAATCAACACACAGGTGAAAACATTCCCGAGGCGTATTATCCAATGGCTAAAAAATTATTTTTTTACGAGCGCATCGAAAACAGCATCTTTATCCTCATCATTATTTTAATGGTTTTAAAACCATTTTAAGAATTACCTAATAATTAAAACATAGCCAGGAACTAAATGTTCTTTGTCTTTTTTATCAGTTACTTTAATGATGTAATAATAATTAGCATCTGGACATATTTCGCCATTTGCTGCTTTTCCATCCCAAGATGTATTTAGTGCGTCCCAACTATATAAAATTTGTCCCCAACGATTATAAATTGTACCCTCAGCCGATTTCACTCCTTTCATTTTTATGTGAAATGCTTCGTTCACACCATCACCATTAGGCGTAAACACATTAGGCACTTCAATTACAAATCCATCTTCTACTGTAATCACTTTGGTAGCTGTATCCGAACATGGTCCAGAACTAGCCACTAAAGTAATCGTGTATGTGCCACCATCAGGATATAAGGTGCTTGGATTTTGTTGAGTTGAGGTTAAGCCATTACCAAAATCCCAACTAAAAGTGGTTGCATTTGTACTCGAATCAGTTAAATTAACGGTTAATGGTGCTTCGCCAAACATAGGATCAGCATAAAAATTAGCTATCACATTACTTTGCGATACATCTACTGTAGCTGTGGCGCTACATCCATTTGCTGTATTTGTAACAGTTAAGGTATAAATACCAACTGCCCCAACTACTGGATTTGAAGTGTTAGCTCCCGAAATAATAGTTGGTCCATTCCAATTGTAAGTTACAACATCGGTAGTTGTACTACTTCCTAATAGGGCAACAGTTGGCGAGGCACAAGGCATAACCACTGCGGCACCAGCATTGGCATCTGGCGGATTAATACTACTAGTTATTGTAATTGTTTGCGATGCAGAACAACCTGTTATAGCATCTACAACGGTGGCAACGTAATCTCCAGCACTTGTAACAGCTAAGGTAGAAGAAGTTGTACCAAACCACACTGGTGTATCGGTAATAGATGAAACCGCATTTAAAGTAGCAGAACTAGCGCCACAACTAATTAATGTATTAGTAGATGAAACCGTTAAAGTTGGAGCAGTAGTGTTGGTATTTACTGTTGTGGTAGCTGTGCCAACGCATCCATTAGATAAATCGGTAACATTAAGTGTATAAATTCCACCACTATTAGCGTTAGCCGTTGCGTTATTATTTGCACCTGTAATTCCAGCACCCGACCAAGTATAAGTTGCAGAAGAAGCGCTTACCGTAGAAGTGATATTGACAGTGGTGTTAGCGCATGTAATAGAAGAAGATGGCGCAATAGTAACCATAGGGCTAGTAGTATTTGTATTAATACTTACCATTGGTGAATTAGTTGAACAGTTATTTACTGTATTTGTAATAACACAGGTATAATTACCAGGCGCTGTAAATGTTGGCGTAGCTGTATTACCACCACTAGCTGGGTTTGGTGTCCATGAGAAAGTTGCTCCCGAAACATTGGTTGAAATAGTAACGCTTGGTGTAGTGGTAGAACAAGTAATTGATGCAGCATTAGCTGATAAGGTATAAGTTGGAATGTTATTATCAGGTACTACATTTACAGTAGCTTGAGCAGATACACAACCATTAATAGTATTGGTAGCCACTACCGTAAATACACCACTACCACCTAAGCTAGGATTTGAAACATTGGGATTACTTAAATTACCAGTGCTTGGCGCTGTCCAAGTATAAGTGGTATTGGTACCAGAGCTACTAGTTGCTGTAACTACGGCTGATGGATTAGAGCAAGTTGTAGTAACAGAATTAGCACTTAAATTTAAGTTTGGTGTTGTGGTATTAGTTGGCACAAATACTTGTGTTGTTCCAGTTGCCCCACTACAACCAGTTATTGTATTGGTAATTGTAACGGTATAATTTCCTCCAGCATTTACCACTGGGTTAGCTGTTGTTCCTCCCGAAACAATGCCTGCGCCCGACCATGCATAAGCATAATTAGCACCAGTTGGGCTAGCACTTAAGGTTATACTTTGCGTACTACAAGTAATACTTGAAGATGGTGAAATACTAGCACTTGCTACTACTGGCGTAGTATTAGATGGAACAACAATGGTATAAGGTGCTGAGCAACTATTTGAAGTATTGGTAAGTGTTACCGTATAAGTTCCTCCTTGATTAACGTTTATTGTAGGGGTGTTTGTAGCGCCTACAATGCCAGGCCCTGCCCATAAAATGGAAATTGGTGTTGTAGTTGATGTAATACCAACCGACACCGTTGTATTGGCACAAGTAATAGAATTAGTAACAGCCGACAAAGTTCCTGTTGGTGTACCAGCACTTGGAATTACCTGCACGGTAGCCGACGAAGAGCAACCCGTTACAGGATTAGTAGCCGTTAATGTATAAATACCCGAACCACCTACTGATGTTGTAGATGTGGTTGCACCATTACTCCAGTTATAACTAGAGCCTGAGGTAGCATTTCCTGTTAGCGTAACGGTTGGTGCAGCACAGGTTATTGTTTGGTTTGAACCTGCGCTTACAGTAGGTGTTGTTAAGTTATTTGTAACAGTTCCAATGGCTGTTACTGTACTTGAGCAACCTGTTAAGGTACTTGTTGTAACTAAAGAATAATTCCCTGTAACTGTTACAGTGATATTTGCAGTAGTATTAGGGCCTAAAATGCCTGGTCCGCTCCAGTTATAAGTTACACCACTAGTTGGTCCGCCAACTAAAACCGTAGATGTTACAGCACAAGTTAATGTGCCATTAGTGGCAGATGCGGTTGGTACTGTAGTATTAACATTGGCTGATAAGGTAGTTGAATAAGTACAGTTAGAAGCATTCATCACTACTAACGTGTAGGTACCTGCCCCTTGTCCAATTGCATTTTGGTTATTGGCTGTTCCGCCAGTAATTGAGCTTCCACTAGGTGCAGTCCAAGTGTATGATAAACCAGAAGTGCTCGAGTTGAGGTTAATGGTATTAGTGGCACAAGTAATAGAGCCCGAAGTACTCGCTATTGTAGATGGTAAACTATTTACGGTTATTGTTCTTACAGCAGTATTTGTACAGCCAGTAACAGCATCTGTACCTATAACTGTATAAGTTGTTGTGCTGCTTGGTGTAAATGCAACACCATTAATAATGCCTCCTGTCCATGAATAAGTATTAGCACCTGTTCCATTTAAAGTAACGGATTGTCCATTACAAATGACTGAGTTAGTTGCTGTTGAAGAAACAGTTGGCTTTGGATTAACGGTAATAGTTACAACTGCTGTATTTGTACAGCCATTAGTGGCTGTTCCAGTAACTGTATATGTATTGGTTGTAGTTGGTGTAAAAGCAACACCATTCGTAACACCTCCTGTCCATGTGTAAGTATTAGCACCCGTTCCATTTAAAGTAACCGATTGTCCATTACAAATGACAGAATTACTAGCCGTAGAAGATACTGTTGGTGTAGTATTTACAGAAATTGTTCTTACGGCGGTATTGGTACATCCTGTTGCGGCATTAGTTCCTGTTACTGTATAAGTAGTAGTAACCGTAGGCGTAAAAGCAACGCCATCTGTAATACCACCTGTCCATGTATAAGAATTAGCGCCTGTTCCTTGTAATGTTACGGAGCCTCCACTACAAATTAATGTGCTTGTAGCAGTTGTTGAAACGTTAGGTCTAGGATTGACGGTTACGGAATAAGTAGCTGTATTCGTACAACCATTAGTAGCCGTTCCAGTTATGGTATAATTAGTTCCTGTGGTTGGTGTAGCTACTACATTTGTTCCTGTGGAGGGGCTTAATGATGCAGCAGGCGACCAAGTGTATGTATTAGCTCCACTCACGGTAAGATTGGTAGATGCTCCATTACATATAGTGTTTGTACCCGCTGGCAGAATGTTAGGAACTGGATTGACAGTAACATTAGTAACAGCTGTACTTGTACAACCATTCGCTGCTGTGCCAATCACCGAGTAACTGGTACTTCCTGAGGGTGCAACTGTAAATGAAGATGTTGTGTTTCCAGTACTCCAAGTATAAGTTGATGCACCGCTTCCTGTTAGGGTTATTGTATTCGTACCACAAGTAGTAATAGCGGCGCCTCCGTTAATAGTTACTGAGGGCGAAGGTAACATGGTTATTGTTTTGGTTAAGGTTTGCTTATAACCACATACACCTGTTACGATACATGAATAAGTCATCGTAGTGCCTGGGCTTACAACGATGGATTGAGTTGTTTCACCAGTTGGTGCCCAAGTATAACTTGTAGCACCAGAAGGTGCCGTTAAAGTTGCTGATTGTCCGGCACAAATATTCGTTGGAGTAGCTGTAATATCAGGAAATGCAACACCTGATAAGGCTTGAATACTGTAATTACAAATGTTTCCTCCCCAACCATCTACCATCAAATAATAATCATTACCTACTATGAGTGGAACAGCAGTAGTAACGGTATAAGTACCAATGCCTTCTCTAAAGGATGATACAGGGGTGAAACTCGAACAATTTGTTCCACTAAAAATTTGCATTTGTACACCTTGATTAGTAGGTCCATTTTCCCAACAATTATAAACGTTTACCCTTAATGAAACGGTAGGTGTAGCCGCTGTAAATCTAATCCATGAGTTATTATCAATATTCACATCTATGGCTGGAGATGAAAAAGGACCAGGTATATTACTTGGAGGATAATACCCAAAAATACCACCTGTATTTGTACCATTTGGTTGATCCACGCCAGCTGGAGTTTCGTTATTTCCATACATTTGTCCTGCTCCTGTTCCTGGTCTATCAGGCGTGTATGCTGGGCTTGTAGAAGCCGCATAACCATTTAAGTCACATATATATAAGGCTTTGTAACATGAGTCATTTGTGGGAGCTTGAACACATATTCCAAAGTTTCCTGCTTGAGAACCCCAGCCCCAATATCTTAAATAAACGGTTGAACCAGCTGTTAATCCTGTTACATTCAAATAAGGTAAAAAATCATTCGCTGTTCCTGGATAATTATAAGGAATTCCATCCGCATCATCTGAGCAAGCAATTTGAGTTAAACTTCCACAAGAGCCACTATATAGAGCCATTACACCATCCGTTACTGCAGGAGCCGTTGTGTAATTTGGCATGGGCGTAATACATAAATTGCCACTAGCTGGAACTGTGATGGCAAACCATACATCTTTGCTAGTGCCAGTAAATCCACCAGTACCGCCAGTGCATCCTGTTGGGTTAGGTGCAAGTGTTGAAGATGTAGTTGTTGCACCAATATTTGAAAACATCTGATAATTACAGTCTGAAGTTACTGGAGGTAATTGTATAGCCGAACATGGGTCGTCATTTGGCTGAGAACCAGGTATAATACTATTTCCAGATACACATACACTAAAGGTTGCTCCTGGGTCTGAATAATAATCATACACTCTGAAAAAATATTGAACCCCTGGTGTTAAACCACTGGCAGTAACCGATTCAACACCTCCTGAAAATGTATTATCAGTACAACTTAATTGAGTAAATGAACCACATGAACCTGAAAATAATTGAATGACAGCGTCCATATTGGTAGATCCTGTTACCTGAATGGTTTGTGTATAATTTGTAGCTGTAAAGGTGTACCACACATCATCATTGGGTGTACCTGCACAAATTGGGAATTGAGTTTGAGTGGTGGCTCCTAATGTAGTACCGCTTGTTTGAACACAACCCGAGTTGACAGTTAAATTTATAGCACTCGCACAATTATTGTTTGATGGAGGAGGAGGTGGCGTATTTAAACATAGTGTAAAGGTGGATGATCCAGAACCTGTGTAATAATGATAGGTTCTAATATAATAGGTGTTACCAATTGTTAATCCTGAAACAACAGTCGACTCCGACTGTCCAGATAAAGAATTATCTACACAGGCCATAGAGACTAAAGCCGAACAAGGCCCAGAAAAAACTTGTAAAACAGCGTCAAAACCAGCTGAACCAGTAACCGTAACTGAATGGCTTGTACTTGTTGCCACAAATCTGTACCAAACATCATCATCGGCTGTTCCTACACAACCAGGAATGTTTTGTGTAAGTCCAGCAGAGCCTGTTACACAAGAACCATTACTAATTAAGGTTGCAGCCGAGCAATTTTCGCCTTGAGAAAAAAGCTGACTAACTGTACAAAGTAATAAAAGGCTTAAATAAATTTTTCGCATAATACAATTTGATAACAATGATGAATAATGAGATGGATTAATTACTTAACCACATAAGGTTCTTTAGAATATTGAATTGGCGTAAAACCAAAATTGATAAGTGTTTTCTTTAGTTGAGTTGGTTGAAATTCTGCTTGATTCTCGCTTGTAATTATAGGTTGTGTAACTAACACAATTATTTGTCCCATTCCATTTTCTGGTTTATACTTTACTTTAGCTTGCGTAACAAAATCAAAACGGCCTAATGTTTCTTCAAGATTATTTAATACATCTTGATTAGTATTTTTAGCCTCAAAGCTGTAATAATGAATGGTTTTAGTTTCTTGTGTAGTTGATGTATTCACACGTTGCTGAGCAAATAAAGGGGTACTAGCTAAAAAAGATAGAACAAGTACTAAATAAGACCAATTTTTCATCTGATATTTTTTATAACATTATACACAAAAATATGTCAATTTCAGTTAATTATTGGACTCCTAAATGTTAAAAGCTTAACTAAAAAGTTTTAGACGTATGGGATTTTATAAACAAATTACAAACTCTTACTTATTTATTTTTGAAAAGTTGATTTTTTATGAGGCATTAAATCAAATTTATTCATTCTGATTAATTATTACTTTAAATGTTACCTCTCTTTTATGTTGAGCGAAGAATTTAGATTAATATCCAGAAAAAAAACAAATTTTAATTTAAAGTAAATATTTATATTTGTGATATTAAGTCGTTTTGGTAAACTTAGGTTAATAATATAATTTTTCTTAAAAGTTTATCTTAGGATTTAAAAATAAAAACTATATCAATATTTATGAAAAAATTACTGACTATTTGTTCTTTCTTTGGGGTTACTGCATTTTATGCACAAATTACTATCACAGCTAATATTCCTGCTATTAGTGCAGGTTCATCAACCGAAGCAGAAATAAAAATTTCGAAAGGAACTGTTGCAAATTTTGCTAAATACCAAATGGATGTACCTACTGGAATTATTGTATCAGCCGTAGATGCTAAGAGTGGAAATTTTACTTTTGAGAATCAAAGAGCTAAAATAGTTTGGGTGTCTATTCCAAGCGATGCTGAATTTACCATTAAATTAAAAATACAAGCCGCATCAAATGCACCGAACCCTTCAGTATTTAATCAAAAATTTTATTATTTAGAAAATAGTGAAAAGAAAGAAGCAGAAGCACCTCCTGTTTCTGTAACTATTAATGGAGGTAGTGGAGCTGTAGCTTCTGCACCTGCAGAGCCTAGTACGCCAGCACCTGCTGAAACTAAACCAGTGGAACAACCAGTAGCTTCTACACCAACAGAAACAAAACCAGTAGAGACTGCTCCTACAAAACCTGCTGAACAACCCGTTGCTGCAACTCCAGCCGAAACTAAACCAGTAGAAACTACACCTGCTAAGCCTACTGAACAACCTGTTGCATCAACACCAACAGAAACAAAGCCAGTAGAAACTGCTCCTGCTAAGCCTGCAGAACAACCAGTAGCTTCGGCGCCAGCTGAAACTAAACCAGCAGAAACTGCCCCAGTGAATAACAACGCTAGAACAACTGCCTCTGAAGATGGTATGACTTATAAAGTACAAATTGGAGCTTTTAGTTCTCAACCTAGTAAAAGTAAATACAGCGGCTTATCTAACGTGAGTATAGATATGATTAATGGCTTATACAAAGTAACCGTTGGTAAATTTAATAGTAAAGAAGATGCTATTAAATATCGTGATGAGTTACAATCTAAGGGGTTTAACGGATTTATTGCGAAATATAAAAACGGAGTTAGAATCAATTAATTCAAACTAACTTACCGTTTTATTTCTCCATTTATTAAAATCATTTGATAAGAAGGTACTTCATATTTGCGTTTGTTTTTATTTCTTTTCAAGTGGTAGCGCAGCAATACCCTTGGTGGACACAATATCGTAGTAATCAATCATTATTTAATCCAGCCTTTTGTGGTACAAAACGCGTTATAGATGCTCGTATAAATTATCGTAATCAATGGTTAGGATACGAAGGTGCACCAAAAACTTACGCACTCTCATTAAATGCACGTTTGGTAAAAGGTAGAGTAGGTATTGGCGGTTTTGCTTTTAAAGATGATATAGGTCCGTTTAGAAACTTATACTCTGCTTTAACGGCAGCCTATCATCTTAAATTCCCCGATTCAGAATTATCACTTGGTGTGCAAGGTAATTATATGCAATACAAATTTGTTGGAACTAATGTTACTTTGCGCAATCAACAAGATAAAGCCGTTAATCAATATGTTACAGATAAAACAGGAAATTATGATTTTAGTTTTGGTTTGTTGTATTACAATGATAGATTTCATATAGGAATAGGTGCAAACAATGTATCCACATCTAAATTAGAGTTTTATAAAAAAGATACACTTAAAAAAGGCTTCTATACAAATGCTGCTCATTATTGTTTTTCTGCAGGTTTTAATTGGAGTGATAATCCAGATTTTTTATTTGAAAATTCGTTATTAGCCGTTTATGTTCCTGGATTTAATGCTTCTATAGATTACACCGTTCGTATGCACATGAAAAAATCTTTAATTGCCGGTTTTAGTTTTAGGTTAAATGATGCCATTGCTCTACAACTAGGATATACTATAAAAGATATGGTTCAAATTTGTTACTCTTATGATATTGTAACTTCGCCTTTACGTAAATACCAAAAGGGTTCGCATGAAATTACTATTGCTTTTTCATCAAACATGGGAACTGACAAAAAGAAAAGAGGGTTTAATAATCGTTTCTTAAAACAACGTTATCAGTATATGATAAATTAAAAAAAAGTTGTAACTTAAAAGTATTTAAAATTGGGTTATGATTTTTGCAGTTATAGATTTAGGTACGAATACATTTAATTTATTAATCGCAAAAAAAATAAATCATCATAGTTTTCAAAAATTATTTAATACCAAAATTTCTGTTAAGCTGGGCGAAGGTGCCATTAATAAAGGTTACATTGCCGATGTGCCTTTTCAAAGAGGTATAAGAGCACTTAGGCAATTTCAATCGTATTTATTAAAATATAATGTTGATTATACTTACGCATTTGCTACATCGGCGGTGCGCTCGGCTAGTAATGGTAAAGATTTTTGTGAGCAAGCGTATCAAATAGCGGGTATTAAAATTAAAATTATTGATGGTAATGAGGAAGCCGATTTAATTTACTACGGGAATAGAATGGCTGTGCCTTTAGATGAATCGCCTTCTCTTATTATGGATATTGGAGGTGGAAGCACCGAGTTTATAATTGGAGATAAGTCCCACATCATTTGGAAACAAAGTTTTTTATTAGGTGCGGCTCGCTTGTTAGAAAAATTTAATCCATCTGATCCTATTACAGCAAATGAAATTAATCTTATAAACACGTATTTAAAGCAAGAACTAAGTCCTTTATTAGCTATTACTCAACAACACAAACCTACTGAATTAATTGGTTCATCAGGAGTGTTCGATTCGATAATTGATATCATTGCATCTAAACATCATTTACCGTGTATTAGTGAAGCCATTACCGAATATTCTGTTGATTTAACACATTACCACGAAATGAGTCAATTAATAAAATCTTCTACCTTAAAAGAACGTTATCAAATTAATGGCTTAATTGATATGCGAGTAGATATGATTGTTATATCGGTATTACTTATTGATTTTGTTTTAAGAGAACTTTCAATTTCTAAATTACGTGTTTCAACTTTTTCGCTGAAAGAAGGAGTTGTTTTTCAACAGCTTGGTTCTACAAACTATCTACCTTAATTAATTTAATCTTCTAAGCTATAAATTAATAATCCGCTTCTCATTTTAGGTTCTACCCACGTAGATTTAGGCGGCATAATATTATTAGTGTCGGCAATCCATTTTAGGTGTTCCATCGTTACAGGAAATAATCCAAATGCTATAGCAGCTTTACCCTCATCCACTAGCTTTTTTAATTCTCCACTGCCCTTTATGCCAGGTACAAAACCAATTCGCTTATCTGTTTTTAAATCATGAATATTTAATATAGGCGATAAAATATGTTTGGTTAAGATATCTGCATCTAAACTACCAATTGGATCTTTAGGGTTATAAATAGTGCTTTTTGCTTTTAAGGCGTACCATTTATTTTCAATATACATTGAAATAACATGTTTTTGTTGAGGTTTAAAGTCTTTAGCATCCAATGCATCAACTTCAAAATCAGTCTTCAATTTGTTTAAAATGTCAGCAACCGATAAACCATTAGTGTCTTTTACAACACGGTTATAATCATATATCTTTAAATGACTTTCGGGAAAAAATACGCCTAAATAATAATTAAAGGCTTCTTCGCCAGTGTAAGATTTTTTAGTACTACGTCTTAATTTACCTAATAATGCGGATGAGGCCGAACGATGATGTCCATCGGCGATATAAATATGCGGAATTGTATGAAAGCGTTCGGCAATTAGTTTTACCGATTTACGGGAATCTATAATCCAAACAGAATGACGCACTTTATCGGTTGTGGTAAAATCATAATCAGCTCTTGATTTCGAAATGTCATCCGATAATTGATCAATTACTTCATCATTTGGATAGCAAAACAAAACGGGTTCAGCATTAAACTCACACACCTCCAAATAGTCTTTTAATTTTTCTTCTCTAGTGGTTAGTGTTTGCTCATGTATCTTGATAACGCCGTTCATATAATCGTCAATACTTGTACACGCGATAATGCCAAGGTATTCATTGTTCTCTTTTATTTGGCGGTATAAATAATAGCAAGGTTGTTCATCTCTTTGAAATACTTTTTCTCTAACAAAGCGCTTAAAGGCATTTTTTACTTTTTGTAATCTTTCTTTAGAGCCGGGTTTAGTTTTTATACCATCATCAAAATCAGGATTGATAACATGTAAAAATGTAAACGGATTACCAGCTAATTTATCACGCAATTCTGCTGAATTATATCCATCAACAGAACGAGATGCTACTAGATGCACCTTGTCACTAACTGGTCTAATTGCTTTAAAAGGAATTACTTTAGCCATTATTTATTTAGGGATAAATATACTGTTTTTAGTACTGATTAGTGAATGCTTGAAGTAAAAAAAAAGACTGACAAATGCCAGTCTTTTTAAATTGATATTCGTAATAAAGATTAGCCAGCAATAGCTTTGAAATCTGTGTTATCACGTAATTTAATAAACTCTACATCTTCTTTAGCAGCAGTTTTTAATGAGCCATCTTTTTCAACAGCAGATTTCAAGTTAGAAATCACCTCAGCTGTATTATTATTGCGAGCAGCTGCTACAGCTTTTAAATAGAATGACATAGCCATATCTTTTTCTGTACTTGCATCTAAAGTTGTTGCAACAGTACCTGCATTTCCGTTTAATAATTCAGCAAGAGCTTTGTTAAATCCTTTGTATTCACCAAAGTTGCTAACTGCATCAGCATATTTACCATCGCGAACATTTAAAATACCTTTGTTATAGTTTACTTCGTTACCAGCACCGCTAGCTTTATCGTAGTACTCCATAGCTTTTACACGATTACCAGATTTTGCAGCAATAATACCTAAGTTGTTCATTACAATTGGATTTGTGCTTGCAGCTTTTTCAGCACGAGCAAAAGCCTCACCAGCTTCAGTAACTTTATTATTAGCTAATAAAGCAACTCCTAAGTTGTTAGAAGTTCTCCAATCTGAAGCATATTTTTTCTCTGCATTAGTATAAATAGCAATTTTTGTATTTACATCGTTAGTTAAAGTAGCACCATATAAAAACTCTTCAACTGATAATGAATCAGGGTAAGTAGTTGCTAATTTAGAAATCATTTCATCTGTACGAGATTTCTTATCTACATTAAGTGTTAATACTGAACGACGTAATCTTGGTAAAATTTTATCAGCTACTTCAGTAAATGTTTTAGATAAGTTTTTGATTTCTTTTTTACGTTGTTCGCCATCGTTATACATGGTTAATACACGAATAACTAAATCTTTATCAGCAATTGTAGAAGCTTCCATTAATTGTTTGAAACCTTCCCAGTCTTCTGCTGTAGTTTGAACTACGTAATTGCTTTCTTCTTTACCAAATTTTTGGTCTTTGTTTTTGTTCTTTTTAAACTCAGCCATTAAAGCGTTAGAACCAGATTTAGCACGATCTTTTGCTAAGTTTGCATTCTTATCTAACTCACCATCTGGAGATGCGTAAGCCGACACTGTAATGTTTTTGAAATCGTACCAAGAACTATTGATATTATCAGAAATGAATTTGTTTAGGTTTTTAATCTCATCACTTTTTAATTCACTTGCGCGAACATTAGATTGATTAATTAAATAATAAATATTGGCTGTTTGGTTTACTGGCGTAGTTTTAACAAACGCATCTTTTGCATAAATTCCCTTTTCGTCATTACGAACTAATAAAGGAGTTACATTAGTACCATCGGCTAATTTTACAGGAGTAAAATCTTTCGTTTTTTTCTTTACACGACCTTGAGCTCTTAACTCAACAATCGATACTTTCATACCTGGTTCATAAGCAAATTTCTCAGATGTGTAGCTAAATGTACCGCCAGTTGCGTAGCTTATTTTTTGTCCTGCGTCAGTTGCTTTCTCACCAACTAAAATTACTGGTTTTAAAGCTTTCTCTCCGCTTGCGTATTTTAATACAGGAGTAACTGTTACAGTTGCTTTCTTTGCAAATACTTTAGCTGGATATTTTCCAGTAACACTAAATGTGATACTGTCGCCGTGCATTTCCACAGGATTAGGTTTAACATCATAAGAAAATGTTGATTGTTTTTTGACCATTTTTCCTAGGCCATTGCAACCTACCAACAAAGCAGTAGCACCAACTGCAAGACTTAAGTTACGTAAAGATTTAGTATTCATTTGTTTTTATTATTTAAATGTATTTCACCGCAAAATTATAAAATTATTACTATCAGCCTAATATTTTACATATAATTCCATAAAAAAATCCCACAATGAGTGGGATTTTGATTAATTTTTGTAGAAATTGCTAT
Source organism: Bacteroidota bacterium (assembly GCA_963169355.1). Lineage (GTDB taxonomy): Bacteria > Bacteroidota > Bacteroidia > B-17B0 > Aurantibacillaceae > UBA4416. Next base: position 37,961 of record CAUJCR010000001.1, on the reverse strand, counting down.
TACTTAGAAATTGCGTTAACTTTCTTAGTTAACTTTGATTTTAAGTTAGAAGCTTTATTTTTATGAATTACATTTTTCTTAGCTAATTTATCAAGCATTGCTACTACTTTTGGTAATAATACCTCAGCTTCTTTCTTATCGCTAGTTACACGTAATTTCTTTATCGCGTTACGAGTAGTTTTTGCATAATAACGATTTCTTAAACGCTTAGCGTTATTAGCTCTAATTCTTTTGATTGCCGACTTATGATTTGCCATTCTATTAAAGTATTTATTCTATTTTCAAAATTGGACTGCAAATATACACTTTTTTTTATACCTACAAGTGTTAATAACAAAAATTTAAAGAATATAGTCATAAAGTTACATTTGTAATTAGTAACATGCGCATTTTTATCGTATATTTCCTTTATTTGGGGCTAAGTGGTTACCTCTTGGCTCAAGAAATTAGCGAACCTATTAAAAACTTGGTGCCAAATGGGAGCTTTGAAAATTTTAGAAGAAAATCTGGAAGTATAAGGCAAGCTATTCCTTGGCAACAAATAGCGAGTGTTGATTTTTATCAGGAACCCATAAGCAATGATACTACAGCCGAAAAAGGAGCTAAAGAAGGTAACTGCTATGCTGGGCTGCGATTTCAGAAACGATATAAAGAATTTTTACAAGTAAAATTGGCTGAACCTTTGCGACGAGGCACTATTTATGAATTTGAGATGTATGTAAGAATGGCTTTTTGGAGTAATGCAGGTCTTAAATCATTAGGTGTATTATTCTCAAAAATAGGTTACAAAGGGCAAAAAGATGTCGTAAAAACAGCTATGATTGACTCTGTGTGTAAAAAAGGTGCTTTTGTAAATAATTACCGTTGGATAAAAATATCAGGTAAATATCAAGCCGACGGTGGCGAAAAGTATCTTACTATCGGAAATTTTTCTCCAGTTATAAAAAAGGATATGATTCGATTAAATATCTTCAAGTTTGGGTTTAAAGAGGCTTATTACTTTGTAGATGACGTTTCTTTAGTGAAAATGAAAGAACCTGTTGAAAAAGTAAAAGTAGAGATTGTGGGTTCTTTTGTAGCCGAACAAGATTCAGTACTGGAAGTAAAGAAAGATATTGCTGTAGGCGAAAAAGTAACTTTAAAAAACATTTTTTTTGAAAATGGAAAATATTATTTACTCCCAGAGTCCTATTCTGAATTAAATAAATTAGCGCAGTATTTATTACGAAACCCAAATATGGAGGTACGAATTAATGGACACTCTGATAATATAGGTTCAAAAAATAAGAATCAAAAAATATCGGAACTACGTGCCCGTGAAGTGTTTGAGTACTTAATTAAAAAAGGTGTTCAAAACAAAATGTACTTTAAAGGTTTTGGTAGCGAGTCTCCTATTGCACCCAACGATACCGATATTAATAGAGCTAAAAATAGGAGAGTGGAGTTTGAAATTATAAAAACCTAAATCTTAATGCAATTAATAGAAAAAGATAACCCAAAGATTATTAAAGCTTGGACTTTTTACGACTGGGCAAACTCTGTATTCCCATTAGTTATTACATCAGCTATTTTTCCTAATTACTACGATTATATAACAACTCACAACGAGGCAAAAGATTTTTTAGGGCACACCGTTTCTTTTTTAGGTGTAGAGTTCGAAAATCAAAACATCTATTCATTTGTGTACGCCTTTGCTTTATCTATCGTGGTAATTATCACTCCTTTATTAAGTGGTATTGCCGATTATCTTGGCAATAAAAAACGCTTTCTACAATTCTTTTGCTATTTAGGTGCTTTATCCTGTATGGGTTTATTCTTTTTTAATAGAGAACACCTCGAGTTAAGTTTTATTCCGTTTATTACGGCTACTATTGGTTTTTGGGGTAGCTTAGTGTATTATAATTCTTATTTACCAGAAATAGCCTCACCCGAACATCAAGATAAAGTGAGCGCTAAAGGATTTGCTTTAGGGTATTTCGGGAGTTCTCTTCTCTTAATTGTTTGTTTAATTGGTATTATGGTTTTTAAATATGAAGAGCAGGAAGTAAATGGTGTTATAGTAACAAGTGGTTTCTTTAAAGTAAAATATTCTTTTTTGTTAGTTGGTTTATGGTGGATAGGATTTGCTCAATTTACTTTTAGAGCATTACCAAATAAAACACATACATTAAGCGATAATGAGCAAAAGGGTATATTATACAAAGGATTTAAGGAATTAAAAGGTGTGTGGAAACAGGTAAAAAACTTGCCTGTATTAAAGAAATTTTTGTCGGCTTACTTTTTTTATAATATGGGCGTGCAAACTATTATGGTAGTGGCCGTTTTATTTGCGCGTAACGAAATAGATTGGGGGGTAGGAGAGGATGCCGAAAAAAAGAAAACATCGGCTTTAATTGTAAGTATTTTAATTATTCAGTTTGTAGGTATGGCTGGTTCTTTTTTGTTTTCGTGGTTATCAACTAAAATCGGAAATATTAAATCGCTCATGTGTTCCATTGCCATTTGGATATTTATATGTGTATATACCTACACTGCAGTACACACGCCTATGCAGTTTTATGTGGTTGCCTTTTTAGTTGGGTTAGTAATGGGTGGGATTCAAGCTTTATCTCGAAGCACCTACAGTAAGTTTCTCCCTGAAACGGAAGATCACACTAGTTTTTTTAGTTTTTATGACATTGTAGAAAAACTAGGGATGATATTAGGCACTGTACTGTTTGGGGTAATAAGTCAAATAACAGGCGGAATGCGCCAATCTATACTTTCTTTAATTGTATTTTTTGTATTAGGAATTTTATTGTTGATTCCTCTGTTAAAATCTAAAAGAGATTAAGGAAGTATCCTAGGCTTTCTTAGTAAACAAATCTACCTTAGTTTCTTGACGTTTTAATAAACGAGCAATATTTTTTTTGTGGGTAATTAATAATAGAACAGCCACAAATAATGAAAATATTAAGAGGGTTTGGTTTTCATTTTTCAAAACAATATTTAAAAATACTGGGAAACTAATTCCTGCAGACATAGAAGAAAGTGATACGTATTTTGAAATAATTAAAACTGTAAGAAATACTAATAAAACCAGTAAACTAGTAAGTGGAGTAATGCAAATAACAATTCCGAGCATGGTTGCTACACCTTTTCCACCTCTAAAACCTGCATAAATTGGAAAAACGTGTCCTACTAATGCTGCAATACCCAAGCCTAGTTCAAGATTAACAAATTCAGAACTATCATAGGCAAAAGGAGATAAATACACTAATAATACCGCTAAAATTCCTTTTATAATATCAATTGCTAATACAGGAATACCAGCTTTTTTTCCTAAAACCCTAAATGTATTGGTAGCTCCAGAATTTCCGCTTCCAAACTCTCTAACATCAATTCCATAAAACTTTCTGCCCCACCATACTGCAGTTGGAATTGAACCTAATAAATACGCAGCTACAAACAGCGATATAATAAGAAGTGTTTCCAAAATATTAATTCGTGTTTAGTTATGAAACACAAATATACAATTTTAAAATGCCTAAATCAACTAAACTGTTTAGTTTATAGGTTATTTTTTAACAAATTAAGGTTTAAAATAGTGAATTGATTAGTAAACTAATCCTGTTTCTACGCCGTTACGATAAGCTCTGCGTTCAAGTTCTTTACCTTTTTCATCATAAAAAATCCAAAGGCTATCTTTTTGGTCGTGTTTATACCAGCCAGTATAAAACAATTGACCATTAGGGTGATAAACTAAGGTTGCGCCATGTTTTTCTCCTTTATCATAAAAACAATTACTCCATATTTTTCCATTTTCAAAAAAAGCTAACCATTCGCCATGTCGTTGTCCAAATCTAAAAAAACCAGAAAATTTTATCACTCCATTAGGATATTTTGAAATGTAATCTCCTGAATAATCAGGATCTGGTGGTTCAATTAAAAATTTATTCAGTGCTTTTGCTAATTTGGCCGAATCTGATTGAGTTACTTTGATAGAATCTTCTTTTATTCTTTGCGTAGCTTGATTATTATTTGAAGTACAAGCTATAAAAGTTACAATAGCCAAGATAACTGCTGCAAGTGTATAAAGTTTTTTCTTTATCATTTTCTTATTTTTTTCGTTCAATTGAATAATTAACCAATAACATTAAACTTTGTTTTGATGGACTATCAGGTATATTAGTAAGTAACTCCAAGGCTTTGTTTTTATAATCGTGCATTACTTTTTCTGCATAACCTATGCCTCCTTTATCCTTTACAAATTGAATCACTTCATTTACTTTTTGAGGATCATCATTATGATTTTTTATAATATTAATAATTTTTCTTTTCTCAAGCCAAGTACTTTGATTAAGGGCATAAATCAACGGCAAAGTCATTTTCTTTTCTTTTATATCTATACCCGTTGGTTTTCCTATTGATGTATCATCACCAAAATCAAATAAATCGTCTTTGATTTGAAAAGCTATTCCTGTATAAATACCAAAATTTTTAAACTGTTCTATCAGTTGTTTGTCTGCTGTTACAGAGGCTACACCAGCAGCGCAACATGCTGCAATAAGTGCTGCGGTTTTTTTGGTGATTATCTCAAAATATATTTCTTCTGAAATATCTAACTTACGCGCTTTTTCAATTTGCAATAATTCGCCTTCACTCATATCGCGTACTGCATTGCTCACAATTTTCAGCAAATGAAAATCATCATGGTCTAATGATAAAAGTAAACCGCTCGATAATAAAAAATCACCAATTAATACGGCAATTTTATTTTTCCATAAAGCATTCACGCTAAAAAAGCCACGTCGCTCATTGCTGTCATCTACCACATCATCATGTACCAAGGTTGCAGTATGTAGTAATTCTATTAATGATGCCGCACGGTATGAACTTTCATTAATAGCACCTACACTTTGAGCACTTAAAAAAACAAACATCGGGCGAATTTGTTTTCCCTTACGTTTAACAATATAATTGGTGATTTTGTCTAGTAATGATACATTACTTTTCATTGATTGTTTGAATTTTACTTCAAACTCATCCATGTGAAAATTAATGGGTGCTTTTATTTGTTCAACGACCTGGCTCACTTTATATAATCGTGGTAAATATAGGGTTAAAAAAACAGAATATTTACTTTATAAACCGATATTTAAGCCAAAAAAGAATAAAAAAATCCTCCCGATAGAGAGGATTTTTTGTAAGCAATTTAAAAGTTTAACCCTTAATTATACCCTTAACAATTGCTTTATTTTAATTGAGATTAATAGCAGGAATTTTTCCTTCTTTAATTAGGTTTAAAGTTTTTTTCTTGTGATCTTCAAAACTACCAAATGCTAAAGCATCTAGCATTTCGGCACGAGACATATTTGGATTACCAAATTGTTTCTTAATATCATCAGCACAACGATCAACAAATTTTTCAAACTTACTTGGTGCCCATAAATAATCTTTTTTTACAGCCGATTTTTCAATCTTAAACTCTTCAGGTAAAGTACCTTCAATTTTAGATTTAATATCTAATCCTTCGTATGTTTTTGGTAACTGTCTGTTATCAAATAAGAAAGGCTTAGAAATCATAATGACATGTTTTTTACGCTTTGGGTCTATCATAGATAAACCTTCGATTCTCAAACCTTTCTTTTTGAGAGAACCATACTTTGTTTCAAAGCTTTTTAAAATCTCAAACATTTGGAATACACCTTTTAGTTATCAACAAAGGTATAGTCAAAAATGTTAATAAAGTAATTTATTAGACGAATTGAGTAAAAATAAAGGACTAAAAATAGTTTAAAATATGTTATTTATTTGTTAGTATATGGTTAAAAGCCTGTTAAATTAAATCGCAAAAGATTGATAAACAATTAATTAAACTATTTTAGATTTTGTGTTAAAAAAATAACGGATTATTATTTTTAAAGTCAAAAAATCTCCAAAATTTCGATTAATGTACTAAGGCTTTTTTGGCTCCAAAATCTAAAATTTGGTCTATAAACTGGTATGGCTTATAACCATTAATGGCTGCTTGATGGTAGATACAAGTTGCTGGTGTCATACCTGGTAATGAGTTTACTTCAATAAAAATTACTTCTACTTTGTTGTTTGCGTAAATTCTTACAAAGGCATCAATACGACAATAGCCTACTATATTTAAAACTTTAGCCGCAGCACCCAAGGTTTCTTTTACTTTATCAGAAATTTGTTGTCTATCATTTTCATTACGTGCATAGCGTGCTGGTGTAATATTTTGCCCTTGCCCTGCCAAAAATTTTTCTTCTAAACTCAATACATCTCCTTCGGCTAATGCCTCTGAAGCCTCAAATACTTCGTACTCTATTTCCCCTTGTTTATTAAACTTGGTAAGCATTCCGCCCGTTATTTCTAAAAAATGCTGCGCATTATTTTTACTAATAAGTTCCTCTACTAAGATGACTTGTTTTTGAGGGAATTCTTCTTTGGGTTTAATGTGTAAAAACTCAGCCGACTTTGCATCGAGTGTTTCTTCCTCTCTAAAAATTAATGTTGCAAAGGCTTCAAACTCTTCAAACGATTTTATTTTTTTTACGGCACTACTGCATCCATCATCTACTGGTTTAGCAATTAATGGATAGTGAAATTCGTTTTGCAATTGTTGCTTAATGTTATCTTTATTTCCTTTCCAATCATCCATACTTATTAGAGCGTGCTTAGCTGCTAAAAAACCATGTTGCATTAAAATTTCGTTGGTGCGATATTTATCAATGGTAATAGACGAGCTATCTTTTCCAGAGCCATTATAGGTTAAACCTACCTTATCTAATTGTTCTTGTATAGCGCCATCTTCGCCTGGACGACCATGTAAAGCAATAAATACTTGTTTCACTAATTTTGATAAATCGGCATAGCTTAAAGATTTTGGCGCCATTAAATTATTTTCGGAACCATATTTTTGGGTAATGGTTTTACATTCGGTAATTATTTGAGATACCACCGGATGAATTTTCCAATGGTATATTTTTTCCTTTATATCATCTGCATTATCTTTTAATAATACGTTAATAGGAATTTGATAAAGTTCGTGCTTATTAGAACTACCAGTTAAAAAAACAGGAATAGGCTCGTATTTTTCAGATGAGTTTAGTTTTTCAAAAATATTTCTACCACTCTCAACCGAAATATGTCGCTCAGATGAATAACCTCCTAATACAACTGCTACAGGAATTTTGTTAGCCTCTTTATTTTTTTCGTTTAATAAAAAGTTATCTAATGCTTTAAGTACACGTTCGTACACAAATGCACCTTTGCTATTTTTAATGCGTTTACTTAACGATGTGCGAATAATGTAGGTTAAAAACTGAGAAGGTGTTAATCCTATTTCGGCAGCTTGATGAAAGAAGAATGAACTAGGCATCATACCCGATGTGGTATTTGGATCATTTAAAAATACTTTTCCATCTTTACTTAAAAAACCATCGATGCGTGCATAAACATCAAAGTGTAGTTCTGTAAATAAACGCTCACACTCTTTTCTTATGGCATTTATTTGCGCATCACTTTCTTCAATAGGAGTAATTTTACGAGATAAACCTGGTAAATATTTACTACGATAATCAAACAACTCTTTACCTTTTCTAATTTCGGTAGGAGGCAATGCAATCACAGTTCCGTTGTTATCAGTGTCTTCTAATACAATACATGAAAATTCTTTTCCTTCAATAAACCCTTCAATAATAACAGTGCTTTCACCATCAAGTGCCTCTAACACAAATCCGTCTATATCGTTATGTGGTTGATTTAAAAAATGAATTAATTCATATTGGTTATAAAATACTTTTTCATCTGCCCCAACTGATTTTGTAGAAGAATTGGCAAGATTAATTTTGATAGGCATACCAATTCCCTCCCGAATATCAGATAATGAGCGCATCATTTCCGTTTGTTCGTGTTTTGATAATGCTTTCCAAGCCTTTAAATCAAGCCACTTAGTAAATAATGCTTTTTCTATAGCCTCCATAAATAAGGTTGATTTATCCTCATTTAAAATGGTTACACCTATTGAAGAGCCTTGATTAGCTGGTTTAATAACCATTGGGAAACCAATTTCTTTTTTTGCTTTTTCGAAAGATTGGTTTAACCGACCTTGTATCCAATCGATTCTATCAATGGTAAAATAAGCAGGGCTATTGAAACCGGCATTTATCATCCATTTTTTTTGTACGCTTTTATCAATGCCAATAGCGCTTGGTAAAATACCACTGCCAGAATAAGGAATTTGAAGATACTCCAACAAGCCTTGTATTCTACCATCCTCGCCATAAGGACCATGTAAGGCTAAAAAGGCAAAATCCATTAACGAAGCTAATTGATTCGTTTCTATTTTTTTTCCAATTTGAGCAATTAATTCGTCTTGTTGTTGTATGGATAAATCGCCTAAGTTTTCGGCGTAGTACTGAAAATCGGTATTTTCGGATGGTATAAATTGTACTGGAGGATAAAAATCGCGAATGGTGCCTTTATACACATAATTCCAATCAAGCAATACAAAATTACCAAATGAATCAACAAAGATTGGAATGGCTTCAAAAATAGATTTGTTTAAATTATCATAAACTGTTCTTCCGCCTGCAAACGATATTTCACGCTCTTTTGAACGACCACCAAAAAAAATTCCGACTTTAATTTTTGACATAAATACGGCTAATTAATAAATTGTAAATTCTAAAATTCAAGTATTAAAGTTAATACAGCTATCAGAATTTTAGAACAATGCCATAAGAAACTATGAACTAAAGAATGTTAAAAGAATTGGCAATCATTTTTTTTAGAAACACTCGCCAATTGTAAAGTAAAATCCTTGGTTGTAGGCATCGGAATAGCCATAATCTACACGCAGATTTAGTTTGTCTTTTTCTAATATGGTTAATCTTAGTCCGCCACCAAAACTAGCTTTCATTGTTTTGGTTTGTATTTGATTAAATGAAGAATAAACATCGCCAATACCACCAAAAACACAAGCGCTTAATTTCCAAAAGAGATGTGTCCTATATTCACCAATTAATGAATACATTGAGTTGTCTCGAAAACGCCCTTGATAAAAACCACGCATGTTACCTGCGCCACCAAAATTTGCTAATGAACGGTAAGGTGTTTGACCAAAGGTAGCGTAATTATATAATTGCATGGCCAAAATGTGCCCTTTGTAAATTTGATAAAACCCTCTAAACTCAATCATCCATTTATTAAACGAATAACTAGAAGCCAATTCTTTATTATAGCTTGTAAATTGAGTTTGTAAAAACACACCACGTGTTGGCCAAAAAGTAAAATTACGAGTATCGTAACTAGCCGTTACACCAAAACCTGTTACATTATAATTTGATTTTCCTAAAAAAGAACTGGTATCCATTATTCCGCCAGGGTTATAACGTAGCCGAAATAAATTTTGATAATCGGCAATAACACCAAAAAATGTATGTTTTAAAAATTGACGTTTGATGTGTGAACTTATTGCCACTTGTTCAAATACATAACGTTCTTTGTCGTTGTTTTTAGAGAATGTGCCTATGCCCCAAAAATTATCGGGGAAATAACTATGAGAAGAATTAAAATAAAGTATGTATTTCTCTCTAGGAAAATAAATTGTTGCATCTAGTGCCTGCACATTTTGCTGACGCTGAGAGAAAATGCCCATAGCTGTAATGGTTGAGGTTCTTGTGAGCGAATCGTTTTTGTGTGAGGTTTTAAAATTAATAGAACTGGATAAACCATAAGCCCAGCCGGTTTCGGGTGTGCGAAATAAAACAGGAATGGCTAATACATTTACACGTTTGGCAGTATCTATCCTAAACTGAGCCTGTAATAAAACAGACAAACAACTAAAGCATATAAGTAATTTATACCGCAATGTGATAATGCATTTAAGTTATTTTATTTTTATAATAATGAAAAAGTTGATAAGTAATGAGCGCATCCATTTCGCAATAATCAATTAATTGCTGTTTGAGTGCTTCTTGTTCTATACTATTTTTTTGAAGTAACGATTCGTATTCGTACATGGCTACTACCCCTGATTGTATTTGCAATTTATTAAAACCATCTTCTTTATTTACTAAAGGGGCTAAACTTTTTAAGGTAAAGTTCCCTTTCATTTCTGGATGATAGAAATAATTTTTACGAATAGGTTCTTCTAAATCCACAATCTTTTGTTTTAGCTCATTTACTTCTTCTTGATATTCTGGGAATAATTCAACTAATTGATTCAATACTCCATTTTCTAATGTTTTATCAAACATTAAAATAGATTTAAAAGGCTTAGTTGCTTCTAATATTTGCTCTAAAAAGTGTTTTCTATTATCCTCTTCTATAGGTTTAATAAAACTATATTGTTTTTGTATGCCATCTTCTTCATAATTCATTGAAAACAAAAAAGGTATTTGCTGAAAAGGTCTTGTGTTTTGGTAAAATGGTAATCCAGGCATCCACACTTCAATATCTAAACTGCAATACGGCTCTTTAACAAGCGAAATATAAGGTGCAATTTTTTCAATTTGACATTGTTCTTCATTTTCCTTTACAGCTTTTACCTGAATTTTAATATCTTCTTTTGAAATTGTAGTAATATCAATGTCTTCTACATGAAGTATATTATTTTGATAGAACTCTAAAATAGCCGCTTTTGATAATTTTCCAATTGAAAAAATAGAAGTAGAATCATAAATGTTTTTCCAACATAGTCCTAAAAAATCACAATCGTAAGGATGGAAACAATGTGTGCCAATTTTAATATTTGGTATTTTATTTTGTTCTAACGTTAATTTGGCTTGTTGTACTTTGTATTTAAAATAAGGCACATTTTTAATGGCATCTTTTAAAATAGATGTTGTTTTAAAAAGTTCCTGAACATTTATTTCGCCTTGTAAAACATATTTGGGATTTAAAGTAAGCAGGCTAAAATCAGCTAAATTGGGTAAAGCATTTTTAATTACAAAATATTGAAAGCAGGCATCTTTAATATAGGTTTCGGTAATTTTTAAAGAACTTTTTACCTCGTAAGCATACCATTGTTCATTTTGCTTGTGCAGTATATCCACCATTACCAACAAATCATCATAAATAAATGTTGCTTCGTAAATAGTTTCTGCACCATTGGCAATAAGTTGAAGCGTGCGTTGAGCAAACAATTCATGATTCCATTTCTCATCTTTAGTAACATCAACACCATTAGGAAATAATTGTTGTGCAAAAATGCCAATATCGGTTCCGCGCTTAAAAACAAATTGCGTTTCTTTAGATAATTTATCTCTGAGATTAGGATGTTTTTTATATAAATAAAAATGCTTGAGGCATTGTTCTGCCTTCATAAATGCCGATTTGCTAATTAAAGAATTCATAGCGTTTTAAGGATACTATCCCAAAGTAAATTAGCCGATTTATCCCATGAGAAATTGTTTTTATGCTTTTGGGAATTTTCTATTAATTGAGCACAAAGTTTCTCATCACGTTGTAATTTAATCATGGCATTGGCAATCTCATTCACATCAAATGGATTTACAAGTAAAGCAGCATTGCCTACAATTTCGGGCATGCTCGTTGTATTACTACTAATAATTGGTATGTGGCATTGCATAGCCTCAATTAAAGGAATACCAAAACCTTCAAAATAAGGTACAAATGTAAGTGCAAAGGCAGAAGCCATGATTTGTTCGAGTACCGATTGTGGTTGCCTTCCTGTAAAAATAATATCTTGCTTAAATTGTGATTTATCAATAACTCTTTTTACATCTCCTTCGTTGGAGTAAACAGCGCCAACTAATAATAATTTAAAATCAGACTGCGTTTGTTCTTTAAACACATCAAAGGCTGCTACCAAACGGTTTAAATTTTTACGAGGGCTTTGTGAACCTACAAATAAAAAATAAGGTCTCCCTTCCGAAAACTGCGCACGAACATGTTGTTGCTCAAACGCATCAAGTGGCTTAAATCCTTCATTTATGCCATTATACACCACATCAATATTATCTGGGTTGATGTGATAATGTTTGGCAATGTCTTGTTTGCTGTATTCAGAAACAGTTGCGATGCGATGAGCTAGTTGGGCATATTTTGGAAAGAAATAATTATAATATTTACTTGTAAGAGGTTTTAAATCTTTAGGGTTGTGATAAAAATTAATATCATGAATTACAGGCAACTGTTTGCACTTTGCACCTAGCGACAAAAAACCATCGGGCGATAAAAACAAATCGGGTTTAAGTTGATTTAAAATAGATTTAACGGAATGATGAAACCAAATATAATATAAAAACGGATGGCGTGCCTGAGGGCTGATTACCATTGGCGTAATGTTATCTGAAAAGATAAATTCATCGCTAAAATCTCTATCAAATAGAAACACAAAATGAACATCTGGATTATTGGTGGTCATACGTTTTAATGTTTGGTAAGTAAACCAACCAATGCCATCTAATTTATTAGGAAGTAATAAGCGTGTATTAACTACAATCTGCACAATCTGTATTTTAGCGCAAAATACGGGTTTTTATACTAAAATTGAATTTGTTGCTTATAATTTTTTATACTACTTTTAGTTTAATAAAACACCATGGCAACAAAAGAGAAAACTATTGAGGAATATATTAAAGACCTTCCAACTGACAGGGTTCAGATTATAGAAGATTTAAGAAAGATAATTAAGAAAAACATACCCAAAGGTTTTGAGGAATGTATGAATTACGGCATGATAAGTTATGTGGTTCCTCACAAATTATATCCTAAAGGTTATCATTGCAAACCTGAGTTGCCCTTGCCATTTGTAAGCATTGCTTCTCAAAAAAACTTTGTAGCTATTTATCACATGGGCATTTACGCCGATGCAAAACTCCTAAATTGGTTCACTTCAGAATATCCTAAGCATTGCAAAACCAAGTTAGATATGGGAAAATCTTGTATTCGCTTTAAGAAGGTAGATGACATTCCATTAAAATTAATAGCCGAGTTAATGCAAAAAATGAATGTAAAAGAATGGATTGATTTGTACACCAAAAGTTTTGTTAAATAGAAAAATGGAATGTAATAGCAAACTATAATTTGATAACGAACTATTTTAAATTTGTAAATAAATTTTGGAACATTTTATATTAATGTCGGCGGTTAAACCAACTAAAAAAACCACTGATAAAGCTATACAAGACGATTTAAAAAAATTAATTTCAGTTATAAATAAGCTTCATAAAGAAACATTTATAACCGAATTAGACATGGTTATGCCATTTGAATTTCAAGGTATTACAAATAACCTAGTGGCTAGTTTAAATATCTTATTTGACATTGAAGAGTGTATTATAGAAAATAAACTAGAGTTTAAATTAAAACATGTTTTGTATCATGATAAAATAAAAAGCTTACAAAGTAAGCACGAAGCGTACGAGCGATTAGGATTTGGGTTAATAGATGCACGTAAAAATTTAGATTTGATTAAAAAGTCTGATAGCCGGTTTTTAATTATTACAGGCAATGAAAAAAAGAGCTTACACCTTAATAACTTATTAATGATTTATGAAGATTACCTTGACTCTTGGCGCTTAAAGGATTATGATTTTGTAAATGCTTTTCTTTCGAATATGAGTTATAAAGAAGTGGCACAACAATTTAATATCAATATATCAAATGGATGGCGCAAGGAGCGTAACTTAAAGATGAAACAATACTACACTATAAAAGAAATGATATTAACAGCAGGAGAATAGTTCGATAATTAATTTATCCTTTAGGAAAATATACTAAATGTTTTTCATTGTACATTCTAATATATTTGGTGGCGAATTCTTTCCGTTTCTTTTTACTTAATTTCATAAACTCATTATATACCTCTGCATCACGTTTAAGAAGTTCTTCTAATGTTTCTAAATTAAATTCAAAAATATCGCCTGTATAAAAATCAAAAAGGTATTGTCTTAATTCTCGAACTCTTGTTTGCGTGCTCGACATTGGGGCATTCATAAATGGATCATATCCTGGAGAATAGCCTACTACTTCCACTGTTCCTATAAAATGACTAATCGCTCCAAATACGGGAATTCGATAAAAATTTTTATCCTGATTAATAAAGATGATATTATTTTGACAATAGCCCCAAATTTTATTTGATTTTATTTGAGCTACGCTTCCATCTCTTTCTATATATTCCACAAGGTCATTCTCAATAAGTTTTGAGTAAAAATCTAACTGGTCTTTCTGAATAGTGGTATTTATTTTCTCTTTAGGAATTGGCCAATTATATCTTAAATCTTCATAACTTAAATACACACCTTCATACAATCTAAAATCTTTAGTAAATGCAATAGAATCTTGTGCACGAACTAATTTTAGGTTTATACAAAAAGTTAAAAAAACAATTAGTAAGAAACGCATGGCGTAAATATCTAAATTATTTGTAACTTAACCCAAATTACTCTTATATAAAATGCGATTTTATAGTTTAGTATTAATTGCCTGTATAGTAAAGATTACATGTGCTCAATCTGTATTAAATACGGATTTAATTAGAATTTTAGATACAGCCAAACAATCACAGCTTATAGATGTATTAGTACTTACTAAGCCTCACGCTACACCATTAAATAGATTTTCCAAACAAATACATGTAAAATTTAAGACCAATAATCTATTTTCTATACAGACAGATATTGCTACCATTAAGCAATTAGCAAAACATCAAGAAGTATTAAGAATTGAATATACACACCATCATTTACAACTTATGGCGGATAGTGCCCATGTAAAAAACAGAATAAAACCAATTAAAATGGGAACAGCTCCCTTAACGCAATCATATAACGGAAATGGAATTTTAGTAGGAATTATTGATAGTGGAACCGATTTTAATCATCCAGATTTTAAAGACATCAACGGTTATTCGCGTATAAAATTTTTGTGGGATATGACCAAACCATTATCTAGTAACACACCTAGTATGTTTGGATATGGGCAAGAATGGAATAATACAGAAATAGATGCAGGACAATGTACTCACACCGATTTGGTATATTATGGTCATGGGACTAACTCCTCTGGAATAGCGGCAGGAAATGGCTTTTCGGTAAATAGATATGAAGGCATGGCACCAAAAGCAGATTTAGTGGTAGTTGCAGTAGATTTTAACCGACCAGGACACACCATAGCTGATGCAGTTCAATATATTATACACAAAGCTGATAGTTTAAACATGCCTTGTGTAATTAATGCTAGCTTAGGCGACTATTACGGTAGCCATGATGGTACAGATTTAGAAACACAAATGATAAATGCCCTAATTGCTAATACGCCTGGAAGAGCAATGGTAGCTGCGGCAGGAAATGGTGGTGCTACCTATTTTCATTTAGGATACCAAGTTACCCCCACCGATACAAATTTTACTTGGATACGAAATAATAATAATGAAATTAGCTTTTCAATATTTGCCGATACATCACAAATTAAAAATGTACAATATCAAATAGGTGTTACCAATCCTGCTTTGATAGACCTAGTCAATTCCAGCTTTAGAAATTACAATTATGCGCTTAATACATTAAAAAAAGATACTTTATATTATCAATCTCAGCGCATAGGTGTTATTCTATCATCTGCAAGCATCAATACATTTGGGGTTTATGAATTAGCTTTTACCATTAAAGCCGATAGTTTAAATTATAATTGGGCATTTACCACAACTGGTAGTGGCCAGTTCGATTCATGGAATTTTGATTATGTATCTAACAACTTGCCATCTACTATCAACTATCCTAAAATTACACATTACAAGTTGCCAGATCTTCAACAAACAATGGTAAGTGGTTTTCAGTGTAGTGAAGAGGTTATTACCGTTGCCAATTATACCGATAGAAATCGCTTTATAGATGTTAATAATGCGCTTCAAACTATTAATGAAACTTCAGGTCAAATCCATTATACAAGTAGTAGTGGACCCACACGCGACAATCGAATGAAACCCGATATAGCAGCTACTGGCTCTAATATTTTAACTTGTTTACCTATAAGTATGTTGGCAAATTATATTGTCAATTTTCCAGATGTAGTTGCACAAGGCGGGTTTCATCGAACTGCAGGTGGTACTTCGGCAGCTAGTCCAGTTGTTGCGGGGCTTGTTGCACTTTATTTAGAAAGACAACCAGCAGCCACCAATCAGCAAATTAAACAAGCTATTATAAATTGTGCTTATCAAGATAATTACACAGGCTCCTCATTGCCCAACACACGATGGGGTTATGGAAAACTTGACGGTTTTGCCACGATGACTTGTGGCGAAACTTTTGATAATGTTAAAGTCATTGAAACAGAAGATGCCATTAAGATGTTTCCAAATCCATTTGTAGATGAAACCACTTTGTTATTTGAAAGTGCTGAGCTAAACTCAATTAAACTATACAACAGTTTTGGTCAGTTGGTAAAAGAAGATACCTGTCATGCTGAAAAATACACCCTACAACGCCATAATTTAGCAACAGGTGTTTATTTTTTAGTTGTACAGAATAACTACAAAACTTATAAAATAAAATTGATAATTTTGTAAGCCTATTTTAACTAATTTCATATACTAAAGTTAATTTATTCACGTTATAATATATAAATGAACCGCCTCATTATAACCCTTTTAATAAGTTGTGCCATAGCCACATCACTATTTGCGCAATCTGGAAGAAGGCATTTTAGGCAACACGAGTTAGGTGTGATGCTTGGTGGTGCTTATTATATTGGTGATTTAAGTCCGAGGAGACATTTCTTCTTAACACAACCTGCCGCGGGTGTTTTTTATCGCTTTACACCAAATTATAGATACGCCTTTAGAGGCGGATTTAATTGGGGCAATATTCTTGGCGACGATTCACAAACCAACGATGCCGATCAAATTCAAAGAAATTTAAATTTTAAAACGAGAATCATTGAGTTTAATGTATTAGCCGAATTTAATTTCTTAGAATACCGTATTAGTAATGATAAATATAAATTTACCACATTTTTATTTCTAGGAGTTGATGTATTTCGGTTTAACCCGCAAACTCGTTATGGAAATACTTGGATAAGTACACAACCATTAAGAACCGAAGGGCAAGCAAAAGGCTATAAACTTACGCAGGTGGCAATTCCATTTGGCATTGGAGCAAAAATTAATGTTTCGAAAAAAGTTGGAATTGGATTGGAGTGGGGGCCACGTAAAACATTTACCGATTACCTAGACGATGTAAGTGGTACTTATCCAGATTGGACAACGGCTGTGGCTGCTGGAGCAAACTCGGTACTTTTATCGGATAGATCAATTAAGGCAGGAAGTAATGTTAATAAACAAAGAGGTAATCCAAGAACCAAAGATTGGTATTTCTTTTTTGGCATTACGCTTAATTTCAAAATTGATTTTAAGCCCCCTCCTTGTTATACAACTGGCTATTAGCCTTACAATTGTTGTAAAACAAATTTACAAAAGCTTTAATTTTTTTTATTATCTTTAGTGTTCAAATGGTGAATACTAAGATACTTAAAGAAGTTTTACAACATTGTAACCCACATGTTGAATCCTCAACTGTAGAAAAGATTGCCCCCTTTTTTGAGTATAAAAACTTTAATAAAGGAGATGTCATTGTTTCTAATAAAGGTGTTTGTACAACATGTTATTTTATATATTCAGGGGTTACAAGAGCCTACATTAGCAACGATGGGGAAGAACACACATTGTGGTTTGGTGAAAAAGGAGATTTTATTACTTCCTTTAAAACAATGTATAATAATGAAACAGGAAGTGAAATAATAATGGCATTAACCAACTGCGAGACTTTTTCAATTGAAATGTCGCAGTTTAAACAACTGATTCATGAACACATTGATGTAGCCAATATATACATTAAAATTCTGGAAGCTGGTTATCAATATTGGGAAAAACGATTCATCATTCACTCACAACATAATGCAGAAAATCGCTTTGTGGAATGGATGAACAGAGCTGAACATTTGTTGCCTCATTTATCATTAGGTGTGCTTGCCGAATATCTTAACATAGACCAATCAACGCTGAGTCGTATTCGCTCTAAGAGAAAATAGCGTTATGAATTATGGAACGATAAGATTAAGCTTAATTGAAAATTCCAGGAATTAATTTACCCTTACTATATAAATTGGTAAGACCATGAATATGGCTTAAAGTAAAATGTAAATCTATTTGCTCGGCAAAAGTTGTGATTATTTGATTTTTCTTAATGTCTGGCCCTGCTATAAACAAATTAATGTGCTTACAACCACTACAATTATCGCCATGCGAGGTAAAGCCTCCTAAATTATCAGGATGACGGCCATGGTCATTTGTAACAACAAATGTTGTTTGATTCTTATAAACCGTATCTGTTTGTAAGAAATTAAATAATTCATACACATATTTATCACCTCTTTTTATACCTTCTAAATAGCCATTCCAATCATTGGCATGTGCCGAGAAATCGGGATCTCTAAATGAAATAAACATAAAATCAGGATGACTATTTTGTAACACATTCATAGCATTTAAAAAAGTAATTGAATCATGTCTATATCCTGTTCCCAAACCTCCCACACCACAATCTACACTTGGCATATATTGATTAGACCACGATGACTGTAGGCAAGTTTTAAAAATCTCTAATTTATCTTTACTTGTAATCAACCAAGCCGAAGTAGAATCGTGTTGTGTTTTTTGTAAAAAAGTTTGAGCCAAACTAGGATAGCTTGGTAACTGCGCCCCATTATTTGCTAGGCTCTCATAATTTCCAGTTAACACAGCACAATGTCCAGGATTTGTAATAGTATTACCTAGGTTATTAAAATTAGTGAATATACAACCCTCGTTTCGTAAATAGCTGGCCATATATGGCTGATATTGGTGTGTGGAATCGCCCCATGTTTCTTCCCAACGTGGTCCATCAATTAATACAACAATTAGTTTTTTTGATTTATAGGGTTTATGTGGCTGTATTGAGGCTAATTGCTTGCTATTACACGATAGCATTAATGCGAGCGCTAAACAAATGAACACACTAATTATGTATAAGCTTCTTATCAAAACAAAATGAATTGCAGATATAAATTTACGATTTTATATATTAAACCTTTAAATTTTGCGTAGATATTCACCTCATTTTTGCTTTTATATCAAGTATAACTACAATTTGAAATTACCTTTCCTTTTGGTAATTTTAACATTATTATGCAATAAAGGATTTTAGGATAATTTGGTATTAATTCCTTTTTTTATAAATTTGTGTAGGTGAAAAAGAGATTTAAAATAGTTTTATCATTTGCCTTATTAGCTGTTGTATTATTTGCTGCTACGCCTAAGGTTTATATCCACTCTTTATTGGGGCATATTCATCATAGCGTTTCAGCTCCTAAAGATGGTACTGCAATTCAGCAAGAAGAACACAATGCCGATTGTAATTTTGAGAAATTTGATGCGCCAGTTTATTATACTGTTTTTAAGTTTTTTCTTAATTTCTCTCCCTTAAAACCTAGTAAAGAAATTTCAGTTTTAGAACATTCTAGTTTTTTACCTAAGCAACATATAGCTATTGCCTATTTACGAGGGCCACCATTGAGTTAGTATTCTTTTTTTATTTACTTAACTAACTTAATTAATAACAACACATTTGAAGTTCATAGCCATAGCTATCATTCGTTTTTATCAATATGCTATTTCGCCACTATTAAGGCCATCTTGTCGTTTTACGCCATCGTGTTCGCAATATGGTATTGATGCTTTTACCAAATACGGTTTCTTAAAAGGAACGTGGCTTACTATAAAACGTATAGGGCGTTGTCATCCGTGGGGTGGCAGTGGTTATGATCCAGTAAAATAAATTTGGATTACAATAACAAACATGCAATTTAAAATTTGGCTTTTAAAATGGGCTATAACCATCTTATGCACGGCTATTAGTCATTCATTTATTGCTCAAGTATCGTTATATCAACTTTCAGGAAAGGTTATTGATAAAGATAATGGAGAAGAATTGGAGGGTACTTTTATTATATTAGAGAAAACAAACGATACAAAAGTAACAGATGAACACGGACGTTTTAAATTTGTGAATTTAGAAGAAGGGCCACATCAAATAATTGTAAGGCATGTTGGCTGTAGAGATACAAGCATTCTCGTTACACTAAAAAAAAATACCTCTATCACTATTCGATTGCCACACAGTGCCGTAGAGTTAAGCCAAATAGATGTGATGGATAAACAAATGGAAGCACTTAAAACCCAACACGTAGATGAACTGAGTGGAAAAAATTTGGATAAGACCAGAGGACAGAATTTAGGAGATGCGCTACAATCTATAAACGGGGTTACAAATCTTAAAACAGGAAGTAGTATTTCAAAACCTATGATACATGGCATGCAAGGATACAGAGTTTTAATTTTAAATAATGGCATTAGGCAAGAAGGGCAACAATGGGGAAATGAGCACGCACCAGAAATTGATCCGTTTATAGCCCAAAAACTTACTGTTGTGATGGGAGCTCAGGCTGTAAGATATGGAAGCGATGCCATAGCAGGTGTTGTGTTAGTTGAGCCTAATAACTTGCCCGATACAGCCTCGTTAAGAAGTGAACTAAACTTAGTAGGTAGTAGCAACGGAAAAGCAGGAACAGCATCGGGCATGATTGAAGGCTATTTTGATAAACTTAAATACTTTAGCTGGCGTTTGCAAGGCACCTTAAAAAAGAGTGGCAATATTAAAACTCCCAACTATTATCTTAAAAACACAGGCGTAGAAGAAAACAATTTTTCGTGGGCAACTTCCTATCACCGAAAAAGGTGGGGAGTAGAATTATTTTACTCTCAGTTTAATAGTAAGATTGGAATTTTTTCGGGGGCACATGCTGATAATTTAACCGACTTAATGGCGTCATTTAATGCTCACAAACCACAAGATAGCTTGGCTAATTTTTCTTACTCAATCTCCAGGCCATACCAACTCATTAGCCACGAACTAGCAAAAAGTAAATGGCATTGGCACATTGCTTCAAGATGGGTTGCTAGTTTTCAATACGCCTATCAATATAATATCAGAAAAGAATATGACAAACATCCGCCTTTAAAAAATGCCTTAGCGGCGCTTAACAAACCTGAGTTGGATTATCGTATCACTTCTCAATCGGGTGAATTAATGATTGAGCATCTCAATATTAAATCATTTAGAGGGCAAATGGGCGCCAGTTACATGAACCAACAAAATGTTTACCTAGGGCGTTTTTTTATTCCTAATTATATTAATAACACCTTTGGAATTTTTGCTATTGAACGCTTTGTTAGGCAACATATTGAACTAGAGGCAGGATTAAGATATGATTATAAAAATTTGAAATCATACTATTACATTGGTCAGCAACTACAAAAACCCGAATTACATTTTTCTAATTTATCGTGGAATATGGGTAGTATTATTAAGCCTAATAAGCAATGGCATATTGTTATAAATGCAGGTTCGGCATGGAGAGCGCCAGCCGTTAATGAATTATATAGCGATGGCATTCATCAAGGATTAGGCTCTATTGAGAAAGGAAATAAACAATTAAAAACCGAACAGGTTTATAATTTTTCTGTTGCTAGCTTATGGCAATTACAAAACCTAAAAACAGAATTAAACATCTATCATAACCAATTTGAAAATTATATTTACTTAAATCCAAGTAATCAAACAGAGCTCACCATTCAGGGTGCATATCCTGTATTTGTATATCAACAAGCACAAGCACGCATTAGCGGAATTGATGCTAAAGTTTCGGGTCAGTTAATGAAACACATAGAGCTAAACAGCAAAGCCATGCTATTACGAGGTTGGAATTATACTATTAACGATTACCTCGTTTATATGCCATCGGATAGATATAGCCTAAACGCTAAATATTTTACAGATATAAACGCTATGATAAAAGATACATACATCGAACTGGGCTATCAATACATTACAAAACAATGGCATGTGCCTAAACAAAGTGATTTTGCACCACCGCCTCAGGCTTATGGCTTACTAAATGCGGAACTAGGCACTTCAATCATTTTTAATAAACAACGCATTGATATTAGCTTCTCAGCAACCAATATATTAAATACAGTGTATAGAGATTACTTGGATAGGTTTAGATACTTTACAGACGCTATTGGCAGAAACTATACCATTAGAATAAAAGTACCACTTACAATTTATGATAAACAATAACCCATCACATTAAAAAACAAAAAACATGAAAACAACCTTTAAATTCATTTTAACGATTAGCATGTTGAGCTTAATAACAATGGCTTGTAAAAAGAAAAATGATCCATCGCCAGAAAATCCGATTGCGCCTAATAATGATGAAACCGAACTCATTACCACAATTCAATTAATGCTTGAAGATACTGTTACACACAGTTTAACAACTTATCAATTTAGCGATGTAGATGGTGTGGGTGGAAATCCTGCAATATATGGAGGCACCAACCAATCAGACTCAGTCATTCATTTATTACAAAATAAGGTGTATAGTTGTCGCATTTTATTACTCGACGAAACCAAAAATCCAATAGATACCATTTCGAACGAGGTGATAAACGAAGCGGAAGATCATCAAGTATTTTTTAATGCATTAAACCCAAGTGGAACACCTCCATCCGTTTTTTTACCTAATAGTATGCTTACCATCAAATACATGGATTTGGATGCCAACAATAAACCTCTTGGCTTAAATACCATTTGGCAAACACCTAGTATGCCCATGAATAAATCTTTATTAAAAGTAGAATTAAAACACCAACCTCAAATAAAAGATGGAACATACACCCCTGGAAATACAGACATACAGGTGGAGTTTAAAGTTCAGATTAATTAAAATGTGAATTATGTTCTCTTCATGTGGTTTTCTTCCAATTAAAATTCAATTTAATTGGAAGAATTTCGGGGGAGCTTACAGAAGTAATTGTTACTTTCTAACATAAGTATAACTGTAACTGTCGGTTGCTTCGTCTTTTAAATACAAAGTATCATTCCTTATTAAAAATGATTGAGAAATTCCTTCTTTATGATATCTAATTGCATAGACGTCTTTATTTGTGTATATTGAATTAATCATAATAATTTCAAACTTACTTTTAAAATTAAACTTCTTCTTGTCTTTATATTTATATTTTCCATATTTCGTGTATTCAATTTCAGTTCTACTTGCATTTTCTTCTCTTCCTGTCATACCACCACTGCTTGAAACATATTTCCAGGTGCCAATAAGTAATTCTGATTGATTGTCTGGAAGTTTAACTTTTTTCATACAAGAAATAAAGAATAATAGTGCAGTCAAAACTAAAATTATTTTCTTCATGTGTATATTGAATTTATGATTTTTGCAAATTATCACTAAGTTCAGCCTGTAAAAAAAAAACCGTTATCATTAGCACAAGCCGTTTGTTATTTATGAAATAAATATACGAATAAAAAATGGTTTTATTCTTCAATTACTTTCCAGTGCCCTGTTTTGTCGCTTCCAATTCGTTCTATTTTTCCTTGTTCTTTTAAGTTTTTTATTTTCCGCTTTACGGTACTTAAACTCATTTTCAAACATTCGCTAATTTCAGTTGCGGTTATTTTATTATCTTTTTTTATCAATGAAAATACAGTTTTATTTACAGTGTCATTTTGGAGCTTTACAGTGTCATTTACAGTGTCATTATAAAGAATGTGCATTTCTCTATTTTTGAGCGAATAATTTTCTCTCAACAGTAAGTTCGATAAAAATTGAAGAAGATATTTTTCGGTCTTATAAATACCTTTTGATAAATCCTCATAGTTGGCTCGTACAAGTGCGTTGCGAAAATACCACGAATTTTCGGCAAACAAATCATTGTTTACTTTTTTAAAACCTAACTTACGCAAGTATTTTATCAAAAAAATGGCTGTTGTTCGGGTGTTTCCTTCTCCAAATATGTGTATTTGCCACAAGTATGAAATATAATGTGCAATATGTTCAATAATTTCTTGTTCGCTTAAGCCTTTGTAGCTAAATTTTCTTTCTTGCTCAAAATCGTATTCTAATGTTGCTTTTAAACTATTGGCACTCGCATATAGAACCGTTTCGCCATTTAAAACCCACTCTTGTTTAGTAATGTTGTAATCTCGAATTTGCCCTGCTAACTTGTAGATACCTTGAAATAATCTTCGATGAATTGATATATACTCGGCAGGTGAAAACGTAAATGTTTGTTCGCTTAAAATTTCTGTAATTCGTGCCGATACTTTATCTGCTTCTTCCGTTCGATCTTCAGTGTTTTTTGTTGGGTGATGTTGGTAATAGGAATCAATGCGTTTTTTTACTTCGTTAATAGTAATATTACCTTCAATGTTTTGCTTAGCAGTTGCTATAAGATATTCAGAAGGCTTTAATCCGTCAACCTGTTGTAAACCAATAGCCGTTTTCCAAAGCTTTGCTTTTTCGGCTTTGCTGGGTTCGCCCTGTCTTAAATACTCTTCAAAATCGTCCATTTATTACAATGCGTAATTTTAAGCTGTAACTAATACAAACCCGCGTTATCATTAACACAAGCCGTTTGTTATTTATGAAATAAATATACAAATAAAAAATGATTATCAAGTATCTTTTGCTGTTCCTAAATGATCATTTTATGTCGCACCCAGATAGGGTTTGAAAACTTTGAGGGTTTTATTTTATAGAGTAAATTGTAATAAATAAAAGAAAGTTGAATTTGTTTGAAAATCAGACCTTGTAAACAAAAATTAAACCCTATTTTTGTTAATCAGAAAATGAGTAAATCTTTTCAAATAAATGAGTATGTTGATGGTATTTTAGCATCAAATATCACGTATGTTGGCAGGGCAATAACTTTAGCCGAATCTACAAAGCCCGAACATCAGGAACAAGCACAGCAAATTATTAATCAGTTATTAAAACATCCTGTTACTTCATTTCGTTTGGGCATAACGGGTGTGCCTGGTGTTGGTAAAAGTACGTTTATTGAGAGTTTTGGCTTAGAAGTGGTAAATCGTGGACACAAGTTGGCTGTGTTGGCTATCGACCCAAGTTCTCAAAAAAGCAAAGGCAGTATTTTGGGAGATAAAACGCGCATGGAACAACTTTCAATTCACCCAAAAGCCTTTATTCGCCCATCGCCTAGTGCAGGAAGTTTAGGAGGTGTTGCTCGTAAAACCAAAGAAAGTATTATCATTTGCGAAGCGGCAGGCTTTGATTATATTATTGTGGAAACAGTGGGAGTGGGGCAGAGCGAAACAGCGGTTCATCAACTGACCGACTTTTTTCTACTATTAATGTTGGCAGGTGCAGGCGATGAGTTACAAGGAATAAAACGAGGAATAATGGAGATGGCTGATGGAATGGTTATTACCAAAGCGGACGGCTCAAATTTAGAAAAAGCTAAACAAGCCAGAGCAGAATACGCAAGAGCACTTCATTTGTTTCCTCCAACCAATAGTTTATGGAAACCACAGGTGTTAACCTGTTCAAGTACCGAGCAAATTGGCATTAAGGAAGTGTACGATATGATAGATAAGTATAAGCATCACACTTTAAATAATCGTTTTTTTGAGCAAAAGAGAACTTCGCAAAATGTGCAATGGCTTCACCAAACCATTCATGATGAACTGATTGAACGTTTTTATTCAAATTCAAAAGTAAAAACTGAATTGAAAAAAATAGAACAACAATTATCTCAACAAAACGTTAATCCTTATCAAATGGCGATGGATTTGTTAAAGAAAATAAGTTGAAGAATAGTTTACTTAAAAAATCTTAGTGCCTCATGCTAAAGAAAAGGGTGATAGTTTCTGTAATTAATGATTTAGTAACCGATCAACGAGTTGCACGTACCTGTCAAGTATTTGTAGATTTAGATTACGATGTGTTATTAGTAGGACGAAAACAGAAACACTCTAAACCACTCGAACAAAGACCTTATACTTGTAAGCGCATGTTTCTGCTTTTTGAAAAAGGACCTGCTTTTTACTTTTGGTTTAATCTTCGATTATTTTTTGTGTTACTTCTTAATAAAGCAGATGTTTTATTTTCAAACGACCTAGATACACTTTTACCTAACTACCTAGTGTCAAAAATTAAGAAAATTCCTTTAATATATGATAGTCATGAGATTTTTTGTGAAGTGCCCGAGTTACAGCAAAACCCATTTAAGAAAAAAATTTGGGAACGTCTAGAATCGTGGATTGTTCCAAAACTTAGTAAATGTATCACGGTTAATAAAAGTATTGCCGATTACTTTACTAATAAATACCAGGCGCCATTTATTTTTGTGAGGAATATTCCACAATATCCCAAACTTCAAACCATAAAAACGAGAGAGGAGTTAAAGCTTCCTTATGGAAAAAAGATAATCATATTACAAGGTGCTGGTATAAATGTGCAAAGAGGTGCCGAGGAATTAGTAGAATCATTTAAGTATTTAGATGATACGTATTTACTTTTAATTATTGGTAGTGGCGATGTGATATCAACATTGAAGGAGATGGTTGTTTCATTACAATTAAGCACAAAAGTGATGTTTCTTGATAAGATGCCAGCATCTTTATTGCGCCATTATACTGCAAATGCGCACCTAGGAGTAACTATCGACAAGGATACGAATATGAATTACCATTTTTCATTACCTAATAAAGTGTTTGATTATATTCATGCGGGTATTCCAATTTTAGCTACTCAGTTGCCAGAAATTCAGATGCTTATTGATAAATATAAAATAGGTTTGTTTATTCAAAATCATCATCCTTCGCATATAGCGGAGAAAGTAACCGAATTAATAAGCAGTCAAAACTACCTTGAATATAAAAGTAATACCATTATTGCCGCTGTGGAGAATAATTGGGATCAAGAAAGGCAAAAGTTAATTCAACTTATTGTACAATAAGCAAACTAATTTGTTTTTCCAGGATAGATTTTTAGCGCTTCTTTTAAACAAATAATGGCATTTTTTAAATCTTCTTTGTTTAATACATAAGCTAATCTCACTTCATTGGTTCCTGCTCCTTTGGTTGAATAAAAACCAGAGGCAGGAGCCATCATTACTGTTTGGTTATTGTAGTTAAACGATTCCAACAACCATTGACAAAATTTATCAGAATCATCAATAGGTAATTGGGCAATACAATAAAATGCACCACTAGGCTTAGGACAGAAAACGCCTTCAATTTTATTGAGTTCATCTACTAAAAAATTTCTTCTCTCAATATATTCTTTTTTAACCCCTTCAAAGTACGAGGCAGGAGTGTCAAGAGCGGCTTCTGCGCCTATTTGTCCGTAGCTAGGTGGAGATAATCGGGCTTGTGCAAATTTCATAGCCGCCGCCATTACTTCTTTGTTTTTAGTTATCATAGCACCAATACGAGCACCACAAGCGCTATAGCGTTTTGAGATTGAATCGAGTAACACTACATTGTTCTCAATACCAGTGAGGTGCATTACCGATACATATTCTTTTCCATCATAACAAAACTCTCGATATACTTCGTCGCTTAATAAAAATAAGTCGTACTTTTTTACTAATTCTTTTAAGGCTTCAAGCTCGGCTTTGGTATATAAATAGCCTGTTGGATTACCAGGATTACAAATCATAATCCCTTTTGTTTTAGGCGTAATTACTTTTTCAAAATCGCTGATAGAAGGCAAGGCAAATCCAGTATTTATGTAGCTTCTTACAGGAACAATGGTTACATCAGAGGCTCTTGAAAAACCATTGTAATTGGCATAAAATGGTTCAGGAATAATAACCTCGTCTCCTGCATTAAAACAGGTAAGCATTGCAATTTCAATAGCTTCGGAGCCACCGCAAGTTACAATAATTTCAGAGGCATCTACGGCAATTTGATATGATTGGTAATAACCTGCTAATTTTTTACGATAGCTTTCGTTACCTGCACTATGGCTATATTCTAATACTTTAATGTCGGCTGTTTGCACCGCTTTTAAAAAGGTAGATGGTGTTTCAATATCTGGCTGACCAATATTTAAGTGATATATTTTAGTTCCTTTCTTTTTAGCAGCATCGGCATAAGGTACTAACTTACGAATAGGCGACGAAGGCATTTCTTGAGCCTTCACAGAAATTTTAGGCATAGTTGTAATGTTGGTTTAGTTGCGCAAAAATAGTCATTTTTATTAGTAAAAGTGTAAATTTGCTTTATTACTCTTATGACATTAAACAAGCGAAAAATAATTAACGACCCTGTGTATGGTTTCGTTACCATTCCTAATGATATTGTACACGATTTAATAAATCACCCCACTTTTCAACGCTTAAGACGCATTAAACAGTTAGGACTCACTAATTTAGTGTATCCTGGGGCTTTACATACCCGTTTTCATCACGCTATTGGGGCTATGCACCTTATGACGGATGCTTTACAGATATTAAAATCTAAAAATATTCAAATTACCGATGAGGAATGCGATGCGGCTATTATTGCCATTTTGTTACATGATATTGGTCATGGTCCGTTTTCTCATGCCTTAGAACATAGCATTGTAAAAGGCGTTCATCACGAGGATATTTCGGCTATGTTGATGGATGAACTGAACAAACAATTTAAAGGGAAATTATCATTAGCCATTAAAATATTTAAAAACCAATACACTAAAAAATTTCTTCATCAGCTAGTGTCTAGTCAGTTAGATATGGATAGGCTTGATTATTTAAACAGAGATAGTTTTTTTACTGGCGTATCGGAAGGTGTTGTAAGCAACGACCGAATTATTAAAATGCTAAACGTGAAAAATGGTGAGTTGGTAATTGAGGCTAAGGGTATTTATAGTATCGAGAACTTTTTAATTGCTCGCCGTTTAATGTATTGGCAGGTTTATTTGCATAAAACCGTATTAAGTGCCGAAAAATTATTAGTAAATATTTTAAAACGAGCTAAAGATCTATCGCTACAAGGTGTTGAGTTATTTGCTACACCTGCACTTTCGTTATTTCTTAGAAATAATTTTACCAAAAAAGATTTTATTAAAAAGCCTGAATTATTAGCTCAATTTATATTGCTAGATGATTACGATATTATGGCTTCTGTAAAGGTGTGGGCTACACATCAAGATGTGGTATTATCTACTTTGTGTCAAAATATGTTGAACAGAAAATTATATAAGATTGAAATTCAACAGAAAAAATTTAGTCAAGCCTACGAGCAGTCTATACGCGAAAAAGTGATGAGAAAATATAAACTCGATAAACAAGAAGTGGAATATTTTGTGTTTAGCGAGGCCGTAAATAATAGCGCTTACAATACTCATTCTCAAATTAAGATACTTCAAAAAGATGGTTCATTAATTGATGTAGCCAAAGCTTCAGATCAATTAAATATAAAAATGCTTAGTAAAAAGGTAGTTAAGTATTTTATTTGTTACCCTAAAGATTAAGCATATTGTTTTAAATGGAAAACCCAAATGAATTAACACCTGCAGAACTTGCAGCTAAATATATTAATCAAACGAACTGCCCAGTGTTTTTAACTGGTAAGGCTGGAACTGGTAAAACTACTTTTTTAAGAAAAATTATTGAGCACACACTTAAAAATGCCATTATTGTGGCTCCCACAGGTATTGCAGCTATTAATGCAGGAGGCGTAACTATTCACTCACAATTTGGCTTACCATTTGGCGCATTTGTGCCTGATAGCACTTTTCAAATGACGGAATTAAACGCTAAAGTAAATACGCCTTTTACGCTTATCAAACATTTAAACATGCGTGAACATAAGCGCCGATTATTACAAGAATTAGAGCTTTTAATTATTGATGAGGTGAGTATGCTTCGTGCCGATTTGTTAGATATGATTGATTTTGTATTAAAGCACATTAGGCGACAACAGCATAAACCATTTGGAGGAGTGCAGGTTTTATTTATTGGTGATTTAATGCAATTGCCCCCAGTTGTAAAAGAAGATGAGTGGCATGTTTTAAATCGTTATTACCAAAGCATTTATTTTTTTGATGCGCTTGTTTTAAAACGACATAAACCTGTTTATATTGAGTTAGATAAAATTTATCGCCAATCGGATACTGTTTTTATTGATTTATTAAATCATTTAAGAAATAATAAAGTAACACAAGCCGATATTGACCTATTAAATACGTATTACAAACCAAATTTTGATGCCTCAAAGGCTTTAAATACAATAACACTTACCACTCATAATTATAAAGCCGATGAAATGAATAAAACTGCTTTACAACAACTAAGTGGAAAATCTTTTTTCTATCGAGCGGTGGTGGAAGATGAGTTTAATGAGTCGGCTTACCCTGTTGAGTATTCGTTAGAATTAAAAGTTGGGGCACAAATTATGTTTGTGAAAAATGATCCAAGTGGGCAACAACTATTTTTTAATGGAAAAATTGCAGTTGTTTCTAAACTAACCGATGAAACTATTGAAGTAGATTTTAAAGATGGCAGTAAACCAATTGAAATTAATAGATACGAATGGAAAAATATTAAATACGAATTAAATACTATTACAAACGAAGTAGATGAAATTGAAATAGGGACTTTTAAACAATTTCCTATTAAAACTGCATGGGCAATTACAGTTCATAAAAGCCAAGGATTAACTTTTGAAAATGCCATTTTAGATATCAATAGGGCATTTGCGCCAGGTCAGGTTTATGTGGCTTTATCGCGTTTAAAATCTTTACAAGGTTTGGTATTAACTACTCCCATTCAATTTCAAAGTATTCAGCAAGATAAAACATTGTTGAACTATGTAGATGATAAACCAGCTAATAGTGAGTTACAACGAAACATACGAAATGAACGAAAATTATTTTTAAGAGATTACTTGCTTAAAACGTATAATTATACATGGATTGATACTCAATTCTCAAGACATATTGAAAGTTATCAGTTAGATGAAAATAAATCGAATAAACAAAAACATAAGTTGTGGGCAGAACAAATACATGATATTTTTAAACCATTAGCACAAAATGCTGGTAAATTTTCTAATCAACTCATGCGTTTATTTGAAAGCCATGAAGATGATTACTTAAAGCAAATTGCAGAAAGACATCAAGCCGCAAAACATTATTTTTATCCGATACTTAAAGATATTTCTAAAAGAATATTAACTCAAATAGAATTACTGAAAGAAGAAAAACAAATTAAAGCATATCTTGAAGAATTACTTCAATTAGAGAATTTAACGTATCAACGTATTGTTTTGTTAGAGAAAACAAGTGCTTTGTTAGATGCTGTGTTAAGTGGAAACGATTTTAATAAACAACAAATTAAGTTACTTACAAACCAACATGAGCGCTTAGCGCTTATTAAAGATACAATTGTTTTAACCGAGAAAATGGCTTTTGAGGAGCGAAGGACGAAGAAGAAAACAACTAACGCCAAACCCAAAAAAGAAAAAGCTCCAAAGAAAGACACCAAGGAAGAATCGTATCTTTTATATAAGCAAGGATTGTCTGTACACGAAATAGCTAAGGAAAGAAAGCTAACATCACAAACAGTCGAAACTCATTTATTAAAATACGTTAGTCTTGGCTTAATTCCTGTTACTCAGTTTGTACAAATCGAAAAACATCAAGAAATATTGGCTTGCGCTAAAAAATTGAAATCAAAAGCGCTATCTACACTTAAAAGTGAGTTGGGTGATGATTTTTCATTTTCTGAAATTCGCTTTTCCTTAGCTACTCAAGCCCTCATAAGCGATGATGATTAGTTGATGATAGTTACAGAGCCTTTATATTGAGTGCCTTTACCATCATTTAAGATATAAAAGTAAGTTCCATTGGGGAGTTCATTTCCCATATATTTTCCATTCCATAAATTATCGTAGTTGGTAGCACTATACACAAGTTTACCATATCTATTATAAATTTTTAGATTATTATCAGGGAATTTTTCTAGATTTCCAATATAGAAAAAATCGTTATCGCCATCGCCATTAGGTGTAAAGGTGTTATAAAAAAATAATTTATCGCCTGGAGTGATATTAATAGTAACCACATCGCCATTATAACAGCCGTGCTGGTCAATCGTTAATAAGGTGTAGGTAGTTGCTGTAATTGGCCACACATCTGGATTTGGTGTGTTTCGGTATTTTATATGGTAATCTGGCGACCACCAATATTTAGTTGCGCCTGTTCCATGTAAAGTAATCGTAGCACCTTCGTCAATAATGGTGTCGTTTCCTGCATCTACAAATGGCGGCTTAAATGGAGTAACCGTAACATAAGTAACATTATCAGGACACAAGTTGTCGCTTACTGTTAAAGTGTAAGTTGTAGTAATGGTTGGTGTAGCAAGTGGGCGAGGAGCAGATGAGTTGTCTAACCCGCTGGTAGGTTGCCAACTAAAGTTATGATATAAATTATTGTTAAAACTAGCGCCTATTTGAACTCCTGGCGATTGTGTTTCACAAAAACCAGTATCAATACCTGCATTAAATGTAAATATCTTATCAAGGTTGAGGTGTATTTGGTCTGTCTTGATAACAGAATCGGCACTCATAACAGTGAGCGTATAAGTAATATCCGAATTAATATTGGAGGCAATAGGATTAGCAATAGATGTAGAATTTAAAAACGTGGATGGCGACCAAGTATAAGTATATGGTGCAACGCCTCCAGTAGCAGTGGGTGTTGCACCTAATGTAACACTACCACCTAAACATACTGTAATATCAGCCCCTGCATTAACGGTAAATTGGGCTTTTACTGAGCTTAGTATGAATACGAAAAGTATGGTAACAAAAAATCGGAACATTTATAATATTTTACTATGCACAATATTAGTTAAAACCTTTCATAAATCAAATATACACGCCTATTTATCATCAAGAAATATTATCTTTGACGATATTGATTTTGTAATTTTTTTGATGAAGAAATGGCGTATAAATTAAATACTACTTTAATTGTTGTTTTATTCTCGTTGTTATTTAATAATCTAAATGCGCAGGACGATTATGTTAATGACAATCAAATGCGATATGAAGATTGGATTTATAAACCAAATATTCAAACAGCACAACTACACGAATCTACTTTTGATGCTAATCCTCCAGTTATTGAGTTAAATACCCAGCAATTATTAGAATTAAGTTTTGATGATTTAGAGGCAGATAAAAAATCATATACTGTAAGCTTTCTTCATTGTAATGCTAATTGGGAACCATCTGATTTGATGCAATCTGAATACATAGATGGATTTTACGAAGCTAATATTATCAACTTTAATTTTTCAAATAATACGATTCAAAAATATACGCACTATTCAATTATATTCCCACAGGCAAATATGCAATTTACCAAATCGGGAAATTATATTGCATTTGTTTATTTAGATAATGATAAAGAAAATCTTGTTTTAACCAAACGCTTTATGATATTTGAAAATAAAGTAACAGTTCTTACTGATATTAGACAAGCAATGGGGAAGGACGAACAGTATGAAAAACAACATATCGATTTTAAAATTCTTAATTCACAATATGAGCTTACTAATCCATTTACTGATTTAAAAGTAGTAATAACACAAAATAACCGTTGGGATAACGCCGTTAATAATATTAAACCAACTTTTGTTGAACCTGGTCAGCTCACTTACTCATTAGATGATAAATCAACCTTTAATGGAGGAAATGAATTTAGGTTTTTTGATACCCGCTCGTTAAGAACCTACACTGAGAGAGTGTATAACATTTATCGTGATAGCTCTTATAGATATCATATCGAATTAAAAAATGATGAGATTAGAACATTCAAGTCGTATAGTTTTTATAATGATTTGAATGGCGGTTTTCTAATTAAAAATCAAGATATGGCTACCAATCCAGATATTGAAGCAGATTATGCGTGGGTTCATTTCTTTTTGCCTTATGGTGTACAAACATCAGGGAACTTTTATATACTAGGAAAATTAACAGAGTGGCGCTTAAATAAAACAAACCGGATGACTTATTATTATAAAAAAATGGGCTACGAATGTAGTTTGTTTTTAAAACAGGGATATTATAATTATTCTTATGTGTATTTGTCTGATGAGCAGAAAGGTGGTGATGAAACTTTAACTGAGGGTAATCATTGGGCTACTAATAATGAATATGCCATTTATGTATATCATCGTAAACGAGGGACTTATTACGACCAACTAGTAGCTATAAAA
The DNA here is from genome assembly GCA_963169355.1 of Bacteroidota bacterium. Classification (GTDB taxonomy): domain Bacteria; phylum Bacteroidota; class Bacteroidia; order B-17B0; family Aurantibacillaceae; genus UBA4416. Next base: position 3,802 of record CAUJCR010000001.1, on the reverse strand, counting down.
AGGCTACAATCTCATAAAAATTAACAACTAAAAAACGCCATACAGCAGGCGTCCAACGAGGAAATATATCGAAATCCCAATAATATCGTTAAGCGTTGTAACAAAAGGACCAGTAGCTAATGCTGGATTTATCTTAAAACGATTCATGGTAAGTGGTACAAATGTGCCTAGGAATGAGGCACATAAAATTACCGTTAATAAAGCTATACTAACGGTGGCAGCTAACGACCATGTTTCGTTTATAATGAGATTATAACCTAATATAAGTGATGAACAAATTAAACCATTAATTAATCCAACGCTTAATTCTTTTAAAAGTTTCTGAGAAATTTTATCTGTAACTAAGGTGTTATTAGCCAAGCTTTGTACAATAATAGCAGAAGATTGTACGCCTACATTCCCACCTGTAGCACCTATCAATGGAATAAAGAAAGCCATTTCAGGATGAATCTGAATTTGTGATTCATAGCTGCCAATAATTCTCGAACCAATTATACCACCACACATTCCAACTAATAACCAAGGGATACGAGCTTTTGATAAACGCCATAAGCTATCGCTACTATCTACATCATCCGTAATACCACTCATTAACTGAATGTCTTTCTCAGCTTCTTCACGTATTACATCCATCACGTCATCAATTGTAATTCGTCCTACTAATCTTCCTAATTGGTCAATGACAGGCAGGGCAACTAAGTCGTATTTTTGGATAATAGCAGCAACTTCTTCACTTGAGGCAGATGTTTTTACAGATAAGATGTCTGGATCATAAATCTCTTCTATCTTAGCTAAAGGATGCGAGACTATTAATTTTTTTAAAGGCAATACTCCTATTAATTTGTTGTTATCATCTACCACATAGATGGCATAAAAAGCTTCAATATGTTCTGTTTGCCTTCTAATTCCATCAATACAAGCACTTACTGTATCTTGTGCATAAACACTTACAAGTTCTTTAGCCATTAATGAACCAGCAGTACCTTCTTCATAGCTCATTAAATCAGCAATATCGCTAGCTTGCTCTATGTCTTCAATTTGCGATAGTACCTCTTCTTGGATTTCTTCAGGTAGTTCATTAATAACGTCTGCCGCATCGTCAGAATTCATGTTGTCTAACTGTTCGGCAATTTCTTTAGTAGAAAACGTTGCTAATAATGCCTCTCTTTTCTCTTCATCCATCTCAAGCAACACATCGGCCGCCATTTCTTCTTCAAGGTGATCGTAAATGTAATTAGCCTCTTCGGTGTTTAATCTATCTATAATAAGGGCAATATCAACCGCATGCAATTCTTTAAATTGCTCCTTGATAAGTTGGTCGTTCTTATCAATGATAGCTTGTTTAAGCTGTTCAATATATTCTATATTTAACTCAAACTGCATGACTTTTCTTTGAGTTTGTAAAGGTAATTTTTAATTTTTAAAAATCACCCTTTATGAAATTTTTGTTTTAAATAAGCATTTAAGAAAATAGCTATTAAAATGATACTAAAGCCTACATAAAAAGTAAGTGATAATTCTTTATTTTCTTTAAAGATGATAAAGGCCAAAATAATTCCATATACACTTTCAAGATTTACTGTTAAATTAATTGTGTAGGGCGAAATATGTTTCATTAAGCTAACACTTGCTATAAATGGATAAACAGTGCAGACGCCAGAAAGTAATCCTATAAATATAATATCATTGATATTTAATTTAAAAAAGGAAACAGATAATTCTCCTGCAAATAATAAGTAAATACTTAATGCTAATAATGCTACACTAAGTTCAATAAACGAGAGAACTGGCGAAGAAATGGGATCTTTATTATTTTGTATCAAAAGTCCATTAGATACACTAAAAATGGAAGCTGTAAAGGCCGCTAAAGCACCTAATAAAATTCCAGGACCAAATTTTAATTCACTAGAAAAAATAATACAAATGGCACTAATAATAATTAAGCCAATAAGAAGTTCATACCAAATAAAACGGCGTTTGTACATAATGGGTTCAATGATGGCTGTGAAAAAAGTACCTGTACTAAATGCAGCCATAGTTACTGATACATTTGATACTTTTATGGCACCATAAAAACATAACCAATGCACGCAAATTATAACCCCAATTAAACTAAGATGAAGAAATCTTTTTAACGAAATATTTATTGGAGATTTTATATAAAGCAAGTATAGTCCCATAAGGGAAATCGTAAACAAAATTCTATACCACACTAATGGAAAAGTGCCAGTACTTATACTTCTTCCTAATATAGGCGACCATCCCCATATAAACACAATAAAGTGTAATAGTAAATGATGTTTTGATACGTTTTTTAGCACGGGCAAATGTATAGTTAATTTTTAAATGAACAGAATGCTTTTAGGCACGACTAAATTTCATCAATAGATTCTGACAGTTTTTTAACATTTAGAAATATTTTATAAAAATTAAGTAAATTAGTAGTTTCAAGTTTTAAAGTATGAGAATCAATAGAGGTTTTATTTATATATTTTTCTTTTTAGTAAGTCATATAGGGCTAGCGCAAGAATGGACACTTAAATTAACAAGTAAGATTGAAAAAGATGGTAAGGGGATTGGTGGCGCATCTATTATACTATATAAAGGCTCATCAATTGTTGCCCAAACACAAAGTTCTGGTAATGGTGATTTTCAAATTAATGTTCCTGCAAATGGTGATTATATCATGACGGTTTCCTATCCAGGTTGTAATACGAAAAAATTTCAAGTATCAACCATGGGAGTTCCTGCTGAATTAATTAATGATAAATTTAAGGCAGAAGTAAAAATAGAGGGAGTAACGATGTCTAAGCCACTTCCTGGAATTAATTATTCTGTTTTAAATCAACCTTTATTAAAGTTGGGATATAATGCTTCAAAAAAGACTTTTAATGACGATCCTTCCTATACTAATCAAACATTAAATGCTTTAGCTTCTATCAGGGCGCAAGAAGAAGAGTTAATTTCAAAGTATAATGCAGCACTAAAAAGTGGTGATTCTTTTTTAGCAAAAAAAGATTGTGATAATGCAAAGGCGCAATATACTACAGCAAATAAGATATTGCCTGATGAAGGAACCCCACTAGAAAAATTATTATTAGCCGAAAATTGTATTAAAGCAAAGGCAGAAGAAGAGGCTAAAAAGAAAGCAGAGGCAGAAGCTGCTGCCAAGAAAGCTGAGGAAGAACGCATTGCTAAGGAGAAAGAAGCGGCTGCCAAAGCAGAAGCTGAACGCATTGCCCAAGAAAAAGCCGCAGCAGAGAAATTAGCGAAGGAACAAGCTGCTGCTAAGAAAGCCGAAGAAGAACGCATTGCTAAAGAGAAAGAAGCGGCTGCCAAAGCAGAAGCCGAACGCATTGCCCAAGAAAAAGCGGCAGCAGAGAAATTAGCAAAAGAACAAGCTGCTGCTAAGAAAGCTGAAGAAGAACGCATTGCTAAGGAGAAAGAAGCGGCTGCCAAAGCAGAAGCCGAACGTATAGCCCAAGAAAAAGCGGCTGCGGAAAAATTAGCGAAGGAACAAGAAGCCGCTAAGAAAGCCGAAGAAGAACGCATTGCTAAGGAGAAAGAAGCGGCTGCCAAAGCAGAAGCCGAACGCATTGCCCAAGAAAAAGCTGCTGCAGAAAAATTAGCAAAAGAACAAGAAGCCGCTAAGAAAGCCGAAGAAGAACGTATTGCCAAGGAGAAAGAAGCGGCTGCTAAAGCAGAAGCCGAACGCATTGCCCAAGAAAAAGCTGCTGCAGAAAAATTAGCGAAGGAACAAGAAGCCGCTCAAAAGGCAGCATTAGCAAAGGCCGCTGCTGAG